>JBPOFF010000001.1:0-703167 GCA_051251995.1 Sulfitobacter sp.
GAGCCAGAGCCAGAGCCAGAGCCAGAGCCAGAGCCAGAGCCAGAGCCAGAGCCAGAGCCAGAGCCAGAGCCAGAGAAGCAAACCCACGCACAAGCTGAAGGCAAGGGTCAAGAAAAACAACCTGAACCCGACGCTGTGGCAGAGCCATCTGCTGCTGAGCCGGAAATTGTTAGCCCCCCTGACCCAGAGCCTGAAAAAACCGACGAAGCGGCGGCCGCACCGGAACCGGTGACTGAACCTGAACCACCTGTTTCAAAACCTGACGAACCTGCACAAGAACCCAAGGAAGAGCCCGCCCCCGTGGCGGCCCTGCCCGCATTCCTGCGACGTCCCTTGGCAGATCAGGATACCACCGCTGAGAAACCTAAGGTCGATGCCGAACCAGAGGCACAGACAGAAGCACCCGAGCCCGCCAAGGCAGAGCCTGCACCCCCTGCCCCCGAAGTCAAAAAACCGCGTGTCATCAACCTGCCCGCCTTTACCGCCGAGGCCGACTTTCCTGCGGCCCCAGCCGCACTGACAGCCGCATTCCGCGCCCGTAAAATTGCCCCGCGAAACGCCAGCAAAGCCAAGGCCGCATTGCAAAAACTCACGATCTTGCGCGATTCGATGGCGGCGCGCCGTCGCGGTGCCACCCCTCCCCCCGCCAAAGACTGATACCCGCGGTGCCCTATCTGGCAATTCCCTCTTGCACGCGATGCAAGATTGGTTATGTACCGCCCCAAGTCGGGCTATGGCGCAGTCTGGTAGCGCGTCCGTCTGGGGGACGGAAGGTCGCAGGTTCGAGTCCTGCTAGCCCGACCAAACATCAACAACACGCCCGCCTCCTGTGGATGCGGGCGTTTGTAATTGCGAAAGGCCCCACCAGATGACCGTTTCGGTGAATGGCGTACTTCCCAACCAACAGATTTCTTCGATGATCGCGGATGGCGCAATCCACGCTGATCCGGCGGTGATTCCCGCACAAATTCAACCCGCCAGCCTTGATCTACGGCTTGGCACTGTTGCCTACCGCGTTCGGGCATCTTTCCTTGCGGGCAAAGGTGCAAAGGTCGCTGACCGGCTGGCCGAGTTTGAAATGCACCGGGTTGATCTGACCCAAGGCGCTGTTCTGGAAAAAGGCTGCGTCTATGTGGTTCCGTTGATGGAACACCTTGCCCTGCCTGCTGGTGTTTCTGCGGTGGCCAATGCCAAAAGCTCAACCGGGCGGCTTGACCTGTTGACGCGCACCATCACCGATGGCGGCACTGAATTTGACCGTGTGGCGACGGGCTACAACGGCCCGCTTTATGCAGAGATTTGCCCCCGGTCTTTCTCCGTTCTGGTGCGTCCGGGCATGCGGCTGAACCAAATCCGCTTTGGCCACGGCGATGCGGTGCTGAGCGATGACGCCCTGCGCGCCCTTCACGCGCAGACACCTCTGGTGGATGGCGTTGCGGTGATTGATGATGGCTTGGGGTTCTCTGTGGACTTGAAATTGCCCGGTACAACGCTGGTCGGCTACCGTGCCAAACCCCACACAGGCGTCATCGACCTTGATAACATTGGCTATTATGAACCAGCGCATTACTGGGAAGAGGTGCACAGCAACAATGGCCAGATCATACTGGACCCCGGCGCCTTTTATATTCTGGTCAGCCGCGAGGCGGTGACGATCCCCCCCGAGTATGCCGCTGAAATGGCCCCTTACCTTGCGATGGTTGGTGAGTTTCGGGTGCATTATGCGGGCTTTTTTGACCCCGGCTTTGGCTATGCTGATGCAGGTGGGGCCGGATCACGCGGCGTGCTTGAGGTCCGCTGCCATGAGGCACCCTTTGTGCTGGAGCATGGTCAAGTGGTTGGGCGATTGGTCTATGAGCGCATGGCAAAAGTGCCCACGCAGCTTTACGGCGTCGGTATCGCATCAAATTATCAAGGTCAGGGTCTAAAGCTTTCGAAACATTTTAAAATTTAGTAGCCCGGCGCACGGCCTTCATCGACTGCTTTGCATTTCCAGTGTTCAACTGCCGTTCCTGACGTGCCTGACGGCGGGCTTGGCGTTCTTCGCGGGTCATTTGTGGCTGCACCGGGTTGCCGTAGTCGTCAATCGCGCCCTGCGGCTGTTGACGGCGCTTGCCGATCTTGCCCGCTTGATCAAAACCAGCGCTCACGCCGCGTCTGACCAATTGGTTCATCACCTGACGGATGATCATGTTGATAATCTGGTTCATTGCCTGATCCTTTTTTGCCTCACCGCTTAATATAGCATGGAATGCGGCAATTTTCAGGCCTTTGCCTGATTATTTCACTTTCAGAAAACCTTAAATCACCTAAAGCTGCCTAAAATCAAAGATTTCAATGCGTTAGCTGACAAATCATCAATCATGTTTTCCAAAAAGCATATTAATCTTCAAAAAGCTCGCTTTGACCTTCTGTAGTTTCTTCTTCGTCCTCACCCTCACCCATGATCGGCAGGCTGCCCGGTGGCGGGCGGTTCTCCAACAACCCGGCAGAACGGAGTTCTTTGAGCCCCGGCAGATCGCGGGCGTTTTCAAGTCCGAAATGGTCAAGGAATTCTTGCGTCACCACAAAGGTCACAGGGCGGCCCGGCGTCATCTTGCGGCGGCCAAATCTGATCCATTCCATCTCAAGCAGTTGATCGACGGTGCCGCGCGACACTGACACGCCGCGAATTTCTTCGATCTCGGCGCGGGTTGCGGGCTGGTGATAGGCGATGATCGCCAAAGTCTCGATCGCAGCGCGGCTGAGTTTGCGCACCTCGACCGTTTCCTTTTGCATCAAAAACCCAAGGTCAGAGGCGGTGCGCATCGCATAGGCATCACCCACCTTCACAACCTGTACGCCGCGCCCGTCATAGCGCTTGCGCAGATACACCATAGCCTCTGCCGCGTCGCAGCCATGCGGCATCCGCCCTTCAAGTTCCTTCAGCGTGACAGGCTCTGACGTCGCAAACAACACCGCTTCCAACATCCGCTCTTGCTCGGCCATTGGTGGTGCCTCAAACAGGCTTTCTTCCTTTTCATCAATATCTTCTGACACGATACTAATCCTTCTTGCGCAACTGGATCGGGGCGAACATCGCGCTTTGCCTGATCTCAAGATGGCCCTCTTTCACCAGTTCCAGCGAAGCGGCAAATGTGGCCGCTGTGGCGGAACGGCGGCGCACCGGATCACTTTCCCAGCCCTCGGGCAGGAAGCTCATCAAATCGCCCCAGTCCCCCGCATAGCCAATCAGCCCGCGCATCCGTTCCAAGGCCTGTTCCATGGTGAAAACGGAATCGCGGTCCATCACAAAGGGTCGGAAGTCATCGCGGGTGCGGATGCGGGCATAGCCCTGCATCAAATCCAGCAAGGTCGCGGTATAGGTCACACGACGGATGCGCTGCACTTCGTGGGTCTGACCACGGGCAAAGAAATCCCGCCCCAATTGGTCCCGTGCCATCAGACGTGCTGCAACATCGCGCATCGCCTGCAAACGTTCCAATTGAAAGGCCAGATGTGCGGCCAGTTCCTCACCTGACGGGCCATCCTCGGTCGGGTCCGGGGGCAGCAATAGGCGGGATTTCAAAAACGCCAGCCACGCCGCCATCACCAGATAATCCGCCGCCAATTCCAGCCGCAGGGCTTTGGCTTTTTCAACAAATGTCAGATATTGCCGCGCCAATTGCAGGACCGAAATCTTGCGCAAATCGACCTTTTGGGTACGGCTGAGCGTCAAAAGCAGGTCAAGCGGCCCTTCAAACCCTTCAACGTCAACAATCAGCGCCTCTGCGGCCATCCGTTCTGCGACAGAAACGGGATCTTCTTCAAATGTGGTTTCAGCCATGTCCCGCCCCGCCCAAAAGCGCCTCAAGCTGGGCGTCTAGGGCAGAAATGTCAATATCCTCGGGGGTTTTACGCATAGACAAGGCACGGATTGCGCGGGTCTGTGCGGCGTCGCTCATCTCGCCTGCGGCCTCAGCAACCTGTCGGCGGTCCTCAAGCGGGGCATTGCAGTACAATACCACGTCACATCCGGCGGCAAGTGCCCCTTTTGCATTCTCAGCAGGTGTGCCGCTGAGCGCTTTCATCGAAATATCATCCGTCATGATCAGGTTATCAAAGCCGATATCGTTGCGGATCAACCGCATCACCTTAGGCGATAGAGTCGCGGGATGCGGATCAATCACGTCATAGACGAGGTGCGCGGTCATCCCCATCGGCAAATCATTCAATGCTTTGAACGGTGCGAAATCCAGCACATCCAGATCGCTGCGCGCCGCATCAACACGCGGCAAATCAAAATGGCTGTCCATCGTGGCCCGGCCATGGCCCGGCATGTGTTTGACCACGGGCAAAACGCCACCCGCCAACATCCCGTTGGCAGCTGCACGGCCCATCGCCGCAACGCGTGATGGATCACTGCCATAGCAACGGTTGCGCAAAAATTCGTGGGTGGCGGGACCGGCAACATCCACCATCGGCGCGCAGTTGCTGTCGATGCCGACGCTGCGCAACTCATCCGCGATGATCCGATATTTCAGAGTCATCGCCTCCTCGGCGCACTCTCCAGCGATGGCCACAAAATCAAGTGGCGGCAACCATTCACGCCAATGCGGCGCGCGCATCCGCTGAACACGTCCGCCTTCTTGATCAATGGTAATTATCGCGTCATGGCCTGCGGCCTCGCGCAGATCATCGCACAAGGCGCGAACCTGATCAGGATTGTCGATATTTCGGGCAAACAGGATGAAACCAAACGGATTGGCATCGCGAAAGAACGCCTTTTCATCCGCTGTCAGACGCTGGCCCGTGGCGTCCAATATCGTTGCCCCAAAGCGGCGCATCAGCGCGTCACAACCGGGATACAATCAGCGTTTTCGGCCACAAGGGCAGCGCAGAAACGGCGCGCATCTGCAATGTCCTGAAAGCCCATGGCGCGCAGACGGTAAAACACCCGTCCACCGCTGGTTGCTTTTTGAATGATCCGCTGTTTATCACCCAAAAACGCGTCAAAGCGGCGTTGCAGGATGTCCCATTGCTCGCGGGCCACTTCGGGGCTGTCAAAGGCACCAAGCTGGGCTAGGCGCGTTCCCGCAGGCAGGGTGCTTGCGTCAACCTCAGCAGTTTTCGGCGTGGCGGAAGATGTATTCAACGATGCATTTACCAGCATCGCCTGCGCGCCAACCGGGCGGCGTTTCGGGCGCAAAGACCGACGCACACCGGGCGCATCAATACCAGCAGATGCCGTTTTCTGCACAACCGCCTCTGCAACCTCAGCAGCGACAGTGGCGGCAACCTCTTCTGCGTCCACGCTCAGTTCCGTCAACGGCGCAACACCATCTGTTAATTGGGCGATCACCGCATCCACATTGCCGGATTCCAAAGCGGCGGCAACGTCCAAGGGTTCTGGTGTAGGCAGGTTCTGGGGCAAACCATCCTGTGGCGCAGGTGCAACCATCGTGACCTGAGTAACCTGATCTTCTTCGGTCAATTCAACCGGGCGCGGGGCCAATCGCAGCTGATCTGCGGGTTTTCCAGCAGTACCATGTGCGGCAATGACATTCACAGACAGGCCTTGATGTTGGGCCAATTCGCCACCCGGATCTTCGGGACGGACACGCATTTCGCCAGCCGCAGCACGAACCACTGGAATGCCACTGACGTCACGCACCAACAGCTTGTACCCCCAGACGCCAATACCCACCACCAGCGCGAGCGATACCGCCGCACCAGCAAGGTTTGTCAATGTTGTCAGCTTGTTAGAAGGGGTCGCAACACTGTATGCGTCGCCTGAATCAGAGCCGTAGCCCCCCGCCATCGGGGAGGATGTGAAATCTGCCATTGCTGCCTCGCTGCCCACACGGGTTCATTGCCCTGCGGGTCTATCTTTGGGTTTGCCTGTTACAGCGCGCGTGCGGTTACCGCATCTCTTGCGCCGGAGTGACCCCCAGAATACCAAGACCCGCCGCAATTACAATCGCCGTGGCATGTGCAAGCGCAATTTTTGCCTGAGATATCTCTGGCGCGTCTTCTTGAATGAAGCGCAGCGAGGTCACATCGTTGCCCCGGTTCCATAACCCGTGCAATTCACCCGCCACTTCATAAAGATAAAAAGCGATCCGGTGCGGTTCATGTGAACGCGCTGCGGTTTCCACCAAACGTGGCCATTCCGCCAGCTTTTGCAGCAATTTCAACTCCGCTTCGTGGTCCAGCATGCTGAGGTCCGCACTTTTGAGTGCCGCATCATCCACCGCAATCCCGGCAGCGGCCGCTTTACGCAACACCGATGCCACCCGCGCATGGGCATATTGCACATAAAACACGGGGTTATCGCGGCTTTGTTCCAACACTTTGTCAAAATCAAAATCCAGCATCGCGTCGTTTTTGCGGGTCAACATGACAAACCGCGTCACATCCGCACCAACCAGATCCACCACATCGCGCAGGGTCACAAAGGTCCCTGCCCGTTTCGACATTTTGAACGGCTCACCATTTTTGAACAGTTTCACCAGTTGCGTCAGCTTGATATCCAGTGGCACAGTGCCACCCGACAGTGCCGAAACAGCAGCTTTCATCCGTTTGACATAGCCACCATGATCGGCCCCAAACACGTCAATAAGCGCGTCAAAGCCGCGCTGTACCTTGTCATAGTGATAGGCAATATCGGGGGCAAAATAGGTCCAACCGCCATCGGATTTCATCACCGGGCGGTCCACATCATCGCCGTGTTCCGTCGATTTGAACAAGGTCTGAATGCGCGGTTCCCAATCTTCGGGCAATTTGCCTTTTGGCGGCTCCAACGTGCCCTCATAGATCAGGCCCTTGGATTTCAGATCAGCAATTGCTGCTTCGATCCGGCCGGTGCCATACAGCGACTTTTCCGAATAAAACACGTCCATCTCAACGCCAAGCGCCTTCAGGTCACTGCGGATGAGTTCCATCATTGCATCCGTTGCAAATTCACGCACATCAGCCAGCCAGACATCTTCATCCTTGTCGACATAGGCATCACCAACCTTTGTCTTTAGCGCTTCGCCAACCTCAATCAGGTAATCACCAGGATAGGTCCCTTCGGGCCAATCGACGCTCAGGTCATGTGCTTCAAGATAGCGGTTGAAAACGGAACGCGCCAAGACATCGACCTGCGCGCCGCCGTCGTTGATGTAATATTCGCGCGTCACATTCCAGCCCGCGTAGTCCAGCAAGCTGGCCAATGCATCGCCAAAAACCGCACCACGTGTATGACCCACGTGCAACGGCCCGGTTGGATTGGCTGAGACATATTCAACGTTAACTTTTTGTCCCTGCCCCAGTGCCGCCCGACCAAAATCGGTGCCCTGCGCCAAAACCGCCGCAACAATGCCCTGCCATTCAGACGCTGCAAGCCGCAGGTTCAAAAAACCCGGCCCCGCCACATCCGCCGCGGTGATGCGTGGATCATTGGTCAATAGTACCGCCAGTTTTTCCGCGATATCGCGTGGCTTCATCCCTGCTGATTTCGCCAAAACCATCGCCGCATTTGTTGCCATATCGCCGTGCGCGGTGTCGCGTGGCGGTTCTGTGGTGATCCCGTTCATGTTCAGACCAGCGGGCAAGTCGCCTTTGGTCACCATATCTTCTAGCGTCGCGATGATCAGCGTGCGGATTTCAGCAAAGAGGTTCATGTCAATATTCCTTGTTCACAGCCCATGTATCACTTGGACAAATGCAGTCAATCGACGGTAAGGACATAAGACCGCTAGGTCAGATCAAACTTGGCACTCTTGATGTGGCGCGATGATGATCGGCCCAAAAACAGCAGTGTGTCCAGTGCCCGCTCTGGGGTGGATTTCGGCACCACAACTGTGTGGACCCGTATCGCTTTTGGTGCCACCGCATCACCCAGTGCCGCGCCTGCCGTGACCAGCGATGCAACCATGCCCTGTTCAACCAAGGCCAGCGGATCATTTGGCGCAGCGGCGACACTTACCAAAGCCCCCCTGCCCGCAAACAACCCGCGACCAAAGGTCTGCATGATTGTCGACAGGGCGCGCATCTGTTCGGAGATATGATGCGGATAAGCCAAAGGCATTAGGTTGACCACCAGATCAACAGGCTCTTTCCCCCAAGCGCGATCAAGCAACCGCAACCCTTCAATCTGGCCACCTTGGATAAAAAGCGGCTCAATCCGTTCTGGCGACCCTGCGGCAATCTGCGCCAAGCCCGCCGCATCGCCGCCCATCACGATCACCCGCGCATCCGTATCCGCAAACGCCTGAGCGATCTGCGAACCGGGATGTTGGCAGGCGGAAAGAACCAAAATGGTGGCGGCAGAACTGGAAACGACTAATGACAACGATGCAAACCAAAACAAGTTAACAATCCGTTAACACGAGTTCGCCAAAAAAAGAAGCTTTCTACGCTTTTGTGATTAAACGCGTGTGTTCTTGCAGGGCAAACCGGTCTGTCATACCCGCAATGTAATCGGCAACCATCCGTGCCAGTGCCGTGCGGTCCTTAGCAGCTTCATCAATCTGGCGGGCCCAATGGCGCGGTAAAAGATCAGGGTTTTGCAAAAACAGCGGAAACAGGTCTTCGACGACCTGTGTGACCTCAGCGCGTTTTTCCATCACGGATGCGGCGCGGTACATGCGCTGGAACAGGAAACTGCGGATTTCGCGCAGATCGCACCACATTTGGTCGGAAAACCGAATGATCGGTCGGCCAAGATGCCGAATATCCGCCGCAGACTGCGCACCTGCCCCCGCCAACATTTCAGCAGAGGTTTCAATGACATCACTGACCATCACCCCAAACACCCGGCGCAAGGCTTCGTGGCGACGACGATAGGAATCTGTTTGCGGATACAGCGCATCAACCCGCGCGTAGGCGTCTCCGATCAACGGCAACTCCGCAATCTCCGCCTCGGTAAACAGGCCAGCGCGCAGGCCGTCGTGTAGATCATGATTGTTATAGGCAATATCATCGGAAAGCGCGGCGACCTGCGCCTCAGCCCCGGCATGGGTGTGCAATTCAAGGTCGTGCCGCGCATTATACCCTGCCAGCGCATGTGGCAGATCGCCCAAAACCGGCCCGTTATGCTTTGCGATTCCTTCCAATGTCTCCCACGTCAAGTTCAACCCATCGAATTCTGCATAGTGACGTTCAAGCGAGGTCACGATTTTAATGGCCTGCGCATTGTGATCAAAACCGCCGTAGGGGGCCATCAACGCATGCAGCGCGTCTTCGCCGGTATGGCCAAACGGCGTGTGACCCAGATCATGCGCCAGGGCGACGGCCTCGGTCAGTTCACCGTTTAACCCCAAGGCACCGGCAATCGTGCGCGCCACCTGCGCCACCTCAATCGAATGGGTCAGCCGCGTACGGTAATAATCGCCCTCATGCTCCACAAAAACTTGCGTTTTGTGCTTAAGCCGCCGAAAGGCACTGGCGTGAATGATCCTGTCCCGGTCCCGCTGAAAGCAGGATCGAAAGGTGCTTTCCTCCTCCCAAAACAGCCGTCCCGTGCTGGTCTTGGGATCAGAGGCAAAAGTTGCGCGCATTGCGGCTGGTCCTTGTAGCCTGTCCTGTGGACTTCTATATTGTAGTCAACGACGGATTGAAACCGAGTGCCGCGGAGCCAAACCCATGAATTTGCCACCAAAAGTGACATCACGCGCCTTTGAGCGCCTTGCAGAGATCGGCGCGGCCGGAGATGGCAAGGCCCTGCGCGTTGCCGTGGAAGGCGGCGGATGTTCGGGCTTTCAATATGAAATTGCGCTTGATGAGCCAAAAAGCGACGATCTGATCCTAGAAGGATCAGGGCAAAAAGTCGTGGTTGATGCCATATCTTTGCCGTTTCTCGCCAATGCAGTGATTGATTTTTCCGAAGAGCTGATTGGCGCGCGTTTTGTCATCGAGAACCCGAATGCAACTTCGGCTTGCGGCTGCGGCACCTCGTTTTCGATGTAATTTCACCTTACCCCGGTTTTCAAGCGCAAACGCGACCTGCGCGGGCAAACCCTTCAAAGAATGCATCAAACTTGTCGGATGATTGTTCGGCGCTTGCCAAGACCTCGTGACCATCCGGGCCAAGATAAGGCGCAACCTCGGCACGCATTTGGTGCCAATCGCCGCTCCGTGTTTCACCCAACGCAAACATCCGTTCCGAAATCATCCGCAATGCCCCGGTTGAAACAGAAGACCGCGCGAACCGCACCGCGCCTTCTGGTACATCCGCGTTAAAGGCTTGTACGCCCGCCACATGGGCGGCCCATCCGGTGACAAGATATTCGTGATAATGATCGTTTAAACTGCCATCTTGCTCCGCAACAATCCGGCACCCTTCGTGGGCGGCTAACACGGACCTTTCCCAGATCGGGCTTGGCGTTTGCCCAGCAAAGCGTAATGCGGCGCACACTTCGGCCAGCAGATCAACGTTTTGATCCAGAAAGGCGAGCAGACCAGCATACTCAAGGCTCAGCACGGCTTGGCCCGAGACGCCCGGATCGCGTTTGCCATATTCAGACAAGTAAAAAACAATATGGGTCAGCTCATAGGCAGCCTTTTTGTTGGGCAGTGTGAAGGTTTCTGACCGATTGATAAATTGGTGCAGACGCGCATCCAGTGACGCGTCTTTCGCAGTCGCTGCCCTGCGCCGCGCCAACAACCGCCGCGCCTCGGCGCGTTGTAGATCCGACAGTTCAGCTTCTGCCAAACCCACCTCAGCGGCCCAAGCGCACAAGGTGCTGCCCGTATCGCCGGGCATCCCCAAATCTTCGAGGTCCAGACAGATGGAAATCAAAAACCGGTAGTATTGTGGGAAAAACCGCAGACGTGCTTCAATCTGGTCGTAGAACGATTGAAAGGGTAACAGCGCCTCTGACCCAAGAGGCGTATCCATGGACGACAAAATGCCCAGAACCTCTGCATTTTCCTTTAACCAAAACACATCATCCTTGGATCGGCGGTGATCGGCAAAGCCGGAAATCAAACGGCACTGGCGGGTTGCAAGGGTCATACGCGCGGAAAGATTAAAGGATATCACGTTGGTCATATGCGCTCCGCTCAAATAGCAGTTTAGGTGTTCTTAGGCCCAGCGAAAGCCGCTGGGCCTGTAACAAACTTAGATAAATCAGCAGCTTGTCGTGAACAAAGCGACTTTGCTGCCGCCATCCATTGAGCTGTCAGAGGTGATGCAGCTGGTGGTGAACATATGCACACCTTCGCCTGCGAGTGCAGAAAATTCAGCAGGACCATCCACGCAGCTAGTGGTGAACAAATCAATGCCGTCACCGGTCATCATGTCGGAAGACTGTGCTGCCAGGCCGGTTGTAAACATCTCCAACCCGGAGCCGTCCAAAGCGTTGGTTTCGGTTGTTTCAAATACTGATGTTGAAAAATTTTCGAGGTGCGCAAGTGCTGTCATAATCGTGTCCTACCTTCAAGTTTTCAAGTTTAGGTTGCAGTGCGTTAACGCTTGCCCGTTTAAAGATATCTGCCAACAGAATTATTTTGGGTACACTCGGAACAATGCCCTTTATCCACAGACCCCGCCGGGCCAGACATTTCTCGCCATGATGGAATTTTCATCTATCCACAGGTGAAAATTTTCTTATCCACATGCAGTAAATTTGAGTGTTCTCACCGATAAACACCTCCAGATCACGCTATGGGGGAGCGATGCGAATCCGAATCACGCATACCGAGTGACAGCTTGCCCTTGCCCCACCAGCCACTTTACGTGATAGCAAAGGTCGAAACCGGGGGGACACACATATGAAAATCGCCACCTTTAACATCAATGGCATCAAAGCCCGCAGCGAGGCCCTGCCCGCTTGGCTGGATGACGCGCAGCCGGATGTTGTCTTGTTACAAGAGATCAAATCGGTCGATGAAAGCTTTCCCACCGAGATATTCGAAGAGCGCGGCTATAACGTCGAAACCCACGGTCAAAAGTCGTTTAACGGTGTTGCGATCTTGTCAAAGCACCCATTGGAGGACGTCACGCGCGGGTTACCCGGTGATGACAGTGACGAACAGGCCCGCTGGATCGAGGCAACCGTGGTGGGCGACAAAGACGCTCTGCGAATTTGCGGGCTTTATCTGCCCAACGGCAATCCGGTTGAGCTGCAAAGCGACGGCACACCGGTTCCCGGCGGCAAATACGCTTATAAATTGGACTGGATGGCACGGTTGCAAGCCCGCGCCGAGGCGTTGTTGGCCGACGAAATCCCGTTTCTGATGGCCGGGGATTACAACATCATCCCGCAGGCCGAAGACGCAGCCAGCCCAGATGCATGGCGCGAAGATGCGCTGTTCCGCCCTGAATCGCGTGCTGCATGGCGCAGACTTCTAAACCTTGGCCTGACGGAAGCCTTCCGCGCCCGCACGCAAGGGTCGGGACACTACAGCTTTTGGGACTATCAGGCGGGTGCGTGGAACCGAAACAACGGCATACGCATTGACCATTTTCTGCTGTCGCCCCTTTGCGCCGACATGCTGCGCGATTGCCAGATCGACAAAAACGTGCGGGCTGGGGAAAAACCATCAGACCACGTACCAGTTTGGGTTGAATTGGATTTTTAGAGTAAAAAACACTGGGCCGAGAAGTGATTTCCAGACGTGGGGTTTTGGTTCTCATCGCCTTTTCCACAAGAAGGAAAAGACGACTGACACCCACCAAATTGCAGGCTCACGCCTGTAATTCTGCATCCCAATACAGAAAATCCATCCAGCTTTCGTGCAAATGGTTTGGCGGAAATTTGCGGCCCATATTGCGCAACTCTTCGGCCCTCGGTTGCCGCGGCGGTTTGCGCAACTGGAATCCGGTTTGATGCAACGCCTTGGACCCTTTGCGCAGGTTACAAGGGCTGCATGCCGCCACAACGTTTTGCCAAGACGTAATCCCGCCCGAGGCCCGTGGCACCACATGATCAAAGGTCAAATCACCGCGTGCACCGCAGTATTGGCAGCAAAATTCATCCCGTAGAAATAAATTAAAGCGCGTGAAGGCCACGCGCTTTTGAGGTTTCACATAGTCTTTCAGCACCACCACCGACGGTATTTTGATCACCGTCGACGGGCTGCGCACCACATCGTCATATTCCGCGACGATATCAACCCGGTCCAGCCATTTGGCCTTGATCGCCTCTTGCCAAGGCCACAACGACAAGGGGTAATAACTCAGCGGGCGGTAGTCCGCATTCAGCACCAGCGCAGGCCGATGCTTCAGCCCGCCCGGCGCTCTGGTAAATTCGGTTCTGAAATCGCCGTTCATCACGCCTGCGTCCTCTGCCCGTTTGAGTTGACTATATCTCGTGGTTTGTAACAGGCAAGTGTAAGGTTCGGCACAAGATGTCGGGCCAGCAGAACTGCGGTTCAGGTCTCTCTCATCACCTTGAGAATTTAGCGCATGCGGGCCGTACCAACCTTACAGCCCCAATTTATCCCGCATGAATGCCAACGACACGCTTAACCCATCTGGCGCAATGCCGTGGCCCGTGCCTTTCATGATATGGGCAAAGACATCCGTGAACCCGGCCTCTTGCAAGGCTTCGGCGGCTTGCGGCAGTGATTGGGGCGGCACAACGTCATCCTGATCGCCGTGCACCAGCAAGATCGGCGGTTTGACCCGCGCTTCGTCGATCAGGGATTCAGGGGCAAGCAACCGGCCGGAAAACGCCACAACACCCGCCACCGCGTCTTCGCGGCGCGGGGCCACATGCAGCGCCATCATTGTGCCTTGGGAAAATCCAAACAGTACCACCTGTTCGGGCAGCACGTCTTCGTCCACCATCAGCGCATCAAGGAACGCGTTCAGATCGTCCACAGCCTGCATCATGCCGCGCTCAGATTCCTCTTCGGAGGAATTATCAATCCAAGGGATCGGAAACCACTGAAACCCCATCGGGGCCCCGGCGCAGGCTTCGGGTGCGTCCGGTGCCACAAACAACGTGTCTGGCAAATGTTCCCCCAAAGGATCAGCCAACCCCAAAAGGTCGGCACCATTGGCCCCGTACCCATGCAGAAACACCACAACCGATCGTGTTTCACCTGATACCGGCGCGCGCCGTTCCGCATTCAATACCCGTGTCATCCCAGACCTTCCCTTTGTTTTACAATACGATAGTAGGCAAAGAGCGCACGGGCCGCAACCGACCGCCATGGCGACCACGCCTGCGACATCGCCTCCAGCTCAGCCGCCATTGGACGCGCAGGCAGATCAAACAGAACCTTTGCCGCCTCTTGCAGGGCCAGATCACCGGGTGGGAACATATCCGCCCGCCCCATGCAGAACATCACATAGATTTGCGCCGTCCACGGGCCGATCCCAGGCACCTCGCAAAGGCGCGCAATCACCGCATCATCGGTCATCTGGCGCAGCCCGTTATAGTCAATCTCGGCATCTGCCAGTGCCAGCGCATATCGCGCCTTGGGGCGGCTTAGACCCGCAGCGCGCAGCCCCGCGTTCCCCGCCGCGCGGACGGCGGCCACATTGATCAGCCCCGCGTCCCCCATCCGGGCGCGGATCGCGTCAGCAGATGCGACGCTGACCTGTTGACTGACGATGATCTCAAGCAATGCGTTAAAGCCTTGCGGTTTTAAGCGCAACGGCAACGGGCCAGTTTGCTCCAACAGCATCGCAAAACGCGGGTCTGTTTTGGCCAGAAATGCGGCCCCCTGTCGCACGTCAATGGGGTTTTTGATGATCCGGCCCAGTGTCTTCATTGGGCTGCAATCCAAGCCAAAGCGGCATCCAGATCATCGGTCACCTCAACCTCTTTTGGCAAAGGCGGCCGGTCAATCAAAATGACTTTCATCGACAGCGTCTGCGCTGCGTCCAGTTTGGGCCTGCTGGCCTGTCCACCAAGGTTGCGACAGATCAACGTGTCCGCGCTTAATGCACAAAACAGCGCAATTTCACTCTCAACCGTGAACGGCGGCTCCCCAAAGATCAGTTCAATAAAATCAAACGGCGGTGTGCGCGGATGCGCGTGGGTTTGGCGCAACAGCAACCGCGCGCCGGGGAATGCGGCAAAATCCGGTAAGCTCGCCCAACCGTTGGCCGAAAACACCCGCGCGCCGGGCGCGATCAAAGGCATTGCGGCGGGCACATCCGGTGCCGCATGCCAATCAACGCCAGCGGGCACTGTCCACAACGGACGCACATAGGCCATAAACGGCGCGCCCAACCTCTGTGCCGCTTCAAACCCGACCCGTGACATCACAGCGTCAAAACCATGGCTGGCATCCAGCACGGCGTCACAGCCCCGCATCTGTGCCATCACCGCATCGACATCATCAAAAGGCAACAAAGTGCAAGGCATTGGCATCGGTTTGGCCCCGCGCGGCGGTTCTGACACCAGCGCACGCACATGCGCACCCATTTTCATGGCCCTTTCCCCCAGCACCCGCGCCTCAGCACTGCCTGCAAGGATCATCAATGTCATGCCGCTTTTCATACCGCTGACTTAAGGCCAGCATTTGGAATTGTGCAAGGGGTTGCCCCCACCCCACTGCGGCGATACCCCTTGGCGGCAATAGACGGAATAATGTGATGATTGACGACACCCGCGCCAAGCGCAACGTGGCTGTATTGGTGGCCGCACAGGCATTTCTGGGCAGCCAGATCACCATGATATTTGTGATTGGCGGCCTTGCGGGCCAACAACTTTCACCCAACGTCTGCCTTGCCACCTTGCCGATTTCCATGATCGTTTTCGGCTCGATGACCACGGCCCCATGGCTGAGCGGTGTGATGCAACGTTGGGGGCGTCGTGCGGGGTTTGTGATCGGGGCCATGGGCGGGTTGGTCGGGGCGATGATCTGTGCCTATGCACTGACCATCACCAATTTCTGGGTTTTCCTTTTCGGCAGCTACATGACGGGCATCTATATGTCATCGCAGGGCTTTTTCCGCTTTGCCGCCACTGACACCGCGTCAGATGCCTTCAGGCCCAAGGCGATTTCCTTTGTCATGGCCAGCGGGCTGGTCTCAGCGATCATCGGACCGCAACTGGTAGCCTATTTGACCAACAGCGGTGTGGCTGATGTCATGCGGTTTTTCCCGGTTTATATGGCGGCAATGACGCTGAATGTGCTGGGGATGATGTTGTTTTACTTCCTCGACATCCCCAAACCACCCGTCGCGACCATTGATGCACCACGCGGGCGCAGTTTGAGTGAACTGCTGCGCACCCCGCGAATCGCCGTCGCGGTGATCTGTGCGATGGTGTCTTATGCTTTGATGAACCTCGTGATGACCTCGACGCCGCTGGCCGTAGTGGGCTGCGGGTTTCAGGTGGCGGATGCCTCTAACATTGTCACCGGCCATGTGCTGGCGATGTTTGGCCCGTCGTTCTTCACCGGTCATCTGATCGCCCGCTTTGGCGTGGAAAAAATCATGGGTCTTGGTCTCGCTATTCTGGCTGTGGCGGGCGTTGTCGCGATGCAGGGCGTGGCGCTTGGTAATTTTTATGTCGCGCTGATCTTGCTGGGCCTTGGCTGGAACTTTGGCTTTATCGGGGCCACCACCATGCTGACGGGCGCACATGAACCACACGAACGCGGACGGATGCAGGGGCTTAATGACCTGTTGGTGTTTGGCGGTGTGACCATGGCGTCACTGGCATCTGGTGGGTTGATGAATTGTTCAGGTGGCACAGCGATTGAAGGTTGGACGGCTGTAAACATGGCGATGGTGCCGTTTTTAGCGCTGGCAGGTGGGTCATTGATCTGGCTGGTGATGCTGCCTAAAACGGCGACACCCTAAAGCTACCAACGCCCGGTAAACGCCCGGTAGGCCAGCCGCAGTCCATCAGATTGGACCGGATCAGGCAGGCCCCCCGCGCTCACAGCCATCGGATCTTTGATCGCGTCACGCAATGTTACATCGGCAGGTCCGACATGCAGCAATGCAACGCGCGCTTTGGCACAGACTTTGTTGCGTGCCGCACGCGCCGCTTGCAGACGATCCAGCGCCCGCGTCGCCAGATCAACCACCCCTTGCAGCGTGCCATCCAACAACGGCACCCGGCCCTGTGCCTCAAGCTCCGGGATCGCGCGCAACCATGCGGCAACACCTGTGGCATAAGCCGCATCCCGCACCACGCCCTCGTCAGCACGCCCCAAATTACGCGCCACCACCCATGTCAGATGCCCGGAGGTTTGGTCAATATAGCGGTCAAAGTGATCCGCGTCTTCAAAGGCATCTTTATAAATATCCCAACGCCTTGCGGCAACAAGCTCATCCAACAATAGCGCATCCCCGGCACCAATGATGGTTGACAAGGGCGTGGATACCTCGTGCCGCCGTACGGGATGGCCTTCTGCGATCTCCTCACAAACATCTCGCCACCATTGCAGGCGCATTTCGGCGATCATCGGCTCTTGCGTTACCCACGGCGCGCGGGCCACCTCGACGTTAAACGCATAAAGCGGGAACAGCAGTTTGCGCGCCGCCACCGGGGCTGCCATTGCGGTGCGAAACCGCAAAGGATCGGCGCGTTCTACCAGTGCCGCACAGCCGTTGATATCTGCATCAAAGTTCACTTTGGCCGCGCAATGGTCAGCAGATAGCCAAATTCATCACGGTGCGCGCGCCATGCGGCAGCCTCTGCCTCTGCCTCATCCAGCACCGCCAAAAGGGCCTCATCCGCATTTGGCCGCAGGTCAGCGATACGCGCGTCAAGCGGTGCGTAATAGTTCTCCCATGCCTGATCAGACAACTGCCGGGTCGCAATCACTTTATACCCCGCCACATCGACCCGGGCCGCAATGCCTGCTGCGGTGCTCATCGCCGGATAATCCGCCCAATTCGTAATGGCCTGCGGGGATCGGTCATCGGTAAACCAGCAAGGTTCGGAAAACGCCACAACGCCACCGTTGTTCAACGACCTGCGCCAGTTTCTCAGTGCCTCTGTTACCCCCAGAAAATAGACCGCGCCGGCACACCATATCATGTCATAGGTGTTCATCACCCGCGCCATATCAGCCCTCAGCACTGTTGCACGCGGATCATCCGCCCACAGGGCCCGCGCGGCATCCACAAAATGCGCGGTCTTGTCTAAAGCAGTGACATGGCCCTGCGGTGCCGCGGTCAGCAGGGCTGCGATATCCGCGCCGGGACCACAGGCAATATCCGCAATCTGCGCGTTTGCCGCCAGACCAATCGTGGACGCGGCCCATGCCACATCCGCCGCTTCGCCTGGCCCTTCGCGGGGCAAATCACGGTGCAGGGTGAAAAAGGCAGTCATTGCCACGTTGGCAGGCACATCAGAGGTCATGGATCAGGCTTTCAATAGCGCGTGCAGTTTCAGGGGCATCGACAATATCGAGGTGACGCACGCCGTCCACGATGATGTAGCTGCCCTTGTCCGTCACCTCTGACAAGGTTGGGGCATATTGTGCAGCATCAAAAGCCTCGTCATCTGCCCCGGCGATCAGTACAAAGCGCGGCAAGGCCGCCACATCTTTGAGATAATCACTGCGTGGCGCAAACCCAGTGTTCAGGCGGTAGGAATATTCTGTGGTCGCCGTGTCGCCCAAGGGTCCGTCCAACACGGCCTGAGGCATGCGAAGTTGCAGGATTGGCAGGTGGTTAAGTGCGGTGATGCCAAAGGTGTTCAGCATGCTCAGCCCGATGATCCGCCGGGTCAAGGGCTGCGACCAACCGCCTGAATTGGCCCGTGTCGTCGGGGCATTGTATTTCAGATAGGGGGCCAACAGGACCGCCGCGTCCATCATCGCGCCATGTGTGCCGCCCGCAAAGCGCACGATAAGACCGCCACCAGATGAGTGCCCCAGCAATACAACCTTTTGGCCCGGCTTTTGTTGCGAGGTGATCAGATCAGCAAGGTCGTCTTCGTATTGGTTGATATAGCTGATATCGCCCCGCACACCGGGTTTGAACCCATGGCCACGCAGATCAGGGATAACCACATCGGCCCCGGCACTTAATGTCCGGGCAAGGGCATCAAACTGCATCCCATGCCAGCCCGACCCATGGATCAAAACCAGCAGCGGCGCGCCTGCTTTTGACGATGGATAAAGCCGCACCTGCGCCGCATACCCATCACGCATTTTTATGGCTGTTTGCGGCTGCGGCTCCTCAGCGGCACCAGCAAGGGTTTTGGTGAAATCCAGCCCTTCGCCCGGCGGCAGTTCTTTTGGATATTGGGTGAAAATCAACCCCAGCGCGATGGTGCCAGTGACCAGTAATGAAGCAACTGCAAATTTTAGAATAAAGGGTATCATGTTGCCTTTACCGCTCTGTCGCGGATCAATTTCCAGCGAATTGCGTCCAACAGCGCCTCAAACGAGGCATCCACTATGTTGGCGCTGACCCCCACAGTGGACCACCGATTGCCCTGCCCGTCTTGGCTGTCGATGATCACGCGGGTCACCGCCTCTGTGCCACCTTGAGTGATGCGGACCTTGAAATCCACCAGATGCATGTCTTCCAGCATCGCGGAGTATTGCCCCAAATCCTTGGCCAGCGCCGTAGACAGCGCGTTGACCGGGCCACGGTCACTGCCGTATTCGTCCATGCTTTCACTGACCGACAACCGCTTTTCGCCATCCACTTTGACCACAACCACTGCCTCTGACAGGCTGATCATTTTATTGTATTTGTTTTTGCGCCGCTCAACTGTGACCCGGTAGCGTTTGACCTCAAACAGTTCTGGCATTTGGCCCAACACGTCACGCGCCAGCAGCTCAAAACTCGCCTGCGCGGTATCATAGGAATAACCCTGCGCCTCACGTTCTTTCACCACATCCAAAATGCGGCCCAGCGCCGGGTCGCCCTTTTCAACTTGCAGTCCCGCACTGGTCAGTCGGCGGCGCAGGTTGGACTGCCCGGCTTGGTTTGACATCGGAATGATGCGCTGATTGCCCACCACGCTTGGGTCGATATGTTCGTAGGTGGATGGGTCTTTCAGGATCGCGCTGGCGTGCAACCCGGCCTTGTGGGCAAAGGCACTGGAGCCGACAAAGCCCGCCTGTTTCATCGACACCCGGTTGAGGATTTCATCCAGCATCCGGCTGGTGTGGGTCAGCTCCTGTAACGCCTCCATTGTGATCCCAGTCTCATAGGTGCTGGCGTAGGGTTCCTTGAGCAGCAGAATTGGAATCAGGGTCGTCAGGTTGGCATTGCCACAACGTTCGCCCAGACCATTCAACGTCCCTTGAATTTGCCGCGCGCCTGCGTCGATGGCAGCCAGCGAACAGGCCACCGCGTTTTCGGTGTCGTTGTGGGTGTGGATGCCCAGATGGTCGCCGGGAATGCCAGCGGCAATGACGTCGGCGGTGATGCGCCCGACTTCGGCAGGCAGGGTGCCGCCATTGGTGTCACACAGCACAATCCAGCGCGCGCCCGCATCATAGGCCGCCTTGATGGCTGTCAGAGCGTAGTCGGGGTTGGATTTATAGCCGTCAAAGAAATGTTCCGCGTCAAACAGTGCTTCGCGCTTTTGCGCCACCAGATGGGCGATGGATTTGGCGATATTGTCGGTATTTTCATCAAGCGTGATGCCCAGCGCGGTTTTCACGTGGAATTCGTGGGTCTTACCGACCAGACAGACGGTCTTGGTGTTGGCATTGAGAACCGCCGCCAGCACATCGTCGTTCTCTGCCGACATACCCGCACGTTTGGTCATACCAAAAGCGGTCATCTTGGCGCGGGTTGTTGGAGCGTCATCGAAAAACGCGGAATCAGTGGGATTGGCACCGGGCCAGCCACCTTCGATATAATCCACGCCCAGCGCGTCAAGCACGGTGGCAATCCGGCGCTTTTCGTCGGTGGAGAATTGCACGCCTTGGGTTTGTTGCCCGTCGCGCAGGGTGGTGTCATAGAGATAGAGGCGTTGTTTCATGGTCGTCCCCCGGTGGGTGCAGTGTACTGCACCTTACGATTTGCGCCTGTAAGGTGGGCTTTAGGCCACCCTCTTCCTATGATTGGGTTTGAGACAGCATTTCCAAACACCCGTTCGTGCACTTGGCACGAACAGCGCCCAACCACCCCCGTTTTGCCGTAGGCAAACCTAAGGTTTGACGGTGGGCGCTTCGCTCCCCCCTGCGGTTGGGCGATGTTCTGGGTTTGGGATGGGGCGCTCATTTGAGAGCTTCCAATTTGGCGGGGTCGAAGCCTAACTCAAAAGAATAGGATATCCCCTGCGGCGTATTTTGGACTGCGACACCTGCATTTTTCAACAAGTCTCTTATGCGGTCCGATTCCGCCCAGTCTTTTCGCGCGCGGGCAGACTCCATTTCGTTGACTAGCCTATCCGCTGTTTCAAGACTTTGCTTCATGCCGTCATCATATATAGTTGTGGAATCTTTAGAAATTACATCCAACCCCACAAGTTCCAAGGCACTTCTCAGAGCCTGAGCATTACCATTCTTTGCCAGTTCATGCATTTCCTTGAGTGCTAGCGGCGTGTTCAGATCATCAGCCAATGCGTGTAGTACCTGAACCGGCGGTCTTGGTTGCGCATCTACATCCTTGATCAAAACAGACCACTTCCTCAGCGTCTTCTCCGCCTCTTCCCGCTTCTTCTCCGTCCAATCCATTGGCTTCCGGTAGTGCGTCGACAACATCACAAACCGAATAACCTCTCCCGGCACCCCCTGCTCCAGCAGATCACGCACCGTGAAAAAATTCCCCAACGACTTGGACATCTTCTTGCCCTCAACCTGCAACATCTCGTTGTGCAGCCAGACATTCGCAAAATCATGCCCCGCACATTTTGACTGCGCGATCTCGTTCTCATGGTGCGGGAACATCAAGTCATTACCGCCGCCATGAATGTCAAACGCGCCGCCCAACAATTCATAGGACATTGCAGAACATTCGATATGCCAACCGGGACGGCCGCGACCCCATGGACTGTCCCATCCCGGCGTGTCGGCATCTGATGGCTTCCACAGCACAAAATCCATCGGGTGTTCTTTGTAGGGGGCGACCTCTACCCGTGCGCCAGCGATCATGTCATCCACAGACCGTCCTGACAGACCGCCATATTCCTTATACGACCGCACCCGGAACATCACATGGCCCTCAGCGGCATAGGCGTGATCCTTGCCGATCAAATCCTCAATCATCGCAACCATCTGTGGAATGTACTGAGTTGCCCGCGGCATGGCGCGTTGATGGTCGCTGTCTTTGATCGACGGCTCCAACGCCCCCACGGCGGCCATATCATCCAAGAACCACTGGGTGGTCTCAGCAGTGATGTCGCCTATTGACCGCCCAGACTCAGCCGCCCGCGCGTTGATCTTGTCATCCACATCGGTGAAATTGCGCACATAGGTCACGTGGTCCGGCCCATAGACATGCCGCAACAACCGATAGAGCACGTCAAACACAATCACCGGGCGCGCGTTGCCGATATGGGCGCGGTCATAAACCGTGGGGCCACAGACATACATCCGCACATCATCCGGGTTGATCGGGGCAAAGACCTCTTTGCGGCGGGTCTTGGTGTTGTGCAGTTTGATCGTCGTCATGGAAACGTCCTCGCGCAGGGGTAGCGCGGGGGTGCCACATATCTCTCAGAATGAAAACAACATGAACACGCCCGCGAGAAACTCAGCAGGTAATAGTACAGCAGATAATGCATTTGTTGGTGTTCATACCCCTTGAGTAGCCCGCAGGCCGCCATGGGGTCAAGAGTGTTTCCGCGCGCAGTGCTTTACTACAGATTGACAAATCAGATGACCTCTGCGCCCCTGCCCGCCAAACAACTTCGGAGGACCCCACCATGAAAGCATCACAGCGCATCGCCACATTGCTGGGCGGTGGATCGGATGGATGGGACGTGTTTAACCGCGCCCGTCAAATGATCACAGATGGCACCCCCGTGACCGAACTGACCATTGGCGAACATGACATTCGCACCGCGGCCCCAATTTTGCAGGACATGCACCGTGCCGCGATGGCGGGTCATACGGGCTATGCATCGGTGCCCGGCACCAGTGCGCTGCGCGATACTGTTGCGCAGCGGGTGCAGGACCGGACAGGCGTGCCCACCACCCGGGACAACGTGATGATCACGCCCGGCGGCCAATCGGCACTGTTCTCTGCCCATGCGGCAGTCTGTGATCCCGGTGATACCGCGCTTTACCTTGATCCGTTTTACGCCACCTATCCCGGCACGCTGCGCGGCGTCAGCGCCAAACCTCTGTGCATTCAGACACGGTCTGAGGACGCATTCCAACCACGTGCCGAAGATATCGCGGCCCACGCCAAAGGCGCAAAATCGCTATTGATCAACTCACCCAACAACCCCACTGGCGTTGTCTATTCGCGCGCCACGCTGGAAGGGATTGCACAGGTCTGCATCGACAATGACCTGTGGCTGATCTCGGACGAGGTATATGACACGCAGGTCTGGGAAGGCGAACATATCAGCCCACGCGCCCTGCCCAGCATGGCCGAACGGACGCTGGTGGTGGGGTCGATGTCCAAATCCCACGCCATGACCGGATCACGCTGCGGCTGGATCGTCGGGCCACAGCACGTCATTGCCGACCTGATCAATCTGGCAACCCATACCACCTATGGCGTACCGGGGTTCATTCAGGACGCGGCAGGCTTTGCGCTGGCCCAGGGCGAAGCTTTGGAGGCCGAAGTCGCGGAGCCCTTCCGCCGTCGCCGTGCCCTCGCCAAAAATGTATTTGCCGGGCAAAATGCGGTTGCCTTGGTGCCTGCACAGGGCGCGATGTATCTGATGCTGGATGTGCGCAACACCGGGTTAAGCGGCGAGGCCTTTGCCAATGCGCTTTTGGATGCCCACCACATCGCGGTGATGCCGGGCGAAAGCTTTGGCAGGGCGGCGGCGGGACACATCCGGGTGGCGATGACCATTGAGGACGTCGCGTTTGAACAGGCGCTGAAAACGCTCTGCGCCTTCGCGGAAACGTTAATAAGCTGACAAAAGCGGCGGTGCAGGGTAGAATCCACCCATTTAAGGGAGATTTTTATGCGTCGCCTCATTTTTCTATTGGTATTTTTGATCCTGCCGGTCTTTGCGACGGCACAGACCTATCCTGATTATACCTCACTCACCGTCAACGACAGCGCGGGCCTGCTGACGGACGCTGACCGCGCCGCCATATCCAAACAATTGGACAGCCTGCGCCACGACACCGGGGTAGAAATGGTGCTGCTGACCCTGCCCCGGCTCAGCGATTATGCCGCCAACACAAGCATGGAAACCTTCGCCACCGGGTTGTTCAACACATGGGGCATTGGCGACAAGGACCGCAATGATGGCATTTTGGTCTTGGTGCTGGCCGAGGACCGCGAAATGCGCGTTGAGCTGGGGTCTGGCTATGGCCGTGGATGGGATAATACCGCGCAATGGGTCATAGACCGCAGTTTTCTGCCCAGTTTTCGCAATGACAATTATCCCAAAGGCATCAAAACAGGCATCACCGATATCGTTGATACCATTGCCCGTCCCTTTGCCGCCAATGCGACACCACCCGAAAAACCAAAGGCCGGAGGCATCAGGGAAATTTGGTTGTTTCTGGCGATTATACCGTTGATCCTGCTGGCATTTCGCCGGAAAATGACCGATTTTTTCACCCGCTTTAAGTCTTGCCCGTCCTGCGGTCGAAAGGGTGGCTTACGCGCGCACAGCGAGGTCACGCGCCAAGCCAGCAAATCGGCCACCGGGTTGGGCCTGCGCCGTTTGACATGTTCCTATTGTGACCTTGATGAAAGCACGCAGTACACCATTTCCAAACAATCATCGGGCAGCTCAAGTTCGTTCAGTGGCGGCAGCTCCAGCGGCGGTGGGGCGTCTGGCAAATGGTGATGCAGGCGCGGGTTCCGACGTTAGGCGGTGTCTGATGGCAAATACCGGGGCCGTAATATGCCCCGGTATTACCAATATTCAACGGATAAGCCGTTTCTCAGAAGCGGTATGAGCCGCGGATGCTTAATGTGGTGGCATCAATATCATTGCCTGCGACACCGCCGACATCATCAAAGCGGTGCTCAAGCACCTCGGCCCCCACCAGATAGCGATCTGTTACCTGATAGGCGACGCCGACACCAACAAACGGTCCGGTCTCATCCCCAACAGAGGTGTCTGCACGCGCGGCCCCTGCTGTTGCATACACCAACGTGCGCCCAAGGTCATAGCCGCCGCGGATCTTTGCCCGGGCCACAGAATCAATTGATCCGGCACCGCCGCCAAGGCTGATGTCTGTTTTGTCATAATCCAGTTCACCCCCCAATACGAACTGGCCAAAGTCGTAATCATAGCCAGCGTGAAAACCGTATGAGGTATCGCTGCCGTCCAACGCACCTGTGGCGCTGTCTGCATCGGCATAACCAAGTTGCAGACCAGTATAGAACCCCGTCCAATCCCCACCTGTATTGACCGGCACAGGTACAGTCTCTGGTGCAAAGACAGGGGGTTCGGCGGGGGTATCAACCGGGCTGCCCGCGAACGCGGCACCTGCCATGGTGGTTGTTGTCAGGGCCAGCACGATAAGTCTTGATAGAGGTGTCATATCTGTATCCTTTTAGAGTTACGGACACCTGCAATAGGTGCAGGTCGTGTCCATAACGCATGACTTGGTGCGTGATTGAACCAAAAGCACCACCTTAGTTGCTGATCGGCCAAGCCTTGCGATTTTGCCGCAAATCATCGGCCAAGACATGCCATCTGATACAATTCGTGATCGCCACGCGGGACGCAAATGCAGGTCGCAAATGGAACCTGCCGTCGCGAACGGGACAGAATGGGTCGCTGGTTCTTAGCAGCATTCAGGTACAGGAGAGCGCGCCATTGCAACATTGCATCTGCATTATCACATTGGTGATCCGTACCATCGGTGCGGAACGGGGTCGCGCCGCGCGTGGTGGTCCGTTGGCGGGTTAAACCACACACCCCACCCCCTTTACGTTCCTCCATTTTGGAAACTCTCATGACAGATCAAACCCCTGCCCGCACCGGCGGTCGCGCTGCGCGCCGTGCGGCCCGTGCCGCCCCGCTTGCTGACCATCTACGCCCCATTCGTGCGGGCATGAACGGCGGCACCTATAAGCCACTGACCGATGAAGGCGTGCAGCGTATTCACACCGCTGCACTGGACGCCCTTGAACAAATAGGGCTGGCCGATGCGCCGCGCTCTGGCGTGGCCTATCTGACCGCTGCAGGTGCCATTCAAGGCGATGATGGCCGCATCCGTTTTCCGCGCGCCTTGGTTGAGGAAACGATTGCAAAAGCCAACCGATCAATCACCCTGTATGGCCGTGACCCGGCACAGGATCTTGAGCTGTCAGGCAACCGTGTTCATTATGGCACCGCGGGTGCTGCAGTGCATTTGGTTGACGCATTGGGACGCAATTACCGCGAATCCACCATTCAGGATTTGCACGACGCGGCGCGCATCTGCGATGTGCTTGATAACATCCATTTTGTTCAACGTCCCATGGTGGCACGCGATATTCCCGACACGACGGAATCCGAAGTGAACGCCGTTTACGCCTGCTGTTCAGGCACAACCAAACACGTGGGCATTTCATTTTCCGAAGCCTCCATCGTCGCCCCCGCATTGGAAATGCTGCATATGATCGCAGGAGGCGAAGACAAGTGGCGCGAACGGCCCTTTATGAGCAACTCCAATTGCTTTGTCGTACCGCCGATGAAATTTGCCACTGAATCTTGCGAGGTCATGGAAGCCTGTATTAAAGGCGGCATTCCTGTTCTGTTGCTGTCAGCGGGCATGGCCGGGGCCACAGCACCTTCAACTGTTGCAGGTGCAATCGTGCAGGCCACGGCGGAATGTCTGGCGGGACTGGTCTATGTTAACGCAGTGAAACCCGGTGCACCGGCGATCTTTGGCACCTGGCCGTTTGGACTGGACCTGCGCAGTGGCGCGATGACAGGGGGATCAGGTGAACAGGCGCTGCTGACAGCGGGCTGCGCACAGATGCACAAGTTTTACGATCTTCCGGGCGGTGCCGCTGCAGGGATAGCCGATAGCAAACTGCCCGATATGCAGGCCGGATGGGAACAGATGTGTTCCAACGTGATGGCGGGCCTGTCTGGACTGAACATGGTCTATGAGGCGGCGGGCATGCATGCGTCCCTGCTTGGCTTTTGCCACGAAAGCCTGATTTTAGGCAATGACATCATCGGCCAGGCGCTGCGCTGTGTGCGCGGCATTGAGGTGACAGATGACACACTAGCGCTAGAGGAAATCCGTCAGGTCTGTATCGGGGGCCCGGGTCATTATCTGGGCACCGATCAGACGCTCAGCCGGATGGAGGCCGATCACGTCTATCCGACCCTTGGCAACCGTATGTCCCCCAAAGAATGGGCTGAAATGGGCAAACCAGACCTGATTGAAAACGCCACTGCCCGTAAAGATCAGATTTTGGCAGAACGGGCCAAGGCGCGGTTTGATCCAGCACTGGATGCGACGATCCGGGCCAAGTTCAACATTCACCTACCTGCCTAAGGTGCCAAACAAAGAGGCCCGGCTATCTGGGGATGCCGGGCCTCTCAAGGATCACGGCGGACTATCTTGCTGCCGCGTCAACCGTGACCCTATTCTTTATCCTTCAGAAGGGGCCGCTGGCATGACGCCCGCTTCGGTGGCGGCCTGCACTTCGGCATCATCCAATGCCCCGTCCGCATTCAGATCCATTGCTGAAAACTGCTCTGCGGTGACGTCAGGATAGACCGCCTGCACTTCTGTGACGCTCAGCAGGCCATCGCCATTGGCATCGACCTCTGCGGCACCTGCACCCATTGCATAGGCAGGCAGGCAAAGCGCGGAGAGGGCGATTGCGGCGAGTTTGTTACGGTTGGTCATCTTGATACTCCCTTTCAGGGTTGTTGCTGTCCGAAGGCATGTCTGTGCCTTCACCCTGTCAGACGGGTCAATCGGGGTTTGCGTCCCTGCCATCGCCGCACGAACAGCCTACACGCGGCTCCCTGCCGATGGGGGTGATCCGCTTGGGCGAAGGCCCGCCCAAAAAGCCCCCTTCCAAAGATCGGCGGTATTTCCCTCACTGGTTGTATGGAAAATTTCAGGCATGGTGTGGGAAAACAATGAGGCAAACCATGACCCAAACAGCAGCAGACCCAATCTCTCCTATTCTGCCGCGCCTGCGCGCGCGGGCGCGCAGATTATGCCGGACGGACGAAGAGGCCGAAGACCTCGCACAGGAAACCGCCCTGCGCCTTTGGCAGGCCTTGCGAGGTGATAGTACGATTCAAGAACCAGATCGTTATGCGATGATCACCCTGCACAATCTGGCGCGCAGCCAATGGCGCGCCCGGCGCGATACCGAAGAACTGGCCGATGACATGGCCCAAACCGCCCCCGCCGCCCCTGCCCGTCTGGCCTGTGCCGAGTTGCGCGCAGCGATTGCCCGGCTACCCGCAGATCAGGCCGCGCTGATGGAATTGGTGCTGGCCGGTGAAAGCAGCCCGAACGTGTTGGCGGCACGTGGTGGCGTCCCGGTTGGCACAGTGATGTCACGGCTGGCCCGTGCCCGGGCAAAGCTGCGCGTCGACATGGGGCTAGAGGGACAGGCATCCGTCATGGAGCTGTTGTAGGTGTTCCTGCTGGGTGTGGAACGTCTCGGCCCTTTCACTCAATGCGTCCGATTTTCTGAATCTTTTCAAAAGGCTGTACCATGCAAAATTGGCCCAAACGTCAAGCAATTCTGACTCAGAGCGGACGTTCAACGCACCACATATCTATGTGCGGTGTCCGGGACTTTACTACCGTTCGTTGCAGTTGAATGAGGGTCTGCTTTAGAGGTCAGCCAGTCATAGATTTTGCTATGAGCAATACCGCTCCGATGGAAGCAATGGATAGCATCAAAATGCGCCCGATTCTTTGCGTCATGAAGCTACGTGGCCAGCGCCCCAGAGCGTAGCCGATCAGAAGCCCCGGCAGCAGCAGCAAGCCATCTAGTGCCAACCGACCATTGAATGCGCCTACCCAGGCCAGGGCACAAAGCGAGGTGATGTAGGAAAACGTGAAGACCAGCGCCATCGTGGGCCGCGTTTTTTCCAGAGGCTCGTTTTGATACATGATGACCAACGGTGCGCCCGGAATCCCCGAAGTGGAACCCATCACGCCCACGGCCACGCCGCAGATTGAGAGGTTCCGCGTCGTGAATGGCAGCGCTCGTGTAAAGATAGAGATGGCAACGGCCAGCAGGATGAGAACCGCGAACAGGATAGCCAGCCTGTCACTGGGGATCTGGCTGAGGATTGCAGCGCCGATCAACGTCCCGATCAGGATCGTTGGGGCGAGCGTGGCGATTTCGCGGCGCACGACATGGGATCGACCGTCTCCGAGCATAAAGACCGACAGAAAGAGATTGATGAACAACATCGGCCCCGGCACGAAGTTGATGCTCACGAGGGCCAGTAACGGGGCAGCGATCATCGCAAAGCCCATGCCGGTGGATGTCTGTACCAGAGCGGCAATCACGACGGCGCAATTGGCTAAGATGAATGCGTCCAGCGCGTGACTGACTTCCACAAAAAGGCTCCGGGTTTCATCTTCAATCTCTTGATTCTAGGTGTCTGTCTACTCTCGCACCGCAATTGTTCCTGCTACACCCAGCATCGTACATGCAGAAAACCGGTTTCAGCTGTAATGTTACCCACTTCCATAGGCTTCAACAGAACAAAAAAGGGTTTAGCCGTCATAGGAACGTCATGCAGCATCGGTCGAAGAGGGCTCTTTCGAGACCTTCGCGGCATCTTGCACGAAGTTCGGGTTTGTTAGTTTTCCAAATCGGGTCAGTTGATGACGTGAAGGTCAAAGTCATGTGGTGCCTGGCACTGGGGGCTGGTCCCTAAAGCAGCGCTTGCTGCACTGCTTCATCCCACCCCAGATAAAACGCGGTGCCGTCCCGAATGACCGGGCGCGTCATCACCTTGGGTTGGGCCGAAATCTGTGCCTCAGCCTCGGAATTTTTGAGCCACTCATTCAGGCCCCGGTAATCATTGGTGCTTTGATCCACCAGACGGTCACCAAATTCGACGATCAGTTCGGTCAGTTCTGCCGCGCTCAGCGGCTCAGCACGCACATCGCGAAATTGCACCTCTTTGCCCGCCTCTTCCAACGCCTTGCGGGCTTTTTGGCAGAGAGAACAGGTGCTCAATCCATAGAGTATCATGTCGCAATCTCCTTAAGCGATGTGTTTGCAATCTCACGTATTGCCGCGCGTAAGGCAACAGACCGCGCTCTGAAAAGAAGAAAGGGGGAACCGAAGTTCCCCCTAGTTTCGCCGTTCAAGCTCAGTTTGTTAACCGCTCGGTAATTGTTTTGCCTGCGGCCTGAACGTCGTCAAGGGGCGAGCGCACCCGCCCCCGGTAACGGACTGGACGCAGACGCGCCCAACCGTATTTCTTAGCTACACCCGGAGGTCCCGCCGCAGGTGTTGCATTTCATGCAGGTGCCGTTGCGCACCAAGGTGTAGTTGCCACATTCCCCGCAGGCCTCGCCCTCGTAACCCTGCATCTTGGCTTTGGTGCGGGCATCAAGGCTGACCGCGCCGGAGGCGACGGCGGTGGTTGTTGACATCGCAACGGCCACGCCACCCGCTGCTGCGGCTTCTGGTGCAAAGGCCTGCATTGCGGCGGATGTACCGCCCTGACCGCCTTGCAACACCACCAGTTCTTGCGGCAAACGGTTGCGCAAGTATCCGGTTGAGCTGATTTGTCTCAACACTTCCAAGGACTTGCTGGCCGCAACTTCGGACAATTCGCTGACATTCCCAACGCTTTCTTCGGCCTCACCTTTGCCGACGTCATCAAATGTGTGGCCCTCGGGCTGCACATGCGCAAGGTCGGTGCGGTCCAGATAGCTGACCGCCAGTTCGCGGAAGATATAGTCAAGGATCGAGGTTGCGGAACGGATGGTCTCGTTGCCTTGAACCAGACCCGCTGGTTCAAACTTGGTGAAGGTGAACGCATCGACAAATTCTTCGAGCGGCACGCCGTATTGCAGACCGACGCTGACCGCGATGGCAAAGTTATTCATCATCGCCCGGAAACCTGCACCTTCCTTGTGCATGTCGATGAAAATCTCACCCAATTTGCCGTCTTCATACTCACCTGTGCGCAGATAGACCTTGTGCCCCCCCACGTTGGCTTTCTGAGTATAGCCCTTGCGGCGCTGAGGCATCTTTTCGCGGTGCGATTTGATCAACTCTTTGACGATGATCTTTTCGACGATCTTTTCCGCCAGAACCGTTGCCTTTTCGTGCGGCGTGCCGCTTTCAAGGATGTCCGCTGCCTCATCGTCGTCTTCTACCAGTGACGCGGCCAAAGGTTGTGACAATTTCGACCCATCACGGTACAGCGCATTGGCCTTGATGCCCAAAGACCAGCTTAACTCATAGGCCTTTTGGCAGTCTTCAATCGTTGCATCGTTTGGCATGTTGATGGTCTTGGAGATCGCGCCAGAGATAAACGACTGCGCTGCGGCCATCATGGTGATGTGGCTATTGACGCCCAAGAACCGCTTGCCCTTTTTGCCGCACGGGTTGGCGCAGTCAAAGATGCTGTAGTGTTCTTCCTTGAGGTGTGGCGCGCCTTCCAGCGTCATGGTGCCACACACGTGGTCGTTGGCCGCGTCGATGTCTTTCTTGGAGAAGCCCAAAGATTTCAGCAGGTCAAAGGTTGGATCATTCAGCTTGTCCGCCGGAATACCCAGCACTTGTGTGCAGAACTCTTCGCCCAGCGTCCACTGGTTGAACACAAAGCGAATGTCAAAAGCCTGCGCCAATGCGGCGTCGACCTTGGCCAATTCTACCACACCAAACCCATGGCCCCTCAGGGATGTGTGGTTGATGCCCGGCGCGTTGCCTATGCTGCCGTGACCAACCGCGTAGCTGACGATTTCTTCGATCTGCGCGGAGCCATAGCCCTGCTTGGCCAAGGCACCCGGTACGGATTGGTTGATGATCTTGAAATAGCCACCACCCGCAAGTTTCTTGAATTTCACCAAGGCAAAGTCAGGCTCAATGCCTGTGGTGTCACAGTCCATCACCAGACCGATGGTGCCGGTTGGGGCAATCACAGAAACCTGCGCGTTGCGGAACCCGTGCTGTTCGCCCATTTTCAGAGCTTCGTCCCAGCATGACATCGCCACATCAACCAAGCCGGGCTGTGGGCAATTATCGTGGTCCAATGGCACTGGCTTTACCGACAGGGCCTCGTATCCTTTGCTTTCGCCATAGGCTGCGTTGCGGTGGTTGCGAATGACGCGTTTCATGTGATCGGCGTTCTTGGCATAGCCGGGGAATGGCCCCAATTCGCCTGACATTTCAGCGGAAGTGGCATAAGAAACGCCCGTCATGATCGCCGTCAAAGCCCCACAAAGCGCGCGGCCTTCGTTGCTGTCATAGGAATAGCCCATGTTCATCAGCAAGCCGCCGATGTTTGCATAGCCAAGACCCAAGGTGCGGAAGTCGTATGAGCGCTGTGCGATTTCCTTGGACGGGAACTGCGCCATCATCACCGAGATTTCCAGCGTTACAGTCCACAGACGGGACGCGTGCATATAGTCTTCGACTTGGAATTCGCCGTCTTGCAAGAACGTCAGCAGATTCATAGACGCAAGGTTACAGGCTGTATCATCCAAGAACATGTATTCAGAACAAGGGTTTGAGCCGCGAATTGCGCCGTCTTCCGGGCAGGTGTGCCAGTCGTTCACAGTGTCGTGGTACTGGATGCCCGGATCGGCACAGGCCCATGCGGCGTGCCCGACCTGTTGCCACAACGCGCGAGCGCGGATGGTCTTGGTGACTTTGCCGTCCACCCGGTCAATCAATTCCCAGTCGGCGTCTTTTTCAACGGCGGTCAGGAAGGCGTTGGTCACACGGATGGAGTTGTTGGAGTTTTGGCCAGACACACTTGAATAGGCTTCGGAATCCCAATCGGTGTCGTAAGTCGGGAATTCGATGCTGGTGTGGCCCTGCTTGGCATAATCCAACACGCGCTTCACATATGTCTCTGGGATCGCGACCTTTTTGGCTTCGCGGATCGCTGATTTCAGCTGTGGATTCGTGTTCGGGTCATAGGCGTCGACCTCTGCCCCATCCCACGCTTTGATCGCAGCAAAGATCAGGTTCAGCTTTTCTTCGTGCATTTTGGAACCCGCGACGATCGACGCCACTTTTTGTTCTTCAATGACTTTCCAGTTGATGAAGTCCTGAATATCGGGGTGATCCGCATCAACGATCACCATTTTTGCAGCCCGGCGCGTCGTGCCACCGGATTTGATCGCACCCGCCGCCCGGTCACCGATTTTCAAGAAACCCATCAGGCCGGATGATTTGCCGCCACCCGACAGTTTTTCGCCAGCACCGCGAAGCGATGAAAAGTTTGTGCCAGTGCCGGACCCATATTTGAAAAGACGCGCCTCACGGACCCAAAGGTCCATGATGCCGCCGTCACCCACCAGATCATCAGCAACAGACTGGATAAAGCAGGCGTGTGGCTGTGGATGCTCGTATGATGACTTAGAACGCGTCAGCTTGGCTGTCTTGTGATCGACGTAATAGTGGCCCTGCGCCGGACCATCAATGCCGTAAGCCCAGTGCAGACCGGTGTTGAACCACTGTGGGGAATTCGGTGCAGCCCGCTGGCTGGCCAACATGTGGCGCATTTCGTCGTAGTAAGCCTGTGCGTCTTCTTCGGTGGTGAAATAGCCACCTTTCCAGCCCCAATAGGCCCATGCGCCTGCCAAACGGTCAAACACCTGCTTTGAGGATGTTTCACCGCCCATGACAGCGCCCTCGACGGGAACGGAGCGCCACAGGAACTCTGGCACGCCCTTTTCTTTGACGCGTTTCATCTCGCTTGGCACGCCAGCTTTGCGGAAATACTTCTGGGCGATGACATCGCTGGCCACTTGGCTCCAGCTTGACGGAACTTCAACATCGTCGAGTTTAAAAACCACAGACCCATCTGGATTGCGGATTTCCGACACTGTGGTCACAAAATCCAAATCGCTATACGCATCTTGCCCGACTTTAGTGAATTTCCGTTCAATTTTCATCTTAGCTGCCTCATGTTCAGCGTTTCCATCATATGAGGCGCAACTGTCATTGCAGTTGTCCCCACCCTGTCGTGCTGCCGTTGCAAAAACACAAACAAACGATCGCAACCTGGATCACTATCCAGTCGCAATTCAGCAAAAGTACTATGTCGTAATCGTTTGCCTGTCTCTTGTGCTTCCGATGCGCCTATTGAGCGTTAATCACTACATATTGTGGCGTCATCGTCGGCCTGCACAAACTGACGTATCTGGGCCTATTGGGTCAACGGTTTTTTTACAGAATTTTATAAAAGAATGTGTTGACCCAACGCAGAATTTTTGGGTCGTCCAACGCCACGTGATTCAACAGATTAATATCCCCAATTCTGTCCACGGCTAACAGGCATACACGTATTACGATTAATTAAATGATGAGGCTGGTTTAGATAACGGTTCTCATCTTTTGGATGAATTTACCCACAGGCCATGACAGCGCATCGACCCGATTGGCCGGCTCTAAAACTTACGTTAGGTAAACTTTAGTATCGTCACCAAATTGTAACAATTCATGTGTTTAAGATTCGAGAATCAACCGGCAATCGACCCAAAATCTGGTAGGCAGACACACAAATGCAGCCCCAGCACACAACATATAGATTATGATGAAAGTGGTCGGAGCGAGAGGATTCGAACCTCCGACCCCCTGTACCCAAAACAGGTGCGCTACCAGGCTGCGCCACGCTCCGACAGGGGCTTCTTTAGCTACACTTGCTTTGAATGAAAAGCCCTAGTTTGCGACAAAATCCATGTTGTCCTGACAAAGATAGCGCCACATTGATTTTCGACGCTGTTAACAGGGCCACGCGGGCGCATTGCCAGCAAATGCAGGATGGCGGACCTCACTGCCCTCGGTGATACCCAACCGCTTTGCCAAACCGCCATTGATCTCTAACACCGACAGCAGATCGTCACCGCCCGGGATAGAGGTATCATCCAATGGTTTTGCCATATGATGGATATGCTGCACAACGCCCTGCGCATCAATAAACAGGATATCCAATGGGATCAGCGTATTGCGCATCCAAAAATTAAGCGTCTGAGGCTTTTCATAGATAAACAGCATGCCATTGCTAAATGCCATCGACTTGCGGTGCATCAGGCCTTGTTGGCGTTCAAACAGATCATCCGCGATTTCAACGGTGAACCGCACACTGCCCCAGTCTCCGCGTAACAGAACCGTGTCATCACGACACACATTTGCCGCGCCAGCAGAACAAGCGCTCAGCGAGAGCGCCACGGTAAGCGCAGCAAAGGCGCGCCAAAAACCAACTACGTTCGAACACTTTCCCACGCTTGTACCTCAACAGCCATATGGCCACGATTACCTTCAATCACCCGCATTGCCAACGCCTCGCCGGGCTGCAAGTCCGAAAGCCCCGATTGGCGCAGTACCTCAATGTGTACAAAGACATCTTCACGTTTACCAAACACATTTGCAAAGCCAAATCCCTTGGCCTTGTCAAACCACTTGACCCGCGCCGGTTCAATCGGCGCTGCGGCAACCGTTTCTGCGTCCAATCCTACGATATCGGCCAGAACAATTGACTGCGCCCCCTCGGGTGGATGAACAGCGGCAATGCTGGTTGCCTGTACCCCCCGGCTGGTCTCTTGGGCAAACAGATCTATCCGCGTCCCGTCAGCGATTGAGCTTTGACCAAAATTCCGCAACACATTTACATGCAGCAAAATGTCTGGCCCGCCTGTATCAGCCAGTACAAATCCAAACCCTTTGTTCGGATCAAACCACTTTACAACACCAGACAGCTTGGGTCCGGACTGATCTTGCGTGCCAGCCTCTTGGTAATTTTCTTCGTTATCAGTCACAACGGTCCCTTGATATTCAAGCGGTCCAATCTAGGTCGCTTTAATTTGTGTATTATGATGGAACAAACATGAACTGATTACTTAACGTTATTGCGCCTGCGCCCCGTTTCAAGGGCTCAGACGTTCGACGTCCCACGCCGTGTCTGGCGTTGCCCTGTGCCATTTGAAACGGTCATGCAAACGAAACTCTCCATCTGCCCATAACTCGATTTCAACCGGGGTCAAACGATACCCCCCCCAGAACGGCGGGCGGGGCGGATTTATGCCGTGTTTCGCCGTCGCTTTTGCAACTTCTGCCATCAATGCCGCACGACTGCTCAGCGGTTGCGACTGTTTGGAAGCCCAAGCGCCCAACCTGCTTTTGAGCGACCGTGATGCATAGTACGCATCAGCCTGCGGGCCATTTTCTCGGGTTATCAAGCCTCGCACCCTAATCTGTCGGCGCAAAGATTTCCAGTGCATTACAAAAGCCGCTTTTCCGGCTGAATCCAGCTCGCGGGCTTTGGCGCTTTCGTAGTTGGTGTAAAACACAAAGGCGTCGGACTCGATTTCCTTGAGCAAAACCATCCGGGCATTGGGCAGGCCGCTGGAATCGACAGTCGACAAGGCAATTGCATTGGCGTCATTTGGTTCAGCGGCCTCGGCTTGCTCCAACCAGCGGCGCGCGATCTCAAAAGGATCATCGCCCGCGAATACCCCGGTTCGGTTCTCCAGTGGCTTTGCCATATTTCTATCGTTCGCCATCAGTGTCCATCTGTCTTCAAACTATTAAAACGCGCAGGCAGAACTGCCAATTTCGCGGCTCTGTCATTCCTGTCAGTGTAGGACCTAGCACCGAACAAAGTCGGGCAACAAGGCTAGGGTTGTGTCACCTTGATTAAACAACAATCACAGGTGGTTACACAGACGCACATGTGGCTCTGCATTAACGCACATCCAGCAGGTGGATTCGGCGGCCTTGCTGGACCGCATCGAATGGCTTAAACCCGCGACACATAATGTTAACGAAGTCTAAGAAAAGCAGGGCAGTGATATGGCGAATGAGATGATGCAGGGCAAACGCGGGCTGATCATGGGTCTTGCCAACGATAAATCCATTGCCTGGGGGGTCGCCAAAGCACTGGCTGATGCGGGCGCTGAACTTGCCTTTTCATATCAAGGGGATGCGCTCAAGAAACGGGTTGATCCGTTGGCCGCACAACTTGGCAGCAACATCGTATTGCCCTGCGATGTTGGTGATGAAGCGTCGATTGATGCGCTGTTTGACAGCCTTAAGGAAACATGGGGCACGCTTGATTTTGTCGTACACGCCATTGGCTTTTCTGACAAAAATGAATTGCGGGGTCGGTATGTCGATACCAGCCGCGCAAATTTTGCCATGTCGATGGATATCTCGGTCTATTCTTTCACGGCTGTGATGGCGCGGGCAGAAAAGATGATGTCGCCGGGGTCCGCTGCCGTCACGTTAACCTATTATGGTGCCGAAAAAGTCATGCCACATTATAATGTCATGGGCGTTGCCAAGGCAGCGCTGGAGGCTTCGGTAAAATATCTGGCCGAAGATTTGGGCAAGGACGGCATTCGCGTTAACGCAATATCGGCTGGCCCGATCAAGACACTGGCCGCCTCGGGCATCGGCGATTTCCGCTATATTATGAAATGGAACGAATACAATTCACCGCTGCGCCGCAATGTCACCATTGATGAGGTTGGCAAATCGGCGCTGTATCTGCTCAGCGATCTGGGCAGCGGCACCACCGGTGAAAACCTGCATGTCGACGCGGGATATCATGTGGTCGGCATGAAGGCCGTTGATGCACCCGACATGGCCAAAGAATGACCGCAACCGCCCTCGCCTCATTGGCACTGGTGCAGCTCCTGCTCGCGATGAGCCCCGGCCCCGCCTTTGTGCTGACAGTGCGCACCGCAGCCGGAGAAGGGATGCGCCCGGCGCTCTGGCTCTCGCTAGGTCTGGCATGTGGCGTTCTGGTTTGGGCGGCAGCGGCACTTGCGGGTCTGTCGATCCTATTTGAGGTGATGCCGTGGCTGCAAACCGGGTTGCGCATCGCCGGCGCATTGTTTCTTATCTTCATCGCTCTAAAGCTTTGGCGACATGCGCCCGATCTGCTGCCCGAACAACACGATAATGTGGCACCGGGGGCGCTGCGATCCTTTTTGTTGGGCGTGTGGACTGATCTTGCCAATCCCAAAGCGCTGGCGTTTTTCGCTGCCGTCTTCTCTGGTCTCATTCCAGCAAGCCCAAGTTTGGCGGACGCGGTGTTGATCCTCTCCGTGGTATTTGTCATCGAATTGGTATGGTATATTGCCGTAGCACTGGTTTTTTCACGCGCCGCGCCACGCCGCATCTATACGCGGATAAAAGCAAACCTTGAACGCGTCTTTGCCGTTTTGATCGGCGGCTTTGGCATACGAATTGGATTGGGATGACCATTGTGATCCTTAAGATAGCCGCCACAGGGTTTGCTGCATGACGCTGGAACATATTATTGCCTTCAACGCGGTCCTGATTGTGTCGATCCTCAGCCCCGGTGCCGCGTTTTTGATGGCGGTGCGCAGCAGCGTGTCAGGCGGCAGACGGGCGGGCATCGCAACGGGGTTTGGTCTTGGGATAATGGCCAGCCTTTGGACACTTGCAGCCCTTTTGGGTATGGATGCGCTTTTTGCCCTGTTCCCATGGATGTTTGCCGCCCTGAAAATCGGTGGTACTGCCTATCTGATCTATCTCGCGGTGGTGACATGGCGCGGGGCCAAGACCCCGATCGCCGCAACAGCCAAACCACAGGGCCGCGCCTTTGTGGATGGGTTTTTAGTGAATTTGGGCAACCCAAAGTCGGTTCTTTTTGCCGCTGCGGTGCTGGTTGTGGTGTTCCCGCCCAACCTGAACGCGGCAGAGATCGCCCTTGTCACGCTAAACCATCTGACGCTGGAAATCCTGTTTTACACTGGCTGCGCCCTTATCCTTAGCGCGCCTGCCGCACGCACGCGCTATCTACGTGCCAAACCCTTCCTTGACCGCATGGCAGCCCTTTTGCTGGGCGGCCTTGGCCTCAAACTTCTGCTGCAAAGGTAACATCATGTCCGACACCCGTTTGCCCCACGAAAAAGGCTTTCACATTTCTTGGGACCAAATTCACCGCGACAGCCGCGCCTTGGCGTGGCGGTTGGATGGAAAAGGTCCTGATGACGGGTCTTGGCGTGCGGTTGTGGCGATCACCCGTGGCGGCATGGCCCCGGCAATGATTGTCGCACGTGAATTGGACATTCGCACTGTCGATACAATTTCTGTGGTGTCCTACCATTCGGGGGGCGGCAAAGCCGATGAACGCCGCGAAGCCAAGATACTGAAATCACCCGATGCACAGATCATGGGCGACGGCACCGGCATTCTGGTTGTGGATGATCTGGTCGACAGCGGCAAAACCCTTGAACTGGTCCGCGAGAAATACCCCAACGCCCATTTCGCAACCGTTTACGCCAAACCTGCGGGCGAACCGATGGTCGACACCTTTATCACCGGTGTTTCCCAAGACACTTGGATTTTCTTCCCTTGGGACATGGCCCTGCAATATGTCGAACCCTACCGCGGCAAGGATTAATCCCCCTTCTTTTTGGCCTAAAATATCCCCGCCGGAGGCTCCCGTCCGCGCAACAAGGACATCCCCCATGACCCTACCCCGTACCGCCACCACATTCGCCCCGCCCGTGATGGAAGCCCGCCGTTGGTTGCAGGGCGTGACCCATCCAGCGGATCGTCCGCTGATCAATGTCAGCCAAGCGGCTCCGGTTGATCCGCCACCTGCACCGCTGCGTCAGGCGATGGCCGATGTGGCGCTGACCAATGACGAGGCGCATCTTTACGGCCCGGTGCTGGGCCTGCCTGAATTGCGGGCTGAATTGGCCAGACAAACCGCAGACCATTATGCGGGTACCATCACCCCCGAACAGGTCTGCATCACCTCTGGCTGCAATCAGGCCTTTGCCGCTGCAATCGCCACGCTTTGCGCTGAAGGGGATGAAGTTATCCTGCCAACCCCGTGGTATTTCAATCATAAAATGTGGCTGGATATGTCCGGTGTTACTGCCGTCGCTCTACCCACAGGGTCTGACTTGCTGCCAGACCCGGACCACGCCGCCGCCCTGATCACGCCGCGCACCCGTGCGATTTCGCTGGTCACCCCCAACAATCCCGGCGGTGTCGAATATCCCGCCGCACTGGTGCAGGCCTTCTTTGATCTGGCGCGCGCACATGGAATCGCATTGATTGTCGATGAAACCTACCGCGATTTTGACAGCCGCAGTGGCCCGCCGCACGCGCTGTTTCAATATCCCGACTGGCAAGACACACTGATTCATCTGTATTCCTTTTCCAAGGCGTATCGGCTGACCGGGCACCGGGTTGGCGCGATGATCGCCAGCGCGGCGCGGCTGGCAGAGGTGGAAAAGTTCTTGGACACTGTCGCCATCTGCCCCGGCCAAATTGGCCAACACGCTGCGCTTTGGGGTATGCAGAATCTAAGCCAATGGCTGGCGGGCGAACGCGATGAAATCCTCGCCCGTCGTGCGGCGATTACAACCAATCTACCAAAGCTGACAGCGCAAGGCTGGCAACTCTTAGGTCTGGGCGGATATTTCGCCTATATGCAACATCCTTTTGACCTCAGCTCTGCTGATCTGGCCCCAAAACTGGTGCGAGATGCGGGCGTGTTGTGCCTGCCCGGCACGATGTTTTGCCCGACAGATGACACCACAGGTCAGCGCCAGTTGCGCATTGCATTTGCCAATCTGGATGCCGCCGGTATTGGCATTCTGTTTGACCGCCTTGCGGCCCTGCCGCGCAACGCATAGACAAGTCAAAACGCGAAAAAGGGACGTCCGACATGGCCAAAGGCTTTAGCATTTCAAAAACCGCTGTTTGGGGGCTGATGGGCCTGTTGATCCTTGGCCTTGGCGGCTTTGGTGCGGTCAATCTGTCCGGCAATGTGCGCAGCGTCGGCACCGTTGGTGACAAGTCAATTCCTATTGACCAATACGCCCGCGAGTTGTCGCAGGAAATCCGCGCCATCGAAGCACAGACACGGCAATCCCTGCCCTTTGCACAGGCGCAACAAATCGGGCTGGACCGCGCGGTGTTGCAGCGGCTGGTGCGCAACCGTGCCTTAGATCACGAGACCGATCAGCTTGGCCTGTCGATTGGCGATGAAGCGCTGCGCGAAGAAATCCTGCAAATTGCGGCATTTCAGGGCATAGATGGCGAATTTGACCGCGAAGGATACCGTTTTGCCCTACAACAAGGCGGGCTGAGCGAAGCAGATTTTGAAACATCCCTGCGCGAGGAAGCGTCCCGCACGTTGCTGCAAGGTGCGATTGTCGGTGGTGTGAAAATGCCGCAAGCCTATGCGCAGACCTTGGTGAATTATATTGGTGAACAGCGCAGCTTTACATGGACCGCGCTGAAAGAAGACAGCGCGGTCCAGCTCTTGGCCCCCCCCACCGAAGATCAACTGCGCAACTATTATGACGAAAATACCGATCAGTTCATGTTGCCCGCGACCAAGATGATCACCTATGCGTGGCTGTCTCCCGATGCGATGATCGACGAGGTCGAAGTCCCGGCAGAGGAATTGCAAAAAGCCTATGATGACCGCGCAAGCGAGTTCAATCAGCCCGAGCGCCGCTTGGTGGAACGTCTGGCCTTTGCCGATCAAGAAGCCGCCGATCAAGCTGCTGCGCAATTGGCCGTGGACGGCACCACCTTCAATGTGCTGGTCCAAGACCGTGGTTTGGAACTTTCAGACGTTGATCTGGGCGATGTTGGCCGTCTTGAACTGGACGCCGCTGGCGAAGAGGTGTTTGCCGCCGAAGTTGGTGACATTGTTGGCCCGCTGCCAAGCAGCCTTGGACCAGCCTTGTTCCGGGTCAACGGCATTTTGCCAGCCCACAGCGTGTCCTTTGAGGACGCCAAAGAAGACCTGCAAGGTGAATTAGCCACCGCCCGCGCCGTGCGGCTGGTCGAAGCGCGCGCGCAGGATCTGGATGATCAACTGGCAGGGGGTGCCACGCTGGAGCAATTGGCAAAAGAGACCAAAATGACCCTTGGCACGATTGCCTGGACCCAAGACAGCAGTGAGGGCATCGCAGCCTATGGTGATTTCCGTCAGGCCGCCGCAGCGCTTGCCACAGACGACTTTCCCAAGGTTAATCAACTGGATGATGGCGGCATTTATGCGATGCGTCTGGACGAGGCATTGGACGAACGCCCTCAGCCCTTTGAAGATGCAAAAGACGCGGTGATTGACGCTTGGCTGTCTGACCAAAAGATTGAGCGGCTGACGGCGCGGGCCACAAATTTAGTTGCCACCCTTGGCGCAGAGGGTTCGTTCGAAGAAGCGGGCCTTGATGCGGTGATCGAACAAGACCAGACCCGCAATGCGTTTATTGACGGCACACCAGAGGCATTCATGTCTGAGGTGTTCAAGATGAACGTAGGGGATGTGACCGTGTTGCCCGGCGAAGATGACGTGGTGATTGTCCGTCTAGACGACATTTCTGGCGCGGATAACGATGCCGCCAATATAGCGCTGATGGATCAGATTTCGCAGCAATTGGACCAAACGTTGGCACAGGATGTTTTTGCCCTCTATTCTGACGATGTTGTGCGTCGCGCCTCCCCACAAATTGACCAGCGTGCGCTTCAAGCAGTGCATGTCAACTTTCCATAGGGTGTAGCCATGGCCCTGACCCCTGATTTCAACACATTCGAGGCAGCCTATGCCTCTGGCCACAACCAGATCGTTTACACGCGTTTGGCAGCAGACATCGACACCCCCGTTTCGTTGATGCTCAAGCTCACTGGGGCGGCGGAAAATGCCTTTGTGCTTGAATCAGTCACCGGCGGTGAAGTGCGGGGGCGGTATTCGATCATCGGCATGAAGCCAGACCTGATCTGGCGCTGTCGCGGCAAAACATCTGCCATCAACCGTGCTGCGCGCTATGATGCGGATGCCTTTGTGTATGTGCCGGGCAATCCACTTGATACACTGCGCGCGGTGATTGCCGAATCCAAAATCGACCTGCCCGATGATCTGCCGCAAGCCGCAGCGGGTCTGTTTGGCTATCTTGGCTATGACACCATTCGTCTGGTGGAAAACCTGCCAAACGTGAACCCTGATCCGCTGGACCTGCCGGATGCACAGATGCTGCGCCCTTCTGTGATTGCCGTGCTCGACGGCGTTAAGGGCGAGGTCACCTTGGTATCGCCTGCATGGGTCAGCGACGGCCAGACCGCACGTGCCGCCTATGCCCAGGCGGCTGAGCGGGTGATGGACGCGGTACGTGATCTGGAACGCGCAATGCCCACCACCAGCCGCGATTTAGGCGATGCGGCAGATGCACCAGAACCGGTCAGCAATTTCACCAAGGATGCGTACAAAGCCGCCGTTGAAAAGGCCCGTGACTATATCATAGCAGGCGACATTTTTCAGGTGGTGCCAAGCCAACGCTGGGCGCAGGGGTTCACCCAACCGCCCTTCGCGCTCTACCGCAGCCTGCGCCGCACCAACCCGTCACCTTTTATGTTCTATTTCAATTTTGGGGGCTTTCACGTGGTGGGCGCGTCGCCTGAAATCCTTGTCCGAGTTTTTGGCAACGAGGTGACAATCCGCCCCATCGCTGGCACCCGCCCGCGCGGTGCCACACCCGAGGAAGACCGCGCCCTTGAAGCAGACCTGATGGCGGACCAAAAGGAACTGGCTGAACATCTGATGTTGCTGGATTTGGGCCGCAACGATGTGGGCCGGGTTGCCAAAATCGGCACCGTGCGCCCCACCGAAGAATTCATTGTTGAACGCTATAGCCATGTGATGCACATCGTCTCAAACGTGGTGGGCGAGCTGAAAGAAGGCTGTGACGCGCTAGACGCATTCTTTGCGGGCATGCCCGCAGGCACAGTATCTGGTGCACCCAAGGTCCGTGCGATGGAAATCATCGACGAATTGGAACCGGAAAAGCGCGGTATATATGGCGGCGGCGTTGGATATTTCAGCGCGGGCGGCGACATGGACATGTGTATCGCCCTGCGCACTGCGGTGATCAAGAATGAAACCCTGTATATTCAGGCGGGTGGAGGCGTGGTTTATGACAGCGACGCCGAGGCGGAATATATGGAAACCGTGCATAAATCCAACGCGATCCGCCGTGCCGCTGCGGACGCATCACGCTTTGACGGCTCAGGACGCAACTGATCATGCCCGCACAACAACCCTTTGAAATCGCAGGACATCGGGTTGAGCGCGGCACCCGCAAAACCATCACCCTGCCCGTGTCCACCCTGCCCGATCACACGCCTGTGGGCCTGTCGATCGAGGTCCACCATGGCAAACGCCCCGGCCCGACGATGTTTGTCAGTGCGGCGGTACATGGCGATGAAGTCATTGGCGTTGAGATCGTGCGCCGATTGCTGCGCGCGCCACAGTTAAAATCCCTGCGTGGCACTTTGATGGTGATCCCTGTGGTCAACACCTTTGGATTTCTCAGCCATTCCCGCTATCTGCCAGATCGCCGCGACCTAAATCGCTGCTTTCCCGGCTCTCCATCCGGCTCTCTGGGTTCCCGCCTTGCCCATATTTTCCTGCAAGACGTGGTGCTGCGCTGTGACTTTGGCATTGATCTGCATTCTGCTGCAATCCACCGTACCAACCTGCCACAGGTGCGCGTGTCGCCCTCTGACACAGTCACTGGCAAGATGGCGCAGGATTTTGGCGCGCCCGTTGTCCTGACCTCACCGCTGCGCGACGGATCGCTGCGCGCAGTTGCATCAAAACTTGGCACGCCGATCCTGCTGTATGAAGCGGGCGAAGGTCTTCGGTTTGAGGAAGGTGCGGTGCGTGCCGGGCTTGCCGGTATCCTGCGGGTGATGCGCGGCCAAGACATGTTGCCCGCCAAGGGGATCGCCCATGCCAAGGTCGCGCCGCATATGTGCACCTCCTCCAACTGGCTGCGGGCACCTGCGGGCGGGTTGCTGCGGACATTCCGGGCCGAGGGCGAAACGGTTGAAGAAGGCGATGTGCTCGCCACGGTTTCTGATCCCTTTGGCATTGTTGAAACCGATCTAATCGCCCCCAATGCGGGCATCCTAATCGGGCGCGCGATTCTGCCTGTGGTCAATGAAGGTGACGCCGTGTTTCACCTTGCCCGGCTCAGCCCGCGCGCGGTGGATGCAACGGTTGGGGATCTTGCCACCCAGTTGGAAACCGACCCGCTGTTTGATGAGGACGAGATTATTTGAGGGGTTACTCCGCGTCCGCCTCAATCATATCCACCCGCGTTGCGTGCCGCCCGCCTTCGAATTCGGCCGCCAGAAACGCATCTACAATATCAAACGCCAGTTCCTCGCCCACCACCCGCGCGCCAATCGACAGCATATTTGCGTCATTGTGCTGACGGATCATCCGGGCAGACAGCGCCTCACTGCACACGCCGCAGCGGACGCCATTGACCTTGTTCGCCGCCATCATGATCCCTTGGCCTGTGCCGCACAGAATAATCCCGAACCGACAATCACCTGAGGCGACCTGCCGGGCTGCTGCGGCACCGTGTTTGGGATAATGCGTACTCTCAGGCGTTGTTGGGCCGATGTCGACCACCTCCCACCCCTGTTCCGCGATATGTGCCGCAACGGCTTGGCGCAGATGGATTGCGGCGTGATCGCTGGAGAGAACGATGCGTTTGTTGACGGTCATTGGGTCGGTATCCTGTATGTATAAAAGTGAAAGTTCGAGGTGGCCATGATGGCCAACCCATCATTCCTCACGCAACAACACCGCTGAAATCGGGGCCAGTGCCACCTTGCCCGCGCGGTCCTGCAACCCCCACAGCAGCAGCGCCGAAATCGTATCAGGCTGCAATCGGCCCAGCATGATCACAGCGCCCTCCTGGCCAGCACGAAACGCAGCTTGATCCAAGAACCGGCGGATCACCTGCGCTGTCTGACCTTTGCTGTCAAAATCACGAAACACAGGATCGGCGGGCACACCGTCTTTGCGCGCCAGTTTCGGCATGGTGTTCAACCCCTTGTCTTGGGTCACCAATCCATGCCCGGACTGCGCCAAAATGGCGGTCACCTGATCAGACACGTCACGCGATCCCTGCACGCCGCCTTTGGTGCCTTCCAAAATGCCGACGACTTCGGGCAGCTTGGCCAAGGTCACGCCAAAGGTGGTTTCTGCATCTGCGGCGGCTGCCCCTTCGGGCAGATCAACCATCGCCAACACCTCAAAGCCTTCTTTGCGGTAAAGCGCCATACGGTCCGCCGCATCTGGCAGCGCGCTGTCCACCGCAAAGCTGAGCGGATAGGGAAAGCTGCGCAGGGCGGCGATGCCAGAAGAGCCTGAGATCGGCGATGTACCATCATCAATCAGAACAATCCCCATCAGCGGTTTGTTGTCAGGGTTTTCAAACGGTTGGGCAAATGCCTCAATCGGTTTTGCTGTGATATCAGCTTGGGCGGCATCACCCCCCGCTGTACTTTCTGTCGCTGCATCCAATGCCGAGGCGGTGCCATTGGTCAGACGGTTGACGGTCACGCCCCCCGCACGTTCGGTCAAGGAAACTGCCGGGGTGCCAATGGCCGGGCGGGCCGACGCCGTGCTGACGGGATCATCGGTGGTGCCTTGCGGCTGTGGGTCGGGTGAGACTTGCGGGGCTTCGGCAATCACGGTTGGGGGCGGAGCCACGGGCGTGATCGCCGGTTCGGGCTGGTCAACAGCCGGTGCATCATCAACCACAGGTGCAACAGCCGAAGAGACAGATGTGTCGGGTGCGGCATCATTGACGTCGGGCAAAGCGGCTTCGGGCGCAATAGCACCCTCTGCAACAGGTTGCGCTGGGGCGTCAAACGCGCCTTGCACGGTCTCAGTTTGCGGTGCTGGCGGCTGCGCGGGTTCGGTGCTGATGGAAAGCTCTTCTGCGGCCTGTGGCTCCATCGGGGCCAAGGCTTGCGGGTTGGGCAGTACCGGATCATCTGCCTGCGGTGCTTCACTGCCGCCATCGGGCACGGCAACAGGGGTTTGCAGCCCTTCCGCAGCACCCGTTTCAGGAACTGCAGCCGACGCCACAACATCCGCGTCAATCCCAGCAAGGGTGTCTGGAGCAGGTGCAGTGGTCTGCGATGCGCCTTGCGTGGTCACCAACGCGCTGTCACTTTGGCTGCTCTGGTCGCCGCTTGTTGCATTGGCAGTCTGATCGGGAGCCACTGAAACACCTGGTGCGGCATCGCTGACCTCGGGTGGCATGGGGGGGGGGGCCAACACAGATGCCACACCACTGACCCCCACACTCAAAATTCCGCCCCAAAGAACGCCGCTCAAAAATCCGCGTGCCATTTGCATTCTCCCGTTGTCTGCTCCCGCGTCTTTACGCGGCCTGCTGCCCTTTGTCGGCTCTGCGCTTGCACTCTTGACGTAACTGCGCAAGCCTGAACATGTGTGACACGACATATACGCTGCCTTGGCGGCGTTTCTCTAGCCCTAATGCCCATCCTCAAGACAAAGATTTGCCCATTGTTGCTCCTCATTGATAACTACGACAGCTTTACCTACAACCTTGTGCACTATTTAGGCGCGTTGGGGGCCGATGTCGCGGTGCACCGCAATAATACGCTGTCTGTTGCCGATGCGATGGCGATGAAGCCTGAGGGTATTTTACTGTCCCCCGGCCCTTGCGACCCGGATCAGGCTGGCATTTGCCTTGAACTAACTCTTGCTGCGGCGGCCGCCCGGATGCCGATGCTTGGCGTTTGTTTGGGGCATCAGACATTGGGTCAGGCGTTTGGCGGCAAGGTTGTGCGCACCGATGACATCGTGCATGGCAAGATGGGCCAGATGCACCACGAAGGCACCGGGGTGTTTGCCGGATTGCCAAGCCCCTTTGCCGCAACGCGCTATCATTCGCTGGTGGTGGACCGCGACAGCCTGCCGGAGTGTTTAAAGGTCACCGCCGCGCTTGAGGATGGCACGATCATGGGCCTGCAACACCGCGAATTGCCGCTGCATGGCGTTCAATTCCATCCAGAATCGATCCGTTCTGAACATGGGCATGCGCTGCTGCAAAATTTCCTGAATGAGATGAGAGTCCCCGCATGAGCGACGCCCTAAAGCCCCTGATTGACGCCGCTGCCAATGGTCCACTGACCCGTGATCAAGCCGCACAGGCGTTTGAAATATTGTTCGATGGCGAAGCCACGCCAAGCCAGATCGGCGGGTTCCTGATGGCCCTGCGCACCCGGGGTGAAACGGTGGATGAATATGCCGCCGCCGCCAGCGTGATGCGCGCCAAATGCCACAAAGTAACCGCACCCGAGGGTGCGATGGACATCGTTGGCACAGGCGGTGACGGCAAAGGCACTTTGAACATTTCAACCGCGACGGCCTTTGTTGTGGCCGGTGCGGGCGTGATCGTTGCCAAACACGGCAACCGCAACCTGTCGTCCAAATCTGGTGCTGCCGATGCACTGGTCCAGATGGGGTTGAATATCATGGTTGGGCCAAAAGTGGTTGAACGGGAATTGGTTGAGGCAGGCATCGGTTTCATGATGGCCCCGATGCACCACCCGGCAGTTGCACATGTCATGCCGGCCCGCTCCGAGCTTGGCACCCGCACAATTTTCAACATCCTAGGTCCCTTGACCAACCCCGCCAGCGTCAAACGCCAGTTGACCGGGGCGTACCGCCGCGACCTGATCCGTCCAATGGCGGAAACGCTGGGGGCTTTGGGCTCTGAAAAAGCGTGGCTTGTGCATGGCTCCGACGGCACCGATGAGCTGACGATCACGGGCGTAAGCTGGGTCAGTGGCTTGGATGCAGACAACGTTACCGATTTTGAAGTCCACCCCGAAGATGCCGGTCTGCCCGTCCATCCGTTTGAGGCGATTATCGGCGGCACGCCCGAAGAAAACGCGCGTGATTTCAATGCGCTGCTAGATGGCGCGCCTTCTGCCTATCGTGATGCGGTACTGCTGAATACAGCGGCGGCTTTGGTTGTGGCCGATGCCGCACCGGACCTGAAAACCGGAGTCGAAATGGCGCGGCAGAGCATTGATTCCGGTGCGGCTCGTGACAAAATTACCCGTGTTGCCGCTGTTTCACACACAAAATGATCCGGCTTGATCGGACAGGTCTGGGCGATTGGGCGGAACTGCCGTTTTTCACCGACACACTACCGGGTATTGAGGCCGCTCTGGCGCAGGAAGATCGAACTGTCTTCCCGCCTGCCCCTGCGATCTTCAATGCCTTGGCCCGGACCCAACCCGACGACACCCGTGTGGTGATCTTGGGCCAAGACCCCTATCACACCCCCGGCAAAGCTGATGGATTGGCGTTTTCCATTCCTCAGGGCTTTGGTGGGCGACTTGATAGTCTTGGTAATATTTTCAAAGAATTAGAAAACGATCTGGCAATTACCCGCACCCGTACGGACCTCAGCGACCTCGCGGATCAGGGCGTTTTATTGCTCAACACTGCGCTGACCGCGCCGCAGGGTGACGCCAAGGGTCATGCGAAACTGGGCTGGGATGTTCTGACAGCACAGGTCCTCAACCACCTGTCCGATCAACCCCGCGCCTATCTGTTATGGGGCAAACCCGCCGCAAAAGCCGCCGCCATCGTGGACCCCACTCAAAATCTCAAGATTGAGACTGCGCATCCCTCGCCGCTTTCCGCCTATCGGGGTTTTTTCGGCTCAAAGCCGTTTAGCCGCACCAATGCGTGGTTGCAGGCACAGGGCAGTCCCGGCATAAACTGGGACAACCCATAAGAGAGCGCCATGACTGATACCATCCTAGACAAGATCAAAACCTATAAGCTGGAAGAAGTTGCCGCAGACAAGGCCGCTAAACCTTTGGAAGCCGTCGAGGCCGAGGCCAATGCGGCATCTCCGGTGCGCCCGTTTGCCGAGGCCCTACATGATGCCTCCCGCGAAGGCTATGGATTGATCGCCGAGGTCAAAAAGGCCAGCCCATCCAAGGGTTTGATCCGCGCCGACTTTGACCCCGCCACCTTGGCTGCGGCTTATGCAGATGGCGGAGCGACCTGCCTGTCTGTCCTCACAGATACCCCCAGTTTTCAAGGGGCCAAAGATTATCTGGTTGCTGCCCGCGCCGCCTGTTCCCTGCCCACGCTGCGCAAAGATTTCATGTACGACACCTATCAGGTGGCCGAGGCACGGGCCTTGGGCGCCGATTGCATCTTGATCATCATGGCCTCTGTTTCGGATGCCCAAGCTAACGAGCTGGAGGACGCCGCAACCGCATGGGGTATGGACGCGCTGATCGAGGTGCATGATGCGGCGGAACTGGAGCGTGCAAGCAAGCTCAAAAGCCGTCTGATCGGTATCAACAACCGCAACCTCAAGACCTTTGAGACCTCTTTGGATACCACCAGAACTCTGTCAAAGCAGGTGCCTGGGGATCGGCTGATTGTATCAGAGTCAGGGCTAAGCACGCCCAAGGATCTGGCCGATATGGCGATGTACGGCGCGCGGATATTCCTGATCGGGGAAAGCTTGATGCGGCAACCGGATGTGGAACAAGCAACCCGTGATCTGTTGGCCAATCCGCTGACCGCCGGGGGCATGTAATGGCGCTCACACATTTTGATGCCAAGGGTGACGCGCATATGGTTGATGTGTCGGAAAAAGCCGTCACTTCGCGTATTGCAGTCGCTGAAAACCACATCAAGATGCAGCGCGAAACCTTTGATATCATTACCGAAGGCCGTGCCAAGAAAGGCGATGTCTTAGGCGTTGCCCGACTGGCTGGGATCATGGCCGCCAAACGCACCGCTGATCTGATCCCGCTGTGCCACCCACTGCCCATTACATCGGTCGCGGTTGACCTGACCCCCGACGCAGAATTACCCGGCATCCGCATCACCGCCACTGTTAAAACCACCGGACAAACCGGGGTTGAAATGGAAGCGCTCACCGCCGCCTCTGTCGCCGCACTCACGGTCTATGACATGGCCAAAGCCGTGGATAAGGTCATGGAAATCGGCGGGCTGCGGGTGGTGCTCAAAGACGGCGGTAAATCCGGTCGGTTTGAGGTTTCTTAAGAATGGATGCGCGATCACTTGAATTGTTCTTCATTGATGGATTGCCTGACGGAATGCTTACAGCGGAAGTCTTCAATTGGACCGGTCATGTCTTGCGATTTCCAAGAACTAAAATTTTGGAAGCCCTAAAAAGACCGGAAGCAGAGAATACAGGTGTCTATATATTATTGGGTGAACAGCATGGTGAGCCCTTAGCCTATATCGGTGAAGCCGAGACAATCGCAGATCGCTTACGGGGTCATATCGCCCAAAAAGACTGGTGGGACAGAGCGGTTTGTATCAGCGCCAGAGGTGACCTGCTCCACAAGGCACACGTAAAGTATTTAGAAAGCCGCCTTATTGAAAAGGCACGTTCCATCGGATCCATTGCGCTCGAAAATGCAAACACACCGACGAGAAGCAGCCTCACAGAAGCGGCACAGGCAAACATGGAAAGCTTTTTATCAACCCTAGACATGGTCCTGCCTGCCATTCGGGTCGATATGTTTCTCAACAAGGTAAGAAGTAAATCAATACCTTCCCAACGGGCCCACGACTCGGCTGACAGTTGTGATCAAATTTTCGAATTGAGAACGCCAAAACATGAGTTATTCGCGACAGCGATTTTGCGAGACGGTGAATGGATTGTGCAAGCAGGGTCCAAAGGCAGAAGTGAATGGGCTGGGTCTTTGGAAACAAATACGCATTATTTCAAACTTCATGCCGAGCTATTAGCGAATGGAACTTTAGCCATAAAAGACGGTTTCGCAGTTTTCCAAGAGGATTATGCTTTCTCAAGTCCAAGTGCTGCAGGCGCTGTCATCAATGGTAGGTCGACAAACGGACGTATCGCATGGCGTCATCTTACCACCGGGAAAACTTACGCTGAATGGGAAACGCAACGCGTTGCGGCCGAGGCGTTCTTATGATCTCGGTTTCCGACGCACTGGACCAGCTTTTGGCTTTGGTTACCCCGCTTGACGTTGAACAGGTGCCACTGCGCCATGCCGCCGGGCGCGTTTTGGCCCGTGATATCACTGCCACCCGCACACAGCCGCCCTTTGCAGCGTCATCTATGGATGGCTATGCACTGCGTAAGGCCGAAGTCGAACCTGATGCGATGTTCAAGGTGGTTGGCGAAGCCGCAGCTGGACACCGATTTGAAGGGAAAGTTCGCGCAGGCCAAGCGGTGCGGATATTCACCGGTGCACCCGTCCCGCAAGGCGCTGATTTTGTGGTAATTCAAGAGGATGTGACCCGGCGTGGTAACCTAATCACTTTGGGCCACCGGGTTGGCAGCAAAGACAATATTCGCCCCGCTGGAGGTGATTTTGAGGTGGGCCAGACCATTCAGGCCCCCCTGCGCCTACGCCCGGCGGATATCGCGCTGCTAGCGGCGATGAATATTGCTCAGGTGCCCGCCACCCGCCGTCCGCGCGTGGCAATTTTGGCCACAGGTGATGAGCTGGTTCAGCCCGGTGAGGTCCCCGGCCCCGATCAAATCATCGCCTCCAACAGCTATGGCCTTGCCGCGATGCTGGAAGGTTTGGGGGCTGCGGTGCAACTGCTCCCCATTGCCCGCGACACAGCGACATCGCTGAAACAAGCCTTTGTCCTTGCCCGTGATGCCGATCTGATCATCACCATTGGCGGTGCATCTGTGGGCGATCATGATTTGGTCGCCCCTGTGGCGGCAGAAATTGGCATGGAACAATCGTTTTACAAAGTCGCGATGCGCCCCGGTAAGCCGTTGATGGCAGGGCGTTTGGGTTCTGCTGCGATGATTGGGCTGCCCGGCAATCCGGTGTCTGCGATGGTGTGCGGAACGGTGTTTGTCGCGCCTGTTGTGCGCAAAATGTTGGGCCTGCCCAATGATGCATCACCGCTGCAACAAGCCCCTCTTGCCCGCGCCCTGCCCGCTAATGGGCCGCGGGCGCATTACATGCGGGCGCGGTTAATTGAGGGACAGTTGCACCCCGATGATCGCCAAGACAGTTCGCTGTTGTCGGTCCTTGCGACCGCCGATGCGCTCTTGGTGCGTCCAGTAGATGATCCCGCCTGCGCGCAGGGCGATTTGGTCCAATACATCGTAATATAACAAATTTTACACAATTCGTTGACACAAAACGAGAACATCCCTAGAACAAATCAAAACCACTGTTCAGGGGAAATGACCGATGCTGACCAAGAAACAACTCGATCTGCTGGCTTTTATTCACAAACGGGTGCAGCGCGATGGCGTGCCGCCCAGCTTTGATGAAATGAAACTGGCGTTGGATTTGCGGTCAAAATCCGGTATTCACCGATTGATCACGGCGCTTGAAGAACGCGGGTTTATCCGCCGGTTGGCACACCGGGCGCGCGCCATTGAAGTGGTTAAACTGCCAGAAAGCCTTGGCGGCCTACCCAATCCCGGTTTTGCCCCGCGGGTGATTGATGGCGACCTCCCCGACACACCGCCGCCTGCGGCATCAATGCCAACTTCGACTTCACATGCGTTTGATTTGCCGATGATGGGCCGCATTGCTGCGGGTGTCCCGATTGAGGCGATTAGCCAAGTGTCGCACACGGTATCTGTGCCGGGCGGCATGATCGCAGGATCAGGTGAACATTACGCATTGGAGGTCAAAGGCGATTCGATGATCGACGCCGGGATCAACGATGGCGATGTGGTGGTGATCCGCGAAACATCCGTGGCCGACAATGGCGATATCGTTGTGGCCTTGGTTGAGGACAGCGAGGCAACCCTCAAGCGGTTCAAGCGCAACGGCTCGTCAATCGCCCTTGAGGCTGCAAACCCTGCCTATGAAACGCGAGTATTTCCATCGGACAAAGTTAAGGTTCAGGGTCGGTTGGTCGGATTAATCCGCACATATTGATCAGGTTTAGCTACACGCTTGGGCTTGGGCCAATTGGTCCAAGGCCGATCGCCTGCCAAATCGCGCGCCGTAACCATCTGCCAGCCTTCTTTACCTTTGTTCAGGGCAATGGACCCGGTTTGTTTTAAGCGGTCCGGGTCAAACACATCACAGGGTGATCCTGTCAGACCGGGTGCAACAACCGACGTCACCACAATATCACCCTTTGCGCATCCCTGAAATCCCGCCAAGGCGCGTTTGCCAGACAGATGGATGACCGCCCCCGGCACCCAACGCGCCGCTGCCTGATCCTGAAACGCGCCGTCGCCGTCGTTCTCCAACCAATTACGCGCCACAAATCCAGCGCCTTTCTCTTTGCTCAACGCACGCCCCATGGGGGTCAGCACCCCAACCAATGTTCCATTATCGGCAATCAATACGTTTGGCCGCTCTGCCCCGTGCCACAGTACAAATGCTGCTAACATTGCTACGACCCCGCCCCAGCGCAGGCGGCCCTGCCAGAGTACCACAAACAAAAAGCCAAGTGATAATAATGGCAAAACCGATGCCTCCGGCCCCGGGACAAACCCGCGTGCCCCCTCAAGCGAGGCAACCGCATGAGCGACGGCCAATATCCAACGCAGGCCAAGCCCCATCGCCCACAGGCCAATCCACTCCAGGCCAAAGGGGGCCAGTACCAACGCCGCCACTGCCGCAGGGATCACCAAGACCCCCATCAGCGGCACCGACATCAGATTTGCGATTAATCCGTAATGCGCAATGGCGTTGAAATGTGCAGCGGCGATTGGGGCCGTCGCAATACCCGCCACGGCGGACGAGATAAAGACCGCCAGCACCGGTCGCAGCCAGCGGGGGATGAATGTCAATTCAACTGTGCGCAGCCAGCCAAACACCGCCACAAGCGCCGTTGTCGCCGCAAAGGACATCTGAAACCCCGGCCCCATCAAGGCTTCGGGCCGCAAAATCAGCACGATGATCGCCGCAACCGCAACCGCACGCAGCGAAATCGCCCGCCTGCCAATCATCAAAGCGCCCAAGGCAACGGCAACCATCACAAAGGCCCGCTCGGTTGCGACATTCCCCCCGGACAGCGCCAAATACCCGGTGGCCGCAATCAACGCACCACAGGCTGCGATGCCCTTGGTCGGCCAACCAAGCGCGACACGCGGGATCGCAACCAGCAAAAGCCGCAACGCACCAAAGACCACGGCAGTGACCAACCCCATGTGCAGCCCCGAAATCGCCAACAGATGCGCAAGGTTGCTGGCGCGCAGATCATCCAAGGCGTCTTGACTGATCGCGCTGCGGTCCCCGGTGGTGATGGCGGTGGCAAATCCACCGATGTCCCCGGGCAGTGCCGCTTGGATACGTGCCGAGGCCGACATGCGGATGCGGAATACGGCCAATCCGGCGTGGCCCTCTTCGGCCTTGGCAACGCCCATCAGCGGCACGCGAGTATAGCCCACCGCCCCCAACCGCGCAAACCATGCGTGACGTTGAAAATCAAAGCCCCCCGGTTCCACCGGGCCAGAGGGCGGCGACAGATGTGCGGTGGTCATCACCCGCAGCCCCGGTTCAGGAGTTATCCCGCCAATGCCTGATCCGTGCAGCGATATGCGCACCCGGTCCGGCGTGCGTTGTGGCGACACCCGGTCAAGGCGCACGTGGTCCAGCGTCAGTCGCAGGGCGTCAGATTGGCTGCGGTCCATGGCCACCACCCGTCCCTCCACGGCACCGTAATAGCGCCAGTCAAGCACTGGTCCCGCAACGCTGTGGGTCCGAACACCCGCAATGACAAAACCTGCAATGCATAGGGCAAAACCAGTGGCCAGCGGTGAGGCACCATCGGGCAACGCCCAGCCAAGCATCAAAAACGTGACGGCAACTGCACCTAGACCCACAAACATCAAAATTGACGGCTCAAACAGCAGACTAAAATAGCACCCGATACCAAGAGCAAGGCACACTGGCACCCAGCCAATCAGACTGCCACGTTGGTTCAGCATTATTGTGGTCAATGCGGCGGTGGTCTGCACAATTCGCCCCATGCTTGCCCCCGGTTCCCGCAGTGTTTAGACAGGCCTGAAACTCTAGCGCGATGTTGGTTAGCAAAAGGTAAACGCCATAAAGGCGTCTACCCGCGCTGCGGACCAATCATTGCCCGAACAGATCAGAAAGCCGCATCCCATGTCTTTGCCCGTCGTCACCCGTTTTGCCCCGTCACCCACCGGATATCTGCACATTGGTGGTGCCCGCACGGCGCTGTTTAACTGGCTTTATGCGCGCGGCCGTGGTGGTAAGTTCCTGCTGCGGATTGAGGACACGGACCGGGCGCGCTCCACCCCAGAAGCCACGGCGGCCATTTTGCAAGGTATGGCGTGGCTGGGTTTGGATCATGATGGCGACATTGTCAGCCAGTTTGAAAACGCGCCACGCCATGCCGCGGTGGCCCATGAACTGCTGGCCAAAGGGGCCGCGTTCAAATGTTTTGCCACCCAAGACGACATCGAAGCGTTTCGCGAGGCTGCAAAGGCCGAAGGACGCAGTACGCTTTATCGCTCACCTTGGCGGGATGCTGATCCGACCACGCATCCCGACGCGCCCTTTGTGATCCGGGTCAAAGCACCCACATCCGGTGAAACGGTGATCCGCGATGCCGTCCAGGGTGATGTGACCATTCAAAACGATCAGTTGGACGACATGGTTCTGTTACGCTCAGATGGCACACCCGTTTATATGTTGGCAGTTGTTGTGGATGACCATGATATGGGCGTGACCCATGTGATCCGGGGGGATGACCACCTGAACAACGCCGCACGGCAAATGATGATTTACCATGGCATGGGCTGGGATGTGCCAGTCTGGGCGCATATCCCGCTGATCCACGGGCCAGATGGTAAGAAACTGTCAAAACGCCACGGCGCCTTGGGCGCGCAGGAATATCAAGCAATGGGATATCCCGCTGCCGGCATGCGCAACTACCTTGCTCGACTGGGCTGGAGCCACGGTGACGACGAATTCTTTACCGATACACAAGCACAAGAATGGTTTGACTTGGATGGGATTCGCCGCAGCCCGGCACAGTTTGATCTGAAAAAGCTGGAAAACATCTGTGGCCAACATATTGCCATCGCAGATGATGCTGCATTGCGGCAAGAATGCGAGGCGTATTTGGCCGCAGCAGGTTTGCCCGCGCTGACATCCGCGCAGTCTGCGGGGTTCCAATCGGCATTGTATTGCCTCAAAGAACGGGCCAAAACACTACCGGAACTTATTGAAAAGGCACACTTTATATTAACATCACGCCCCATAACACCAGATGACAAAGCATCAAAAAACCTTGATAATGTATCCCGTGGCATACTGTCAGAATTGACGCCGCACTTGCAAAATGCTAGCTGGGACAAAGAAACGCTAGAAGAGGTGATGAACGGCTTTGCTGCTGAACGTGATACCAAATTTGGCAAGCTTGCAGGGCCGTTGCGTGCGGCCCTTGCGGGGCGCGCGGTCACACCATCCGTTTTTGACATGATGCTTGTGTTAGGACGTGAGGAAACCATCGCCCGGCTGACAGACGCAGCACCCTGATGGGGATTAACCCCCCGTCAAGGTTGACTGAGATATGAGACAAGGCAGCCCCCCGAGGGGCAATGCCCAGACGGCGGGGAGTACCCCCGCAGCCAACATTCGGGAAGGGACTTCATGGCTGACAATAAGAAATCCGCAAAGCTGACCATAGACGGCAAGGAATATGATCTACCCATCATGTCACCCAGCGTTGGGCCAGATGTTTTGGACATCCGTAAACTCTATGGCCAGGCTGACGTCTTTACCTATGACCCCGGTTTTACGTCCACTGCTGCCTGCGACAGCACCATCACCTTTATCGACGGTGAAGAAGGTGTGCTGTTGCATCGCGGCTATCCGATTGATCAGCTGGCTGGCAAATCTCACTATCTCGAAGTGTGCTATTTAATGCTTTATGGGGAGCTGCCCTCCCCCAAAGCGCTGGAAGATTTTGAAACGCTGGTGACAAACCACACCATGCTACACGAACAGATGATGTATTTCTTCCGAGGTTTCCGCCGAGATGCGCATCCGATGGCCGTTATGGTGGGCGTGGTTGGCGCAATGTCTGCGTTCTATCATGACAGCACCGACATCGCGGATGAGCATCAGCGCGAAGTTGCGTCGATCCGTCTGATCGCCAAAATGCCAACGATTGCGGCAATGGCGTACAAGTACACAATCGGTCAGCCTTTTGTGTATCCGCGTAACGATCTGGATTATGCGTCCAACTTCTTGCGCATGTGTTTTGCCGTACCTGCCGAAGAATACGAAGTGAACCCGATCCTGAGCCGTGCAATGGACCGGATTTTCACCCTGCATGCGGATCATGAACAAAACGCGTCAACTTCGACAGTCCGTTTGGCATCCTCTTCGGGCGCAAACCCGTTTGCCTGTATCGCTGCTGGTATTGCCTGTCTTTGGGGTCCGGCACACGGCGGCGCAAATCAGGCCTGTCTGGAAATGCTCAAGGAAATTGGCACACCAGATCGCATTCCTGAATTTATCGCCCGCGCGAAAGACAAAAATGATCCCTTCCGCCTGATGGGCTTTGGTCACCGCGTCTATAAAAACTTTGATCCCCGTGCCACGGTGATGAAAGAAAGCGCAGATGAGGTGTTGGAACTGCTTGGCGTCGAAAACAACCCGATCTTGCAGGTTGCCAAAGAGCTTGAGAAACAAGCGCTTCAGGATCCGTATTTCAGCGAGAAAAAGCTGTTCCCCAACGTCGATTTCTATTCCGGCATTATCCTGGAGGCAATGGGTTTCCCAACGTCGATGTTCACGCCAATCTTTGCCCTGTCGCGCACCGTTGGCTGGATTTCACAGTGGAAAGAAATGATCGCTGATCCGCAGAACAAAATTGGCCGCCCCCGTCAGCTTTATCTAGGCGAGACAATGCGCGACTATGTGGACATCGAAAACCGCTGATCCACCCTACATTTCCTACAAATGCCCCGGACCGTTCGGGGCATTTTGCATTTATACATCGCCATAAAAGAGAATCACCGCCGCCCATTGGTGCCTCTCCATCTGTAAAATCTTGCTGTTTTGGCCGAACTGTTTCAGACTAATTTGCGTTAATCGAAACAGCGTCGCCGAAAATTTGGCAAAATTGTGGCATTGTTTCGGATACCCTAACAATCAATACCGATTGCTTGACCAGATTCACCATAGTTCGCTAGTTTGCATTTGGTTCAAAACCAGAATGAAAAAGCTGTGCAGCCAATGGGTGTGGGAATGTTATCTGAACGGACAATAATGGATGTGCAATGCACGTTGCACTTGGGCGGTGACATCCGCCGGGTGACAGCTCCCTCTCGCTGTGTAGGAAAGATCACGACATGACATCCGACACTCCTTCGGGACAATTTCGCTGGGACAATGCGCCCAGCCTTCTGCCTGCTGGCGCCGCGTCAGACAGGAACCCACAAGGTGCGTTGGTGCCAGATGTACTGCACGATTGTGATCAAATCGCCGTTGTCTATGACAAGGGCCAAACACCGCCAGAGATCACCATTCGCCAAGTGTCCGGCTATGTTCACACGGTGCTTGCTGATGGTATTGCTGTGGCTGTGGTGGCACGCGCCTCTGGTCCGGCACCCTCGGCTGCGGATGTGCTTCTGGTTGAACGGTCCAGCTGAATCACCAATGGTGAACGGGGGTCAGCGCCCTTCGAACGACGGGCTGCGTTTTTCGACAAACGCCAGAACGCCTTCTTTGAAGTCCCGCGATTTACCGCATTTGCCCTGTTCTTGCGCCTCAAAGGTCAGCTGATCTTCAAAACTGTTGTCCCATGATCCCCGCAACACGTCTTTGACAGCGGCATATGCGGCAGTTGGGCCCGCAGCCAGATGCGCCGCTTTGGCGCGCCAATGCGCATCAAAATCCGCGTCTGGCACGGCTTGCCAGATCATTCCCCAATCATCCGCCTGACGGGCGGTGATCTTGTCCGCAAACAACGCAGCACCCATCGCTTTGGCCATGCCCATTTGACGTGGCAGCACATAGGTGCCGCCCGCATCCGGGATCAGGCCAATCTTGGTAAAGGCCTGCATAAAATACGCAGATTCAGTGGCAAAAACCACATCTGCCGCCAGCGCGAGATTGGCCCCAGCGCCTGCGGCCGGTCCGTTGACAGCCGAAATTGTCGGCACCGGGCACGACACAATGGCCCGCAGCATCGGCGCATATTCATCGCGCAGGGTCCGCTCCAGATCAACCGACGATGATTTTGCACGGTCGCCCAAATCCTGCCCCGAACAAAACGCCTTGCCCGCCCCGGTCATCACCACAACGCGGGCTTCCTTGCCGCCTTGTTTGACGGCATGCGTGATTTCGGCGCGCATCTGGGTGGTGAGTGCGTTCATCTTGTCCGCACGGTTGAGGGTGATTAGGGCCACGCCATCTGCAAGATCATAAGTGATTGTCTGATATTCCATTGGTCATGCCCTTCGTGTGCGGATTTAAACTAGGTTTATCAAAGCCGTCAGCACAGACCAGCAAAACCGCACGTCATTGCCGCAAAATATCGCGCAGTCGCGCTTGTTCTTCGTCGGTCAGTGGCGTGTCACTGCCCTTTTGACCTTTGGAGCGACCGCGCAAATACATCAGGCCGATCCCGCCCGCCAACAACAGCATCAAGGGGCCAGCGGCCCACAACAGCCAATTTGCGCCGCGTGTGTCAGGTTTGAGCAGCACATATTCACCATAGCGCGATACGATGAAATCCACGGCCTGTTGGTCACTGTCACCCGCCACCAACCGTTCACGCAGCAACAACCGCAGATCACGGGCAAGGCTGGCATTGCTTTCGTCGATGCTCTCATTACGGCACACCAAACAACGCAAGCCCTTGGACACATCACGCGCCCGGGCTTCCAGCACCGGATCGTTCAACACTTCGTCTGGTTCCACCGCCATCAACGGCGTTGCCAGCAACATCAAAATAAACATCAGCCGTTTCATTCTGCGGGCACCGCTTGCCCCTTGCGCGCCCCAGCAGCAACGCGGAAACGTCTGTCAGTCAGGCTCAGCAATCCACCCAAGGCCATCATCGCACAGCCTATCCAGATCCAGTTGGTCAGCGGTTTGATATAGGTCCGCACCGCCCAGCCGCCGCCATCTTGTTTGTCACCGATCACCACGTAAACATCGCGCGCCAGATTATAGTCAATTGCCGCCTCGGTCGTCGGCATCTGTGCCACCGGATAGAAGCGTTTTTCGGGCTGCAATTGCGAAATCTCTTTGCCATCTTTGGCCAACGTCACCTGCCCCATGGTCGACAGATAATTTGGCCCACGTATTTCCTCGACCCCGGTAAGGGTCAGCGTGTATTCCCCAACATCAAAAGGCTGATCAAGCTGGGCAACCCGAATGTCGTCAACGCTCCAGGCGGTCAGCCCAGCAACCCCGGCGATGGTCACACCCAGCCCTGCATGCGCGCTGGCCTTGCCCCAATCAGCCCGCGGCAAGCGGCGCAACCGCTGCAATCGGTTTGATCCACGCCCGGCCCGTAAAAGCAACTCAACCGCCGTCCCCATCACCAGCCATGCGCCCAGAAACAAGCCCACAGGCCCCAACATGCTGCGCCCGGTCTGCATGGCAAAGGCAAGCCCCGACACCGCCAAAGCCAGTACAAAGACATAGCGCAGCGGATACATAGCTCGCTTGATTCCCGCCCGCTTCCACGGCATCACACTGCCGATCGGCATGATCAGGCCAAGCGCCACCATAAAGGGCGAGAAAGCAGCGTTGAAAAACGGCGGTCCGACGCTCAGCTTGCGATCAAAAAACATCTCGGCCAGCAGCGGCCACATGGTGCCAACAAAAACCACGAAACAGGCCACGGCAAGCAGTAGATTGTTCACCACCAGCGCGGATTCGCGGCTGACCAGCCCAAAGACACCTTTCGCCTCCATCGCGCCCGCACGCAGGGCAAACAAGATCAGCGCCCCCCCCATAAAGAACGCCATAATCGCAAGGATAAATACCCCACGCTCAGGATCATTGGCAAAGGCATGGACTGAGGTCAAAAGGCCAGAGCGGACAATAAACGTGCCGATCAGCGAAAATCCAAAGGCAAGGATGGCCAACAGAATGGTCCAGCTTTTCAGGCTCTCGCGTTTTTCAACAACAATCGCAGAATGCAGCAGCGCGGCGGCCAGCAACCAAGGCATGAACGATGCATTTTCCACCGGATCCCAGAACCAGAAACCACCCCAACCCAATTCATAATATGCCCACCAAGACCCCAAAGCGATGCCGATGGTCAGAAATATCCACGCGGCCAAGGTCCAGGGTCGCACCCAACGGCCCCATGCCGCGTCAACGCGTCCTTCGATCAAGGCTGCGACAGCAAAACTGAATGTCATGCTCAGGCCGACATAGCCAAGATACAGAAACGGCGGATGAAAGGCCAAACCGGGGTCTTGCAACAGCGGGTTCAGGTCACGCCCGTCAAAGGGCGGTGTGGCAAGGCGCAAAAATGGGTTTGACGTGAACAGAATAAAGGCAAAGAACGCCACCGCGATGGCCGCCTGTACCGACAATACACGTGCCCGCAAGGTCGGGGGCAGATTGCCACCAAACCACGCTGCCATTGCCCCAAAAAGGGATACGATCAACACCCAAAGCAACATGGACCCTTCGTGATTGCCCCATGTACCGCTGATTTTGTACAGCATCGGCTTGGCGGAATGGCTGTTTTCCACCACCAGCTTTAGGCTGAAATCAGAGGTGATAAACCCCCACATAAGCGCGCCAAAAGCCAGTGCTGTCAGCGCAAATTGTGCACCCGCCGCAGGTTCAGCCACGGCCATCCATCCCGGCAATCGCCAATACGCGCCAATTAGCGGCACAACCATTTGAACAATGGCAACGCCGAAGGCGAGGATCAGCGCAAAATGTCCGAGTTCTGTAATCATGGGAAAAGTATACGTGCACGCCTCCCCACATACCATCCCGATTTCAGCAGTTAGGCGCAGCAGAACGTCGCAGTGCTTGGCTGCTACTTAACCAGTCGCGCGCCGCCATGCTTCCAACGCCGGATTTGCCCCCGGCAGGATCGAGACAACCGCCAGACGCGCATCTGTGCCCGTATCGGCCACTTCCACACTGTCAGCGCGGAGTTCACGGATGGTTTTAATGTTGTCCAACACCTGCGGCACATGTGCCATCGTACCAACAATCTGGCGCTGAAACTCCTGCGCTTTGACCTGATGGCGCGCCCCGAAATAGAACGACACAATCACCCCCAGCAACCACCACAACGGTTCTGGCACCAGCGCAATCCCTTGCATGCGTTCAGAAAACCATAACGGACTGACCATCGCTGACACAAACAGGCCGAGCGTCCCAAGCGCCAGCATCGGACGCGGCAGACGGTTCATCCCATCCATAAAACGGTCAAATCCACCTTGCCGGATAACGGCAAATTCCGCGCCATATTGCGCCATTGCTTGGCCCTGCGCCTGCGCGTCACGGGTCCCTGCATTTTCAGCATTCTCGCGGAACACTTCGACGGTGTCGCGCACCACATTGCGGTCACCGCCAAAGACCAAGCCAAGTATTTTTTCAATCAAGCCCATGCTGCCACCCTTTGATCAAATGCCGCTTTGGTAAGGTGGTATTGCGGCGCGATGAATTCTTCGGCCCGTACAATCCACCCGCCCTTGCCGCCAGCCCGATTGCGCGCGTATTTGCGGCTGGCAGGCCGACGATCTGCGAGCCGGAAATAATAGTTCCGCCGCGCAATGCCGTAGGCATCAACAAACAATTCCGGTGCTTTGCCCATAGCTTTGCGCACGGCCGCAAGGCTTTGTGGCCCCAACGCACCGTCCACCACAACGTCAAAACCCATGTCGCGCAAAAGCTGCTGTAGGATTTTAACCGCGTTGCCACCGGCGTTCACATACATATCGAAAACCGTTGGTTGCAACGGCTTTGGCAATTCGCCAATCAGCGGTCGCTCAAAGTAGTGTTTCATAAATATCTTAACGGCTTGTGCTTGGGTCAGGCTGCGCACATCGTCGATCCCGACAACGCCATCCCCGGTCAGGTCCAACCCCAGACGCCGCATGGTGTGGATCGTCACCCCAAAATTTGTCGCCCCGCCCGGATCGTCCGGGTCGTTCACAAAACCGCCTTCTCGCGCCACGATGCCCGTGGCGATCTCCTTGACCGATTGCATGCGCACCGCTCCTTACCGCTGAATTTCGGTAAGGGTGTGTGCAAATGGGTTAAGGTGTATTTTGCGATGCGTGCGTTGCTTAGCTGTCAGGCTCTTTATAAACACCCTGCGCCTTTAACGCATCCACGACTTCCTTAGGCATATAAGTTTCGTCATGTTTCGCAAGTATTTCAGTCGCTTCAAAGACGCCGTTAATGTAACGTCCTGTCCCCACCATACCCTGTCCTTCTTCAAAAAGATCGGGTAAAACGCCAGTATAGGTCGCGGCAACTGTGGCGCCCCCGTCGGTCACGCTGAACCGGATGGTCTCACTTTCGCCGCGTACCAATGTGCCTTCTTCAACCAGACCACCAATGCGGAATACCTCATTCGGGCCCGGTGGCTCTGCGATCACTTGGCTGGGGGCCCGGAAATAGTTGATGCCATCGCGCAACGCATAGCCAATCAGCCCAGTGGACAGGGCCAACGCCACAACTGCCACCGCGATTATCTGGATACGTCGCTGTTTCTTAAGGCTTTTCATCAGTTCCTCTGACTTTATGGGAACAACGGGGCCATCATCAGCCCTTCAGTCTCTTCAATACCTAACATCAGATTTGCATTCTGCAACGCCTGCCCGCTGGACCCCTTGGTCAGATTATCAAGCGCGGCAATCACAATAACCCGCCCTTCAATCCGGTCAGCAACCACCCCGATATGGCAAAAATTTGATCCCCGAATATGCCGGGTACTGGGTGCCTCTCCGTAGGGCAGCACCTCGATAAAGGGTTCACGTGCATAGGCTTTTTTCAACGTATTATAAATGACTTGCGCGTCACCCTTCACGTAAACTGTCGCCAAAATTCCCCGGTTTGCGGGCATCAAATGCGGGGTGAACTGCACTTTGACCGGACGACCGGCCAGTTCTGAAAATTCCTGATCAAACTCGCCCAAATGCCGATGCGTGCCGCCAATGGCATAGCCATGAAAACCTTCGGACAGCTCTGCGTGCAGCAGATTTTCCTTGAGCGACCGACCAGCGCCGGAAACCGCACATTTCAGATCCAGAATGATTTCATCCAGGTCAATAACACCATTTGCAATCAATGGTCTAAGCGCAAACTGTCCAGTGGCGGCATTGCACCCGGTGCCCGCAACCAAGCGCGCCGTTTTGATTTCATCCCGGTAAAATTCGGTCAACCCGTAAACTGCTTCATCCTGCTGCGCGAGGGCAGCGTGTTTATTGCCATACCATTTGGTATATTCTTCGGGATCGCGTAGCCTAAAATCGGCAGAAAGATCAACAATTTTAAGGTCTTGTGGCAGTTTGGCAATCACCTCTTGCGAGGTTTTATGCGGCAAAGCACAAAAGCACAGGTCAATGTCAGAAAAGTCGATATCCTCAATTTTGGCCAAGTCTGGCAGGTCCACATGACGTAGATGCGGAAACACCTCGGCCATGCTTTGCCCCGCTTTAGAATTACCTCCCAAAGCTTTGATTTTCATAAATGAATGACCAGTAATCAGCCGGATCAATTCCGCACCGGTATAGCCAGATGCACCCAGTATCGCGATATTATGTGTCATGGTCGTGTCCCATCAAAAGGGGTGTCAGAGATTTTATGCCGCCGTAAACGTCAATGGTCGTCGCAGAAACTGGGTTGCGCGGGTGCTCACACGTTTCGGATCACCCGTGGTCAGGAATGCCGCCTGCCCATTGCCGCTCATCTTTGGATGACGTTGCAAATAATCGGCCAGCGCCTCGGCCACCAGATCGGCCTGCGAGAACACTTTGACATCCTCCCCCAAGGCCTGCTGAAACGCATCCTGCATCAACGGGTAATGCGTGCATCCCAAGATCGCCGCCTGCGGTTCTGGCATTTTGCGTTTCAACGCATCAACATGGCTGCGTACCAATGCTTCGGCCAAGATAAAATCACCGTCCTCGATCGCATCAACAACGCCGCCACAGGCCTGCGCCTCCACATCGACCCCAATTGCCCGAAACGCCAATTCGCGCTGGAACGCACGGGTGGCGACTGTTGCAGGTGTGGCAAAGAGCGCCACATGTTTTAACGCAACTTCGCGGGGTGGTGAATTATCGCCCCACTGACGTTCTGTCATCGCCTCGATCAGAGGCACAAAGACACCCAAGACGCGCTTGTCCTGCGGCACCCAGCCTTCTTGCATCCGGCGTAACGCAGCGGCAGAGGCGGTGTTGCAGGCCAGCACAACCAGATCACAGCCCGCGTCAAACAGGCGTTGCGTGGCGGCACAGGTCAGATCGTAAATATCGTCGGCGGTACGCACCCCATAAGGCGCATTGGCGCTGTCCGCCAGATAGGTAAATTCAATATCCGGTAGGCGCGCTTGAACCGCGTCCAGAATGGTCAATCCGCCCAAACCACTGTCAAATATCCCAACTGCCATCTTTATTCCTTAACCGCGCGCGGTGTTTCAAAATCATATCCCAGATCAAAGCATGGGTCAGCATCCGGGGAAAGCGCATAAGTTGTTTTGCGTAGGAAATCCATCAGTGCTGCGCCATCTTTTGCCAAAGGGTCCAAAATGTCGCGGCCTATTGGTGCACCAACTGATATTGAAACCGCCCCATCCACCCGCGCCCGAAACTCACGGATCAACAGCCCTAAGCGCAGAGTAGAATGCAGATGGCTGGCGCGCTGAAACACATCCGAATTTGCGCCGTGGAAATAGACCGGCACCACCACAGCATCTGATTTGGCAATCATCCGGGCCGTAAAACTGCGCCAACGCGGGTCCATTGGTCGTGCGCTTGGGGTAATCCCGGTGCTGACGGTGCCCCCTGGAAACACTCCAATCGCGCCACCTTGCGCCAGATAGGCAAGCGCCGCGCGCCGGGTTTCAAGGTTCAACGCCAAGGCCCGCGTTGTGGTGTCAAAGCTGATCGGCAGCAGCATGTCATCCAAATCTTCGGATCGTTTAAAGACAGAATTCGCCAATATTTTGAAATCACTGCGGGTTTTAGTGAGCAGATGCCCCATCATCAAGCCATCGAGAATGCCATATGGATGGTTTGATACGATGATCACCGGCACACCGCGCGGGATCAGATCAAGGCTGCCGTGTTGCACATCCAGCGACAGGCCGAACCGTGCCGCCATAACGTCGAAAAACGCTGCTCCCGCAGCGACGTCTCGGTCATACCCCGCCACCCGCCGGATCAGACCCAAACGGCCCGTGGCGTTCTCAAGACACCGGATCAGAACCCGACCGCCACGCGATGGGGCTGATCCGGCATAGCTCAGATCACGAACAGAAGCGCGGGGTCTACGGACCATATCGCCCCCTTAGCTGACACATCTCAGCGGTCTCATACCGACCTGCCCGCATCTTGCACAGACAAGACTACAGGACCATGACAGGATTACTCTGCCGCCTTTGCCGTGACCGCGCCATCATTGTGAATCGCGCTCAGCAATTCTTCCCGGCGCTTGGCGGCTTTGGCTTCATTTGCCTGTTTGACAGGACCAAATCCGCGAATTTGCAGCGGCAGTTCTGCCAATGCCACAATCGCATCCCGGGTCTGATCGGTCAGCTTGGGCAGCACCGCATTCATATCATCCACATATTGCTTGATCAGCGCCCGTTCCATTTTCCGCTCAGCGGTATAGCCAAACGGATCAAACGGTGTGCCACGCAGGCGTTTTGCCTTGGCCAGCAAGCGCAGCGGCGTTTCCAACCATTGGCCAAATTCGCGTTTTACCGGGCGGCCATCGGCCCCCATTTTAGAGATAATCGGCGGGGCCATGTGAAAGGTCATTTCAAAATCACCGTCAAATTCGGCGCGAGCCTTCTCGCGGCTGGTCAACAGCAGGCGGGCAACTTCATATTCATCCTTATAGCTCAACAGCTTATGATATCCCAACGCTACGGCCGCCTTGACCGAGGCATCCGGTATCTTACCCAACAACTTGGCATAGCGTTTTGCCAACCCCTTGCCCTGATAAGCCGTCAGATGGTCCATGCGGAATGCAATTTTCTCGTCCAAGGTCTTTGGCAGCGCAACAACCTTTGGTGCACTGACCGCTGCGGCATCGGCTGGATACAGCACCGCCCAGCGCCCAATTTCAAAGGCCCGCAGGTTACGCTCAACCGCCGCCCCGTTCATGCGGATCGCGTCCTGCAAACTGTCAAAGCTAAGCGGCAACAAACCCTGCTGCCATGCCGCGCCAAAGATCATCATGTTGGAGTAAATAGAATCGCCCAAGGCCGCCTTGGCCAGATCAGAGGCATCAAACATTGCCACACGTTCTTTCAGCCGCGCCTCAAGTGCGAGTGTCAGGCGATCATACGGCAGTTGGAATTCCGTGTTCCGGGTGAAATCGCCAGTAATGATCTGATGCGCATTCACCACCGCCCCCGTGCGTCCCTGTTTGGTCAGCCCCAGTGTTTTGTTACCCGCAGACACCACCAGATCACCACCAATCAGCGCGTCCGCCTCGCCCGTGGCCACGCGAATGGCACTGATGTCTTCTGGTTTTTCCGCCAGACGGCAATGAATATGCACCGCGCCCCCCTTTTGCGCCAGTCCGGCCATTTCCATCATGCCCGCCCCTTTGCCGTCCAATTGTGCGGCTTGGGCCAGCAAGGCACCGATGGTCACAACGCCCGTGCCGCCAACCCCGGTGATCACCACGTTAAAGGTGCCGTTGATGCTCGGCAGGTTCGGCATCGGCAGATCGGGAATGGTTATCTCGGTTGTCGGGTCTTTGCGGATTTTTGCGCCCTCAAGGGTCACAAATGATGGGCAGAACCCTTTGACGCAGGAAAAATCTTTGTTGCAGGACGATTGATCAATCGCACGCTTGCGGCCCAACTCGGTTTCATTTGGCACAATCGACACGCAATTGGATTGCACACCACAATCGCCACAGCCCTCGCAGACGTCCTCGTTGATGAACACGCGCTTGTCGATATCGGGGAACAACCCACGTTTGCGGCGGCGGCGTTTTTCGGCGGCACAGGTCTGGATATAGACAATCGCCGACACCCCCTCATGGTCGCGAAACGCCTCTTGCACCTGCGGCAGTGCGGCACGTTCGTGGATGTCGACACCTTTGAAGCGGCCCAAGTCCACGTCTTCTTTTTCGTCATGGACCACTGCAATGTGCCTGATGCCCATCGCTTTGAGCTCATCCACGATCCGATAAGCGTCCAGGTCGCCCTCGTTGTGCTGGCCACCCGTCATCGCAACCGCATCATTATAAAGGATTTTGTACGTGATATTGGTGCCCGCAGCCACGGCGGCACGGATCGCCTGAATGCCCGAATGGTTATAGGTGCCATCGCCAAGATTCTGGAACACATGTTTGGTGTTGGAGAACGGCGCTTCACCGATCCAATTGGCCCCTTCGCCCCCCATATGGGTGAACCCGGTGGTCTCTCGGTCCATCCACTGCACCATGTAATGGCAGCCGATGCCCGCATAAGCGCGGCTGCCGTCCGGCACCTTGGTGGATGAATTGTGTGGACAGCCCGAACAGAAGTACGGCAACCGTGCTGCGATATCTTCGGCGTTATCGGCGCGGCGCGCCTCGCTAAGCGCTTCAAGCCCGGCGCGGATCGCATCGGTGTCACGGCCTTCTTCCAGCAAGATACCGCCCAGCTTTTCAGCAATTAGGATTGGGTCCAATGCACCACGGGTCGGAAACAGCTCTTCGCCATGCTCCATGCCGGCACCGCCCTTGTGCCAGCCATAAACCCGGCGATGCGTATCACTAAACAACGCTTCCTTGATCTGCACTTCGATCAACTTGCGCTTTTCCTCAACCACAACCACCAGATCAAGGCCATCTGCCCAATCATGGAACCCTTCCATATCCAGCGGAAAGGTCTGACCGATTTTATACAGCGTAATGCCCAGACGCTCCGCCTCGTTCTCATCAATATTCAGCAGGCTCATCGCGTGGATCAGATCAAGCCAATTCTTGCCCGCCGCCGCAAAGCCGATCTTGGCCCCGCGCTTGCCCCACATGCGTTTGTCCATCTTGTTGGCATGGCTGAATGCCTCAGCGGCATAGCGTTTGTAATCAATCATCCGCGCTTCTTGCAGATGCGGGGTGTCGCCCAACCGAATGTTCAACCCACCCTTTGGCATATCAAATTCCGGCATCACCAGCTTCATTCGGTGTGGATCGCCATCCACCACAGACGTCGCCTCAACCGTGTCTTTCATGGTCTTCAGGCCAACCCAAAGGCCAGAATACCGCGACAAGGCCCAGCCATAGATGCCGTAATCAAGGATTTCCTGAACACCTGCGGGGCTGACCACCGGCATATAGGCATCCACCATGGCCCATTCCGACTGGTGCAGCACGGTCGAGGATTCACCAGTGTGATCATCACCCATTGCCATCAACACACCGCCCAGCGCAGATGAGCCCGCCATATTGGCATGACGCATCACATCACCAGACCGATCCACCCCCGGCCCCTTGCCGTACCACAGCCCAAAGACACCGTCGTATTTGCCCTCGCCACGCAATTCGGCCTGCTGCGATCCCCAAAGGGCCGTCGCTGCCAAATCTTCGTTCAATCCGGGCTGGAATCTGACGTTATAATCGGCAAGCACCTTCTCGGCCTTGCTCATTTGCAAATCAACCGCCCCCAAGGGCGATCCGCGATACCCCGTCACATAACCAGCTGTATTGTGCCCCACCGCCCGGTCACGGGCCGCTTGCATCATCATCATCCGCACCAACGCTTGGGTGCCATTCAACAAGATCGGCGATTTTTCCAAATCAAAGCGATCATTTAGCGAAATCTTTTGAACGGTCATGGCAGCCCTCCCCGGCATTGCGTCATAGTGGCATGATTATTTTCGATATAGGTCACAATTGCTGACCTGTATAGTAATTTTTTCCCGCAACTTCCCCCTGAACCTCGGGATAAATCCGTGTAATTCCCGTCTGACTGCGATAGGACATAGCTATTGAACGAAAGTTGAGATGATGGATTGGGATAAACTCAGAATTTTCCACGCGGTGGCTGACGTTGGCAGCTTGACCCATGCGGGTGATAAACTGAACCTGTCACAATCCGCTGTGTCCCGGCAGATCCGCGGCCTTGAGGAACAACTGAACACCAACCTCTTTCACCGCCATGCGCGGGGGTTGATCCTGACTGAACAGGGCGAATTGCTGTTTGACGCAACCTCTGCGATGTCCAAACGACTTGATACCGCATCGGCCCGCATTCGCGATAGCGAAGAAGAGGTTTTTGGCGAATTGCGTGTGACCACCACCACTGGGTTCGGCACTTTATGGCTGGCCCCGCGCCTGCCAAAGCTCTATGAAAAATACCCCGACCTCAAAGTCGATCTGATGCTGGAAGAACGGGTTTTGGACCTGCCGATGCGCGAGGCCGATGTCGCCATCCGCATGAAGGAACCCTCGCAGGCTGATTTGATCCGCAAGAAACTGATGATGATCAAAATGTGCCTTTATGCGACGCCATCTTATTTGGCAGAGAACGGCACGCCCAACCGTATCGAAGAAATGGCAGACCACCGCCTGATCTGCCAGAATACCAACAGCGATCAGGTGGGCGCGGGCCTCAGCCTTGTTCAAGAAGTGATGATGCATGATGTGCGGTCTTTGTTGACCGTGAATAACTATTTTGGTGTCTTGCAGGGTGTCTTGCACAATCTGGGTATTGGCGTGCTGCCTGACTACCTGACACAGGATTTCCCCGAATTGGTTCAGGTATTGCCCGATACTGAGTCGGCAGATGTGCCTGTATTTCTGGCATATCCAGAAGAGTTACGACAATCAAAGAGGGTTTCGGCCTTTAAGGACTTCGTACAAGACGAAATTATAACCTATCGTAAGTTGTTGCGAGAAAAGGAAAACAAGTAGCTATGCGTCTGACGCATACCCGGGTTGCTCTAAAAAGTCAGAATTTGCCTTGATCGAAGCCGACCTGCTGCCTAATTGACCAATATGAAGATTGACCGCTCCGGCGTGTCGCTTCATACCTCCCTGTTGGACTTGGCCGAGCTTCATGCTCGGCCTTTTTTTTGGGGGTTAGTCATTCCTGTGAGCTGTTTCAGGTATTTTGGGGCGAAGGTCTCTTTTGAGCCCTCTCCGACCGATGCTGCACGATGCTCGGGTCAATACCCAACAAAAGCGGACACGGATGGCCTTTGCCAGCATAGCAAAGCTCCAGAACTGGTGGGTTACTCCAGCTCAGGCTTTACGATGACGTGTTCACAGTGAATTAAAGTTTGGGATTCGTTTTTCTAAGAATGCAGACATGCCCTCGCGTTGAGATGGCTGGCCGTATAGAGCGTGGTAGGTTTGTCTTTCATATCGAACACCGGTTTCCAAAGTGCTTTGCTCAGCCATATTCACGCAGGCCCGCGCCATCTGGGCAATGTCACGCGGAAAGGACGCAACAGTCTGGGCGATTTCTGCGGCGACACCCTCCAGTTCATCGGCGGGCACTACGCGGCTGACCAACCCAATTTGCAACGCCTCTGCGGCATCAATCATCCGGCCCGTCAGGATCATATCCATTGCGCGCGCACGGCCAATCAAACGTGTCAGCCGCTGGGTGCCGCCGATGCCGGGAATGCAGCCGATCTTGATTTCAGGCTGGCCAAATTTGGCCTTATCCCCCGCAATGATAAGATCACACATCATCGCGACCTCACAACCGCCGCCAAGGGCATAGCCGTTGACTGCAGCGATCTTTGGAAGGCGCAGTGCGGCGAACCGATCCCATCCCGCGAAAAAATCGCTGGCCTGCATGCTGGCATAATCCTGGGCCGCCAACTCAGTGATGTCTGCACCTGCGGCAAAGGCGCGCGCGTTGCCGGTCAGGATCAAACAGCCAATGTCAGAGGAGGCATCAAATCCGCTGGCTGCCTCCAGCACTTCCTCCATCACTTGGGTGTTTAAAGCATTCAACGCCTCAGGCCGATTAAGCTGGATGCGTGCCACCCGGCCCGTTACGTCAGTTTCAATTGTATCATACATCTCAGCTGTCCCAAATTGCGCCATAGGCGGGGATGCCTAGGGATTCCATATCATAAACCACCTTGCGGGTCAGTTTTTGGTTCGCGATAACGATCACTGCCTCCGCACCCGTTTCGCGTACTGCCTGCAAGGCGAGTTCAGAAAGGTTTGGTTTGCCATCCTTATCTGTGTCCCAGATCAGCGGGTTATCGGTATGCGCTTCGATCTCATCAATCAACGCATCACCATAGGTCTTGCGCGGGCTGCGGGTGGACCAGATCAGCCGGTTTGGCACATCCTTAGCAAACAGATGCGGCAGGATTGGCCCAATGCCAGATCCAGTGCCGACATAAATCACCCCTTTGAACAGCAATTCAATGCGCGCCACACCGCTGGTGGTGATGCCCTTGACCCAGACCTTGTCGGGCGGGTTGTCTACAAAGCGCCCCGTCCAATCCCCCGCGCGGGAGATTGTCAGGCGGTAGCCCTGTTCGGTCGGTGACGGGATATTGGCGAAGGAGTGATATTCACCAAAGGGAGTCAGGCTGATGGCGTTTGAACTGCCCGGAAACGGCGTGTCACCATAGTTGAAACGCACCAGAACCGCATGATTAGAGGGCTTTTCGACCTCAATATCGACACGTTTTAACGTCAGCCAAGGCGATACAATCGATAGTGTCAGCAGGCAGAGCATCCAGAATGCTGGAGACTGAAACAGCACCTCGCCCATGTCATTGGTGATCGAAATTGTCTGCGCCCAGAATAATGCAAGCACACTCCACCCGACAAAGCGATGAATTTTTTCGAACGTATTATGGAAACGCGCCCGCACTGGGCCGATGGCCGACACTATCATCAACGTCATTAAACCGACAATGGCCGCGCTCAGGAAAAATGTGAGATCTGAGAGTTGGGCCGCGCCGCTTAGCCGATTTACCCCGGTTGCAAACAACAAAAATCCAAACCAGATCGCCCCCGCAACTGTTCCCCCTGAATGTAACCCACCCAAGTGAAACACTTTGCCCGCGCCCCATCGGATCCAAAGGGGCCAGCTGACCGGGATCCGTGTTGCCAACCAAAACAGGGCATTCACCACACGCTGTTGTCGGATCAAAATGCCGACAGAGATGTTGATCAGCGCCATATCCGCAATGGGTCCAAGTGCATATGCGCCCTCTCTAACCCACCATCCGTCGCGCAGGCCGATCACAAAGACGCTTATATTCACCACTGCAACAATGAATGCCAACCGGCGGTATTCCATCACTGCCGGGTGGCGTGTGATGCGTCGCCAATTCAACCATCGAGGTTCGGGGTTTGTCGCTTCAGTTGTCATTGTGTTGCCTCCCCAAACTGGTTTGCAAAATGCTGTTGCGCCAGTTGTAGCAACAACCGTTTATCCAGTTTGCCACGAGGAGTGCAGGGCAGCGTTTCCATCGGCAACACGGCAGCGGGGCAGCAGTAATAAGGCAGGCGTTCGGCAACCTGCCGCGCGGCCTTGACGGGCGATGCAGATGTCGGGGAGATGAAACTTACTAGAGTGCGATCATCATATTTCAGCGTAACGGCTTGTTTGCAACATTCTGATTCTTCCAACGCGTTGGACACCCCATCAAGCTCAACCCGGAAGCCGCGAATTTTCACCAAATCATCTACACGGCCAAAATGTTCAAGCTCTCCCTCGTCGGTCCATCGGCCCAGATCACGGGTGCGAAACATCATATGTCCGGGGCGAAACGGATCTGGGCGATACCGTTCGGCAGTTAGTACGGGATTATCCAGATACCCGCCGCTGACGCAATCACCGCCAGCCCACATCTCGCCTTTTTCGCCGATGGGCAGCGGGCGCAGGTTGTCGTCCAGAATATAGACCGTGTTGTTGGGGGTTGGGCGGCCAATGGACAGAACCGATTTTCCACGATGATGCAGTTCTGCGGTATTGATAATCGTCGTCTCGGTTGGCCCGCAAGAATTGTAGAAGGTGCAAAATGCACCCCAAGTGTCGGCCAGTGGGCGTGGGCAAGGCTCGCCCGCAACGGCGACGACTTTGACCCCGTGGCATCGCTTGTCATCCAGGCTGGTCAGAATTGATGGAGTCGCGATCAACACATCCACCTTTTCAGCAGTTTCCTGAACGGATTTGCCACGGATCACCAACGTTGCCCCATTGGACAATGCCCCCAGCGTCTCCCAGGCGGCCATATCAAACGCAATAGACAGGATTTGCCCCACCCGACATCCCGGTGCCATGCCCAGGTTCCCAGGTGCGGTCAGCAGAATGTTCGCCAGATTGGAATGGGTCACCTGTACACCATTTGGCACGCCAGTGGTGCCAGACGTGAAAAGGATCATGGCCACATCTTCGGGCCGCGCAGGTGATGCGGTAGTTTGCGGCGCATCCGTTTGGGGGATGTCATCTTGCAAAACTTGGTCAATGGCAATCAGCGTTTGATCCTGGCCAATGGGCACCAAAGAGGTCATCTCAGAGAGCGTCAGGATAACCTTGGCCCTTGTTGCTTTGGCGATATGGCGCAGGGTTTTGGTTGGGGCCACGCCAACGTGCTGAGGCACGTAAGCTGCGCCAACTTTCAAAATGGCGGCGATTCCAACGACCATCTCCAATGAACGGCGCAGATACAGGCAAACGGCATCACCCCTTTTGACACCTTTGGCCAAAAGCTGCGCGGCAAGTTGATTGGAGGCCCGCTCAAGAGCGCCATAGCTTAACGTCTGTCCATCCGATTCAGCAGCAATGGCTTGGGGTTGAGATTGCATCTGGAACAGCAAAGCCTGCGAAATGGTCGCGAAACGTGGCGTTTGCTTGGCCCCCCACCCAAAGGAATGGAAGCGGTCGCGATCAATTTCGCTGAGTCCTGCAAGAAGATTTTCTTGCCCCCGATTCGCATCGGCTTCACCTGGCAGCGATTCAAATTCCTTCGGATCATCAAGTTTCATGGGGAATTCCATTTATGGTTGTGGGTAATGCTTTAATAATGGGAAAATTACCCATTACCAATTCACAATGGATTGATACATGCTCACGAAATCGTTTACTTGCTGATGAAATCGTTGCTGGTAGATAGATGATGAGGCACAGTTTAAGACTGTAAATGACACTCGAATCAAACGGCCCTTTTGAATCCGCCCTTGCTGCATTGCTTGGCCCTTTGGCGCAGGCGATGATTGCTCATGGCGTAACAATTGGCACTGCCAACGAGGCATTGAAAAACGCCTTGCTACAGGCGGCAGTTGCAAACTCGGGAACTGAAATGAGCGACAGTCAAGCCAGTTTGCTGACGGGAATTCACCGTAAAGATATCAAACGTTTACGCCATGCGGATGAGGATGAAACGCCGCGCCGTTCCTCTAACGCCGCAGCTTTGGTGATCAGCCATTGGGCCACGGACCCGGAATTTCAGAGCTCTTCTGGTGCGCCGCTTAACGTACCGCGCACAGGTGGCACTTCCACCCCGGGGTTTGATAGTATCGTGCGCAAATCACGAGTTGATATGGCACCGGGGACTGTGCTGAATGCGCTTTTGGAGCAAGAAATTGTCATCCAATTAGAGGACGATACTTACAAATTGCTGACGCGAACATTCTTGCCGAAGCCGGGCAGTCTTGAGCAGGTGGCTGCTTATCAGGCGACACTTTCAGCACATATTGTGGCCGCCACGCAAAACCTATTGTCAGATGAAAACGTAAAGCGACATTTTGATCGCGTTGTGCGGTATTCACATCTCTCCCAGGCGTCGGTGGAAGCGCTGCAGGAGATTGCCAGCACAAAGGCGCAGGCACTGCTGCAAGAGATCAATGAATATGCGCAGGATATGCAGAATAACGACCAAGACGGCGAGACAGACGGGAAGTTTGTATTCGGGGCTTATATCCTTCCGTCCAGCCCATCGCCAAAGGAAGACTAAATGTCAGTGCGCAGCTTTATATCTGCAGTGATTTTGTTGTGTTTGACTTGTTCGGCACAAGCACAAGAGGAGGAGCGAGAGGGCGGTATTATCGGTACTGGGATTGTTGGCACAATCACCCATCTGGGCAGTATTTATGTCAACGGGCAACATATTCAGAAAGACGCTGAATTGGATGTAACCGGTGCCATCGCGCCAATGAATGCTGATGATTTGCGCCCCGGCCACGTTGTCGCTGTCAGCGTCCGGCCCGAAGGAGCCGACTGGCGCGCACAGAGGATCCAACAAATCCTGCCTCTGGTCGGCCCCATTGAGGAAATCGGTAATGCAACCGTCACCGTAATGGGAACCCGTGTCCAGCTTGACGCGCAAATGGCCATCCCAGGATTGGGCGAATGGGTTGCAGTTAGTGGATTGTGGCAAGGCCAACTTGTAAAGGCCTCGCGCTTGGACCCCGTGCCGGAGGTGCTACGTCGCGCCCGCATCAGCGGGACCTATTTCGGGCCAGATTCTGAAGCGCGTGATGTGATAGGCGGTACCAAAATAATAGGCATCGAACCCGAACATTTAGAACCTGGAGATTTCGTGCAGGTTTTTGGGGAACCCATCACTGGCGGGATCGAGGCAGTTCAGTTGGAGCGACACCTGTTTGAGGATTCAGTCTCGCTCATTCAGGTTGAAGGTTATTTTTCTAGGCCGCAACCATCTGGCTTGTATACAGTCCTTGGCAGCGGGTTAGTTGCCTATACCAATCAACCCGAAATGATTGATCTTCAAAAAAGAGTCATCCTCTGCGGAGGAGACGGTCGATTAAGGATGCAAGCAACCAGCTTAGCCGATGCTCAAGTACTACGCAGAATGTTGACTCGCCTGAAGTGTAAATTTTGACCTCCTAAGCTTCGTGAAAAGGCCATTCAAGGGCTTACATAAACCAATCATAAGACAAGCAGGTTCTCGAAGGCGACGGCGTATCGCAGTACTCTTATTTCCCTTATCTTCTACCGCAAAATTCGATCTGTTCATGTCATAATACACCGTTACCAGCCCTTGGTGCAGAAACAGCGAAAGCTCGCATGGTCCGCATAGTGCACCTTGCCTTAAGCACTCTCCATCCATTCATCGCTTTGCCCTTTTCCCCTTCTGTCCATTCCTCTAAGACAGGCCGCATATCTACCACCGGGGAAAACGCGCCATGACCGAACCAGCCATCACACCAGAGATCATCAAAGCACATGGGTTCACCCCCGACGAATACGCCGAAGTGCAAAACATCCTTGGGCGCGAACCGAACTATACCGAAATGGGTATTTTTTCGGCGATGTGGAACGAACATTGTTCCTATAAATCCTCAAAAAAATGGCTGCGCACCCTGCCCACGGCCGGCCCGCAGGTCATCTGTGGCCCCGGTGAAAATGCAGGAATTGTTGATATTGGCGACGGCCAAGCGCTGGTGTTCAAGATGGAAAGCCACAATCACCCCTCTTATATTGAGCCTTACCAAGGGGCCGCCACCGGGGTCGGTGGCATTTTAAGAGATGTCTTTACGATGGGCGCGCGCCCTATTGCGGCGATGAATGCGCTCAGCTTTGGGTGCCCCGATCACCCCAAAACCCGGCAACTGGTGCACGGCGTGGTCGCAGGTGTTGGCGGCTACGGCAACTGCTTTGGTGTACCGACTGTCGGCGGTGAGGTGCGTTTTGACGCCGCCTATGACGGCAATTGTTTGGTCAATGCATTCGCGGCGGGCCTCGCGGATACCGACAAGATTTTCTATTCCGCAGCTTCCGGTATCGGTATGCCCGTCGTTTATCTGGGGGCCAAAACCGGCCGTGACGGTGTTGGCGGGGCCACCATGGCGTCGGCTGAATTTGATGACACGATTGAGGAAAAGCGCCCCACCGTGCAGGTTGGTGACCCGTTCACCGAAAAGCGCCTGATGGAAGCCACGCTTGAGCTGATGGCGACGGGTGCCGTCATTTCCATCCAAGATATGGGCGCTGCTGGCCTGACCTGTTCTGCCGTTGAAATGGGCGATAAGGGTGGCCTTGGCGTGCGGCTTGATCTGGAAAACGTGCCGCAACGCGAGTTGAACATGACGGCCTATGAAATGATGCTGTCAGAGTCGCAAGAACGTATGCTGATGGTTTTGAAGCCTGAGCTGGAAGCCGAAGCCCGCGCCGTATTCAACAAATGGGACCTTGATTTTGCCATTGTCGGTGAGACATTGGCCGAGGACCGTTTCTTGATCGTGCATAATGGCGAGGTTAAAGCCGACCTGCCGCTGTCCAAGCTCGCCAGCACCGCGCCGGAATACGACCGCCCTTGGGTCGATACACCTGAGGCTGAACCGCTTGCGGACGTGCCGGGGATTGACCCCATAGACGGTCTGCGCGCACTGATCTCTGACCCCAACTATGCCTCCAAAGCTTGGGTCTATGAACAATATGACACCATGGTGATGGGCGACAGCGCCCGGGTGCCGGGCTTGGGGGCGGGCATTGTACGCGTCCACGGCACCGACAAGGCGATTGCATTCACCTCTGACGTCACCCCACGCTATGTCAAAGCCAACCCGTTTGAAGGTGGTAAACAGGCGGTGGCCGAAGCCTATCGCAACTTATGCGCCGTGGGGGCGCGGCCTTTGGCGACAACCGACAACATGAACTTTGGCAATCCTGAAAAGCCAGAAATCATGGGCCAGTTTGTCGGCGCGATCAAAGGTATTGGCGCGGCGGTTTCTGCGCTGGATATGCCTATCGTGTCTGGCAACGTGTCACTTTACAATGAAACCGATGGCACGGGTATTCTGCCAACGCCAACCATCGGCGCTGTGGGTCTGCTGGATCACACCGATGACATCATCGGCACCGCGGTGCGTGATGGCCACGTGGCACTGGTATTGGGTGAAACCACCGGACATCTGGGGCAATCGGCGCTGCTCGCGCAGGTCTTTGGCCGTGTCGAAGGCGACGCGCCACATGTTGATCTGGATGCTGAACGCGCCCATGGCGATTTTATCCGCGCCAACCGGACATTGATCAAAGCCTGCACCGATCTCAGCGATGGGGGTTTGGCATTGGCCGCGTTTGAGCTGGCCGAAAAGGCAGATGTGGGTGTGACCTTGGACGCTGGCGACACGCCGACGCTGTTTGGTGAAGATCAGGCGCGCTATCTGATTGCCTGCAACTTTGATCAGGCCGAGGCGCTGATGTCAGCAGCATCCGAGGCCGGTGTGCCTTTAACCGCCGTTGGTAAGTTCGGCGGTGATCAGATCAGTTTCGGCGGGGCCAGCGCATCTTTGGCGGACTTGACGCAAACCTATCGTGGGGCATTCGCGGCCGCCTTTGCCTAGGGGCATGACCCTAAAGCCCCAGCGCCATCAGGCGCGCCTTTTCACCCACATCGTCGGGTTTGGAAATCACGGCGGTCAGTTCTTCGAGTGAGGCAATTGAATGGCCTGCGCGAAAGCTGTCCACATGCGGCAACATGGCGCGGATGCCTGCGGCCTTGGGGGCAAAGCCGTCCCAGCGCAGCAATGGGTTCAACCAGATCAACCGCCGCGCGCTGAGGTGCAGACGCTGCATGTGCCGCGCCAGAGTCTCCGGTGCATCGCGGTCCAAGCCATCGGTGATCAGCAACACCACAGCGCCCTGCCCCATCACTCGGCGTGACCAGTCGCGATTGAACGCTTCAATGCTGGCCCCAATGCGGGTGCCGCCTTCCCAATCCTGCGCCTCTGCGCCCGCTGCGGCCAACGCCACATCAACATCGCGGGTGGCCAGATGGCGGGTGATATTGGTCAACCGAGTGCCAAAGGTAAACGCATGCACCTGCGCCCAGCCTGCCCCGCGTGCGTTGGACACCGCATGCAGAAAATGCAGGATCACCCGGCTGTATTGACTCATCGACCCCGAAATATCACACAGAACCACCAGATTAGGATAGCGGGATCGCGGCGCTTTGAAGGCAAGCTTGTGCATCTCGCCCCCTGTGCGCAAAGCATTGCGCAAAGTCCGGGCCGCATCAATGCGCCCGCGATTGGCGATTATCGCCCGCCGCGACGGCAAGGGTTTCACTGGCAAGGCCAGCCGCGCCAGCATCGCCTTGGCCTGCGCCATTTCAGCAAGCGACATCTGTTCAAAATCCAAGCTGCGCAAACGCTCAGCCGCTGACATCGTCAGGCTGGCATCCACTTCGATCACCGCATCTTCTTCACGCGGTTCTTCTTGATCCTGCGCTGGTGCCTCAGCCCCGTCCAGCAGTGCCTCAGCCGCGCGTTTTTCTGCGGCTTGCGCCGGGCGCTCCTCTTGTACGCCGCGCATGGCGGGCAATAACGCGGCCATCATATGTTCCAGATACCTCGGATCGCGCCAATAAAGCCGGAAAAGCTGTGCAAAAACAGTCCGGTGTTCGGGACGGTTCACAAAACAGGCGTGCAGCGTCCAATAAAAATCACGCTTGTTGCCAAAGCCTGCCGCCTCTACCGCGCGGATCGCGTCAATCACCCGGCCCGGCCCAATGGGCAGTCCTGCCCGGCGCAGAGCACGGGCAAAATGGGTGATGTTGCCCGTCAGCTTTGGGTTGTCGGGAAGCTCAAGGGGAAGGTGTTCAACCATACTGGCTGATTGGGAGTTCCACTCCCAAACCCTTGGGGATATTTAAGGCCAAAAAGAACATTATGCTGGTTCAAGGGTGGCACGGGCCTGATCGAGGATGCGCTTGGCCTCGGACCCGTGCAATTTAGCAATGTCGTCTTGGTATTTAAGGATCGCACCAAGGGTGTCGGCGATGACTTCGGGGCTGAGTGTGATCATATCCAGTGCCAGCAGGCATTTGGCCCAGTCGATGGTTTCCGCCACGCCGGGTTTCTTGAACAGATCTTCAGTGCGCAGCTGTTGGACAAAGGCAATGATTTCCCGGCTCAGGGCTTCTGAGGCTTCAGGCGCGCGGGCGTTCAGGATGTCCATTTCACGGTCAAAATCAGGATAATCGACCCAGTGATACAGGCAACGACGTTTCAACGCGTCATGTACTTCGCGCGTCCGGTTTGAGGTCAGGATCACGATCGGTGGCTCTGGCGCTTTGATCGTGCCAAGTTCCGGGATCGTCACCTGAAAATCGCTCAGCGCTTCCAGCAGGAAGGCCTCAAACGGCGCATCGGTGCGGTCCAATTCATCAATCAGCAGGATTGGCGCGCCATTCTCATCAGGCCGCATCGCTTGCAGTAAAGGGCGTTCGATCAGGAAATCGTCGCTAAAAAGTTGGGTATTCAAATCAGCGCTGTTTGCCCCTCCTGTCGCTTCTGCGGTGCGGATCGCCACCATCTGTGCCGGGAAATTCCATTCATAAACAGCCAATGAGGCATCCAAGCCTTCGTAACATTGCAATCGGATCAAGCGGCGGTTCAAACCAGCCGCCAATGCCTTGGCGATTTCGGTCTTGCCCACCCCGGCCTCGCCCTCAAGAAACAACGGGCGGCCCAGCTTGAGGCTGAGAAACACCACCGTGCCAAGGGCGCGGCCACAGATATAGCCTTGATCGCTCAACATCTTTTGCACGCCATCAATGCTGGAAATATCGGTCATGTAAGGCCCCCTTGCCGTTCAAAAATGCATTTGCGGGGGCAGACGTCAAGGCACCCTTTGGCCGATATGTCACGGTTGCGGCGATCACCCCCTGCCCAATTGACGCGATTCCGCTGCACTGTCATAATATTAACGAATTAATAGAGGTCGCGGGGCCATGTTTCCCGGGCCCGGAGGCGGACATGAGCAAAAGACCCCACATCCCCCAAACGGATGGTGCCGACTGATATGCGCATCACAGCCGTCACATGCGTCAAAAATGAGGGCCCTTTCCTGTTGGAATGGATCGCCTTTCACCGCGTTCTTGGGGTGACTGATTTTCTGTTCTATTCCAATGATTGTTCGGATGCGACGGATACCCTGCTGGATAAATTAGAGGAACACGGGGTGGTCGCCCACCTGCCAAACCCCGCAACCAATCGCAATTATCAGATGCAGGCGCTCAAGGCAGCGCGGCGTCATCCGTTGATTAAAAATGCCGATTGGGTCTGGGTTGCAGATGTCGATGAGTTTTTGAATATCCATGTTGGTGATCATACCATTCCGGCGCTGATTGAAGCCTGCCAGAACCCAAAAGCGATTTCGATCACCTTTCAGTTCTTTGCCAGCGGCGCGGTTGAAGCCTATGAAGACGCGCCGGTGATCAGCCAGTTCTTGCATAGCCATAACCCCGATATTTGGTGTGCGGAAACCGCGATTGAAGTCAAAAGCCTTGTCCGGGGTGATTTCCCGCTGGATTATTTTGGTGCCCACCGACCCTTTCATGACGAAGCAAAGGAAAAACCGCGCTGGACCGATGGGTCGGGCCGTATGGTGCCACCGCCCTTCCGCCGCCGCGCCAACAAACGCCGCATCCGCGCCTTCCCGGCCAAAGGCGCGCGGGATTTTGCGACGTTGAACCATTACGCCTTACGGTCGCTTGACAGCTATCTGGTGAAAAATGACCGCGGTGATGTGAACCGTGAACACCGGGCGTTTGACGACACCTATTGGCGTGAACGTAATGATACGGCTTATTTTGACGATAGCATTCTGCGTTATGCCGCACCGTTGAAGGCTGAGATGGATCGGCTCAAGGCATTGCCGGGGGTGGCTGAATTGCACGATGAGGCCGTAAAATTGCACAAGGCTAAACGTGATAGCCTGCTGGCCAAGGAAAGCTATCAGGCAATGCAGGCGCAATTGCGTGCTGCGAGCCCCTATTGCGCAGCAGAGGCGGACATCATCAAAGAGATTGCTGCGCTATGAGCCGTTTGCGGATCATCAACCTTGGCCTGCCCAAAACCGGCACAACCACGCTGACAGACGCCCTGCGCCACGCCGGATTGACGGTGGCGGATTGGAAAATCCGGCGTGGGCAAAGCAAACGCAGCGACATCATAGGCGAACATGTGGGCAAGATCATCTATGCCGATTACTTTGACAGCGGTGATCCACTGGCACGGCTGGATGAATTCGACATGGTTAATGAAATGAGCGCCGTGCGCCATGACCGGAGCTTGTGGCCACAAAGTGATTGGGGGGTGCTGTCTGCAATCCAAGACCACCATCCAAACGTCAAATTTGTGATGACCTACCGCGACCCGGCCAAAACCGCGAACAGCATGATGCGCTGGAACAATCTGGGCAAACGCCGGTTGCCGATCGCCGATATCCCCGGCCTGCCCCGTGGATTTGGCGCGTCAGAACATGAACTGGCGCGTTGGTTGGAAGGGCACTTTCGGTTTTGCCGAAGGGTATTTCAAGGCTGCGATAATTTTCTGGAATACGATATTGAAGATGCAGGTGCACAAGATAAAATTGCTGATTATCTGGGGATCGACCTGCCGTGGTGGGGCCAAAGCAATGTTGGCACCCCGGCAGATGCGGAAAAGGTGAATTAGATGCGGCTAACCATCCTGATTGGCCCAACGGAGGCTGCGGCGGCGCGGTTCCGGTCTTTGCTCAAACAAAAGGCTGCACCGCTGCTTAAACAGGGCATATTTGCGCCCGAATGGAACCATGTACGCCTTTATGCGGCCTGTGCTGAAGCGTCCGAAGTTGGCGTGTTGCGGTTTAAACGCGGCATGGACAACCCACTAGTTCAGCGCACCATGACCAGCGAATTTGAGGCCTTGATCCCCAAGGAACTGGCCGAGGTGAAGGCCGATCATATGGTGATTGCTGCTGCGCAACTGGGCAACCTGTTATCTGAACCGGAAGAATTGGCACGGCTTAAGGCGCTATTTGATCCCCATTTTGACGACATTCAGATCATCGCGCATCTTGACGAACAGGCGCGACTGCTGACGCAGTATTATACCTATGCCGTGATCGAAGGTCGCCGCACGTCATTGACGCAAGAGCTTGAGTTGGCGGGACAAAAGAATTGGTGGCGAGGCGCATTGGCGCAGCGCGGCAAGAACCAGCCGTTCTTTGGCCTGTTTAACGATATTCAGCACCCGCCATTCTGGTTGGACTACAAAGCACTACTTGGTCTGTGGGAAGGCACCTTTGGCAAGGGCAATGTCACGTTGCGGCCCTTAGACATGGATTTGCTCAACTCCGAACAAGGACCAGATGAGCTCACTCAGGTGTTGGGTCTGTCCGCCAGCTTGGGCAAAAGCGACTTTGACAACCCTGCCCTGCCACGCGCCGCGGCTTGGTTGACCCGAATGCGACAATTCAACGATGCCTTGATCAAATACATGCAGGCACGCGATATTATTTGCCCGCGTGACCTGTGGCAGCGGATGTTGGGCGGGATCAGGGTCGACGGTGCACCACTTGAGCCGGGCAGCCTTGCGGTTGTTTCCAAACATTTCAAAACCGCCAATACCGCGCTGATCAAGAAATTCCCTGATCTTAAAGGCGCACTCAAACCCGATACCACCTGCGATCCTTGGGTGGAAGCCGACCCAAAATTTGGCTTTCGTCCTACGCAATATCTGGCCGCCTATGGCCACCGGATACGGGCAGACGCGACACCGATTGCGGAAAAACGCGCCGAAGCGGCCTCAGCCAAGAAAGCCTCCGAGAAATTTGACGATCTGTTGCTGGACAGCGCTGAGACGGAAGAGGACAAGGCCGCCAATACCCGCTTGCTGAACCGGGTGAAGGTCAATCACCAGATGGTGCTGAGCACGCAGTTCAAACCGCACAATAATCTGGGTGCAGTAAACGAAGAAGAATTGGGTGCCGCCTATACGCCTATTCCCGCGCGCACGCTGAAATCCGGGTCCAGCGGCAATGTCATTGTTGGCTGTATGAAGAACGAAGCCCCCTATATCATCGAATGGATCGCCTATCATCGCGCCATTGGGGTCGATAACTTCCTGATCTACACCAACGATTGCACCGATGGCACCGACGAGGTGCTGGGCCGATTGCAGGACATGGGCGTGCTACAACACCGCAACAACGACAATTGGAAGGGCAATTCGCCGCAACAATACGCGCTTAATCAAGCGCTTAAGGAACCGGTGATCCAGAATGCCGATTGGATCATTCACATCGACGTGGATGAATTCATGAACGTGCGAACCGGCAACGGCACCTTGGATGACCTGTTTGCCGCCGTCCCGGATGCCACCAATATCGCGATGACATGGCGGTTGTTTGGCCACAACGGCGTGACCAAGTTGAGCGATGAATTTGTGATCGAACAATTTGACACCTGCGCGCCAAAATACTGCCCCAAGCCGCACACGGTCTGGGGATTCAAAACCATGTTCCGCAACATCGGAGCTTATGAAAAAATCTCGTGTCACCGTCCAAATAAATTAGATGAAGCCTATGAAAACAAAGTGAAGTGGGTAAATGGATCGGGTCAGGACATGACCCGCGATGCCGCCCACAATGGTTGGCGGTCGTCCAAGAAAAACGTTGGCTATGACCTTTTGCAACTAAACCACTATGCGCTGCGGTCGGCGGAATCCTTTCTGATCAAACGCCAACGTGGCCGGGCCTTGCATGTGGATCGGTCCATCGGGATCAACTATTGGATCCGTATGGATTGGTGCGATTTCCGCGACATCACCATCAAACGCAACGTGCCACGGGTGCGTGCAGAATATGATACGCTGATGGCAGATAAAAAGCTGGCCGCCTTCCACCAACAGGGGCTGAAATGGCACCGCGCCAAGGCCCGCGAGCTGCACGAAATGCCGGAATTTAGCGATCTTTATAAACAAGCGCTGGACGTGAAGCTGGATGAGACTGAACGGGTGGCCTATGCCCTGTCCCTAGACATGGAGAGTTGAAAATGGAGGGTAGCGCGATGAACGAAGGCACCAAAATTGATTTGATCCCTGCCCTTTCTTTGATCGGCCTGCGCACCGCGATCATCGAAATGCATCCGTAATGAATTGGACCAGAAGCTGTGAACAAGGTGTTCCGTGCCTTCATGGCCGCCGGATTGACCTATTACCACCGCGGCTCGATCCACAAGGTCGTGTGTTTCCGCACGGATTGGTGATGATTTGACCCACCTCGCCCTTCTTTGTGTCCGTAACGAGGGCGCGTTTCTGCTCGAATGGTTGGCCCATCACCGCGCGGTGGGATTTGACGCTTTTGTTGTGTTTTCAAATGATTGTGATGACGGCACCGATATCATTTTGGACCGTTTGGACGAAATGGGCCTTCTTACCCATGTCCGCAACGAGGGCCCGTTCGACAAGGGTGGCATTCAATTCACGGCTCTGAAGGCTGCGGCCAAACTGGATGCCGTAAAACAGGCGGATTGGATTTTGCCGCTGGACGTCGACGAATTTGTAAACATCCATACTGGCGATCACACGCTGGACGCGCTTCACGCGGCGCTGCCCGATGCAACAGCGATCACCCTGACGTGGCGCTTGTTTGGGTCGTCCGGTCAGGTGCGTTATCAAGACAGCCCTATCACGGACACCTTCACACGCTGCGCGCCTGCGGTGCTGTACTGGCCGTGGCGCGCGTCAATGTTCAAAACGCTGTACCGCAATGATGGGACGTACAAAAAACCCGGCGTGCACAGACCCCGTGACCCTGATAAATCGCTGTTGGAGCAGGCAAAATGGTTTGATGGCCATGGCCGCCCCCTGCCCGATCTGTTTAAAACCAAACGGATTTTTTCAAATTTTGGCCGCGACAATTACGGGCTGGCGCAGGTGAACCATTACCCGTTGGGTGCGCTTGAATCCTATGTGCTCAAGGCGGACCGGGGCCGTGCCGTGCATTCTGATCACCTGCTGGGCCTTGATTATTGGGTCGAGCGAAACTTCAACACCGACGAGGACACCAGCATCAGCGCCATTGCCCCTGCGCGTAACGCCATTCTGGCTGACCTCAAGGCAGACAAGCACCTTAGGCCACTCCATGATGCCGCCGTGGCATGGCGCAAAGCACGATTTGAGGCGCTGATGGCGCAAGAACCCTTTCGTGCCCTGTTTGGCAGGCTGCTGATGACCCCGCCAACACAGCCCCTTCCCCCTAAAACCGCGCGGTTCCTGATGCACCATGCCAACTTGGCCCGAAACGCGGCCCCATAGCCGCTTAGGGTCAGGCCCCCTTAATCCCATATCCCTTCAATTTCGCACGTATTTTCCGCATTTTTGCCGCATTGCTGGGTTAAACCTTATCGAAACAGCGCAAAAACCATGCGCAAATTCGGCAATTGAGGATGCGGCAATGACAGATCAGACGCCCACATTAAGCACATCGCTTGTGGACCTGCCCAAGCAGAAATGGCTGGAAGCTGTTGAAGCGATTGCCGAAGAAGACGGCTATTTTCAAATGCTTGGCAAGCGTCACTTTGCAGCCTTCATCGAAGAAGGCACCACTTTGCTTGTCACCTTTGAGACCCTCCAAGGCATGCACGCCCTTTCTGATCGGGCGCAACCCCTGGGCTGGGAAATGCTGCGCGACCATGGGTGGTCACATCTGTGCATTGCCAGTGACGGCGACACTTGGTTTCGCGACAAATCTGTTTTTGGATACTTTGACCGATTGATCGACGATGGGTTCTTTGACGAATTTGAAAACGTGGTCTTTTACGGTGCTGGTCCCTGTGGCTATGCAGCGGCGGCCTTTTCGGTTGCGGCCCCCTCGGCAAAGGTTGTGGCGATCCAACCGCAAGCAACCCTTGATCCGCGCATTACCGAATGGGACGACCGTTTCACTGACATGCGCGCCCGTGATTTCACCTCACGCTACGGCTATGCGCCAGACATGCTTGATGCAGCGGATCAGACCTTTGTTCTGTATGATCCGCGTGAGGCCCTTGATGCCATGCACGCGGCCCTCTTTACCCGCCCAAATGTCACTAAACTGCGCATGCGGTTTATGGGGGACGCGCTGCAAACGGACCTGCTGGAAATGTCACAGCTTGCGCCATTGCTCGTGGCGGCGGCAAAGGGAACATTGAATGATAAAAGTTTCGCCGCCCTGTACCGGGCGCGCCGCACCTATCGCCCTTACCTGCGCAATCTGATGACAGCACTTGATGCTGACGGGCGCGACACCTTGACCATTGCGCTATGTAAAAACGTGACCAGCCGCATGCGGGCGCGCCAGTTTTCGGCCAAACTTGGTCAATTGCAACCCGCCACGGACGCAGATCAAGACTAGAAGCCACAGCGCCGGTGTGCTACCCGGCGCGCATGACACAAACCCTGACAATCCGCCGTCCTGACGACTGGCACCTGCACCTGCGCGACGGCGATATGTTGCGCGCCGTGTTGCCCCACACCACCGAACATTTTGCCCGTGCGATCATCATGCCCAATCTGGTGCCGCCGGTTGTCACCAGTGCCGATGCGCGCGCCTACCGCGACCGGATCATGGCAGCCTTGCCCGAGGGCGCAGATTTCACCCCGCTGATGACGCTGTATTTGACCGAAAATACCGATCCTGCTGATGTGGCGACAGCACATGCCGATGGCTTGATCCATGCGGTAAAACTGTATCCTGCCGGGGCCACAACCAATTCTGCCAGCGGTGTGGCTGATTTTGATAAAGTTGCCCCAGTGCTGGAAAAAATGGCTGAAATTGGTCTGCCTCTGTGCACCCATGGCGAAGTCACAGATGCAAGCGTCGATATCTTTGACCGCGAGGCGGTGTTCATCGAGCGCGTGATGGAAAAGATCCGTCGTGCTCATCCTGAGCTTCGGGTGATCATGGAACATATCACCACGTCTGACGCCGCGGATTATGTGCGCAGTGCTGACAAAAATCTTGCGGCGACAATCACCACGCACCATCTGGTAATTAACCGCAATCATATCCTCGCCGGTGGGATCAAGCCGCACTATTACTGCCTGCCCGTGGCGAAACGCGAACAACATCGGCTTGCCCTGCGCGCTGCTGCCACCTCGGGTGACGCACGGTTTTTCCTTGGCACCGATTCCGCACCGCACACCGATGCCAACAAATTGCTGCCCTGTGGCTGCGCAGGCTGTTTCACCGCGCCCAACACCATGTCAATTTTGGCTGAGGTCTTTGAACAGGACGGGGCATTGGACCAATTAGAGGCCTTTGCCTCGTTGAATGGTCCCGCCTACTACGGCCTGCCCGTAAATGATGACACGCTGACCCTTGTGCGCGAAATGCCAGAATACCCAACACATGTCGACACACCGGATGGCCCAGTGACAGTCTTTGATCCAGCCATGCCTCTGCATTGGACCGCCTGAATATCTTTCTGCCACATAACCCCAAAGGACGCCGCACATGATCCCGACCAGCTATCCCACGCCCCAAGAAATGGCCCGCCTGACCGCCCGGATGCTGCTTGAGATCAAGGCCGTGCACTTTAACGCGGCGGAGCCGTTCACCTTGGCCTCTGGTCTGCCCAGCCCAACCTACATTGATTGCCGCAAATTGATCAGCCATCCGCGTATCCGGTCCACACTGATGGACTTTCTGACCGTCACTGTGATGCGCAATGCGGGGTTTGAGGCGTTTGATAACATCGCGGGTGGTGAAACGGCGGGCATCCCCTTTGCCGCACTTGTGGCCGAACGCATGGGGTTGCCGATGACCTATGTGCGCAAGAAACCCAAAGGTTATGGCCGCAATGCCCGGATCGAGGGCGACATGACGCCGGGCCAGCGCGTGTTGCTGGTTGAGGATCTGACCACCGATGGCGGCTCCAAGCTCAGCTTTGTCGACGCGATTCGCGAAACCGGGGCCACCTGTGGCCACACGGCGGTGATTTTCTACTATGACATCTTTCCACAAACCGAAAAGACGCTGGGCGATCATGGGGTTGCGCTGCATCACCTGTGCACGTGGTGGGATGTCCTGGCCGAGGCCAAGACACAAGCTGCCTTTGACCAAGCCACGCTCGTTGAGGTTGAGAAATTCCTGAATGCCCCAACGGAATGGCAAGACGCCCGTAACGGTTAACCCATCAATATACCTTATGTTGACCGAATGACCTGTCTTGGGGCAATATGTGGTGCGCGCAGGTTCTCCACAGGTTCTCCACAGAAAACATACAATTTGCGCGACATAGCCCCGCTGGGTATGACAGCCCGGGGCAGAAAAGGGTGACACCATGAACGAGATTACATCGTTAAACGCGAACCAAATCGCTGTGCAGGCCCCCGAAACCATGCCTCATTCCATCGAGGCTGAGCAGCAGCTTCTGGGTGCGATCCTGACCAATAACGACATCTACGACCGGGTGGCGTCGATCATCGGGGCCAAGCATTTTTATGACCCGGTGCATGCGCGTATCTATGACATCGCCGCACAGCGGATCGCCAAGAACAACCTTGCTTCACCTGTGACGCTCAAGGCGTTTATGGAAGATGATGAGGGCCTCAAAGAACTTGGCGGCCCTGCCTATCTGGCCCGTTTGGCTGGTGCAGCGATCAGTGCATTTGCTGTGCGCGACTATGCGCAGATGATCTATGATCTGGCAGTGCGCCGTGATCTGATCCAACTGGGCCGCGATATATCCGCCAAGGCTGCACAGGTGGATGTCGCGTCAGAGCCGCGCGAACAGATCGTTGAGGCCGAACAGCAGCTTTACAAACTAGCGGAACAAGGCCAGACAGAAAGCGGATTTCAAAGTTTTCTCAAGGCAGTAACCGACGCTGTTAATGTGGCCAACGCCGCCTATCAACGCGATGGCGGACTGTCTGGTGTATCTACCGGCCTGATAGATATGGACAAGAAACTGGGGGGCTTGCACCGCTCTGACTTGTTGATCCTTGCTGGCCGTCCGTCGATGGGCAAAACCTCATTGGCCACCAATATCGCGTTCAACGTCGCCAAGGCGTACAAACGTGGCATGCGCCATGACGGCACCGAAGGCGCGATTGATGGCGGCGTTGTCGGCTTCTACAGCTTGGAAATGAGCGCTGAACAACTGGCCGCGCGTATCTTGTCAGAAGCGGCTGAAATTCCATCCCAGCAAATTCGTTCCGGTGATATGTCCGAAACTGAATTCCGCCGCTTCGTGGACGCCGCCAAAGCACTCGAAGCCTGCCCGCTGTTCATCGACGACACGCCCGCCCTGCCGATCAGCCAACTGGCCGCCCGCGCCCGCCGTTTGAAACGGACACATGGGTTGGACGTGCTGATCGTCGACTACCTGCAATTGGTCCGCGGCACCGGCAAAAACGAAAATAGGGTCAACGAGATTTCGGAAATCACCATGGGTCTCAAGGCGATTGCCAAGGAACTTGATATTCCGGTGATCGCGCTGTCCCAGCTTTCCCGTCAGGTCGAAAACCGCGAAGACAAACGCCCGCAGCTCAGCGATCTGCGTGAATCCGGCTCAATCGAACAGGACGCCGATGTGGTGATGTTCGTGTTCCGCGAGGAATATTACAAGGAACGCGAAAAACCCGGTGATCATGATCTTGAGGCAATGGGCCGCTGGCAAGAAGAAATGGAACGCCTGCATGGCCGCGCCGAAGTTGTAATCGGCAAGCAACGTCACGGACCGATTGGCACGGTTGACCTCAGCTTTGAAGGTCGGTTCACCCGCTTTGGTAATTTGGTCAAGCCGTGGCAACAAGATGCAAGCGAGCAGGAATTCTAATGAACCGACGTCAGATGTTAGCTGGGGCTACTGCACTTGGTCTCACTCCGAAAGGGCCTATGATGGCTGCTCCTCTTGCGTTGCATGTACCGCCCGAAGAAGACCCGCACGCGCGCACTTTTATGATGTGGCCCGTCAACCGTCAGGTGCATCCTGACCGGATATTTTTGGATATCTTGCAAGACACCATTGCCCGGATTGCCAACACAATCGTTGAATTTGAGCCTGTGGTGATGTTGGCCGCAAAAGCAGACCATACGCAGGCGCGAAAAATGCTCAGCGCTGGGGTCGAATTATGGGATGTCCCAACCGAAGACCTGTGGGCGCGCGACGCGGGACCTTTGTTTGCATGGCAAGGGGATGACCTTGTGATCAGCCATATTCAGTTTGATGGCTGGGGCAAAAAACAGGTTCATGCAAAAGACGCCCGCGTTGCCCAACAGGTTGCGCAAACGCTTGGCGTGACCATGATTCCGTCTGGTTTGAAGGGTGAGGCTGGTGGCGTTGAACATGACGGCCATGGTTTGCTGATGGCCCATGAAAGTTCATGGGTTGAGGCCGCCCGCAATCCTGGCATGACCCGCAGCCAGATCGAGCGTCAACTGCTGGACGCTTACGGCGCGGAAAAGATGATCTGGTCACCTGGTGTGCAAGGCGAGGACATCACCGATTATCACATCGACAGCCTTGCGCGTTTTACCGGGCCGGGGCGTGTGTTGATTAACCTGCCGGATGCGCCTGACGACCAAGACCCGTTTCATATGGCGGCCCTTGATACACATGACACACTAGAAGCCGCCGGGTTACAAATTGACGTTATCCCGGAACCGAACAAACGTCGGGTCAAAAGCATCGATTTTGTCGCGTCTTATGCCAATTATTACGTTTGTAATGGGGCAGTCATTGCACCGAAGTTTGGCGATAAAACCACCGATGATATTGCCGTTGACGCCCTGCGCCGCCATCATCCGAACCGCGAGGTGGTGACCCTAAACGTGGACGCATTGGGTGAAGTTGGCGGCGGTATCCACTGCGCGACCCAACAAATGCCTGCATGAATTGGCTCAGCCGTAACGCCGCCCCGCTTGAGGCACTTGCAGCGATTGTGACCGCCTTGGTGGCTGTCGTGGCATTGATCGCAATTCCATGGCAAATCCGCGCAACCGCGCGCTTGCAAGCAGAACAATCCGCCCGCGAAATCTACCGTGAATTTGTGGCCCTGTCCGTGCAAAAACCTCAATTTGCAAACCCTGACTATTGCGCATTAAAAGAACACGAGCAGCACCTAACGGCCTACCGTTATTACGTAGAATATCTGTACTATACAGCAGAACAGGTTGTTGAAATAAGCGAAGTATGGGAGCCGATTATGATCGGACATCTCGACCAACATACAGCATTTATTTGTGACAACGCAGATTGGCGCGGCGATACGGACCGGGTCAAAGGATTGATCGTTACACAGCTTTTGCACTGCACGACAGATCCTGTTTGTTAACTTGCCGCGGCGCGGGCGATCTCAGCCTCAGACAACCCATATTTCCCCGCAAACCGCGCCCGTGCCGCCACCAGTCGCGGATCATCAGGGGACATGCCCAAGGTGCGGATAAATTCGATCCTTTGTTGTGATTTCAGCGCCTCGCGGTCAATGTCAGTACCCATCATCCGGTCAATAATCTCGCCGCCGGGACTGACGTGAAACCATTTACTGAAATCGCGGAAATGATGCTGATTGTGCAGGGTTGTCACATGCCGCTCTACTCGGGTTTTCGGCAGGTTCAGATGCGCGGTCATATGGAACCATTCATAGCCCATAAACGTCAGCACCCCACCACAAGGCACAATCGCCACAGCAATCCAGAATGCTGCATCAACACCCAACAAGGCCATCGCCGCCCAGACGAGACCAAAGTTGACCACCAGCATCGGCAGCGCCACCCAAACTGGTACAAAGAACAGCCCGTGATTTGTAGGAAAATCATGATGCCCGTAATGCGCCCGGTAGAGCAGATCAAAAGCCCACTGTTGGCGCGGCGGCTTTAGATGAAAAACATAGCGGTGCAGGTTGTATTCATTCAACATTTGCGCGCCCACGCCCAACGGCACCAGCAGCCATACCCAAGCAGGTGCCGAAATGGCCAGAGCCATAAAAGAGCCAAGGCAAACCGCGCCCATCAGCGCGACACCAAAATGCAAAAACATGATTTTGATCCGGGTCATGACCAAATCATAAACGGTTCAGAATGCTGTTGTCGCCATTGACGTTGGGTTGCAGCGTCGCTTTAACCAAATCACGCCCTTTCAGGTTGAAAGGTCTTAAATCCTGCGCCCCTCGCGCAGCCCGGCCATAGGACCCCCCGATTGTCGCGTTTCACCACTTTCTCTCTGTTCTTTCTGGCGGTGTTTTTTCAGGCAGGTGCCTATGGGCTGACCTTTATGCTACCGCGGCTGTTTGCGGGGTTTGGGGCCAGTGAAAAAACCGTTGGCGCGATGTTACTGATCACCGCCATCACCACGTTGATCACAGTCTATTATTCCGGGCATCTGTCCGACGCCATGGGTCGGTTATACGCCCTTGGCCTTGCCTGTCTGGCCATTGCTGCGTCTTTGGCCCTGTTTGGGTTGACCAGTGCGGTTGGGGTTCTATTGGTCTTGGCCAGCGCTCTTTTGGGGTTTGGCTGGGGGCTGACCTATTCACTGTGCCCCATTGTGCTGACCCGATTGGTACGCGCCGATGAACGGGTTCGGTATTTCACGTTGTTATCGGTCTTTGTGATGGCGGGCTTTGGATTGTCACCGGTTTTGGCCTCGGTGTTAGAGGCAAACGGCCTGACAATTTCCGACGCTTTCTTTGTCACTGCGGCGTTGTGCACCCTCAGTGCGACCTTGTTCTTTGTCTTGAGGACCCCTGTGCAACACCATGCCCTGATCCCCGGCCCCGAAGCCTCTTCTCGGATCACATTATCGGTGCTGGCCCGCATTTTTGCATCCCCCGCCCGCACGCCTGTCATCATGGTGTTTTTGGGGGCCAGCGTCTTTGCCGGGCTGAATAACTTTCAGACCGTTTACGCCGATGCCCGTGGGTTGAATTATGCCAATTTCTTTTTGACCTATACCATCACGGTGGTGGTGTTTCGCCTGATCCTTGCCAAATTCAAAGGCGGCAGCACCCCCTATCTGACCATTGCCCTGCTGCAATATGTCATGTGCGCCAGCATCCTGTTGTTCATGTTCTCTGGCACCTCGGTGTTCTTGTATCTGGTCACAGCGATGCTGTTTGGTTTGGGGTATGGGGTGTCCTATCCGATCCTTGTTGCGATGGCGGCAAATGATGCGCATGATGATTTGGGCCCGCAGACCTTGCAGCTTTTTGCCCTGACTTACTTTGTCGGGATATTTGGGTTTCCCTTGATCGCCGGATGGATGTTGACCGAATGGGGGGCCATGTCGGTTTTGGTTCTTATCGCAGTTCTTGCTGCGGTTGAGGCAAGCATGGCCTTGCGCCGTGTGCTTTGGGCATCTTGACGCCGCTGCACATCCTGTCAAAAGCCAGATATGACAACAGCAACCCTGACCATTGATCTAAGCGCACTTGCCGCCAATTGGCAGGCACTTGATGCACTAACAGATGTTGAGACCGCCGCCGTGGTCAAGGCGGATGCTTACGGCCTTGGCATTGCCAAAGCAGCGACCGCCCTTGCCAAAGCAGGTGCGCGGCAGTTTTTTGTCGCACTCGCCGAAGAAGGTGTGGCCCTGCGCCGCGCCCTTGGCCCCGGCCCCACGATCAGCGTTTTTTCCGGCCATATGCACGGTGACGCTGATCTGATCCGCTCTGCGGATCTGACCCCGATGATCAATTCGGTGGATCAACTGCTGATCCATGTAGAGGCCCTGCCCGGTCATCCCTTTGGCCTGCAACTGGACACCGGTATGAACCGTTTGGGCATGGAACCTGCTGAGTGGTCGGCCCTGCGCGACATTACCTTGGCGCAGCGGCCAACGCTGATCATGTCACATCTGGCCTGCGCGGATGAGCCGGGCCATGCCATGAATGCCCGCCAACGGGCCGTATTTGAGGAAATGACCGCAGGGATCGACGCGCCCCGGTCCTTGGCGGCAACGGGCGGCATCCTTTTGGGGCCTGACTATCATTTTGATCTGACCCGCCCCGGCGTGGGCCTTTACGGCGGGCTGCCGTTTGTGGATGCAAGGCCAGTGATCACCCTTGATGTGCCGGTCATTCAGGTGCGCGATGTGGTTGCCGGTGAAACCGTTGGCTATGCCAATGCCTATACCGCTGAATGGGACACCCGCGTTGCGACAGTTGCGGCGGGCTATGCGGATGGATTGATCCGCGCCATGGGGGCAGAGGCAACGCTGACCTCTGAGGGGGTCAAAGTCCCGGTGATTGGTCGGATTTCCATGGATCTGATCACCGTTGATATCAGCAGCCTGCATACCACGCCTGAACATCTTCAACTGATTGGACTGCATCAATCGGTTGATACGGTTGCCGGGTTTGCAGGCACGATTGGTTACGAAATCTTAACGTCTTTAGGGGCGCGATACGACCGGGTTTATCTGACATCGTGAAGGATCGGGCTGTAACCTCCCACGATATGGTAATCAGAACCCTAAATCTGGCGCTGCTGATCCTCTACCCCATCGCATGGGCGGCACCATTAATGCGTGCCGGATTGCTGCCGCTATTCTCGCTCAGCGAAATATCAGTGCTGACAGGTTTGCAATCACTCTGGGCATCTGACATTTTTCTGGCGCTGGTGGTGACGGTGTTTGCGCTGTTTGCGCCCTACCTCAAGACCATCGGTCTGGCCTTGCACCATTTTGGTCTGCTCAGTGCGCGCGCCCTGCCTGCCCTGTATATTTTGGGCAAACTGGCGATGGCGGATATCTTTTTGATCGCGCTTTACATCACCTTGACCAAAGGGATCGGTGTGGGCCGCATTGAAGTCGCCTGGGGTCTATACCTCTTCACAGCCTGCATTTTGATGTCGCTTTTCATCAGTTGGCGCACGGGAAAATCAGCCGATTCGCTCCGCGATTAGGTCAATCCGGGAAACAACCCGGCCATATCTGTGACATTTGAGACCAAATTCCCCTATCGCAGCATAAAAATGCTTTTTATCGTGGAAAAAGACATCATTAGGCATAAACTTGCCGATAACGATCTTTCCTTGGGGGGAATTTCACTGTGTCGCAGCTTCGCGCAGTCGCGCATCTGATCCAATTTTTGTTCCAACGTCTGACGTTGGTTCTTTTTGCTGTTTCTGCACTGGCCTTGCTGGGGGCCACCATTATGGCGGCAATCGGCCAGTGGTCTTGGGTCAGCATATCCATCCAATATCAGGGCCTGCCGATCGACAATGCCGGTATGTACGCCCAGATTGCGCTGACAGTGCTGGCCGTTTCGATATGTTTTTTTCTGCCATCCAACCGACGCATCATGCAGCTTGAAAATTCGCACCGCCATTTTTCAATTGGTATGAATGACGTGGCACAAGCTTATGCAGCCGTACATGCCGCTGACCGCGCTGCAACCTTTAAGCTCAGTTCTGAATTTGATGCAGTGCGCGAGCGTCTGGCCTATCTGCGCGATCATCCTGATCTCAGCACCTTAGAACCCAGCCTATTGGAAGTGGCAGCGCAGATGAGCCATATTTCAAAAGAACTGGCGACTGTTTATTCCGACGAGAAAATCAAACGCGCCCGCGATTTCCTGCAACAGCGTCAGGAAGAAGTTGAATTGTTCAATTCCCGGCTGGATCAGGCCAAGGGCCTTTCAACAGAGCTGAAGCATTGGCTGCACGAGATCGAATTGGAAGAAAGTGTCGCCGCTGCCCAATTGTCGCGGTTGCGCGAAGAAATGCGTGAAATCCTGCCGGAACTTGGGCTAGAAACCGTGGTGCGCACAAATCCGACAGCACTTGATAACACAGTGATCGAATTGCCGCCAAAAGCTGCTGAATGATCGCGTCCACATTGGTGCTTTTCCTTTGACGCGCCCCATGACCTGCGCCAAAAGACGTCATGGCTAAAACCCCAACAACATTTTCATGCAATGCCTGCGGTGCCAGTTTCAACAAATGGTCGGGCCGTTGTGACGGCTGCGGCGAATGGAACTCCATTCAGCAAGACAAAGGCATTTCTGCAGGCCCCCCCAGCAAGTCCTTGGGGGCAAAACGCGGTGCTGCGATGCAGCTTTCCGATCTATCAACCGAAGAAGCGCCGCCGCCGCGCAGCCAGTCAGGTATTACCGAACTGGACCGTGTGTTGGGCGGTGGACTGGTGGCCGCATCCGCGATTTTGGTCGGGGGTGATCCCGGCATCGGGAAATCGACATTGTTGCTGCAAGCCGCAGCCCATTTTGCCAAAGCCGGGTTAAAAACCATCTACGTCAGTGGCGAGGAAGCCAGCGCACAGGTCCGTATGCGCGCACAGCGCCTTGGACTTGCCGATGCCCCTGTAAAACTCGCCGCCGAAACCAACCTGCGCGATATTCTGACCACGCTTGAGGCTGAAAAGCCGCAACTGGCGATCATCGATTCCATCCAGACCATGTGGGCCGACAACGTCGAATCTGCCCCCGGCTCCGTCAGTCAAGTCCGCGCAGCGGCCCATGAACTCACCAGCTTTGCCAAGCGCAAAGGCACCTCGGTTATTTTGGTCGGCCATGTCACCAAGGACGGCCAGATCGCAGGCCCACGCGTTGTCGAACATATGGTTGATACGGTGCTTTACTTCGAAGGGGAGCGTGGCCACCAGTTCCGCATTTTGCGCAGCGTGAAAAACCGTTTTGGCCCTGCGGATGAAATTGGCGTGTTTGAAATGACCGGTGCGGGTCTGGCCGAGGTCACCAACCCCTCTGCCCTGTTCCTATCTGAACGCGGCCAACCCACCGCCGGGTCTGTGGTCTTTGCGGGCATCGAAGGCACCCGGCCCGTGCTGTGCGAACTTCAAGCGCTTGTCGCCCCCTCACCCCATTCCCAAGCACGACGCACCGTTGTCGGCTGGGATTCAGGGCGTCTTGCCATGATCCTTGCCGTGCTTGAGGCGCGTTGTGGCATCCCGTTTGCCGGGCTTGATGTGTACCTGAACGTCGCGGGTGGCATGAAAATATCCGAACCCGCCGCTGACCTTGCAGTTGCAGCCGCCCTTCTATCCGCACGCGAAGATGTAGCACTGCCCGCGGAAACTGTGGTTTTTGGAGAAATCAGCCTGTCTGGTGCCCTGCGTCCGGCCTCTCAGACTGAAAACAGGTTGAAAGAGGCGCAAAAACTTGGTTTTACCAGCGCCATTGCACCAAGCGGCGGAAAAGCCGTAGGTGTGAACGGTATCGCGCTCAATCAAATGAGCGATCTGACAGGGTTTGTAGGCGAAATATTCGGGGCGGGTTAAGCGCCTCCATTAAACAAAGGCAAGACGCGCATGGAAGGTTTTACCATTATCGACGGGGTGGTGGCGTTGGTCATCGTACTGTCCGCCCTGTTGGCATATGGCCGCGGGCTGGTGCGCGAATTGATGGCGATTGTTGGCTGGATCGCCGCTGCCATTCTGGCGTTTCTATTTGCCCCTCAGGTCGAGCCGCTTGTGCGCGAAATCCCGGTTGTCGGTGAATTCCTAGCAGACAGCTGTGAATTGTCGATCATCGGTGCCTTTGCCATTGTCTTTGCCATCGCGCTTATCGTTGTGTCCCTGTTCACGCCGCTGTTTTCATCGCTGGTGCAACGCTCCATCTTTGGCGGGGCCGATCAGGCGCTTGGATTCATCTTTGGTGTGGTGCGTGGCGTCTTGTTGGTGACGATCGCGTTCTTTGTTTACAAAACGATCCTCGCGGGGGATCCCAACGACCCCAATTCAGGTCAGAAGTTCACCATCGTTGATGACAGTCGCTCTGCGCAGGTCTTTGGCCGCTTTACCGGACAGATTGAAGAGAAAAACCCAGAACAGGCATTGGGCTGGATCACCACCCGCTATGAAGCGCTGGTTGGCAGCTGCGGGCAGTGAACTGGTGCCACTGGCACATGTTATCTGGTCTTTAATCTAAGGACTGTATTTGTTCCTCGATTTTGAGGTCCAAATGCGCAATCCAGATGATTTTTGCCAGTTCGACTATGTGGAAAACCCAGTCTTTGTACTTGAAGTGTTGCCATCAGGCGCACCACCTATGTGACGTTAAACGCCAGTGGGTGTGCCATGACTGGCAGGCTCCGGGCCGACTTTTGCAACCGCACAGCGCTTGAAATTTATCCCGGCGCATGTGGGCGAAGCGCCTATGAACGGCACTGCAAGGTGGTCGCAAGCGGTGCGCCTTTGACTTACGAAATTGACCTTCCCCTTGGCGGGATTAACCGAAAAATTCGCACAACGCTAACGCCCGAATTCGACGATAATGGCAAAGTGCATTTGCTTTATGGCAGTTCCACCGATGTGACCGCCGAACGCGCTGCGCAACATCATCGACAACGCGATCAAGCACAGTCAACGCGCCCATCTGAACATGGTCATCACGGTAACGTCTGCGGGCACCGACAGATTGGATTTCACCTTAACCGATGACTGCAAAGGTTTCGAAAAATCGGCGCTCGCATTTTTGAACGGAGGAGACTTTGGCGTCGACAGTGGGTATGGCTTGCTTGGGGTGCGGCGGATGATTGCGGCCCGCAGCGGCAGCATCACGGCCAGCAATGGCCCAAAAGGCGGCGGCATTATTCAGTTTTCAATGCCCGGCACCTGCGTAAGTACGGTCAAAACCACGCCCGGCAAAACCAGCCACTTTCCGACCCGAGACAACAAAAACAGCCACAGCGAACGCCGAACAGCTTAAATTTACCACTGTGCTCTGGTCCTGTGCTTTATTTGCCGCAAGAACTGGTGTTTCAACGCCGTGTTGCGGGGTGACAGCCGTGCGTTATGTCCCTAAATAGGGCCTATCCCATTTTGCCGGATTCGGAGCTGCCTCCTCGTGACCCAAAACACGCCCAAAGCCTCTGCCAAGATCATGCCACCCGCCCATCCCTTTGACACGTCCTATCTGCGCGACAATGACAGTGACGATAAGCTAAAAGAAGAATGCGGCGTTTTTGGCGTTGTCGGTTTGGCCGATGCGGCAAATTTTGTGGCACTTGGCCTGCACGCCCTGCAACATCGGGGCCAAGAAGCAGGCGGTATTGTCAGTCATGACCCTGCTGCCGGGTTCCAATCGGCGCGCCGTTTTGGCTATGTCCGCGATAATTTCACCTCGCAAAAAGTGATGGAGACATTACCCGGTGAACTGGCGATCGGCCATGTACGGTACTCCACCTCAGGGTCCAAAGGGCCAACAGCGATCCGTGATGTGCAGCCGTTCTTTGGCGAATTTGCCATGGGTGGTGCGGCAATTGCCCACAACGGCAACATCACCAACGCCAACGCACTGCGCCGTGAACTGATCGAACGGGGCAGCATTTTTCAATCTTCCTCGGACAGCGAATGTATCATTCACCTGATGGCGCGATCCTTGCAACGCAACATCCCTGAACGGATGGAAGACGCGCTGCGCCGGGTTGAAGGCGCGTTTTCTGTGGTGGCCATGACCCGCACAAAACTGATCGGTGTACGCGATCCTTTGGGCGTGCGACCGCTGGTTCTGGGCAAGGTTGGCGATGGTTGGGCGCTCAGTTCTGAGACCTGTGCGCTCGACATCATTGGTGCCGAATTTGTCCGAGAGATTGAACCGGGCGAGATGGTTGTGATCACCGACAAAGGCGTCGAATCGCATTTTCCGTTTCGCCCGATGCCGTCAAAATTCTGCATCTTTGAACATGTCTATTTCAGCCGCCCTGACAGTATTCTGGGGGGCCGCAGCGTCTATGAAACCCGCGAGGCGATTGGTCGTGAATTGGCAAAGGAAAGCCCGGTAGACGCCGATCTGGTCTGTCCGGTGCCGGATTCCGGCACGCCCGCGGCAATCGGGTTCAGCCTGCAATCGGGCATTCCCTATGCGATGGGCATCATCCGTAACCAATACATGGGCCGCACCTTTATTGAACCGACAGAGCAGATCCGCAACATGGGTGTGCGTCTGAAACTGAACGTCAACCGCGCCCTGATCCGGGGCAAGCGGGTTATACTGGTCGACGATTCCGTGGTGCGCGGCACCACCAGCCGCAAGATCAAGGAAATGATCTTGGACGCTGGTGCCGCCGAAGTACATTTTCGCATCGCATCCCCGCCTACAGCTTGGCCTTGTTTTTATGGCGTCGACACCCCGCAGCGTGAAAAACTGTTGGCGGCAACCATGTCCGAGGATGAAATGCGTGACCACCTTCAGGTCGACAGCCTCAAATTCATCTCAATGGATGGTCTGTATCGCGCCGTTGGCGAGGCTGAGGGCCGCAATGCCAAATGCCCGCAGTATTGTGACGCCTGTTTCTCCGGGGAGTATCCGGTGATCCCCGCAGACCAGATCACCCAAGGCTTTGAAATGAAACCGGCAGCCGAATAACCTACTGTCGGTTTCTGTCAGCATTGTCTGGCACAGTGATTTTATGGAAAAAGCACCCTCTCCCCTTCGTGCGCGGATATCAGACTGGCCTGAAGCCGCCCAGCACGCCATATTGCACTGCCGCACCATGTTTCACGACATCGCAACAAAGGCCGACGTCGGAGCCCTTGATGAGGCCTTGAAATGGGGGCAACCGTCCTGGCGGCCAGTCAAACCACGCACAGGGTCAACCCTGCGTATGGATTGGAACCCTAAGTTTCCAAATCAAATGTCCCTGTTTGTCGATTGCAAAACTGATCTGGCCGCCCGCATGCAGGACCTTTATCCAGACCTGCCCGCAAATGATGGCCAGCGCCATTTGGCAATCTCGCTTGATGCGCCCCTGCCCGAACAGGCCCTCGCGCATCTGGCTGACATGACCTTTACCTACCATCGGTCCAAGCCCAAAACCGCCCGCTAAAGCGTTTGGGGTTCAACCTGAGACATCATGGATCACTTTTCGCGTTCGACCAAAGGGAGAAGCAGCGAACAAGTGATCCAGATTTTACCCGAAACGCTATAAGCCAATCTATGCCGAGCCTCAGGCAGGCTTTGGCCGATCCTATTTTCCGCCCCTTTCGCCGACCACAGCGCGTTGTTAGCTGCACTGCAGCATAAACACCCCTGAGTCGCGCACGCCATACGGCTGCGCCAGAAAGCACTGATATGGCCACGACAACCGAAGAAAACCTACCGACCCCCAAAAACGTTGCAAAAATCGCGACGGAAGAAGCGCATTTGAATGCGATTGCCGTGATTGGCATATTCGGCAGCGCAACCAACCTCACTGCGTTGATCCGTGAGCACAACGGCGACATCGCGCGGGTGACCGTCGGTGACAACTTTAACGGCGGCGTGGTGCGGGCCATTGACGAAGACAGCGTGGTTTTGGCCCGACGCGGCAAAACAAAAGTGATGAAACTACCGCGGGCCTAGTCCCGCCTCTTGACGGCCCCGCCTCTGCGGTGCAAAGCCCAAGACATGACAAAAACAGCATTGATCACTGGCGCATCACGCGGCCTTGGTGCCGCCTTGGCAGAGGCGCTGGCCCCAACCCACCACATCATCGCCGTGGCCCGCACCACAGGCGCGCTCGAAGAATTAGATGACCGGATTAAGGCCAAGGGCGGGTCAGCGACCTTGGCCCCGATGGACATCACCAATGCAGATGCAATGGCGACCTTATGTCGGGGTATTCATGACCGTTGGGGCAGCCTTGATATTTGGTTTCACACCGCCATTCACGCAGCCCCGTTGGCACCGGCAGATCATGTGGACGCCAAAGATATGGCTAAATCCATTGCTGGCAATATCACCGCAACAGCCACTCTGATCGCTTACGTGGCCCCGCTGTTAGGTCAAACCGGGCAAGCCGTGTTTTTTGATGATCCGCGTGCGGGCCAGAAGTTCTTTGGCAGCTATGGTGCAACCAAAGCCGCGCAGATGGCTTTGGCCCAGTCATGGCAGATGGAAACGGCAAATATCGGGCCCAAAGTGCATATTGTGACGCCGGACCCAATGCCCACCGCCACCCGCGCCCGTTTTTTCCCGGGTGAAGACCGCGCTGGCCTTGCCGATCCACATGCGCAAGCATCTGCGGTTTTGGCGCAACTCTAGGCGTCACCCTTTCTTAAATACCTACCTCGGAGGCTGCGCATGCTTGCCGCCTGCCCGCCCCTCGCCTATCAAGGAAAAAAGGGGCAATTCATGCGTATTCTGATCACTAATGACGACGGCATCAACGCACCGGGCCTGTCTGTGCTGCACGACATTGCAACAGAATTGGCCGGGCCCGACGGCGAGGTTTGGACCTGCGCCCCGGCGTTTGAGCAATCCGGGGTGGGCCATTGCATCAGCTACACCCATCCGATGATGATCAATCAACTGGACGCACGCATGTTTGCCGCCGAAGGATCGCCCGCAGATTGTGTGCTGGCCGCAATCCATGATGCAATGACCGCCGCACCGCCTGATCTGGTGTTATCTGGTGTCAACCGGGGCAATAACTCGGCTGAAAATACGCTTTACTCCGGCACCATTGGCGCTGCGATGGAAGCCTCCTTGCAAGGTTTACCCGCGATTGCCTTGTCACAATACTATGGCGTCCAGAACCGCGATCTGGACAATCCGTTTGAGGCCGCAGCCACCCACGGTGCCGACGTTGTGCGCCGCATTTTGACCAACACCCCAGACAACCAACCTGATTACCGTTTGTTTTATAACGTGAATTTTCCACCCGTCGCCGCGGCGGATGTCAAAGGCACCCGTGTGGCCCCGCAAGGCTTTCGGCGCGGCACCGGGTTTTCCACAGAACCACACGAGTCCCCCTCGGGGCGTCGTTTTTTGTGGATCAGGGGCGGTGACCAGACCCTGCGCACCGCTGATGGCAGTGATGCTGCTGTCAACCTTGATGGCTATATCTCAGTGACCCCGATGCGCGCTGATCTGACGGATCACGCCAGCTTGGACAGCCATTCAGGCATCAACACATGAATGAACCCGCCGACAGCGAGGCAGAACGCAAGATGCAGTTCCTTTATGCGCTGCGTTCCAAAGGCGTTACAGACGCGCGGGTGCTGTCGGCGATGGAGGCGATTGACCGTGGCCCGTTTATCCGTGGTCTGTTTGCAGAGCGCGCTTATGAAGATATGCCGCTGCCCATTGCCTGTGGCCAGACGATCAGCCAGCCGTCAGTCGTAGGCTTAATGACCCAAGCCTTGCAGATCAGCCCGCGCGACAAGGTGTTGGAAATCGGCACTGGCTCTGGTTATCAGGCCGCGATCCTCAGCAAACTGGCGCGCCGGGTTTATACCATCGACCGTCATCGTCGTTTGGTGCGCGAAGCCCGCGAAATTTTTGGCAGTCTTGATCTGACCAACATTACTGCCATCACCGCTGATGGATCTTACGGTTTGGCCGAACAGGCCCCGTTTGACCGTATCATCGTCACCGCCGCCGCCGAAGACCCCCCGGGCCCCTTGGTGGCCCAGCTCAAGGAAGGCGGGATTATGGTGGTGCCGGTGGGCCAATCAGATACCGTTCAACACCTGATCCGAGTGCGGAAAACCGCCGATGGCCTTGAATATGACGAAATGCGCGCTGTGCGCTTTGTTCCCTTGTTAGAAGGGTTGGGCAAAGACACATAATTGCGTTATGGTAACCAAAACTCCCGGGTCTCTGAGAGATATCCTAAAAGGGGGAAGATGTTAATGAGGACAAGCAGATGCGCCATATCCCTATCCGCCGCCGCACGCGGCTGACCCTGCTGGCTGGGGCCAGTGTCATTGTGTTGGCGGGTTGCGACGGTCAGCCCCTTGATTTTGATTTGCGCGGCATTGGCGGCGGGTTCAGCACGGCTGAGGCCGCAACCGCGCCTTTGGCTGATCGCCCCCGCCCGGACAATCGTGGTGTGATTTCTTATCCCAACTATCAGGTGGCCGTTGCCCGGCGTGGTGATACGCTTGCCGATGTTGCCGCGCGTGTGGGTGCCGATACAAATGCCTTAGCCCGCTATAACGGGATTGAGCCGGACGTCCCCTTGCGCAAAGACGAAATCATCGCCCTGCCCAACCGGGTTGCCGAACCGTCGCCCGCCACAGGTGCAGCAAGCACCGGACCGATCCAACCGGTTGATATTTCATCCATTGCCGGTGGTGCCATTGACCGCGCGCCTGCCACTCCCGGCGTGCAGACCGCCGCATTGCCACCTGCCCAACCCTCTGGGGCGCAGACAGGTAAGGAACCTGTGCGACACCGGGTTGAGCGTGGCGAAACCGCATATACGGTTGCGCGGCTTTATGGCGTGCCGGTGAAATCACTGGCAGAATGGAACGGCCTTGGTCCTGATTTTGCCATACGCGAAGGCCAATTCTTGTTGATCCCGGTCCCACAACAAAACCCACCCAAGCGCACAGCAGCCGCGCCTGCCGCAACAACGCTGCCCGGTGCAGGCAGCCCAACGCCGACGCCACCATCCGCCGCCAAACCGCTGCCGCAGGACGCCAATGCCAAACCATTGCCAGCAGCCACAACGCCTAAAAAACCTGTTGCAGATGTCGGTAAGACAACCCAGCCCGCAAAAGCCACGAAAATGCAGACGCCTGTGTCGGGCAGTATCATCCGCAGCTATTCCAAGGGCAAAAACGAAGGCATCAACATCAAAGCCGCCGCTGGTGCCCCCGTCAAAGCCGCTGACAATGGCACCGTTGCCGCCATCACCAAAAGCGCTGACGGCGTGCCAATTGTCGTGGTCCGGCATGCGGGCAACCTGTTGACCGTCTATGCCAATGTCACTGATGTCACCGTCAAGAAAGGCGACAGCGTGGGCCGGGGTCAGCAGATCGCGAAACTACGCAGTGGCGATGATGCCTATGTGCATTTTGAAGTCCGCAAAGGCTTTGACAGCGTCGACCCCGCACCCTTTATCAACTAAATTAGTACCGGGGTGAGCCTGTAAATCAGGCCCACGCCTACTTAAAATACCCTTAAATTGCCTCGTATTTGCCTCAAATGATCGGGTTTTGCCGCATCCCTGCCCTGTTGCCAAAATAGAAACAATCCAACGCAACTGATGCGATTGGATTGAAACGATGCAGATTATTTTTGAAAAAGTTTCAGGCATTTCTGCCTTCAACCCTCTGGTTGGAGGATAAGCAATGCCAACATATAACGGTATCGGCTATCGCTGGACAGGGTACAACATCCCCTCAACACCTGCCCTGAACATCACCATCACGGATGACGACCCAGAAATGAACTGGTTTGGCTCTGGCGACGCAAACCAATTGGTCACCACATCTGATGGCAACCATACCAACGAGGTGGTCAATGGTGGTTCAATCCTAAACGTACGGATGGATTTGGACAATGACGGCATTCAAGACACCGTTGAACCTGTCGCGTTTTTCCAGGTTGGCGGCCAATGGTATTGGCTGCCCCTGCCCGGTTCGAGCTTTGAAACAGGCGATACGCTTTTGGGCAACGCAGGCGGTTGGGTCGATAGCGGCACTGGTTGGGACTATGCTGACGTTACATGCTTTACCCGTGGTACGATGATAGACACGCCCCAAGGCCCGCGCAAGATCGAAGACCTGAACGAAGGTGATTTGGTTTGCACCGACGATGCAGGAAATCAAGCAATTGAATGGATTGGCAAAAGCACGGTTGATGGGACCGGTGATCTGGCTCCGATTGTCATCAGTAAGGGCGCGTTGGGCAACGGGTGTGACATCACCGTATCGCCCAATCACGCTGTACTGATCGAGGATTGGCGCGCTGAACTGCTGCTAGGATGTGACAGCGCCTTGATACGAGCCAAGGATTTGGTCAACGGCGACACCATTTACCGTCTGCCACAACCCAAGATCACCTATATGCACGTATTGCTCGATGGCCATCACATTCTGCGGACCAGCGGGTTGCTGAGTGAGAGCTTTTACCCTGGGCCAACCGCCATGACGACACTGTCACCAGCCTCACGCAGCGAAGTGGTACGCCGGTTTCCAGCCCTTTGTATGCAAGAAGACAGCTTTGGCCCCGCTGCGCATCTTATGGCCAAAAGCTTTGAGGCAGTATGCTTGCCCAAATACGTGTAATTAGGCCAGCGTAACGCCCTTGCGCCCTGCCAGATCAACAAAGTACTGCCACGCCACCCGACCTGACCGTGATCCACGGGTGGCCTGCCATTCAATGGCTTCCGCACGCAAGACATCATCGGCGATCTTGACCCCATGCGCATCGCAATAGCCGCGGATCATCGCCAAATACTGATCCTGATCACAGGCATGAAAGCCCAGCCACAGACCAAAACGATCCGACAGGGATACTTTTTCTTCCACCGCTTCCGCCGGGTTGATCGCTGATCCACGTTCATTTTCGATCATATCACGCGGCATCAGATGGCGACGGTTTGAGGTGGCATATAGCACAACATTCTCAGGCCGTCCCTCAATGCCACCATCCAAGATCGCCTTAAGCGACTTGTAATGGGCATCGTCATGGCCAAAGCTAAGGTCGTCACAATACAGTATAAATCGTTGGGACGCGCCACGCAAAAGATTCAAAAGACGCCCAACAGATGGCAGATCTTCGCGCTGTAGCTCAACGATCTTTAGTCCTTCATGTGCTGCTTGAACATCTGCATGTATCGCTTTGACAAGGCTTGATTTTCCCATGCCCCGCGCGCCCCACAACAAAGCGTTGTTTGCAGGTAGTCCAGCCGCAAATTGGCGGGTGTTGGCCAACAACGTGTCACGCGCGCGGTCCACCCCGATCAGCAAGCTCAGATGAACCCGAGATACCTTTTCCACGGGTTCCAACCTGTCTGGCTCTGTCTGCCAGACAAAGGCCGATGCCGCGTCAAAATCCGGGGCGGCCAAGGGCGCTGGGGCCATCCGCTCCAACGCCTGTGCAATGCGGTCCAGAGGATCGTCTATCACTTGTCGTCCTCTGGGTAATCTTCGTCCTCAAACTCAGCAAGCAGATCGTCCTCATCGTCATAAAAACCTTCGGCGCGCAGCTTGGCTTCACGCTTGATCTCAACCCGGCGCACAAGGAAAATCGAAATCTCGTACAACCCGTAGACCACGACAAACAGGATCACTTGGGTGATCACATCAGGCGGGGTGACCAAGGCGGCAAGTAGCAAAATGCCAACAACCGCATATTTGCGCACATTGCGCAGGCCTTCGGAACTGACCAACCCGGCCTTGCCCATCAGTGTCAGCAGAACCGGCAATTGGAAACACAGGCCAAAGGCCACGATAAACTTGATGGTCAGGCTTAGGTATTCCTGTGCGGACCCTTGAAATGCAATCGCTGCAATGCCTTTGCCGTCTGGCCCAGCTTCGCCGACAAGCGTGCCAGCTTGTTGAAATCCAAGGAAGAAATCAAACGCCAGCGGTGTGACCACATAGAATGCAAAGGACGCACCCAGAAAGAACATCAGCGGGCTGGAGATCAAAAACGGCAGAAACGCGCCCTTTTCGTTTTTATAAAGCCCCGGTGCCACAAACCGCCACATCTGGTAGCTGATATAGGGAAAGCCCAACACCAAACCGCCCAAAAGCGAGATCGAAATCGCGACAAAGAAACCTTCTTGCAGCTTGATTAGGATAAGCCCGCAGTCTTCTTGGCCGCGTTCCGCCATTGCCGAACACAAGGGATTGGTCAGAAAGTTGAAAATCGGGTTCCAGACCGTAAAACAAATGATCATCCCAATGATAAACGCGATCACCGAATGGATCAGCCGCGTGCGCAGCTCTGCCAAATGTTCGATCAGCGGTGCTGCGCTATCGTCAATATCGTCGCTGGCGCTCATGTGCTACTCTTCTTGGCGGCTGGTTTTTTCGCCGGGGCTTTCTTGGCCACAGGTTTTTTTGCCGCTGGCTTCTTGGCGGCTGGCTTCTTGGCCGGGTTTTTTTTCGGTGCGGCTTTCTTGGCGGCTGGCTTGTTCACCGCTGCGGGTTTCAAGGCGGCTTCCGCGGCATCCGCTTTCGCCAACGCCTCAGCGGCCTCATGCTGTTTACGCTCTGCTGCGGCACGCGCCGTGCCTGCTTGAATTTTTTTCACGTCTTCAGCACGCTGCGCGGCCAGCTTTCCCGTTTCGCTGTCTGGATCCAGATCCGTCAGCGACTTTGCCGCTGATTTGACCCCATCCATCGCAGACCCAACCGGGTTGGTCGCCGCCCTCAGGGTTTTGTTGAGGCTTGAGGACATCTCGCGCATGCCGCTGTCGTCAGCGGCGTCATTCATCGCTGAACTAAACTCGCGCGCCATGCCTTTGGCCTTGCCCACAAACTGTCCCACCCTGCGAAACAGGACCGGCAAGTCCTTGGGCCCTACGACAATCAGCGCCACGATGCCAATGAGCAGTAGCTCGGTCCACCCCAGATCAAACATGGTTGTTTACACCTGATCCTTGTCGGCCTTCAGGTCGGTCTTGGGATGTGTGCCCGCGTCCGTATGATTTGGCAGATCGGCACCATCTACGTCTGATGCATCAGTGATGTCTTTTTCACCTTCGTTGATGCCCTTTTTAAAGCTGGTAATGCCTTTGCCAACTTCCCCCATCAGGGATGAGATTTTGCCGCGCCCAAAAAGCACCAAAACCACAACTGCAATCAACAGCAGACCCGGCAGGCCAATATTATTCAACATTTTTGTTCTCCCAAAAGTGACAGCCCGCTAAAGGCGGCGCGATTTGCCTTCTTTTATGGAATATCCACGCGTTGCAAAAGCACCAATGCGTGGATTTGGCCAAACCACTCGGCATTGCCCAAACATTTTTTGACCTTGCTGCATTCAACTGACAGGTTTATGTCAGTTGAATGCCTGTAAGGCCCGTTGTGACATCAAAAGGAGATACCCCATGTCACAAACACCAATCGCCGAAATTGTCACTTTCCGTCTGGTCGAAGGCAGCAACACTGATGCATTCACCAAAGCAGCTGAGGCAATGATGCCCTTTTTGCGCAGCACCGGGGCCATGACGGGCCGCATTTTGTCCTGCGATCCTGATGGCACATGGACCGATCACATCACATGGACGTCGCTTGAGGCCGCCACATCCGCCGCCAAGGAGATGTTTGAGCGCCCCGAGGCCGCGCCCGTAATGCAGATGATTGATCCTGAAGGGATGTCCATGCGTCACGCGCCGATCCTGTTCCAAACCCAAATGGAGTAACATGCGCCGCACCGACCGCCTTTTTGACATCATCCAAATCCTGCGCGACGGCAAATTGCACCGCGCGCAGGACATGGCCGATCAATTGGAAGTGTCGGTGCGCACCATTTACCGCGATATGGACACGCTGGTTGCCTCTGGCGTGCCTGTGCAGGGGGAACGCGGTGTTGGCTATATGATCACCGAAGCCATCACCCTGCCGCCCCTGACCCTCACGGCGGCTGAGTTGGAGGCGTTGAACCTGGGCCTAGCCATCGTCGCCGAAGTCGTAGACCCCGATCTGCGCGCCGCAGGTATGTCAGTTGCCGACAAGATCGACGCGGCATTGCCGACGTCCGTGGTGGCAGAGGCCGACGCATGGAAATTTGCCGTCTACCCCTTTGCCGATACCCTGCGCGGTGCGACCCATATGCCAACTTTGCGGGCCGCCATCAAAGCCCGTCAAAAGCTGCGCATTATTTACACATCTATTGACGGCATGGTGACAACCCGCACCATCCGCCCGCTGCATATGGAATATTGGGGCCGTGTCTGGACCCTGACCGTATGGTGCGAATTGCGCGATGCGTTTCGGGTCTTTCGCATCGACCTTATAGAAACAGCAGAAGCATTACCCGAACTTTTCACCGATGAACCGGGCAAGATGTTGAGCGACTACGTGCCCTAACCTTTTAACCGCCACCCGGTCTGTGGTGGCAAAAACGCCTCAACACTGGCCTGCGCAATGACAATCGTGTCGCCGCCCGTCGGCACATTTAACCCGCCAAAGACGGCGCGCACCTCTGCCTGTCCGCGCGGTAACTTCGCCACCAGTGCCACAACATCCACTTTATCCGGTTCCTGCACCGCAACCGTCACCTGCACCCGCATTTGGTCGTGGCTCAGCCCTGTCACCCCAAACAGCGGTAAGGACGAATGGCGAAACGCATCCTCAATCGCGCGGGCGGCAGCTTTGGTGTAATCCATGCCGTGCAGGTCATTGCCCATGCCCATTTCGATGATCACCCGTTGTTCTGACTTGGCTTCACCCATCTGACCGCTCCATATCAAAGGCCACGGAAATCGCCACATTCGCCATAATCGTCGGGTGACCATCGCCATCCGGACGCGGCACATCCAAGCCACCGGGCTGCACTTTTACCGTCACGTTGCCGTACGGAAACACCGCGCGCAGTGCCTCTGCGTCCACCGCCTCGGGCTTTTGCACGCCGACATCCAGCGTGATCTGCATTGCGGACTTATCAAAACCAAACAGTTCCGCCAGATTGATTGAATTATGCCACAGCGCATCTTGTACAGCGCGTTTTGCCGCTTGGGTATAATCCGCGCGCCGCAGCGACGATCCCATGCCAAATTCCACCATCAATGTCTGCATAGGTTGCCTCACTTTACCGGAAATATAAAACAACGATCACGCCGGATCGTCAGCCACATCACCGCACCAACCTGTGGCAAGAACACATTTGGCACTGTTGCTTTTAACATTGACCCATCGTGGTCGACCTTGAACTCGACCAGACTTTCGTTACCCATGAACCGCGCCCGCGCCACGGTTGCGCGTGCTGCTGTGCCGTCGCTGGGCGTTGGTGCAGGGCCTTTGCCCGCCCGGTCAAAGTCAATGCGCACATGCTGGGGGCGGAACACGATATCCACCTGGGTTCCGTCCGGCACACCCGGTGCTAGAAACCGCCCAAAGACAGTATGCGCCAAGGCACCGGACACTTCGGCCCGCACCACATTGGCATCACTGAAAAACGACAGGGCTGAACGGTCCAGTGGTCGCGTATAGACATTATAAGGCGCGCCCTGCTGCACGATCTTACCGTCACGCATCAGGGCAATTTCATCGGCCATCCGCATGGCCTCGTCCGGCTCATGGGTGACCAGCAAAACGGCGGTGTCTTCTTCTTTTAGGATGCTCAAGGTTTCATCCCGAATGCCATCGCGCAACCGGTTGTCCAGCCCTGAAAACGGCTCGTCCATCAGCATAATGCGTGGCCGCGGAGCCAAGGCGCGGGCCAGCGCCACCCGCTGTTGTTCGCCTCCCGACAATTGATGTGGAAATCCGTCAATGAACCGCTTCAGATCGACCCGCTCCAGCAGTTCTTCAATCCGCTGACGCCGTTCTGCCTTGGTCCCCGATTTCAAGCCAAAGCCAACGTTATCAGCCACGCTAAGATGCGGAAACAACGCAAAGTCTTGAAACATCAACCCAATTTCGCGCCGTTCCGGTGGCACCCGAAACACCGTGTCGCAGATCAGCTTGCCATCAACATGAATGGTGCCGCTGTCTTGCATTTCGACCCCGGCGATCATCCGCAGCGTGGTTGATTTACCACACCCAGAGGGCCCCAAAAGGCAGGTCACCTGCCCCGGCAGGATCTGCAAGGAAACATCATCGACCACAGCGCGGCCATCATAGCTGCGGCGCAGGTTCTTGATTTCAAGGCGTGGGACTTGCGACAATCTAGGTATCCGATAAAATCACTCGGATACCCAGCTATCAGCCTCGCCGCGCGCCGACAAGGACCGCTGCAAAACCCGCAACCAAAACCACCACACAGATCACCAGCAACTGTTCGTACTTGTGCCCGTCTGGCAGGATCGCCGCAAATAACGTCCAGCCGCGCCCGAAATAGGCCACAGCACCGATGATGGCCGCACCAAAGGCCGCAAAATAGGCCCAAGGGGCGATTTTGCGATCCATCACCAGCCCCACAATCAGCACCGGCGTTAAGAACATTGACGCCGTGCCAGACACCGCAACCGCATCAAAAAGCGTGGCATTGCCCCAAAGCGTCAATAGCGCACCTGCGACCATAAAACCCACCATCACCACCCGTCCTCCGCTCAGACTGCGTGGGGCCAGCCGGAATTCCTCGACCACCAGCCGCGCGGCAGAGGCCAGTGCAGAATCAAGCGTGCTGAGCGCGGAAACCAGCAGCGAGATCATCAGCGCCATGAATATCCAGCCCGGAAACATCACTCCCCATGTGCCAATCAGCTCGCCTTCATAGCTGGCCCCGGTCAGACTGGCCTGAATGCCAAAAAATCCAAACCCAATGATGCAGAGCGTTGAAATCCAGAACGCATGCAGAAATGAACGGCGCGTGGTGGCGGCATCAGCCAAAAACCCACGGTCCATCATCACCGGGTCATGGGCCGGATATGAAAACACCTGAAGCAAGGCCACGACCAACAGAACCCAGCCATTGTACGGCCCCGATGCCCCCGGTGCTGTCAAAACTGCGCCGATGTCAAAACCCGGGCTGACGACCAAGGCGACAAAAGCAGCGCCAAAAACCACCAGAAACACCAACATCTGCATCACATCTGTGCGCAGCGCAGCTGACAATCCGCCCCAAGCCGAATAGGCCAGCCCCAGCACCGCGACGATCAGAATCGCAGTTGTGCCACTGCCTACCAGTACCGCGTTGAAAATAAGGCCGACCACCAGCAGATTGGCAAAAACTTCCGACAGCAGCCGCAGCGCAATCACCAGATTGTAACAGCCATTGCCCGCCGCGCCGAACTGCGACCCCAGCCAATCCTGCATGGAGCGTGCCCCTTTTGCGCGCAGGTGTCCGACAATAAACCCGCCCGTCAGGAACGACCCATAATAAGCGGCATAGGCCAACGTGCCTGCAATCCCGTAATAATAGCCAAGAATGGCGGCATTCATCAAAGATCGCGCAAAAATCCAAGTAGTGACTTGACTGAGCACAAGCACCCAAAGCCCCGGCGCCTGACCTGTCGCACCTACCCCGCCAAAGAACCCGTCGACAGAGGCACGGCGCGGTGCCGCCAGCAAGCTGGCCAGAATGACGGCCCCAAAGATGACGATCAGAAGAGTGGTTTGCATGTAAAACGGGCCTTTGATCTATACTTGATCCCAGCCATAATTCAGCGACACACCCGCTGCCAGCCATGACATCCCTGCTGTCTGAAATGTGATCGCGCGTGTCTCAGCTCAGCTCAAACGCCGCTTGCGCCACATCAACGCCGTTCACCTGTAAAATGATCTGATGCGCACCGGGATAAAGCTTGAAGGTGGTCGCGTCCCCCTTAAGCCGATGCTTTTTCGCCAACGTCAAAACCTTGCCCTTGGCGATCTGACCAACCTTTAATTTAAACACTTTTTCCGCAGTTTTACCGCCCGAACGGGCAAAGACAATGCGGTAATCCACGATCACCGGCAGGGCTTGGGCAGCCTTCAGCGTGCACGCAAATTCCAATACATCGCCAATTGAATATGTGCCCTGCCCAAGCGCTAGCGTGGCCGTCACATCAACATCACCACGATATCCCAGATGCGCCAACGCCGGCCCGTGCCCCTGCTTGACCAAGGTGCGCAGCCCATGTCGTGTCATCCATGACATTTCTTTGGCGTTCTGCTGGCCCGCGTCCGCCCATTCTTGCAGGGTCTGAACCACCAAATCAGGCTTAGTTTTTGTGATATCATTCAAATGGTTGGCCACCGACCGTGTCACATAGCGGGTCTGATCCGCATGCAGAACGTGAAGCAGCGGCAGGGTTTGTGATGTGTCCAGCGTCACCGCCTTGGCCCAAGGCAGTTTGGGCCGGGTGCCTTCACTGACCAAACGGCGCACATGGTAATTATCATCAACCGCCCAAAGCGACATGCGTGCCAGTGTCTCATCCGGCCAACGGTTCAGGAACGGGCGGATGTAGAACTCCATCGAAAACCGCTGCGTCGCCTCATAAAGCAGATCAAGTGCGCGTTCGCGGTGATCCTCAAGCCCGTGCCGCACCGCCAGAATGCCGGGCAGTGCATGGATAAAATGGCCAAAATCATCATCCTTTAGATCAGGATCAAGGCGCGTTGAAAGCGCGGCCGTCAATTGATCTGCCATCGTTGGAAAATCCGGTGCCAACTGCCCTTCCAGACAATCCGCCATCCAGTCCATTCGTGCCATCAATTCGCGGTCCGCAAACCCCGATAACACCTCAGCCTGATAGCGGCCCGCGTCAAAAAATGGCAACGCTGCGGCGTATTCAGCCGCCAGCCGCGCCACCGTTTCTGGATTAAACAGATGATCTTTTAGGGAGAACTTATCAGTCATAAGACCAATCTTTACATGGTGATATTGGTGGCACCGCCATCCAACAGAATGTTTTGTCCGACGATGAACCCGGCATGCTGCGAGCATAAGAATGCACAGGCGGCACCAAATTCAGCTGCGGTGCCATAACGCCCTGCCGGAATGGTTGATGCGCGCTCGGCGCGGGCGTCCTGCAGTGTGATGCCCTTGGCCTTTACAACACCGCCATCCAACGCATCGGCGCGGTCCGTGGCGTGAATACCGGGCAACAGATTGTTGATCGTCACACCTTTGCCCGCCACCTGACGCGATGTGCCGGCGACATATCCGGTCAACCCGGTACGCGCGGCGTTGGATAAACCCAGAACCCCAATGGGCGCGCGGACGGATTGCGAGGTGATGTTGACCACCCGGCCCCAGCCCCGGTCCATCATGCCAGGCACCAGCGCTTTGATCAGTGCAATAGGGGCCAGCATATTGGCGTCCAGCGCTTTGATGAAATCTGTTCGGTCCCAATCGTGCCACATGCCGGGGGGTGGGCCACCTGCATTGTTTACCAAAATATCAACGCCCTTAGCAGCGGCAATAACGCGGGCCTGCCCGTCTTCGGTGGCAACATCCGCCGCCACAGTGGTGACTGAGACGCCGTATTCTTTGCGGATACGCTCAGCAGCAGCGTCAAGCGCCTCGACCCCACGTGCATTCATGATCAGATTGACCCCCGCCGCCGCCAGATTTTCAGCACAACCAAGGCCCAATCCTTTGGACGACGCGCACACAAGTGCGGTTTTTCCCTTAATCCCCAGATCCATCACAACGATTCCTTTATGTCAGTTAATCAATTCCTAACACGGCTGCCCGATCATGCCAGCAAAACACCCAGCTGATGACCCATGCTGGCCACATTCTTGGGCTAGTTTGTACCATAGCCCTTTTGGCTGCATCACTTACCAGTGCCATGAAAGTTTGCCCATGACCCGTTCACGCCCGCCCCCTGTGCAAAATGTGCCTGTCTACCACGCCCAAGATATCGTGGCCATAGACGGTGCCAACCTGGGCGATGCGTTGTCCTTTGCGGCTGAGCTGGTATTGGACGATGTCTATGAAATCAGGTCCGGTGTGGTTCCCGAACTTCTAGCGGTCTTGGCGCAGAATGACGGGCGGCTTCGGCTTTCTGATACGGCAGGAAATGGCACGCCGGGGGCAAATATCCACCTCGATTCGACCCTGACTTTCATGTCACAGAACGGCCAAACCACCGAAGCCCTGCTTTTGGTTGAGGTCAGTGATGATGGCGACGCAGGACATGTATTCTTGCTTCCGCTTTCTGCTTTGGCGACCAGAGCAGAGTACCGATTGGTTGGCATCGACAGTCAAAACGCACAACAAAAGTTCGCGCAAGTGGCCTGTGTTTCTTTCACCCGCGGCACCCACATTGCCCTTGCCACCGGCGAACAACGGTTGATCGAAGACCTTGTGATTGGGGACAAGGTTCTGACCCGCGATGATGGCGCACAAGCAATCCGTTGGATTGGCGAAAGCACCGTGCGCGCGGTGGGTGAATTTGCCCCGATCTGTGTACGCGCCCGAACTTTGAACAACGAAAATGACCTGATCATCAGCCCCGATCACCGCCTGTTCATATATCAACGCACCGACGAGGTTGGCGCAGGCCGATCAGAGCTTTTGGTCAAAGCCCGCCATTTGGTAAATGGCGAAACGGTGATTGTTCAGGATGGCGGCTTTGTTGACTATTTCCAACTGTTGTTTGACAGTCATCAGATCATCTATGCCGAAGGGATTGCCGCCGAAAGCATGTTGATCGACCCGCGCACCAGACCAGTGCTGCCCGATGACATGGCAAAGGCTTTGGGGGATGTCATTCCGGGCCATTCCGATTTGCCACATGCGGGATTGGACGTGAATGAAAAACTGTTGAACCGCCCGGATGCCGCCGAATTGCTGAGGAAATCAAGCACGCGGTAGGCTTGGATTGTGGTCTATATCTCGCCCTGAATGTTCCACCGGATGCTGTTGAACTTGATGTCCAGCAACAATGGCTCAAGTGCGGCCTGAACAGGCGCGTCCGATCCGCCTTGTACAATGACAGCGACATCTAACGTGATCATGTCACGATCTTCTTCTCGTCCACGTTCCACCCCGGAAATCTGGAAAATTGGCGGCGTCAAACGGCTTAGCAGCAAGCTGCGCACGTCCGCTTCATGTTTGGGCTTGCTGGTCACGGACACCAGCACTTCGGTCACCAACGGCAGACCTGCTGAGGTTTTGGACTTGAGAAACTTTACCAAAGGCCGCAGCCCAAGATTTATGAAGATGATCAAGGATGTCACCATGATCGCAAAGAGCGGTGCACCTGCACCGGCCAGTAAACCAACGGCAGCCGAACACCACAAAGTTGCCGCTGTGTTTAGGCCGTGAACGGTAAATCCGTGTCGAAAAATGATGCCTGCGCCCAAAAAGCCGATACCAGAGACAACCTGCGCACCAACCCGCGTTGGGCTCAATTCCGTCGGGAACAGCCCGGAAAACACCACAAAGCTTGCGGCCCCCAAGGCCACCAGAGCATTGGTGCGCAAACCCGCCATCCGTTGGCGCACTTGGCGTTCAGAGCCGATAAGCCCGCCACACACCAAGGCCAGCATGAGGTTAAGCGCGGCCACGCCCAAAGAAATCGGAAGGTGAAGGTTTGGATCCATCGGACGATATTATACAACCTCTTGCTAAGGTACAGCGCCAAGACGACCCAGTATTACGCGCAAACGACGCAGGTGCCGCTTGCTGCATCTGACTGCCAAGGCTATATGCCAATTCATGTTAGACACCACATCAAACCGCCCCCAATTGCCCGCCGAAATCGCGCGGCGCCGCACTTTTGCGATCATCTCTCACCCGGATGCGGGTAAGACGACGCTGACAGAGAAATTTCTGCTGTTTGGCGGCGCGATCCAAATGGCGGGCCAAGTGCGTGCCAAAGGCGAGGCCCGGCGCACGCGATCAGACTTCATGGCGATGGAAAAAGACCGCGGGATTTCCGTCTCGGCGTCTGCCATGTCGTTTGATTTTCAAACCAAAGATATGAATTATCGCTTTAATCTGGTCGACACCCCCGGCCACTCGGATTTTTCCGAAGACACCTATCGCACGCTGACGGCAGTGGACGCTGCCGTGATGGTGATTGACGGGGCAAAAGGTGTGGAAAGCCAGACCCAAAAGCTGTTCGAAGTCTGCCGGATGCGCGACCTGCCGATCCTGACCTTTTGTAACAAGATGGACCGTGAAAGCCGCGACGTTTTCGAAATCATTGACGAAATTCAGGAAAACCTTGCGATTGATGTGACGCCTGCAAGCTGGCCCATTGGCGTTGGTCGCGATTTTATAGGCTGCTATGACATCCTGCGTGACCGTCTGGAACTGATGGACCGTGCAGACCGCAACAAGGTTGCGGAAAGCATCAGCATTGAAGGGTTGGACGACCCAAAGCTGGCCGAACATGTGCCCGCTAATTTGCTTGAGAAGCTTAAAGAAGACCTTGAGATGGTGCGCGAACTGATGCCGCCACTTGATGCCGCATTAATGGCAGAAGGATCGTTGACGCCAATTTGGTTCGGTTCTGCCATCAATTCGTTTGGTGTTAAGGAGTTGATGAACGGGATCGCCAAATACGGCCCTGAACCACAAATCCAATCGGCACAACCGCGCAAAATTTTACCCGAAGAAACCAAGGTTTCCGGCTTTGTTTTCAAGGTCCAAGCCAACATGGACCCTAAGCACCGGGACCGTGTGGCCTTTGTGCGGTTGGCATCTGGCCACTTCCTGCGCGGCATGAAAATGACCCATGTGCGCAGCAAAAAACAAATGACAATCACTAATCCGGTAATGTTTCTTGCCTCTGACCGTGAACTGGCCGAAGAAGCATGGGCTGGCGATATCATCGGCATTCCCAACCACGGCCAATTGCGCATCGGTGACACTTTGACAGAAGGTGAGGCATTGCGCGTCAGCGGCATCCCGTCCTTTGCGCCGGAACTGTTGCAGACGGTGCGTGCCGGTGATCCGCTCAAGGCGAAACATCTGGAAAAAGCACTCATGCAATTTGCTGAGGAAGGGGCGGCGAAGGTCTTCAAACCGTCCATCGGTTCAGGCTTTGTAGTTGGTGTTGTTGGCCAGTTGCAGTTCGAGGTATTGGCCAGCCGGATTGAGCTAGAATACGGGTTGCCCGTGCGCTTTGAAGCGTCGCAATTCACCTCTGCCCGCTGGGTGAACGGTGACAAACAAGCCGTTGATAAATTTACCGAAGCCAACAAACAGCACATCGCCCATGACCACGACGGTGACATCGTTTACCTGACCCGGCTGCAATGGGATATCGACCGGGTTGAACGCGACTACCCGGATGTACGCCTGACCGCGACCAAGGAGATGATGGTCTGATGACCACTTGGGGTATCGCATCGACGATCAAAGCCCCGGCGGATGAAATACTGCGGTTTGTGGCCTATCACCTAGAAAAAGGCGCGCATCGGGTGTTCATCTATCTGGATGATGAAAATCCAGCGGCTTTTGACGCGTTACATGCACATCCCAAGGTCCGTGTGACCACCTGTGATGCCGGGTGGTGGCAAAAACGGCGCAAGACTCGCCCTGACATGCATCAGGCGCGCCAGACCGCCAATGCCACCCACGCCTACCGCCGTCGGGCAGAGGTGGATTGGCTGATCCACATGGATGTGGATGAGTTTTTGATTTGTGAGCAACCTATTAAAGACATCCTGTCAGCCCTGCCCGCCGACACCAAAATGACCCGTATCCGCCCAATGGAGGCGCTGTCGGGTGGCATGACGGCCTTCAAACGTTTCATCCCCGGTGGGCCGGACCGTGACCGTATCGTAACGGCGCTTTACCCAACCTATGGCCTATATACCAAAGGCGGTTTTTTAAGCCATCTGGCGGGCAAAGTGTTTCTACGCACGGGCCTGGCTGACATCACGGTCAAAATTCATAACGCCTTCCAAAACGGCGAACAGATTAAAGGTGTGGATCATCAGCCCGACATCGACCTTGCCCACTGCCATGCAAAATCATGGGATGACTGGCAGGCCAGTTATCGCTACCGGCTGACCCAAGGGTCATACCGCGCGGAACTTGGCCCCAATAAACCGCATGAAAAAGGCGGGTTGTCGATGCACCAACTGTTTACGATGATTGAGGAAGAAGACGGGATCGCAGGTCTAGGCGCGTTTTTTGACGAAGTCTGCGCAGACACACCCGACCTGCGTGCACGTTTGAAACAGCACGGCTTGCTTGCCAAGATCAATCTTGACCTGGAAACGCCATTGTCCACGCATTTCCCTTACGTAACCCCCTGAACGCACAACTATTTGACGGCAATCACGCAACTTGCTATGCGCAGGCTAAGATGCAGCGACCAATAGGTTGCCACTTGGGCCATGCGGGCCGGCATTAAATGCGCCGCGGGCCAAATAAGTGTCCGCCTATACCGGATACATATGATAAAATTTTCTGATCTAAACTTGAACCCCAAGGTCCTCAAAGCTGTGCAAGAGGCCGGGTACGAAACCCCAACTCCCATTCAGGCTGGTGCGATCCCGCCTGCCCTTGCGGGTCGCGATGTTTTGGGCATTGCCCAAACCGGCACAGGTAAAACCGCCAGCTTTACCCTGCCCATGATCACACTTTTGGCACGTGGTCGCGCACGGGCGCGAATGCCACGCTCTTTGGTGCTTTGCCCGACGCGGGAATTGGCCGCACAGGTTGCCGAAAACTTTGACACCTATGCCAAGCACGTGAAACTAACCAAGGCACTGTTGATTGGTGGCGTGTCGTTCAAGGAACAAGACACTGCCATCGACAAAGGCGTTGATGTATTGATTGCCACACCGGGCCGCCTGCTGGACCATTTTGAACGCGGCAAGCTAATCCTCAATGATGTGAAGGTCATGGTGGTGGATGAAGCTGACCGTATGTTGGATATGGGTTTCATTCCTGACATCGAACGCATCTTTGGCCTGACGCCGTTTACCCGCCAAACCTTGTTCTTTTCGGCCACTATGGCCCCGGAAATTGAACGGATCACCAACACATTCCTGAGTAACCCAGAGCGCATCGAAGTCGCGCGGCAAGCGACCACAGGTGAAAACATCACCCAAGGTGTGCTGATGTTCAAAGCCTCGCGAAAAGACCGCGAAGGCTCTGAAAAGCGCAAAGCGCTGCGGGCGTTGATTGACGCCGAAGGCGACAAGTGCACCAACGCGATTATCTTTTGCAACCGCAAGATGGATGTGGATGTTGTCGCTAAGTCATTGAAAAAATATGGCTATGACGCGGCCCCCATTCACGGCGATCTGGACCAAAGCCAACGGACCAAGACCCTTGATGGGTTCCGTGCCGGTGATCTGCGCTTCCTTATCGCTTCTGATGTTGCCGCCCGTGGTCTTGATGTTCCAGCTGTCAGCCATGTCTTTAACTTTGACGTGCCAAGCCATGCCGAAGATTATGTGCACCGCATTGGCCGCACCGGGCGTGCGGGGCGTGATGGCAAGGCGATCATGATCTGCGTGCCACGTGACGAGAAAAACCTCGCGGATGTGGAACGTTTGGTACAACGCGAAATCCCACGTCTGGCAAACCCTCTGGGGGGTGACGCCGCGCCTGAAGCCCAGACAGCGGCCGCACCTAAGCCCGCTGCCGAGAGTGAAAAACCCAAGCGCAGCCGGTCGCGCAACCGCAAGTCAAGCGATAAACCAAAGCAGGACAGCCCGGTTAGCCATGAGGCCAAACAGGCCGACGCGCCAGCCGAAGAGCCAAAAGTTGAAGCAGCGCCCGCGCAAAAAACTGAACCAAAGCAAGACAACAGACATGCGCAGCAGCCGAAAAAGCAAAAGCGTAACGACAACAACCGCAACAACAACGACAATCGTGGCGGCAACAAGGTTGTCGGTCTGGGCGATCACTTGCCCGACTTTATCGGGTTAAGTTTTGAGGAACGCGAGACATGAAGCTTTCCGCTCCATAGAACAAAAAAGGCCCGGTTCAAACCGGGCCTTTTTTGTTTTGCTTATTCAACTCTTCGAGGCCCCGGCATGTCGCCAAACGCGCCCAAACCCAATTGTTTAGCCAGTGGTCGGCAAAAGGGACATTTTCGAAAGAGTTTGATGATCAATTCAAACGACTGACCACCACTGTAACTTCGGGCTTCTTGCCGATTTCGTTCTGCGCAGACTGCCGAACGGTCTTTTTCAGACCATCGTCCAACTTGTCGTCATCGCGCAGGGTTTTGGCCCCTTGCCGGTTCAACCATTGGCTCAGGTCTTGCTCCAGAACGTCGACCAAAGGAGCATTGCTGCGCCCGGTTTCTGACAGCCCCATCGCGTCAACCCATGGCTCGCCCAAAGGCTCATCATCGGCGTCCATAATCACCGTCACAGTCACGTGGCCGTTCAGCGCCATACGGATACGATCCCTCACAACCCCGTCAAGCGCGCCGACCTTGACCGACCCATCCAGATAGGTGCGGCCGGTTTCGACGTATTCAACCACCTTTGGCTTGTTGCCCGAAAGGTCAATCATCATGCCATTCACCGCCAGCACCCCCTTGATGCCCTTGCCGTCAGCAATTTTAACATGCTCGCGCAGGTGGCGGTGTTCGCCGTGCATTGGGATCAGGATTTGCGGTTTCACCACCTCGTGCAGCTCTTCCAGATCAGGGCGGTTGGCGTGGCCCGATACATGGTACAGGCCCGATGAATCGTCAACCACATCAACACCCTTTTCAGAGAACATGTTGATGATCTTGATCACACCCTTTTCGTTGCCGGGGATTGTTTTGGATGAAAACAGGAACAAATCGCCCTCTTTCATTTCAATCCCTTGAAACTTGCCATTGGCCAACTGCGCCGATGCCGCACGGCGTTCACCTTGGCTGCCTGTGACCAGCAACATCAGGTTTTCACGCGGGATGCCGCGGGCCTCTTCGGGGCTGACCCGTGTTGGGAAATCCGTCATCACGCCACTTTCCAACGCCGCCTCGACCATCCGGTTCATTGAGCGGCCCAGCAGGACAATCGACCGCCCTGCCCGGTCCCCGGCCACGGCCAGCGTTTTCACCCGCGCAACGTTCGACGCAAATGTCGTGGCGACAACCATACCATCATGACCGCTGACCAGTTTTTCGATCTCTGGGCCAACGCTGGCTTCTGATCGGCCAGCATGAGGGGAAAATACATTGGTGGAATCGCAGACCAAAGCCTTAACGCCGTCCTTACAGACCTCAGCCCAAAGCGCGTCATCAAACGCCTCGCCGACACCCGGCGTACGATCAATCTTGAAGTCACCGGAATGGATCACCCGGCCCTCAGGTGAATCAATCACCATGGCCGACGATTCAGGGATCGAATGCGAGATCGGCATAAAGCCAACAGTAAACGGGCCGGCAGTGATCTGCGCAGGCCATGGCCCCACAACCGTTACCGCGTCATCGGGATGGCCATGCTCGCTCATTTTGCGACGGGCGATATTGGCGGTAAATTTACGCGCATAGATCGGCGCTTGCAGGGCCTCATAGCTATGGGCCACAGCCCCCACATGGTCTTCGTGCGCATGGGTGATAAATATCGCCTCAATCTGGTCACGGCGTTCTTTCAGCCACGCGATGTCCGGCAGGATCAGATCCACACCGGGGCTTGTGTCCATATCGGGAAAGGCCACGCCGATATCCACAACGATCAGCCGTTCCTTGCCGGGCTTACCATAGCCATAAACATAGGCATTCATGCCAATTTCGCCCGCCCCACCGAGGGGCAGATAGATCAATCTTTCGCTGCTCATTATTCAGCTAATTCCTTATTATACTTATGTATCACGGTCAGGCCGTGCATTGTCAGGTCATCCTGAAATTCATCAAAAAGGGCGACGGCCTGCTGAAACAGCGGGGCCAGACCCCCGGTGGAAATCACACGCATGTCGCGCCCGTGTTCCGCCTTTATCCGCGCACATATCTCACGAACCAGTCCGACATAACCCCAAAAGACACCAGATTGCATACAGGCAACAGTATTGGTGCCAATCACCATCTGCGGTTTTGAGATATCAACATGAGGCAAGGCCGCCGCTGCGTTGTGCAAAGCCTCAAGCGACAGGTTCACACCCGGCGCAATCACCCCACCGATATAGGCCCCATCACTGTCCACCACATCAAAGGTCGTGGCGGTGCCAAAATCGACCACAATCAGGTCACCGCCATACAGATCATACCCCGCAACCGTATTGACCAATCGGTCCGGCCCCACTGCGGTGCCAATGTCGACCCGCACATCAACCGGCAAAGCACATTCGGGTTTGCCCACCACCATCGGCCGCGTGTTAAAATACCGGTCCGCAAAAACCCGCAGGTTAAACACCACCCGCGGCACCGTTGAACTGATAATCACATCCGTAATGTCGGCCTCAACATTTTGAAATTTCATCAACGTACTCAGCCAGACATAGTATTGGTCTGCCGTGCGCTGCCATTCGGTTGAGGTGCGCCATGTCGCAATGAATGCCGTGCCATCCCAGATCGAAAACACTGTATTGGTGTTGCCACAATCAATTGCCAAAAGCATGGGTCACCCCCCTTTAGAAAAATACATCTGCCGCCGTAATGGCAATGGCACCACTGGTCGTGCGCAAGATCAGATTACCCTGCGCATCCACATCTTCAAAGGTGCCATGTGTTTCGTCGCGCATCGTGCGCGCGGTGATCTGTTCGCCCAAACGTGCGGCATGGGCCAGCCATTCGGTGCGGATCGGGGCAAAGCCATAGGTGGTGAATTGGGTTTCCAATGCCGCATATTCGACCGCCAAGACATCTAAGAAACCCTCCGGTGCCACCGACACATCCAATGCCCCGGCCAGTGACACAGGCATTACCGCGCCCGGCTCAACCTCAGCCGCTGTTGGTGCATGGGCCAGGTTCACCCCAACCCCAATGACAAGCTGATCACCGCTGCTTTCCAGCAATATCCCTGCCACTTTGCCACCATCCAGCAAAACATCATTGGGCCATTTAAGCGCAAAGCGATCAACCTGTCCTGTCACCTCAACAAAGGCCCGCAACAGCGCCAGCGAGGTTACAAAGCTGCGCAGCGCAGCCACCCCCGGTTCCTCGAGCCGCCGCATGATCAAAGTGCCTGCAAAGTTGCCGCGCGGTGTTGACCACGCCCGCCCGCGCCTGCCCCGAGCCGCTGTTTGCTCAAGCGCCAAAATCCAAGTGGGGGCTATTAGGTCCGGTGCAATCCGCGCCGCCTCTGACAAGGTGGAATCCAACACATCAAAAACGCGCCGCCCATATCCTATGGGCCACGCGCTCATGTCTTCACCCTTTTAAAAATACCTGCCAACCGTGCTACCAGCGCTGGCCTGTCAATTAACAAGCGTCGCTGCCGCTGCGGCTGCTGCACCTTCAACACCGAACATATTCACAATGCCCAACACCATGATCAGCGCCGATGCCATCAGGAAACCAGACAACAAGGCTCCGCCCTGATTGTCCAACTGTTCTGAGTCTTCTTCGCCAAAATACATGTAAAATACGATGCGCAGATAATAGTAAGCACCAATCACCGAGGCAATCACACCGGCCACGGCCAACCAGACCAACCCAGCCTCATAGGCGGCACGCAACACATAGAGCTTGCCAAAGAACCCCAGCATCGGCGGCACACCTGCCAGCGAGAACAGCAACACCAACATCGCCAGCGCCCGACCGGGATTGCGCTTTGAATACATGTTCAAAGACCCGATATCGGTGATCGGTGCGCCGTCTTTTTGCATCAGCAAGATAAAGGCAAAGGTGCCGACGTTCATCGTGACATAGATCGCCATATAGACAAGCATCGCCTGCACGCCCAAAACTGTACCAGCAGCCAGCCCCATCAAGGCATAGCCCATGTGGGCAATCGACGAATACGCCATCAGACGTTTGATGTTGGTCTGGCCAATCGCGGCAACAGCCCCCAAGAACATCGATAGAACCGACAACAGCGCCACAACCTGGCTCCAGTCGCTGACCGCATTGCCAAAGGCGTCATGCAGCACGCGGGCGAAAAGGCCCATCGCAGCGACTTTTGGGGCGGTTGCAAAGAATGCTGTGACGGGCGTGGGTGAGCCTTCGTAGACGTCCGGTGTCCACATGTGGAACGGCACAGCAGACACTTTGAATGCCATGCCAGAGATCAGGAACACCAAACCAAACAGCAAGCCAAGCGAGGTCTCACCACCCTGTGCCGTGGTGATGATCCCGCTGAACAATGTGGTCCCGGCATAGCCATAGACCAGAGACGCACCATAGAGCAGGATGCCAGAGCTAAGCGCGCCGAGTACAAAATACTTTAGACCCGCTTCGGTCGATTTCACGGAATCACGCCGCAGCGAGGCCACCACGTAAAGCGCCAGAGATTGCAATTCCAATCCCATATATAGCGACATCAGATCACCCGCGCTGACCATCATCATCATGCCCACAGCGGCCAGCGCCACCAGCATCGGATATTCAAAACGCAGTAGCCCGCGGGATTTCATATATCCCTCTGACATCACCAGAACAGCAGCGCCGGACAGCAAGATCGTCACCTTGGCGAACCGCGCAAAACCGTCCTCGATGAACATGCCGTTAAATGCGATGCGTGTACCTTCGCCAGTCGCACCAATCCACAACGCCAACAACACAAACACCGCTGCCGTGGCCCAAACCAAAAGCCCCCCCGCCTTGTCCTTGGACGTGTAAACAGCGCCCAAAAGCCCCAGTATGGCAAACACTGCCAGCAGGATTTCCGGCAGGATGACATTCAGATCATTGGAAATCATCACGGGGACCTTCCTAGTGTGTCACAGCGGCGGATTGAACGGCATTGCCTGCCGCCTCCAGCGCTGCATTGTAGTTTTCGACCAGCGCCGCAACGGACGGCCCGATCATATCAAGTACCAAGGCCGGATAGACACCCAAAAGCAGGGTCATCACCACCAAAGGTGCAAATATCCAGCGTTCACGAGACGACATATCAGTGATTGCTTTCAGGCTTTCCTTGATCAGGTCACCCATCACCACCCGGCGATACAGCCATAGCGCATAGGCGGCTGAAAAGATCACGCCCGTGGTCGCAATCGCTGCGACCCATGTGTTGACTTGGAAAACCGCCATAAGGGTCAGGAATTCACCAACAAACCCAGATGTGCCCGGCAGCCCAACGTTGGCCATCGTGAAGAACAAGAAGATTAACGCATAGGCCGGCATTCGGTTGACCAAGCCGCCATAGGCATCAATCTCGCGAGTGTGCATACGGTCATAAATCACACCCACGCACAGGAACAACGCCGCAGAGATAAAGCCGTGGCTGATCATCTGGAAAATCGCGCCATCAAGACCCTGCTGATTAAAGGTGAAAATACCCATGGTCACAAACCCCATGTGCGCCACCGATGAATAGGCAATCAGCTTTTTCATGTCCTGCTGCACAAGCGCAACCAAGGACGTGTAGACAATCGCAATCGCTGACATCCACAACACCAGCGGTGCCATGACATCAGACCCGACCGGGAACATTGGCAATGAGAACCGCAAGAAGCCATAACCGCCCATTTTAAGCAGGATCGCCGCCAGCACCACAGAACCCGCCGTGGGGGCCTGAACGTGCGCATCGGGCAACCATGTGTGCACGGGCCACATCGGCATTTTCACCGCAAAGCTGGCAAAGAAGGCAACAAACATTAGGGTTTGCATGCCACCAACAATCTGAATGCCCAACAGGCTGAATGTCTCTGATCCAAATTCATGGGTCAAAAGGCTGATCTCACACCCACCAATACAGGTGGTGCCGGCCTCAGTGAACATCGCCACCATTGCGACCAGCATCAGCACCGATCCAAAGAAGGTATAGAGGAAGAACTTGAAGCTCGCGTAGATCCGTTCTTTGCCGCCCCAAATCCCAATGATCAGGAACATCGGGATCAGGCCTGCCTCAAAAAACAGATAGAACAGCACCAGATCCAGCGCCATGAACACGCCAAGCATCAGCGTTTCAAGCAACAAGAACGCGATCATGTATTCCTTGACGCGGTTTTCCACATTCCACGACGCGGCAATCACCAGCGGCATCATGAAGGTGGTCAGCATCACAAACAGGATCGAAATACCATCAACACCCAGACGGTACTGCATGCCAAGCAGCCATTCGGCCTCGTCCACATGCTGAAAGCCCGGATTGCTGGGGTCAAAGTCAAACAGCACAAACAGCGAAATCAGGAATGTCACTGTGGTGGTGATCATCGCCAGCCATTTGGCATTGCGCCCGGCCGCTGCATCATCGCCACGTAGGAACACGGCCAAAATCAGCGCCGCAAACGCGGGCATGAACGTAATAATGGAAAGCAAGTGATGGTCCATCAGTGTGCTCCCCCGCTCATCGACATCCATGTCACCAAAATTGCAATGCCAATCACCATGGCAAAGGCATAGGTAAAGATATAGCCGGACTGCGCCTTACCCGCGAGGCGGGTAAAGAAGGGGATAATCCCCATGGCAATACCATTCAGGCTGCCATCAATCACGTTGCCATCCCCACGCTTCCAAAGGAAACGACCAATCGCTTTGGCCGGGCGGACAAAGACCACATCGTAAAGTTCATCGAAGTACCATTTGTTTTTCAGGAATTGATACAAAGGTTGCTGGTTCGCTGCCAAACGTGCAGGCAAGCTCGGGTTCCAGATATAGAACCACATCGCCATCAGGAAACCGCCCAACATCGCAATGAAGGGGCTGATTTTGACCCATTTCGGTGCGCCATGGGCATCTTCCAACACATGGTTATCTGGCGCAAAGAACAACGCCCCCTCGCCCGGTGCACCGCCAAAGGATGCATGGTGGCCTCCACCATGATCACCTTCAGCATGTGCGCCTTCGGCATTTTCGCCGTGATGTTCTTCGGCTGTGCCATCGGCCATATGCTCAGCGTGCGTTTCTTCGGTATGATCCGAATGATCGTCGGCACCCGCTTCGACCAAGGGGATGTCATAGAAGGCCGCGACATACTTGTGATCGCCAAAGAAAGGCTTGAACCAGATCATCCCGGCAAAGATTGCACCCAATGCCAAGACACCAAGTGGGATTATCATGGTCATTGGGCTTTCGTGCGCGTGATCATGGGTATGTTTGTCGCCGCGCGGCTTGCCGTAGAACGTCAGGAACATCAAACGCCAGCTGTAGAACGACGTCATCGCAGCGGCCACAACCAGAAGCCAGAAGCCGTACATCGATCCACCAGCCCATGCGCTTTCAATGATCGCGTCCTTAGAAAGGAACCCGGCAAAGCCAAAGTGTGTCAGCGGAATACCAACGCCGGTGATCGCCAGCGTACCAATCATCATCGCAGCGAATGTGTATGGGATTTTCTTACGCAGACCGCCGTAGTTGTTCATGTCCTGCTCGTGGTGCATCGCGTGAATGACTGAGCCTGCCCCAAGGAACAGCATTGCTTTAAAGAACGCATGGGTGAACAGGTGGAACATCGCCGCCGAATACATGCCAACGCCTGCAGCCACGAACATATAACCAAGCTGTGAACAGGTGGAATAGGCAATAACGCGTTTGATGTCGGTCTGGACCAGCCCCACAGTCGCGGCAAAGAATGCCGTTGAGGCACCGATCACGGTCACAAACATCATCGCCTCTGGTGCAAATTCCATGATCGGCGACATACGGCAGACTAAGAAAACACCCGCCGTTACCATGGTTGCGGCGTGGATCAAAGCAGACACAGGCGTCGGCCCTTCCATCGCGTCGGGCAACCATGTGTGCAGGAACAATTGCGCTGATTTACCAGCAGCGCCCACAAACAATAGGAAGGCAATCAGATTGGCCGCATTCCATTCAGTCCAGAGAAACCCGACGGTTTGCTCTGCCAGATCAGGTGCCGCGGCGAACACATCGTCAAATTTGATGCTGTCAGTCAGGTAGAACAGGGCAAAGATACCAAGGGCAAAGCCGAAGTCACCCACACGGTTCACCACAAAGGCTTTGATCGCGGCGGCGTTGGCAGTGGGTTTGCGGTAATAAAAACCGATCAACAAATACGATGCAACACCGACGCCTTCCCAGCCAAAGAACATCTGCACAAGGTTGTCAGAAGTCACCAGCATCAACATCGCAAAGGTGAAAAAGCTGAGGTAGGCAAAAAAGCGCGGCTTATAGGTCTCGTCTTCTTTCCACTGTGGGTCTTTGTCCATGTAACCAAAGGAATAAAGATGCACGAGGCTGGACACAGTTGTGACCACAATCAGCATGATCGCGGTGAGACGGTCCATGCGAATGGCCCAATCCGTCGACAGTGACCCGGATTCGATAAAGCGCAGAATTTGGATATGTTCAGTAGGGCCATCAAATGCCAGAAACACTATCCAGCTAAGGAACGCAGCTAGAAACAACAGCCCCGTTGAGACCCACATCGCGGCCGTTTCGCCAATAAATTTCCAGCCAAAGCCGCAGATCAAAGCGCCTACAAGCGGGGCAAATAGGATCGTGGTTTCCATGCCCTTACCCCTTCATCACGTTGACGTCTTCGACGGCAATGGTGCCGCGATTACGGAAGAAACAAACCAGAATGGCCAACCCGATCGCGGCTTCAGCAGCGGCAACAGTCAGCACGAATAGGGTAAAGACTTGGCCCACCAGATCACCAAGGTAGCTTGAGAAGGCGACCAGATTGATATTCACCGCCAACAACATCAATTCGATGCTCATCAGTAGGATAATCACGTTCTTACGGTTCAGGAATAGCCCGAAGATGCCAATGACAAACAGCGTTGCCGCCACTGTCAGATAATGTTCAAGTCCGATCATATCGTCCCTCGGTTTCTTCCCGGGTTGTCCCAGGTCTTACATTCAACGCCCGTTTTCGGGCTTCTTAGTCTTGATCGTTCCCGACTTCCACCGGGATAACGGCCCTAGCCGATAAAGTTGTACCCGCCAAGCACGATGACCAGCACCACAACCACGACAATAATTGTATTTCTCGACATTTCGGTTCGTCCTTTCGATCACCTGCATAACGGCCTTATTTGTAAGGCGTTCGGTTTCCCCTGAGTTCTGGATAGTAAACAGAGCAACCACAGCTTTCAGCCTTGAGCGTTCTAATCTTGCTGCTGATCCCACGGGTGCGCAGCCCCGCTCTGATCTGCTTCATCGTGTGCGGCGTTGACGTATAGATGAAATCATCCAGCGCATCGCGCACGTTATCAACATGGTTGGCGGCCTGATCATCATCGTTGACCACCGCATCCGCAATCAGGGTCTTGCCGGTCTTGCAATGCTCCAACACAACCAGCGCTTTACCAGCGGTTTCGTGTTCGCCCACATATTTGACAAAGCCGTTTTCGACGTTGCTCGCATCCCAAACCGCAAATTGCCCCTGCATCGGGGTGCCTGCGCAAATCGGCACAGGCGTCATCGCACTTGCCGGTACAGCAAGAGACAACCCCATAACGATGTGCACAATGGCGCGCATTAGAGCCCCTGCCCCGGTTTCACATCTTTAAGCTCCATCGCCTTAGCCGGGTCGCGCATCATTTGGGCCACCACATCTTGGCGGCGCACATCAACACGGTGGCGCAGCGTCAGCACGATCGCACCGATCATCGCAACCAGTAGGATCAGACCTGCGAGTTGGAACAACAGGAAGTATTGGTCATAAAGCACCAGACCCAAGGCCTTGGTGTTAAACGTATTGGGATCAATCGCTTGTGCGCGCAGCCCTTCGGCGGCTGCATTGGTTTCCCATGCACCAAAAGCCATGACAAACTGCATCAGGATCACCAAGCCGATCAGCAAGGCCAGCGGCATATAGCGCGCCATTTCGGCCTTGAGTTCGGCAAAGTCGACATCCAGCATCATCACGACGAACAGGAATAGCACCGCGACTGCGCCGACGTAGACGATGATCAACAGCATCGCGACGAATTCTGCACCAAGCAGCACGAACAGGCCCGCGGCTGACAGGAAGGACAAGATCAACCACAGCACCGAATGCACCGGATTGCGGCTGATGACTGTAAAAAGGCCGCCCGTGATCACGCTGATCGCAAACAGATAAAATGAAAAGACCGTCATGCGTCGCCCTCTTTGGCTTCTTTTTCATCCAACACCGCCTGCGCCAGTTCAAGCGCGCGGGTCATGGCGGGGATGCCGGCGAACACCGACATCTGCCCAATTGTCTCAACTATATGTTGTTTGGTGGCCCCAGCCTCAAGCGCGTGACGCACGGTCTGGCGCACTGCCACATCATTCTGCGCGCCTTGCATGGTCAGCCCGGCAAGCGTCAGCAAAAGCCGCGTGCGCGCATCCAAACCATCCGGGTTCAGCTTGTTGCCAAAGAACGTTTCCATCATGTCCTTGGGCATCGTGCCCATCATCGCCTCAAAACCCTTGGGCGAAAACGCGTCCATCGCCGGGAATGACTTTGCCATTTCCTGCGCCTGTTTCATCATCGCGTCAAAGGGGTTTGTAGGATCACTCATCGGTACGGTGCATCCATTTCCAGATTACGCGCAATTTCTGATTCCCAGCGGTCGCCGTTGTCCAGCAGCTTTGCCTTGTCGTAATACAGCTCTTCGCGGGTCTCGGTTGAGAATTCAAAATTCGGCCCCTCGACAATCGCATCAACCGGGCAGGCTTCTTGGCAGAAACCGCAGTAGATGCACTTGGTCATGTCGATGTCATAGCGCGTGGTGCGGCGGCTGCCATCATCGCGCGGTTCCGCGTCAATGGTGATCGCTTGCGCCGGGCAGACGGCTTCGCACAATTTACACGCGATGCAGCGTTCTTCGCCATTTGGATAGCGGCGAAGCGCGTGTTCACCACGAAAACGCGGGGACAGCGGCCCCTTTTCATGCGGGTAGTTCAGCGTCACCTTGGGCGCAAAGAAATACCGCATCCCCAGCATGAATGCTTTGGCGTAATCCGCCAGCAGGAAGTACTTCGCCGCGCGTGAATAATCGGTTTGGCTCATATCTTGCTCTCTTCCCAGTGCTTCAAGATTGGCAGATCGGGCGCATCAAACCGCATAGTTTTCAGAACTGTCTCAAGACTCTCAGAACTATACGGCATCTGTTCGTGACCAAAACCGCCCAAGTAGCCATCATCAGTTTGGATAATCATGGCTGAAGGATACGGTGCTTTCGCATTAGGTGGCAGAGTTATTTTCCAACGTTTCATATCACCCACCTACCGTCCAGCGCGCATAAACACCCCAGAACCAGTCAAATTTTGCCGCAAAGGCCACAAACACGACCCAGAACAATGAGAACGGCAGGAACACTTTCCAGCCCAGACGCATCAACTGGTCATAGCGGTAGCGCGGGGTGATTGCCTTCACCATCGAGAACATGAAGAACACCATCAACATCTTGATGAACATCCAAAAGAACCCGTCAGGCAAGAATGGGATGGGTGACAACCAGCCACCAAAGAACAGCAGCGATACCAGTGCGCACATCAGCACCACGGCGACCAGTTCACCGATCATAAAGAGCAGGAACGGCGTGGCTGAATATTCAACCTGATATCCCGCAACCAGTTCTGATTCCGCTTCCGGCAGGTCAAACGGCGGTCTGTTGGTTTCGGCCAAGGCACTGATAAAGAACAGGATCAGCATCGGGAAATGCGGCAGGAAGTACCAGTTGAAGATGCCCCAATCGCCATCCTGCGCGTTCACAATCGACGTAAAGTTCATAGAACCCGTCGACAAGATCACCCCGATGATGATCAAACCGATGGAGACTTCATAAGAAATCATCTGCGCGGCGGATCGCAACGAGCCAAGGAAGGGGTATTTAGAGTTGGATGCCCAACCGCCCATGATCACGCCGTAAACTTCGAGCGAGGAAATCGCAAAGACATAGAGGATTGCAACGTTGATATCGGCCAAAATCCAGCCTTCGTTGAACGGGATCACCGCCCAAGCGATCATCGCCATCACGAATGAAATCATTGGTGCGAGGAAAAACACCGGGCGGTCCGCACCCGCAGGCACCACCACTTCTTTGACGATGTATTTCAGGAAATCCGCAAAGCTCTGTAGCAAGCCAAAGACGCCAACCACGTTGGGCCCGCGCCGCATCATGACGGCGGCCCAGATTTTGCGGTCCGCATACATCAAGAATGCCAGCGCCAGCAGCAGCGGCACCACCAACAGCAACACCTGACCGACAGTCAGCAGGCCAATGCCCAAATACGTGTTGTAAAAGAAATCAGCCATAGTCCCTCACACCGCCGGAATGCCCTTTTCCGCACAGTTTTGTGCGGTCACTTCGGCATCTATTGTCTTCAAGCCTCGTGGCAGGCTTGGCGAGATTGTGTAAACAGCATCTGCCCGCCATATGCCAGCCTCTTGCGTCACATTTGTCCGTACATGACGCGCAAAACCGTAGCCACGTATCAGCGTATACTGCGCCGCAGCACATTCCGCATAATCTGACACGTCTTCGGTGGACAGCGCCTTGGTCATTGCCACATCAAATTGCACCAGGTCTCCGTCCAACAAAGTGGTCTCTACCCCTTTGTATTCAGGGATAAAATCCTCTGCCGTTGGCACCTGTGGTTCGCAAGCAGCTAACAGGACAGGGACAAGGGCCAGCATGGCCCTCACTCCGCCGCCATTGGATTGGCACGACGCGTCGCAGCATTTGATGATAGTTCCGCCATCAACTCGCTGGCCCGGGCAATGGGGTTGGACAGGTAGAAATCGGTGATCGCCGGGGCAAAGCTGGCTTTGCCCAGCTTGCCTTTAGACACGGCTGACCATTCATTTTGTGGCACCACGTCGACATCACCCAGATGCGGCACATCTTTGACCAGTGCTTTGCGCAGGGCGACAATGGAATCAAACGGCAGTGTTGCGCCCAGCTCTGCGCTCAATGCCCGAAGAATCGCCCAGTTTTCCTTGGCCTGACCAGGGGCAAAGCCCGCACGAGACGCCAGTTGCGGCCGCCCTTCGGTATTCACAAACAGGCCCGGCTCTTCGGTATAGGCGGCACCCGGCAGGATAATATCGGCGCGGTGCGCACCGCGATCACCATGCGATCCTTGATAAATCACAAAAGGACCATCGGCGATATCGACCTCGTCTGCACCAAGGTTATAGATCACCTCGGCACCCGACACATCATCCATGCCATTTGGCGCAACCGCACCAATGTCCATTGCACCCACGCGGCCACCGGCGGTGTGCAGGACCAGTAGCTTGCTGTCAGTTTTTTCGCAAAGTTCCATCGCAGCGGCGAGCACAGCGGCACCATCGGCCTCTCGCAGAGCACCTTGGCCAACGATCACTATTGATGGCACTTCAAGCACTTCTTTGAACTTGTTGCCCAGCACTTTGTCCAGCGCGGCGCGGTCATCACCCATGTGGTGATATTCATAGGTCAAATTGACCGCTTCACCAATCAACCCAATGTTTGCACCACGCGCCCATGCCTTGCGGATACGGGCGTTCAAAACAGGTGCTTCGATGGCTGGGTTGGTTCCGATCAATTGGATCATCTGCGCGGCATCAATATCTTCGATGGTCGCGGTGCCGACATAGGCAGACCGATTGCCCGCTGGCAATTTCGCACCATCCGTGCGGCATTCAACGACACCGCCCTGCCCTTCGATCATCGACTTTAGCGCATAAGCCGCTTCAACCGACACCAGATCGCCGACCAAGCCCGCGACCTTTTTATCCTTCATCGCCGTAGCCGCAGCCACCAAAGCCTCGGGCCACTCAGCCGGACGCAGCTTGCCATTCTCGCGAATGTAAGGTGTGTCCAATCTTTGGCGACGCAGACCATCCCAGACAAAGCGCGTCTTGTCCGAAATCCATTCCTCGTTCACGCCATCATGATTGCGCGGCAAAATCCGCATCACTTCACGGCCTTTGGTATCCACCCGGATGTTGGACCCCAGCGCATCCATCACATCGATGCTTTCGGTCTTGCTCAATTCCCAAGGCCGTGCGGTGAACGCATAAGGTTTCGACACCAACGCCCCAACCGGGCACAGATCAATGATGTTGCCCTGCATGTTGGAATCAAGCGTCTGCCCCAGATAGGCCGTAATCTCTGCGTCCTCACCCCGACCCGTCTGGCCCATCTGGTGAATACCCGCGACCTCGGTTGTGAAGCGTACACAGCGGGTGCAAGAAATGCAGCGGGTCATATGGGTTTCGACCAATGGCCCCAGATCCAGATCGGTGCTGGCGCGTTTGGGTTCGCGGTAGCGGCTGAAATCGACGCCGTAGGCCATAGCCTGATCCTGCAAATCGCATTCACCGCCTTGATCGCAAATCGGGCAATCCAACGGGTGGTTGATCAGCAGAAATTCCATCACGCCCTCGCGGGCTTTTTTGACCATCGGCGAATTGGTTTTCACCACAGGCGGCTGGCCTTCGGGACCGGGGCGCAAATCGCGCACTTGCATCGCACAAGACGCCGCTGGTTTTGGCGGGCCGCCCACAACTTCCACAAGACACATCCGACAGTTGCCTGCAATTGTCAGGCGCTCATGATAGCAAAAGCGCGGAATTTCCACGCCCGCCAATTCACAGGCCTGTATCAGGGTCATCGCGCCCGGGGCTTCGACTTCCTTGCCGTCAATGATGATCTTGCGGATATCGCTCATATGCTCATTTCGCTTTTAGTAACGAACCGATCCGGCTCGATTTTTGAATCTCTGCACGTCCAAACGTACAATAGCTTTGCGGGTCAGAAGTATCGACCCCCTTTGCCTTGAAAAATGCCACTGCTTTTGCCCGTAAACGTGCTTTGTCAGCCTCGCTGTCGGTATAGGCCTCAATCTCGGCGCTGGAATAGCCCAATGCCTTGGCATCTGATTCTAGTTTCCGGACATAACTGAACGCCCGAAACATCCGCGCGTTGATGGTTGGGCAGTTTTTGCGAATACGGTCCGCAATCCCTAAATCGAACAAAGCATCGTCTATTGCCGCAACTTGATTCAACGGCGGTTTGGCCATCGCAGGTGTCGCCAAAATACCAAAACTGACCAGTGCAATCATGATCTTACGCATATCAATTCTCCTCATCTATGCAGGGCACATTGGCCCGTCTTGCAGATGGGGATTGTGCGGGCTGATATGCAATAACAAGCCCCGTTACAGTCGCTTTTTCGCGGTATGGCGCGTAACGGCTCACTGTGGGCAAGTGCCTTGGAAGATTAACTTGTCGTCGATAACCCGGAGCCCTTCGGTGTCTGGACCAACCGCCCAGTCAATATCAGAACTGCCATAGTTTTTCACACAATATGAATTGCCCGCGTGACGCCCGGCCTCGCGCGCGCCGTCGATGGATCTGGTCACACCATGGACCGTCACCTGAAACACATCACGTTGTTTGTTGATCTTGCTCACCTTGGCGCGGAAGTATTTTCCGTCAAACAGGATCTGGTCTTTTTGCGCAACACAGCCAGATACCAGCCCCGCAGTGACCAGCGCCAGAAGTATCAAATTTGATTTCGTCATTTCTGTACCTTTGAATGTGTTAGCCGCTTCACGCTGGCCCCTGTCTTGATCATACGTCTATCATCTTACGCGCCATTTTAAACAAGTTTCAGAACGCTTTAAACCCAAGCTGGCCGTGCACGCGGCCCTGCCCATTTGGAAACGCCTTGGATCAGGCAACATGGCTCTGGGCGCAACCATGGGTTTGCCACATATTCGCTTGTTTCAGATAGGACCAGCCAAAGGCGTGATCGCTGTCGCCATTATCACGCAGATGATCCAGTCGGGCCAATGCCTCGTCTAATGTGGGTTGATGGCCAATCGGCACCCACCACATCACAAAATGCATGGCCCCCAAGACCTCAAACCATTCCTCACGCTTTTCATAGAACTGTTTGTGAATAGTGCCCCAGACAAATTTTTCTAGCGTTTCGGCACTTTCCCAAACGGTCAGGTTCGACACATACTGCGGATCGCCCCCAATCGCGGCATCAGTGTTGCCGGTTCCCGGCTCCCCCGACCCTTCCATCATCCACACAAAGCCCGGCATGCGTTTACCAAGGCCATTGATGCGGTCAAGATTATCCATAAACTCTTTGACCTTCGGATCATCCGTTGCCGTCAACAAACGCCCCACGTTGAGTTCTGCAAGATGCATGTTTTTCATATCAGCTCCGCTTTCCAAATCAGATAGGCCGCCGCCAACAGGCAAATGAAAATGCCATACAGCAACAAGTAACCTTTAAACGAGAGGTCGCCCCGCGCCCGCGCTCTGGCCTTGTGGGCAGCAGGTTCGATCTGGACGGTGCAGCTATCGTCATGTTCTTCATCATGCTTAACATATCGTCTACAGTCGCCACACCATTGCGGCAATGTCGCGCGTATCTCAAGAAGGCTATTGTCGACCTTCCCTCGTAAGACGCCGGGGAGCTTCACCGTTTCCTATCTTTCAGCGGGGCAACCCCGTCTAACGCCTTGCGCAAAAACGCTATTGTCAAGTTTCCACCAATGTAGACCAGCCCAACAAGCGCCGCATAAGCCCAGATCGGCACGATGCCATAGGTGATCGCTTGATGGGTTGCCCAGATAGGAACAGCAAAGATCACAGATGACAGGATCGCAGCACTAAGGCTCAGCAACCCGTCCCAGATGTTTCGGAAAAACCCCATTACGGTTTAAAACGCCGCAACCACGGCCAATAGGGCCAAGGCGAGCATACAGACAAAGCTGATCATAAACATTGCGGAGCGTGCAGGTTGGTTTTCGGTCCGAATGTGAACAATTGCCATAGCGATGCGTGAAACAATGAAGATCGACGCAAACAAGTTCACCCAGAATGGTGCCGCCCCGGCCAAGATCGCAGCAACGGTTGCGGCAATGAACGGACCAGAGTTTTCAATCGCATTCATAAACGCCCGGTCCGCCCGGTACACCGGGTTCGCATAATCCCGCTTTGGTTTGCCACACTCACAACGGTTTTCCGGCGTGCGCCCACGGGTGGATAACCCGGCAAGTATGATGCTGATCAAGGCCCAAAGACCAAGCGATGCAATGGCGTGGGAGTAGGCTTCGAAGATTTCCATTGGTGGTATCCTATTTTTGGCTGCACGCAGCGGGGCATTGATCTCTCAGCGATTTTTCGCGCGATTGGCCAGTGGCTTTGACAATGCAAATAAAGCAATCATCGCCGCAATAGGTGCCACGTTCTCAATCACACTTCGAAAAAACTGTGGGACTGGAAAGATAAAACTCAACATCAACAGAAGAACGGGCAGACCAAAGACGGCGAAAATCAAAGCAATTGATGCCTTGATGGACCACAGGTTTGCCCACGCGAGCAGGTAAAGAGACCCGAGGAATAGAAAAAGCGAGACGATTGTTAGATAATCGTTCACGACTGTCCTACTCCGCCGCCACCGCACTCACCCGACCTGTCCGCTTGTGTTTAATCCGGTCCTCAATCTCATCGCGGAAATGCCGGATCAGACCTTGGATCGGCCAAGCCGCTGCATCGCCAAGTGCGCAGATGGTATGGCCCTCAACCTGCTTGGTTACATCCAGCAGCATGTCGATTTCTTCGGGCTCCGCATCGCCCGTCACCAGACGGTCCATGACCCGCATCATCCAACCCGTGCCTTCACGACACGGCGTGCATTGGCCGCAAGATTCGTGCTTATAGAACTTGGCCAACCGCCAGATCGCTTTGATCACATCGGTGTTGTTGTCCATCACGATCACCGCCGCCGTGCCTAAACCGGACCGCTGTTCGCGCAGGTAATCAAAATCCATAATCGCATCGCGCATCTGTGCGCCGGGGATCATGGGCACTGACGATCCACCGGGGATCACGGCCTTGAGGTTATCCCAGCCACCGCGAATACCGCCGCAATGCTTTTCGATCAGTTCTTCAAAACCAATACTCATCGCTTCTTCGACAACGCAGGGATTGTTGACGTGACCTGAAATCGCAAACAGCTTGGTGCCCGCATTGTTTGGACGGCCAAAGCCCGCAAACCATTCTGGCCCACGGCGCAGAATCGTCGGCACAACGGCAATAGATTCGACATTATTCACCGTTGTCGGACAGCCATAAAGCCCCGCGCCCGCAGGGAACGGCGGCTTCATCCGCGGCATACCCTTTTTGCCTTCAAGGCTTTCCAGCAAGGCGGTTTCTTCACCACAGATATAGGCCCCCGCACCGTGATGCAGGTAAATGTCAAAATCCCAGCCCGATTTGCAGGCGTTTTTACCGACCAAGCCTGCCGCATAGGCCTCATCAATCGCGGCCTGAAGCGCCTCTTTCTCGCGGATATATTCGCCACGAATATAGATGTAACAAGCATGCGCATTCATCGCGAAAGACGCGATCAAGCAGCCCTCAACCAACGTATGCGGATCATGGCGCATGATTTCGCGATCTTTGCAGGTGCCCGGCTCAGATTCGTCCGCATTCACCACCAGATAGGCAGGGCGACCGTCGCTTTCCTTGGGCATGAACGACCATTTCAAACCAGTCGGAAAACCAGCCCCACCACGCCCACGCAGGCCCGATGCTTTCATCTGGTCAATGATCCAGTCACGACCCTTTTTGATGATACCTGCGGTGCCATCCCAATGGCCACGCCCCTGCGCGCCTTTCAGCGTGCGGTCATGCATACCGTAAATGTTGGTAAAAATGCGGTCTTTATCTTGAAGCATGACGTCTACCTTTGGTTTTCTTTGACGGCCCGGCGGGCCTGCCACATCTGATATATCACGACCATCGCCCAAAAGAGCGCTGCCAAGGCTGCAAAATCAAACAACAAGGCAAAGCGCCCCGGCAGCCCCAGCGCAGGGCCAACCCACTGCACCGCCAGCCACAACACCATGGTCACAGCAATAACCAGACCAACGGTCTGACCTTTGCGTGCTAGTGCTTTGTCGCTGGCGTCACTCATGGATTACCCTATCCCGGTTCAGGTCTTTTTCTTCTTTTTCGAGAATTCAGTCTCGCCGCCCTTGGCCAAAATCTTGGCCTGTGCGGTCCAGCCATCCCGTTCAATCCGGCCTTTGAAACGCAAACGGGCGTCGACCCATTCGATTTCCTTTTTGCGCCATCCGGCAACCTGATCGTAATGGTATACGCCAAGTTCGTTCAGCGTGCCTTCAAGTTTCGGACCAACACCGCTGATCAGTTTTAGGTCATCCGCGCCGCTGGCGCGGGCTTTGGTCAACATCTCAGGTTTGCCATCCGCCGCAACGGGTTTGCGGGCTGGCTTGGCTTTGGCAGCAGATGCAGCCTTGGGTGCTGCGGGTTTGGCTTTGGCCGCCTTGGCAGCGGCAGGCTTCGTCTTAGCTGTTGCGGTTTTGGCTGCTGCTGGCTTTTTCGCGGCAGGTGCTTTTGCCGGAGTTGCTGCTTTCTTTGCAGTGGCCGCACCGCTTGCTGATGCTTTTACCTTCGCTGCTGTCTTTTTGGCTGCCGGCTTGGCTGCTGGTTCAGCAACTGGCGCAGATGCAGTAGCCGCAGCGCCAGCGGTCTTGGCCGCAACCTTTTTCACCGCTGGTTTTTTAGCAGCTGGCTTTTTCGCGGCAGGTTTCTTTGCAGCCGGCTTTTTGGGTGCCGGCGCGTCATTGGCGATCGGCGTGCTCATCAAACCTGCGGGTGCTGGGGCCACATCAGACGCATCACCTGCTGCGGGCTGTGGGTCTGCGGCACTTGCCGTTGGCGCCGATGCGGCTGACGTTGCAACGGGACGCGCAGGTGCCGCAGGCAGTGCGGTCTCAACCTCTGCACATAGAAACTTTTGCAATAGCAATCCGGCAATCACGGCAACAACGATCCCCGCGAATATCGACGAAATCAAACCCCAGCTGCTGACTGCCAACAAAAGGAATGCCAGTACCAGTCCAATAGCCCCACCGATGTACCAGCACCGTTTGGTGCAGGCCTGTCTCTCTGTTAGGTTACTCATGGTTGTCCCTCTCCCCGCTCATGCGGAAAATGCGGCTTATTTGTATATGCCGTCTTTTTTTGCGCGTTTGGAAAATTCAGTTTCCTCACCTGCGGCCAGACTGCGCGCTTGATCCACCCACGTGTCTCTGGTCACGCGGCCCTTAAATCCTTCGAGGTTCTGGTCCACCCATGCAACTTCATCAGCGCCCCATTTGGCGATCTGATCGTAATGATAAAACCCCATGCTGTTGACCAAGGCTTCCAGCTTTGGACCGATCCCTTTGATCAATTTCAAATCATCAGCCCCCGCTTTACGCGGCGCTTTCATGGTCCGGGGCTTTTTGCCCGGCGTGTCATACTCTGGCAAAGGGGCCTTGGCTGGCGTTGCCTTGGGGTCCGATTTTGACGGTGGCTTAGCCTTTGATTGGGCTTTGGCCTGTTGAACGGTTGCACCCGTGGCATCCGCCGGCTTGCCTTTGCTTGGCTTTGGTTCTTTCGCAGCTTTCTTAGCTGCGGGCTTTTTTGCGGAATTGGCGGGTTTGCCCTGCCACGGGGCCAACAACGGCACCTCAGTCCCGTCGATCCGTTTGACCGTATCGCCAATATCCACCGACAATTGCGCGCTGGCATTGTACTGCGTCTTGCCGCTGTCGTAATCCTTGAGGCTGGTCAAACCACCCAAAGGTTCAGACGCATAGCGCCCGTTCTGTGGACCCGGTGTTGGCACTTTGCCCGCCGCCAATTCATCCAGAATTTCGTTCAACCGCGCGGTGGTCAAGTCTTCGTAATAGTCTTTACCAATCTGGGCCATCGGCGCGTTGGAACAGGCACCAAGGCATTCGACCTCTTCCCAGCTGAATTTGCCATCGCTGCTCAAATCATGGGGCTCTTGGGCAATGCGCTCCTTGCAAACGGCAACCAAATCCTCGGCCCCGCAGATCATACAGGACGTTGTGCCGCAAACCTGAATATGTGCCACGGAACCAACAGGTTGTAGCTGAAACATAAAGTAAAATGTCGCAACCTCTAGCCCGCGAATATAGGCAAGCCCCAGCTTTTCACAGACATGTTCAATCGCCGGACGTGACAACCAGCCTTCCTGCTCTTGCGCACGCCACAACAGCGGAATGATGGCGCTTGCCTGACGGCCCTCAGGATATTTGGTGATCTGCGCGTCGGCCCATGCCTGATTGGCTGGGGTAAAGGCAAAAGAAGCGGGTTGTTCAGGGTGTAGACGGCGGAGCATTAGTTACAGATCCCAGTATTTCTGACACGGTGAAGTCCGGTCTGGTTTTCGAAGGTCACGGTATCCCTCTTGGCATAATTCGTGACCATTATATTGATCGCCCATGTATCAACACCTTCAGCACGTAAGACGTCGACCAGTTGTGCTTCGCTGATCCGGCACCCATTGAGAGCTAAGAACCGGTCAACAGCGGGCCATGGATTGCCCGCATCGGCAACAGCCATCAACGGGCAAGCCAATATCGCAACAAAGGCCAGACAGCGCATGATCACCGATCAATCTCCCCGAACACCACGTCCATGGTGCCGATGATGGCGGCAACGTCGGCCAGTTGGTGGCCCCGGCTCATGTGGTCCATCGCTTGCAAATGCAAGAAACCCGGCGCGCGGATTTTAGCGCGGTAAGGTTTGTTGGAGCCATCGGCAACCAGATAAACGCCGAACTCCCCCTTGGGGGCCTCGACGGGGCAATATACTTCGCCCGCTGGCACGTGGAACCCTTCGGTATAAAGCTTGAAGTGGTGGATCAGGCTTTCCATATCCGTCTTCATCGCGGTGCGCGACGGCGGTGTGATCTTGCCACGGGCAAGGATATCGCCCTGCCCTTCGGGCGCGCGCAATTTCTCAATCGCCTGCTGGATGATGTAGGTCGACTGGCGCATTTCCTCCATCCGGCAGAGATAGCGGTCATAACAATCGCCATTCTTGCCGACAGGAATCTGGAACTCGAACTCGTCGTAACATTCATAAGGCTGCGCGCGGCGCAAATCCCATGCAAGGCCGGAACCGCGCACCATGACACCACTGAATCCGTAATCCAGAATGTCCTGTTCGGTCACAATTCCAATGTCGGCGTTGCGCTGTTTGAAAATGCGGTTCTCAGTCAGCAAGCCGTCGATATCGACCATAAAACCTTTGAGGAATTGTTCAGTCCATTTTTCAATGTCGTCGAGCAATTCAGGCGTCAGATCCTGATGCACCCCGCCGGGGCGGAAATAGGCGGCGTGCAGACGCGCACCGCAGGCACGCTCGTAAAACACCATTAACTGTTCACGCTCTTCAAAACCCCAAAGCGGCGGGGTCAGCGCGCCAACGTCAAGCGCCTGCGTGGTGACGTTCAGCAGGTGGTTCAACACCCGGCCAATTTCGCAGAACAACACACGGATCAGCGACGCGCGGCGCGGCACAGGCGTATTGGTCAGCTTTTCAATCGCCAGACACCACGCGTGTTCCTGATTCATTGGGGCCACGTAATCGAGGCGGTCAAAATACGGCAGGTTTTGCAGATAGGTCCGCGATTCCATCAGCTTTTCGGTGCCACGGTGCAGCAGGCCGATATGCGGGTCGCAGCGCTCTACCACTTCGCCGTCCAGCTCCAGCACCAGCCGCAACACGCCATGCGCCGCAGGGTGCTGTGGGCCGAAGTTGATGTTGAAGTTACGGATTTTCTGTTCGCCGGTTTGGAAGTCCGTCGATCCGTCATCGTAAGTGTTTGTGCGAATGTCGCCGTCCATTATTTGAACCTTTCCAGCATCCGCGAATCTCTAGTTGAGGCCAAATGCACAATTGCTGTTTTTGCGCAATGCACGGGCATATGAGGGCGTTTTTTAAAAAGTGGTGCCGCCGCCAAACCAGCCGTCAGCAAAGCACTCACCGCAACAATGCCATCAAAAAGCAGTTCCATCACAACTTCTCCAACTCTTGTAGCCGCATGCCCATCCACCAAAGCAAGGCAATCGTGCCAAACGGGATTAAACAGGCCGCCGCCCAGTATTTATGGATGCCAAAGAACGGCAACAGCTTCAGCATCGGGATCGCCGTCAATGCAGACAGGACAAGCCACCAAAAACCGCCCATTATTTCGCATCCGCTTTGTCATCACCCGGCAGGATATATTCGGCACCCTCCCATGGCGACATGAAATCAAACTGGCGATATTCCTGAACCAGCTTCACCGGCTCATACACCACCCGCTTTTCAACTTCGTCATAGCGCACTTCGGTATAGCCCGTGGTTGGGAAATCCTTGCGCAGCGGGTGACCGCGGAAACCATAGTCTGTCAGGATGCGGCGCAGATCAGGATGGCCGGAAAACAAAATGCCGAACATGTCGAAAATTTCACGCTCAAACCAATTGGCGCTGGTGTGCACATCAACCAGTGACGGCACCATGTCCTTTTCCCGCACCGCCACACGCAACCGAATGCGGTGGTTTTGGTACATCGACAGGAAATGATAGACGACGTCAAAGCGTTTGGCGCGACCTGTGTAATCAACGGCGGTGATGTCCACCAACGTCGAAAAACGGCAGGTCGCGTCCCCCTTAAGGAACTCCACCAGACCCGCAATATTGGCCAGCGTCACATCCATGTTCAGCTCACCATGGGTGATGTCCCACGCCAGCACACAATCGGGGCGTTTGGCTTCGATATAGGAGCCGAGTTCTTGTAGTTGTTCACTCATCGTACAATCGTCCCCGTCCGGCGCATTTTGCGTTGCAGTTGCAAGATACCGTAGAGCAAGGCTTCGGCCGTGGGCGGACAGCCCGGCACGTAAATGTCCACAGGCACAATTCGGTCACAACCACGCACCACGGAATAGCTGTAGTGGTAATAGCCGCCGCCATTGGCGCAGGATCCCATTGAGATCACATAGCGCGGCTCTGGCATCTGGTCGTAAACCTTGCGCAGCGCCGGGGCCATTTTGTTGGTCAATGTACCAGCCACGATCATCAGGTCAGACTGGCGTGGGGATGCGCGTGGCGCTGTGCCAAACCGTTCAAGGTCATAGCGCGGCATCGAGGTGTGCATCATCTCAACAGCACAACAGGCCAACCCAAAGGTCATCCAGTGCAGCGAACCTGTTCTGGCCCAGTTGATGATGTCTGCGGTGGAGGTGACAAGGAAACCCTTGTCCTGCAATTCAGCATTGAGGTTCTGCGTGGCAACGTCCCGGTCCATCCCGGCTGTCGCTGGCGTATAGCCTTCGGTCACTGCCATTCGAGCGCCCCCTTCTTCCATTCATAGGCAAAGCCTGCGGTCAGCACCGCGAGGAACACCATCATCGACCAAAAGCCGACCATGCTGACATCTTTGAACGCAACAGCCCAAGGAAACAGAAACGCAATTTCCAGATCGAAAATAATGAACAGAATCGACACCAGATAGAACCGCACATCGAATTTCATCCGCGCATCATCAAAGGCGTTGAACCCGCATTCATAGGCAGACACCTTTTCAGGGTCCGGGTTGCGCACAGCCAAAACCACCGCAGCAAGGATCAAAACGATCCCTAAACCGATGGCAACGGCCAGAAAAACAAGGATTGGCAGGTATTCCCGCAGCATGTCGTCCAAGGGGTGGCTCCTTTAGCGGTGCGTGGTCTTTGATACATGCCAAAGACGCGGCGCAGAACAGACTTAAAACGGGTTTAACCGTGGCAGTGGATGGGGTCAACGGGCGCTGGGGTGGAAAGGTGGGGCTTTTACAGCAACCAGCCATGGTTTCTGGCTGGCACGGTCCAAATCACGCCCCCAGTTTGTCCATCCATTTTCCAATCATCTGGTGCTGCACGTTGGCCTGCGCGTAAACCCGGTAAAATCCTACCAATTCGCGCACCGGACCGGAAATGCGGTCAAATCCGGAAATGAAGGCCACAATCACCCCCACTTGCGTTTGCCCCATCATCACCAGATACCCACCGTATACCAAAACCGCCAATGGCCCTAACGAGTTAAGCAGGTTGAGCACAGCCTTGAGCAAGAACTTGAGCATGTTAAACCGCAGACGGTTGTTGAATATCTTTTTAAGGATACCAAGATCGCTAGTCTCAGTGTCGCTGTCAATTTCAGCCACTTGATCACCCATGGTGCGCATATATTCGACGTGGCGTTCAACCAGCTTGTTCAAATAGCGCTGCATCAATGGCGTCACGACGATTTGAGGGATCATAAAACCAATCGCAAAAAGCGCGATGGTCGGCTCAACCACAACCATATAGGCAAGCACGCCCAGAAGTAGTGCTACATTGGCACAAGACTGCGATAGCCCTTCACCCACAAACCCGCCCAGTTTGTCGACCTCGGCCCCGACAATCGACACAACGCGCCCGGTTTGGCCTTCTTCCGCGTCATCAACGGTTTTGCCGTAAAGGCCCAACAGGTGACGCCGGGTATAAAGGTTTGTACTTTCCGACATCCATATTTGATAACTGTTCAGACCAAATTTCACCGCTTGATGCAGGATGATGATGGCCAAATAATAGGCCCCAAACTTCCTCAGCAGCGGCACATCTTGGGTCTCGACCACTTCGTTCACGATGCGACGTTGCAATTCGATGGGCGCAAGGTTCAACAGCGCAACAACAACCGCCAGAACGCAGGCCCAAACCTGATGCCAGCCCGTCATCCGCCAGACAAATGCCATCAAGGATGACACCGCGCTGTCATCGCCGGTCTTTTCGACCTCACGTGCTTTGAAAAAGAAACGGAGCAATTTCATCTGATACCAATCAACGCCAAACCCTTGAGGCGCACAACCTCACGCTCCATCTATTGCCGAATAGATGGCACCAGTGCTGTTGAGGTCAAGCCAAGGATGCCGCCACGATCAATTGTATGACACATACCAAGGCATTAAATTGCCCTGCCCGACCTTCATCTTAGGCTGCTGCGGTCCGACGCGCAGCGGCAAAGGATATCAAGCGGCGGCTTTTCTCATCCCACAAGTCAAGGCTGGCGCATTTCAGGCTTTCCATAAACGTCATCCGGCTGCATTCGACCAATTCGCGGTGATCATTCAGAACCTCGGTCAGACGGTAAAATGGAATGCGGCTGTACAGATGGTGGACATGGTGAATACCGATGTTGGCCGTGAACCAGCGCAGGATCGGTGGCAGATCATAGTGTGAACTGCCGTGCAGCGCCGCTTCGTGCAACTGCCATTCTTCGTGATGTTCCCAATGGGTCGTCTCGAATTGGTGCTGAACGTAGAACAACCAAACCCCTACGGACGCGGCAATGATCGTGGTTGGTAAGAACACCAGAAACAATGCCTGAAGACCTCCAAAATAGATGATAATGCCAAGGGCGGTGGCAATTGCAGCGTTTGTCGCCATTGCGGAGAACCAATAGCGACCTTGGTTCATCAGGCCCAAGGGCAACCGATATTCCAGCAAAAATAGATAGGCTGGACCGATGCCAAACAACACGATGGGGTGCCGATACGCCCGGTACAAAAACCGGCCAAATGCGGTACGCTGATGGTATTCTTCGACTGTCAGGGTCATCACATCACCAATGCCGCGCTGATCCAGGTCGCCTGCATGGCTGTGGTGAATGGAGTGGGTCCGGCGCCACACATCATAGGGCGTCAAGGTGATCACGCCCAGCGCCCGCCCGATCCAGTCGCTGACAGTGCGATTGCCAAAAAACGATCCATGGCCGCAATCATGCTGAATGCAGAACAAGCGCAGCAGGAAGCCACCGTTTATTGTCGAAATCGCAAAAGCCCCCAGATAGCTGTATTGCGCCACCCAACAGGCTGCGATCCAAAGCGCCACAAACGGAATCAGGCTCACGGCCAATTCAAAGCTGCTGCGGAGGCTGTTTGGTTCGCGATAGCCTGCTAAAATCTTGATCCAATCGCGCGCGACGGTTGGTGCGGGGGGGGTATGGGATATGTCTGCCATGGCCTGCTTCAAGTTATTTTGTCACCTCGGATAGCCTAATGTAGATACATAGCAAGGGTTAATGCTCAATTGACCTAAAAGACTTCGAATTTCCGGGCCAAAAAATTGCCCCAGATGACCTAATGTAGACTTAGGTCACCCATGCCGCTTTGCGTTTGGTAAAAAACGCATCAATGCCTTCTGCCGCTTCGTCGGTTTCCCAGCGGTCTGCCAGTGCCTTAATGGTGTGGGCCACAACCTCGTCGTCAATGCGCGGCCCCAGATCGCGGGCCAGTTTCTTGGCAGCGGCAACCGCCCCCGGCGCACAAGCCAGATAAGGCGTGACTTCGGCCTCAATCGCGGCATCCAAATCTGCGGCTGGAACAGCACGTGCCAGCAACCCCAGATCAACCGCCTCTGCCGCACCAAAAAGCCGCGCAGACATAAACACGCGTCTAGCCCGCCCTTCGCCCATCCGGGCCAGCACATAGGGCCCGATGGTTGCGGGAATGATGCCCAACCGTGTTTCAGTGAACCCCATCTTTAGCGTATCGACCCCGATTGCCACGTCACAGACCGCAGCCATGCCAACCCCACCACCAAAGGCGTTGCCTTGCACCTTGCCAATCAGCGGTTTCGGCAGAGTATTTAACGCACCCAGCATCGCCGCGAGCTTACCTGCTTCCTTTGACCGGGTGACCACATCCATATCCGCCTGATCACGCATCCACCCCAGGTCGCCGCCTGCACAAAATGACGCACCCGCCCCGGTCAGAATAACCACCCGCACCGCATCATCGGCCCCCAAATCGGCCGCCGCTTGGGTCAGATCCGCCAGCATCTGTGCCGACATTGCGTTATGTTTATCGGGGCGGTTCAGCGTCAGGGTGGCAACCCCGCGGGCGTCAACCTCAACCATAAGTGTTTCAGGCATTGCGCATCGCCCGCGCCATATTGGCAGCATCTTCGAGCACCGCCTGATCCAACCCGGTCTTATAACCAAGTGCCGTCAGATGGGTATTTACCGCCTCTGTCGCCACATTCCCCGCCGCACCCGGTGCAAAGGGACAGCCGCCCAACCCACCAACCGCCGCATCAAAGACCCGCACGCCCATGGCAAGAGACGCATCAATGTTGGCCATCGCACGGCCCTTGGTGTCGTGGTAATGCCCGGCCAACCGCCCAACGGGCACCACGTCGCGCACCGCCAACAACATCCGCGCAATACTGTCTGGGGTTCCTGCCCCAATCGTATCGCCCAGCGAAATCTCATAACAGCCCATTGAAAACAGCTTGTCCGCAACTTCGGCAACCTTTGCAGGCGCAACCGCCCCATCATAGGGACATTCGATCACACAAGACACATAGCCGCGCACCGGGATATCCACATGTCTGGCCTCTTCCAGAATGGGCGCAAAACGTTCAAAAGATTCAGCAATACTGGCATTGATGTTTTTCTGGCTGAACCCTTCGGACGCGGAGGCAAAAATCGCGATTTCATCCGCCCCCGCCGCCAATGCGTCTTCATAGCCACGCGAATTTGGGGTCAAGGCCGCATAGCGCACCCCGTCCGCCCGGGTAATCTTGGCCAGCACCTCAGCCGAACCTGCCATTTGCGGCACCCACTTGGGGCTGACAAAGCTTGCACATTCGATCCGAGAGAACCCAGCTTGAGACAACCGGTCAACAAGTGTGACCTTTTTGGCGACCGGAATTTCGCGGCCCTCGTTTTGCAGACCATCCCGTGGGCCAACTTCAAAAATCTCACATGGTCCCAAGCTCATCGCATCATCCCTATTTCAATTTCTAACGCTACGCGAACCTTAGCGCGACTTTATTCCACTGGCCAAGGCGGATAAAACGCCTGAGTATAAATTCCACCGTTTTCAGGCAGCGATTTCACAAAACTCGCGCGCTCGGTGATACGTTCATACCATTCGGCCACGGCGGGATGATTGTCCAATGCCACAAAATGCCGCGCCATATAGACCGCTTGGCCCACCGAAATATCCGCTGCTGAAAACCCTGAGGTCAGCATGTAATCGCGGTTCTCAATCGGTGTGCTCAAACGCGCCTCAAGCGCGTCATAACATTTGCCAATCCGCGCGGCTTCAAGCTTCATCACTATCGGACTACGCATGTGATCTTCGCGCAGCGCAATATGCTGCTGCGTGAGTGCGGCAGTATGTTGGCTGATTGTTTCGGCAAAATGCACCCAGACCAGCCACGCCATGCGGTTCGGTGAACTGGCGGAGCGGCCCAACCGATCCGGGCTAAAGCGTTCGCACAGATATTGCGTGATTGCGCCTGTCTCAAACATCCGCTCGCCGTCAATTTCAAGTGCGGGCACACGACCAGCGGGTGACAGGCTCAGGTACTCCGGCTCGCGTAAACTTTTATCAAAGGCATAGAGTTTGAGATGGAATTCAACATCCAATTCGTTCAACAGCCACAAAGTGCGCATCGACCGGGTTTGTGGGCAGTGGTGAAGGGTAATCATATTGCCTCTTTCAAAAGAACCACGTGGTTGTGTCGCGGTATTGGGTCAAATAGCCCGCCGTCATTGTCGCTAAGGGCAGAAACCACAGAAATCGCGCACTGCCACGCCGCTTTGAGGCGGGCGGTGGTCGTTGAGCTTGGTGTTTGCCAGGATTCAATAGGTTTTGTGCCATATGAACGAACCTCAATATCAGGCCCTTACCAAACACATGAAGCAATAACAGCGGCCAAGCGAGTAACAAGATCGCCGCAACAAAGGGCAATGCATAGCCAATGGCGTAGGTCAGATACGAGAGGACGGCAACCGCCAAAAACTCCAATACATGAACTTGTCCATTCAGTAGCTTCACGCATCCTCCTCAACTTCGGCTTCCAACCGGACCAAGGCCGCCCCGGCCTCAACCTGATCCCCCGCCGCCGCCAGCACTTCGGCGACAACGCCGTCCCGTGCGGCCAGCAATGAATGTTCCATCTTCATCGCCTCTAATACTGCCAAACGGTCACCTTTGGCCACCGCTTGGCCTACTTTGGCATCAACACTGCGCACCAAGCCGGGCATCGGGGCTTCAACCAGATTGCCATCCCCATGCGCCCCTGCCGCCCGTGCCAGTGGGTCAATCACATCAAAGACCAACCCATAGCCGTCAAAGACCGTGACCCGGTCCGCGGACACAACAACATCTGCGGCAGGTTGACCACCAACATGCCATGATCCGCCGATATATTTGGCCTGAACCTCTGCCTCACCAATCGTCCAGATCTGTGCATCCGGTGCCAAGACGCGGACCTTGATCAAATGCTCTTCGCCGTCCCACGACAGCATGACCTGCCGCCGCAAGGGCCGCCAAAGGGTGAACCCAGTCTCAGGCCCCGCATCCAGCACTCCAAGGCCCGCCATACCCGCCAGCGCCACATGACGTGGTGCAATCTGGGGTGGCGCGGTCAGTCCCACGATATCCCGCGCGATCAACCCGGTATCAACATCACCCTGCCCAAATCCCTGATGCCCCGCCAAGGCCCCCAGAAACGCCAGATTGGTCACGGTGCCCCCAACCTGACAGCCCGCCAGCGCCGCGCGCAGACGTGACAGTGCGATGTCCCGGTTGGGTCCATGCACGATCACCTTGGCAATCATTGGGTCATAAAACGGGCTGATGGTATCGCCCGCCCGCACCCCGGAATCCGCCCGCGTACCGGGGGCAAATTTCAAATGGGTCAAGGTGCCTGTTGCCGGCAAAAACCCTTTTGGCACATCCTCTGCATACAGCCGCGCTTCAAACGCATGGCCGTTGATCGACAGTTCATCTTGCTGTTTTGGCAACGGCTCCCCCGCAGCGACGCGCAATTGCCATTCGACCAAATCAACACCTGTGATCATTTCGGTCACCGGATGTTCGACCTGCAGACGGGTGTTCATCTCCATAAAGAAAAAACCGTCAGCGCTCAGCCCCCCTGAACCATCGACAATAAACTCAACGGTGCCAGCCCCGGCATAGCCGATCGCCTCCGCCGCTTTAACGGCGGCCATCCCCATCGCATCACGCATGTCTTGCGTCATGCCGGGTGCTGGCGCTTCTTCGATCACCTTTTGATGGCGGCGCTGCAATGAACAGTCACGCTCAAACAAATGCACCGCATGGGTGCCATCACCAAACACCTGCACCTCGATATGACGTGGTTTGGTCACGAATTTTTCAACCAGCACATCGGAATTGCCAAAGGCGGTTTTCGCCTCGGACCGGGCTGACGCCAGCGCCTGCTGAAATCCTTTGGCATCTTCTGCCAAACGCATGCCCTTGCCACCGCCACCCGCCACGGCCTTGATCAACACCGGATACCCGATCTTGCCTGCCTCATCCTCCAGCAGCGCATCGTCCTGATCCGCCCCGTGATAGCCCGGCACCACCGGCACACCCGCCTTGATCATCAACGCCTTGGCCGCGTCTTTCAGACCCATCGCCCGGATAGCCGATGCTGACGGTCCGATAAAAGTCAGCCCGGCCTTCTCAACCGCTTCGACAAAATCAGGGTTCTCTGACAGAAACCCATATCCGGGATGGATCGCCTGCGCGCCCGTATCTAGCGCCGCCTGTATGATCACATCGCCCTTTAAATAGGACTCCGCCGGGGTCGACCCGCCGATATGCACCGCGATATCCGCCATCTGCACATGTTTGGCCTGCGCATCCGCATCTGAATATACCGCCACACAGCGCACGCCCATCGCTTGAGCGGTTTCCATCACCCGGCAGGCAATCTCGCCCCGGTTGGCAATTAAGATTGTATCAAACATCAGGCGTAATCCTCTATCACTTTGAACCGTTCGCACATCAGCTTCATATCCGGAGCAAAGGCCCCATCACGCCGAAAATACGCCTCGTAACTCGCGTTCCAATGATCAAGGTCACGGAACTCTCCCTGTGCTGCGACAAATTCAGCGTCCATATCTTCAAAACGCCGGGTTCTGACCTCGACCGTTTCGACCATTATCGCAGGCGTCCCATCCCAGTTCAGCGCAATATCGCGGCGGCCCACCTCGGGCCATGCGTCGCCATTCTTGCCAAAAGCCGATGCAGCCTCACAGGTGGCGATCTTGGCACCGCTGCGCACCAAAGCGAGGATTTCCGCGCAGAGTTCCGGGCTGTCGCCAAACCGGAAAGTTTCCGCTTCCGGGTTGGCATCGACAATCTGTTGCAGTGTTTTTGTCATGGCTCTGCCTTCACATCCGAAACACGCCGAACTTCGTCGGCTCAATGGGTGCGTTCAGGCTGGCACTTAACGACAGCGCCAAAACGTCCCTGCTCTTGCGTGGATCAATGATGCCATCGTCCCACAACCGCGCAGAGGCATAAAGCGGATGGCTTTGCTCCTCAAACATATCAATTGTTGGCTGCTTGAACTTGGCTTCTTCCTCCGCGCTCCAGCTGTCGCCCGCCCGCTCAATCGCGTCACGTTTGACGGTGGCCAAAACGCCCGCTGCCTGCGGTCCGCCCATCACCGAAATCCGGCTATTGGGCCATGTCCACAAGAACCGCGGCGAATAGGCACGCCCCGCCATGCCGTAATTACCCGCGCCAAAGGACCCACCCACCAGCATTGTGATCTTTGGCACATTGGTACAGGCCACGGCGGTCACCATCTTGGCCCCATGCCGCGCGATACCTTCGTTCTCATATTTACGGCCCACCATGAACCCGGTGATGTTTTGCAAGAAGACCAAGGGGATACCGCGCTGCGAACACAGTTCGACAAAGTGCGCGCCTTTCTGGGCAGATTCAGAAAACAGCACGCCATTGTTGGCGATAATACCAACCGGGCAACCTTTGACATGGGCAAACCCCGTCACCAAAGTTTCGCCAAAGCGCGGTTTGAATTCATCGAAACGCGATCCATCCACCGTACGCGCAATCACTTCGCGAATGTCATAGGGTGCGCGCAGGTCACCCGGCACCACACCCAATATTTCATCAGGATCATAGGCGGGTTCTTCGGGCGTTTCCCACTGCACCGTGCTTGGCTTGGCCCGGTTCAATGATGCCACCGCGCGGCGCGCCAATGCCAAAGCATGCGCATCATCCTCGGCCAGATAATCGGCCACGCCGGACAGGCGCGTGTGCACATCGCCACCGCCCAAGTCTTCTGCCGTGACAACCTCACCTGTCGCCGCCTTGACCAAGGGTGGCCCAGCGAGGAAAATCGTGCCTTGTTCTTTCACAATGATCGTCACATCCGACATCGCAGGCACATAGGCCCCGCCCGCCGTGCACGACCCCATCACCACAGCAATCTGTGGAATGCCCTTGGCGCTCATCCGGGCTTGATTGTAGAAAATCCGGCCAAAGTGATCACGGTCCGGAAACACTTCATCCTGGTTGGGCAAGTTCGCCCCGCCGCTATCAACCAGATAGATGCACGGAAGATTATTTTCCTCGGCAATCTCTTGCGCCCGCAGGTGCTTCTTGACCGTCATCGGATAGTACGTGCCACCCTTCACTGTGGCGTCATTACACACCACCATGACCTCGTGCCCCTGCACCCGGCCAATGCCTGCAATCACTCCTGCACAGGGTGCCGCCCCATCGTAAAGCCCGTGCGCTGCCGTGGCCCCAACCTCCAAAAATGGTGACCCCGGATCAAGCAGGTTCGCCACCCGCTCACGCGGCAACATCTTGCCCCGGCTTTCATGGCGGGCGCGGGATTTTTCACCGCCGCCGAATGCCGCGGCTTCGGCGGCTTTGCGCACTGTCTCGAGGGCGTCGAGGTGCGCCGCTTGATTGGCTTTGAAGGCCTCGGAGGATGGGAGGGCTTGGGATGTTAGTTTCATGATGTATGCTCAATCGTGTAAAAAAATGCTTCGTAAAGGCAGAATGCGGCAAACCCGAATGCAATGACAAAGACTAACGCAATTAAATGCGGTCCATAGAATGACAAAGTGATCCGACGATTTGCCGTTGCAAGTTTCTCTTTGCGTAGTATGAGGTTTTGCTCATCGGACTGAAACGGACGGGAATAAGCTAACCTAGCTTGAATTTTTTCGATTTCATAAATCTCTTCCCAAGAACCTTCGAGGAACAGCCAATTCAAATGTATTAGATAGTTGGCTATCAGTGTAAGTAGAACGCAAGCACCAAAAAGCATGCCAGAAGCAAAAGCCCATTCGAGTGAGATATTTTTTGATAGGCTAGCCATTGTCGGAATAAAAAATAACCCTCCCCCAGACACAAGCATCGCATTCTTTACTACCAAAACTCCGTATTCGTACGCTCGATCAGAAGATCGAAGTCCTTGAGTTTCGAACCGCCATTTCGATTCTTTCAATGATGCTTCGAACGCCTTCGTGTTACCGTCGCTCATCCTCTACCCTCCGACGCTGCCATCGCTTTCAACTCCTTCCGTATCACCTTGCCCGTTACCGTCATCGGTAGCGCATCCAAAAATGCAACTTCTCTTGGATAAGAATAACTTGCCAGCCGTTCTTTAACCCAGTTCTGCAATTCGTCCGCACCAACATCCGATCCCGCTTTGCGCACGACATAGGCCTTCACAACTTCGGTGCGCAGTGTATCCGGCTTGCCCACAACACCCACCGTCGCCACACCCGGATGCATCATCAGGCAATCCTCAATCTCTGCCGGGCCGATGCGGTATCCAGCAGAGGTGATCACATCATCCTCGCGCCCGACAAAGCGCAGGTAGTCGCCCTCCCAAATGCCGCGATCCCCGGTGATCATCCACTCGCCACGAAACTTGGCCGCGGTTTCCGCGGGGCGGTTCCAATAGCCCAGCATCATTGATGCGGACCCCCGCCGTACAGCCACATCGCCCTCGCCAGGCGTGGGCTGACCTGCCATATCAATCACCGCCACATTATGACCCGGCACCGCTTTACCAATGCATCCTGCCTTGGCGGGAAAATCTACACCACAGCTGCTGGCCACCATATTACATTCCGTCTGGCCATAGAACTCGTTGATATCCAACCCAAAAGCATCCCGCCCCCAGTTCAGCATCTCTGCGCCTAACGGCTCGCCGCCGCTGGCCACAGACCGCAAACCGGGCAGCGCAACATTTGACGCTTTCAGCATCCGCAGCGCCGTGGGCGGAAAAAACACATTGCGCACATCGCCGCGCGTGATCACATCGGCGCAGCCGTCGGGCGAGAATTTTGCCATCCGCGCCGCCACCACGGGCACGCCCAGCGCGAGACCGGGCATTAACACGTCAAACAATCCGCCAATCCACGCCCAATCGGCTGGAGTCCACAGGTGGTCACCCGCCTGACCCAAATGATCATGGCTGATAGACACGCCGGGCAAGTGACCCGTCAACACCCGGTGGCCATGCAACGCACCCTTTGGCGTGCCGGTGGTGCCAGAAGTATAGATTAACACGGCTGGATCGTCTGGCCCAGCATCCGCGAATGGCAGTGTTGGCCCCGAAATTCCAACCTGATCCACCAGCCAAGGTTCCGCCAAATCGCCGAGCAAATTCACGCCTTCTGGGTCAGTTAAAACCAGAGACACCCCCGCATCACCGCACCGCGACGCCAGCGCGTCATGCTTGAAGAGTTTGAACAAAGGCACTGAAACTGCACCGATTTTCCAGATCGCCAAATGCGCTGCTGCACACCACGGTGATTGTGAGAGCAACACGCCAACCCGGTCACCCGGCTGCACGCGCCTCAGTAGTGCACGCGCCACATCATCGACCATGCCAGCCAATGCACCATAGGTGACATCGCACCGCGCGTCCCCGGTCAGATCAACAATCGCCAACATATCATCAGGATGCGCCAAACATTGCGCAGCCATGTTTAACCGTTCTGGGATGTCCCAACCTTGATCTGTATGAAGCCTCGGCAATTGCATCTCAGCTGCAATATCCATGATTTTCAAAATCAAACTGTTGGCCGACACCCCATGCCTTGATGCAGAGCAGCAAATGGTCGAAAAAATCGGTCATGATTTGAATACCCTCTCAGACTTATTGCTGCGGATCGCTAAGTTGCAACGCTTGCCGTGCGGTCAGTTGCATCAGACAGGCAACAGTTGCGGGCCCACCCCCGGTGCCACCGCCCCATTTACTACGCTCATAATCGCAAGAGGCATCACGGAATGGAATCCATGCCTGTTGCATACTGCGCAAAGCATTTTCTTGAGACGCCACACTTGATCCCAATTCACGCATTTCAGCATCAATTTGTTTCGCCTCAGCCATCCGTGCCTGATAGTTCTTGTTCAACAGAACGTCCCACAGGTCTCTTTCTTGATCCAAACAGAACGTCATACCAACAGTTGTTCCGCCATCCGGGCTTTGCGTGCAATTGTTGGTCGACAGACCTATACACGCCTGCCCTGCATCGCTGGTTTCAGCTGCCGCCAAACAGTCTTGCGTGGCAGCGGGATCGAACGGAACATCCTGTGCCATCGCCATACTGGCCTGAACAACAAATGCACCTATCAACGCTATTTTCATGTCATTTTTCCCATCATCTCGCGACCCACCAACATGCGGCGGATCTCAGATGTGCCCGCCCCGATTTCCATCAGCTTGGCGTCACGGAAAATCCGGCCCACCGGGTTGTCGGACAAATAGCCCGCTCCGCCCATCGCCTGTACCGCTTGGTGCGCCTGCACCATTGCCTGTTCAGAGGCATAAAGACAGCATGCCGCCGCATCTTGGCGGGTCACGTCGCCCCGGTCACAGGCCTTGGCGACCTCGTACACATAAGCACGTGCCGAATTCATCGCGGTATACATATCGGCCATCTTGCCCTGCATCAGTTGGAAGTTGCCCACCGGTTGGCCGAACTGCTTGCGCTCGGCCATATAGGGCATGATTTCATCGAGGCACGCCGCCATAATGCCAAGGCCAATGCCCGCCAGCACCACCCGCTCATAATCAAGTCCAGACATCAAAACGCGCACGCCACGCCCTTCTTCGCCCAACACGTTTTCAAACGGCACTTCGCAATCGTCAAAGATCAGTTCAGCTGTGTTTGATCCACGCATGCCCAGCTTGTCAAAATGTGGGCTGGTGCTGAATCCCTTCATCGATTTTTCGATCAGGAATGCAGTGATTCCCTTGCTGCCCGCCTCCGGGTCTGTCTTGGCATAGACCACCAGCGTGTCGGCGTCCGGGCCATTGGTGATCCAGTATTTATTGCCGGACAGACGGTAATGATCGTTCCGCTTTTCCGCGCGCAATTTCATGCTGACCACATCACTGCCCGCACTGGTTTCTGACATCGCCAGCGCACCAACGCTTTCGCCTGAACACAGCTTTGGCAGGTATTTCGCCTTTTGCTCGGCCGTGCCGTTCAACGATATCTGGTTCACGCAGAGGTTCGAATGTGCGCCATAAGACAGTGATACCGATGCCGACGCCCGTGCGATTTCTTCAACCGCCACGGTGTGCGCTACATAACCCATGCCGGTGCCACCAAATTCTTCATCGACGGTCATGCCAAGCAGACCAAGCGACCCCATTTCGGTCCAAAGTTCGGCAGGGAATTCATTGTTGCGGTCTACGTCAGCGGCCATCGGTTTGACGCGTTCCTGCGCCCAGCGGTGCACCATATCGCGCAACGCATTTATATCTTCACCCAGATCAAACTGCATGCTGGCGTTGAACATTGAATTCCCCCAAATTTATTGAACACTTGTTCATTACTTACAGCTTCGGCTTTTTTCCGTCAAGCATCTTGCCCGCTCGCAAAAGGATCACATGTTATGGCCTGCCTTGTGAAGGCGACATGAGTAAATCACAGGAGAAAGCACGATATGTCTGACTCACTGAAAAAAGAGTTCTGGGACCGACTGGAAGATACCCGTACAGGAATGATGGCCGCAGAAGACGCGCGCGCTGTACCGATGAGCCACTATGTAGACGATGACGATAACGCACCAGTGATCTGGTTCATCACAGCCAAAGGCACCGATCTGGCCAAATCCGCCACCAATGGTGCCGCGGCAGAATATATCGTCTCAAGCAGTGACGAGGCGCTTTATGCCCGTATCGACGGACGCATCAGCCTGTCAAATGACGCGGCAAAACTGGATGAGCTGTGGAACGGCGTTGCCGCAGCTTGGTTTGAGGGCGGCAAACAGGATCCTGACATCCAACTGATGCGTTTCGACCTGACAGAGGCGGAAGTCTGGGTAACCGGGGGCAGCCTTAAGTTCCTCTATGAAGTGGCCAAAGCACATCTGACGGACAGCAAGCCTGACATGGGCGACCACGGCACACTCAAATTCTGAATTTCGTGGTGGAATAGCCCCTGTTGCATTCAAATAGGGGCTATTTTTCGCCCTGATAGACCGCGCTGACCTCTGACCGGATGATCCGCGCAATCACCGCGCAATCTTCAAGGCTAAAGGTCAGCGGCACCCGCATGTCAACGATTCCCGCCAAAATCGCGTCACTGGCAGGCATCCGCGGGGCATCGGCATAGCGCCATGAATCGTAGCGGCTGGTGAAACCCACAGGTTCTGCACCGCCAAACCATTTCAGTTCCACACCGCGCGCGGCACAGCGCTTGAGAACTTCACGCACCGCGCCCTCGGACCAGTCTTTCAACAAAAATTGAAACGACGACCCGACAATCACTTCCGCCTCCGGTCGGTCAATAACGGTCAGGCCCGGCGTGTCGCGCACCCCCTTTTCAACGGTATAATACCGTTCATTCCAGCGGTCGCGCTGTGCATCCAATTTGCGCAGCTGTGGCCGCAGGATCGCGGCGCGTAGATTGTCCATGCGGCCCGAAATGTTTGGCGTCTCATAGCGGACCGTCTCAAACGCCTCTTTTGGTGGCCCGGCCAAATGGCGTTCATACAGCATATAGGACCCGGACAAGATAATCGCGCGGGCAGCGATTTCAGGGTCATCGGTCACAAACAAGCCACCCTCGCCCGCGTTCACGTGTTTATAGGTCTGGCAGGAATAACAACCGACCTTGCCTTGGGTGCCGGATGCAACGCCTTTCCACGACGCGCCCATGGTGTGCGCACAATCCTCGATCACCGTGACATTTGCCGCATCACAAATCGCCATCAGTTTTTCCATGTCCGCCAGATGCCCGCGCATATGGCTCAGCAGCAGCACATCAGACTGCGCCGCCTTGTTGGCCAAATCCTCCAGATCAATCACCAACTGATCTGTGACCCCAACAAACACCGGCACCGCGCCCACGGCGGCAATCGCGCCCGGCACCGGGGCCAACGTGAAGGTATTGGTCAGCACCTTATCGCCCGGTTTGACCCCAACTGCGCGCAGCGCCGTGGCCATTGCATAGCCCCCCGACGCGACAGCAAGGCAGTATTTTGCACCCACCTGCGCGGCAAATTCCTGTTCCAACAGCACGGTTTCGGCCACTTCGCCCGGCACCGTATTATAGCGGTGCAGCCGTCCGTGCCGCATCACGGCAACCGCGGCCTCAATCCCGTCCTCTGGGATCGGCTCTTGCTGGGTAAAACTGCCCTTGAATACGTCGCTCATGCTGCGGCCTTTCCGATCAACCGTTCCACAATACCGTGCAAATCAGCGTAGTTATCCAGCAATGCCTCAGGTTCCAGCGCCGCCATATCACCGCCCGCCGGGCCAAAAGTGACCAACACACAAGGCACACCCGCCGCACGTGCCGTTTTGCGGTCGGTATCCGTGTCGCCAATCAAAATACACTGCGATGGATCACCCCCCGCCCGACGTGCCGTTTCAAACAAATGTTCCGGGTCTGGCTTGCGCACGGCCAAACTGTCGGCCCCCAACATCGCGCCAAAGGCATCACGCACCCCAAGTGCGATCAGCAGTTGATGCGCCAGTGCTTCTGGTTTGTTTGTGCAGATCGCAACGCGATAGCCGCCGTGCTTAAGTGCTGCAACCGCATCCATCGCACCGGGGTAAAGAACCGTATGGGTGTCGATGTCACCCGCATAGGCCTCCAGCAGCATCGGATAATAGCGATCAATTGTCGCTTTGTCTTCCGCCCGACCCAAACGCTGCATCCCGAGGGTCAACATCGCCCGTCCACCTTTAAGCGCGGTTGCCGCATCCAATGCGGCATCCAAAACATCGCCTGACCCCATGTCCCTAAAACAGGCATTGGCGGCAGCGATCAAATCGCCACTGGTGTCGGCCAATGTGCCATCAAGATCAAATACAACGGTTTTCATGCTGGTTCCCTTTAATGGCCTTCACTGGCGGTTCCCCGCCGCTTCTACATAGCGCGATGTTGCAAGCCGCAATCTTGTTTGAACGCCGCGCCCTTGCGCCTTTGTGCGAACCGCGTAAAGAGAATGCAAGAACAAGAACATAAAGAGACAGATAATGAACACCGCACTGATCATCCTCGCCGCAGGCAAAGGCACCCGGATGAATTCTGACCTACCAAAGGTTCTGCATCCGATCGCGCAAGCCCCCATGTTGGAACATGCGATGGCATCCGGTGCCGTCTTGGACCCCTCGCGCATTGTCGTGGTCGCAGGTCATGGTGCTGATCTCGTGCGTGCGGCGACGTTAGATTTTCACGAAGCTGCGGAAGTTGTTGAACAAGATGAACAGCTTGGCACCGCCCACGCGGTTGCCCAAGCCCACGATGCCTTGGCGGATTTCGACGGTATGGCTTTGGTGCTTTATGGCGACACACCGTTTGTGCAGCCCGAAACGCTTGAGAAAATGCACAATGCCTTGGCGCATCATGATGTCGTGGTGCTGGGATTTGAAGCAGCGGACCCTGCCCGCTATGGCCGTTTGATCCTGCAAGGCGAGACCCTGCAACGGATTGTTGAATTTAAAGACGCAAATGACGATGAACGCGCGGTGACCCTGTGCAACAGCGGTGTTGTCGCCTGTAAGGCCGCGTTGCTTTTTGATCTGATCGACGCTGTCGGTAACGACAATGCGTCAGGCGAATATTATCTGACGGATATCATCGGTATCGCTAATGAACGTGGGCTGTCCGCCACGGCTGTCACCTGTGAGGAAGCCGAAACCATGGGCGTGAATTCCCGCGCCGACCTCGCTGCCGCTGACGCGCTGTTCCAGACCCGCGCCCGTGCCGCCTTGATGGAAGACGGCGTGACCCTGATGGCCCCAGACACCGTTTATCTGGCGCGCGACACCTATATTGGCCGCGATACGGTGATTGAACCCAATGTGGTCTTTGGCCCCGGTGTCACGGTTGAATCCGGGGCCACGATCCGGGCTTTTTCACACCTTGAAGGGTGCCATGTGTCGCGCGGCGGTATCATCGGCCCCTATGCCCGCCTGCGCCCCGGTGCCGAATTGGCCGAAGACGTGCGCGTCGGCAATTTTGTTGAGATCAAGAACGCGCAAATCGCCGAAGGGGCCAAGGTCAACCACCTCAGCTATATCGGTGATGCCACAATTGGGGCAAAAACCAACATCGGCGCAGGTACAATCACCTGCAACTACGATGGCGTTATGAAGCACCACACCCATATCGGCGACCGGGTTTTTATCGGGTCCAACACAATGCTGATCGCGCCGGTTTCCATCGGCAATGAGGCGATGACGGGATCGGGTTCCGTGATCACATCGGATGTGGAACCGGGGGCCTTGGCCCTGTCGCGTGCGCCGCAGATTGAAAAACCGGGCATGGCACGTAAAATGTTCGATATGTTAAAGGCCAAGAAGGCCAGAGCACAGAGGGGCAGCTAAAATGTGTGGAATTGTCGGGGTCTTGGGCAACCACGAAGCAGCGCCCATTCTGGTTGAAGCACTTAAACGGCTTGAATATCGCGGGTATGATTCTGCCGGTATCGCCACTGTAAATAGCGGAAAACTGACCCGCCGCCGTGCGGTCGGCAAGCTTGTCAACCTGAGTGATTTGCTGGTGCATGAACCGCTGGCGGGCAAGGCTGGAATTGGCCACACCCGCTGGGCCACCCATGGTGCCCCGACAATCTCAAATGCACATCCGCACAAGGCGGGTGGCGTTGCGGTGGTCCACAACGGCATCATCGAAAATTTCCGTGAACTACGGGCTGAGTTGGCGGACCTCGGAGTGAAATTTGTCACTGAAACCGATACCGAAACTGTCGCTCTGCTGACCCAGCACTATATATCACTTGGCGATGGCCCGGTTGAGGCCGTAACCAAGACACTTGGCAGACTTGAGGGCGCTTTTGCGCTGGCATTCTTATTTGATGGCCACGACGATCTGATGATTGCCGCGCGCAAAGGATCGCCGCTGGCCATTGGGTATGGCAATGGCGAAATGTTTGTCGGCAGTGACGCAATTGCACTGTCGCCGATGACTGACAAGATCAGCTATCTTGAAGAAGGTGATCGCGCGGTCATCACCCGCTCCTCGGTTGCAATCACGGACGCCAACGGTAGCTTGGCCAACCGCGCCATCAAGACCATTCAAATCGACGCCACCCGGATCGACAAAGACGGCCATAAACATTTTATGGCCAAGGAAATTGCCGAACAACCGTCGGTTATTGGGCAAGCCTTGTCAAAATACCTGACCAGTGATGGCGACATTGTCCTGCCGGGCAAGGGTATTGATTTCACCACCATCGACCGCATCACAATGGTGGCATGCGGCACCGCATCTTACGCCTGCTTGACCGCAAAATACTGGTTCGAACAGATCGCCCGCCTGCCTGTCGAAGTCGATGTCGCATCTGAATTCCGTTATCGCGAACCACCCATCCCGGCGCGCACCATGGCATTATTTGTCAGCCAGTCCGGTGAAACCGCTGATACTTTGGCAGCCCTACGCTATTGCGAGGGCAAGGCCAGCAGCATCACCTCGGTGATCAACGTCCCAGAATCCTCCATTGCGCGTGAAAGTGATTTGGCCCTGCCGATCTATGCGGGCGTAGAAGTTGGCGTTGCCTCAACCAAGGCTTTCACTTGCCAGTTGACCGTGTTGTTTATGCTGGTCCTAAAGGCGGCCCATGACAGGGGGGTGCTGAACGCCGAACAGATCGCAGATCACATCAGCGCATTGCGTGGATTGCCATCCGTGATCAACGTCAGCCTTGGACAAAACGCATCCATGCGCGCCGCCGCCCAGAAACTGGCCTCTGCCCGCGACGTGCTGTTTCTGGGGCGGGGCCAGATGTATCCTATAGCACATGAAGGCGCATTAAAACTAAAAGAAATCAGCTATATACATGCCGAAGCTTATGCATCAGGTGAACTCAAACACGGCCCCATCGCACTGGTCGACGAACACGTGCCGGTGGTGGTGATGGCCCCGCGCGATACTTTGTTTGATAAGACAGTTAGCAACATGCAAGAAGTCATGGCACGCAAGGGTAAAGTGATCTTGATCTCAGACGCCAAGGGGCTGGCAGAGGCAAGCGAGGGCGTTTGGGCAAGCATCGAAATGCCCCCGATTGCCGATGCATTGGCCCCGATCCTTTATGCCATTCCGGCGCAATTGCTGGCCTATCATACGGCGGTTGCCAAAGGCACCGATGTAGACCAACCCCGCAATCTCGCCAAATCCGTAACCGTTGAATGAAACGAAGGTGCTTAAATGGCCAAACAATTTGACAGCCTTAGCGACGATCTGACCGCATTCATCGCCGTCCAGCACATGTTTTTCTGCGGCACCGCTGCGGCGGTTGGCCGGGTCAACATTTCGCCCAAAGGCATGGACAGTCTGCGGGTGCTTGGCCCCAACCGGATCATCTGGCGTAATCTGACCGGATCAGGTAACGAAACGGCAGGCCATCTGGCACAGGTGAATCGCATGACCCTGATGTGGTGCGGTTTCGAAAAACGCCCGATGATCCTGCGCACCTATGGCACTGCACGCACGCTGCACCCGCGTGATGCGGATTTTGCCGCCCTCAACGCCCATTTCCCATCTTCCGATGGCGCGCGACAAATATATGATCTGGAGATAGACTTGGTACAAACAAGCTGCGGTTTCGCGGTTCCCTTCTTTGACCACGCAGGCCCCCGTGATGTGCTGGAACATTGGACCGCTGATCGCGGCCCAGAGGGAATCAAAAACTATTGGGAAACCCGCAATCAATCCACAATTGACGGATTGCCCACGCATATTCTGGCCAACTCAGATGATTGAGCCCTTTGTTGATCAGCTTGTTGCGCTTGCTGATCCCGACCGCGCCCAACAAATGCGCAGCTATCACAAAGCGGACCGATTTTATCTTGGCCTGTCGAACCCGCAGATTAACGATCTGACCCAAAGCTGGCGGGGCGAGCTGGACACCCCTGCCCGTGTCGCGCTGGCGGACGCGCTTTGGCAAACGAATGTCTATGAAGCCCGGCTTGCCGCTGCCAAACTATTGACACAGGCAAACATCCGCCCCGATGACACCGCCGCATGGGATCTGATTGCGTCATGGACACCTGATTTTGACAGTTGGGCAATTGCCGATCATGCTTGTATGGCAGGGCAAAAACGACTGGTGGCAGACCCGACGCGGATTGACCAAGTGGAAGCCTGGGTCACCTCAGATCACATCTGGACCCGCCGTGCTGCGCTGGTCATCAGCCAGCCCTGGACCAAGCAGAACAATCCCAAAGCCGATGAATTAATCATCCGGGATCGCGTCTTGGGCTGGGCTGCAACGCTGGTGCCGGACCGCAATTGGTTCATCCAAAAGGCCATCGGTTGGTGGCTGCGTGACCTCAGCAAACACGACCCGGAGCGCACCAAGGCGTTCATCGCTGAACATGGGCACCAGATGAAACCTTTTGCTGCCAAAGAAGCGATGCGGTTGCTGAACAAAGGTTAAGCTTACCCTTCAAAGGCCACTTCAACCTCGGTCAAATCGGTCAAGGACGCGTCAATCAACCTGAGCGCTGCCAAAGACATCCGGCTGCCTGCGGTTGCTGGTCCGTCAATCGGGATCAAGGTCACCAGCGATGACTTTCCGTTGGCGAGATTGGTCACCCGCCCCTGCGCTTCGACTTTGACCAGTGGTGTTTTCAACCACAATCCCGGCTCTGTTGGGCTGCCCAATGAGGCCACGGTTTTACCCAATGATTTGCGAGGCGCGGTGGCGGGCGCTGATGCTGCGGCGCGTTGTTCGGGTGTGGTGGTATCAAGTGCCTCGGCGGTTGTTGCGGCGCGTGGTGGCGGCGGTGCTGCGGTTGCAGGGGTCAGAACCGCCGCTGTCACCTCAGGCTCGGCCGAAATTGTAGGGACTGTACCAGTCTGCGCTGCCTTGCCCCGCCCGATGCCAAAACGCTCTGCTATATTGCTACAGCCGGCAATGCCGAAAACCAGAAAACCAATTATAAATATACGTGTCATATCCAAACCCTATCTGCGCCAGCGCACAGCATCAATCACCCAATTGCCGCTTGCCCCGCCTTCGGCGGGTGATTACCTATGTCTTATGAATGCACCCTTGATCGACCCTTTTGCACGCGCCATCACCTATCTGCGGGTGTCTGTCACCGACCGTTGTGATTTCCGCTGTGTCTATTGCATGTCAGAAAACATGACCTTTTTGCCCAAGAAAGAGCTGCTGACGCTTGAGGAACTTGACCGCTTGTGCAGCACTTTCGTGAACCTTGGGGTGCAAAAACTGCGGATCACAGGCGGCGAACCCTTGGTACGGCGCGGGATCATGACGTTTTTCAACGGCATGTCGCGCCATCTTGAGGCAGGCACGCTCAAGGAACTGACCCTGACCACAAATGGCAGTCAGTTGGAGCGTTTTGCGGATGACCTTTATGCAGCGGGTGTGCGCCGGGTGAACATATCACTTGATACGCTGGACGATCAGAAATTTGCGGATATTACCCGTTGGGGCCGATTGCCACAGGTGCTGCGCGGCGTCGATGCGGCGCAAAAGGCCGGGCTGCGGGTCAAGATCAACGCGGTTGCCCTAAAAAACTTTAACGAAGAAGAACTGCCCGCCATCACCGCATGGTGTGCAGAGCGTGACATGGACCTGACGTGGATCGAAGTTATGCCCATGGGCGACATCGGCAACGAAGATCGCCTGACGCAGTATTGGTCGCTAAAGGATGTGCGCGCACGCTACGCCGATCATTATACCGTCACCGATCTGGCTGAGAACTCTGGCGGGCCTGCTCGCTATGTGCGGCTTGAAGAAACCGGGCAAAAGATCGGCTTCATCACACCGCTTTCCCATAATTTCTGCGAAAGCTGCAACCGCGTGCGGATCACCTGCACCGGCGAGATTTATATGTGTCTGGGTCAGGAAGACGTGGCCGATCTGCGTGCGCCCCTGCGTAACCATCCTGAGGATGACGCCCCCCTGCAAGACGCCATTCGCGCCGCGATTGAACGCAAGCCCAAGGGCCACGATTTTGACTATTCGCGCCAGCGTGCTGACGGGCAAATGCCCCGCCACATGAGCCACACGGGCGGCTAAGCCGGTATGACCGCCCCTTTTCTCTATTCTGCGTGGGTTGTGGTCAGCAGCTTGATTCTGCCCTTTGCGGCCCGCAGCAGCACCCGCAAACTGCGTGATGCTGGCGTACCCATCACCCGTGCGCACGAAAAGCTGGGCCATGCCACCGAAGAACGGCGTGGCAGTGGCCCACTTATTTGGTTTCATGCCGCATCTGTGGGCGAAAGCCTGTCGGTACTGGCCTTGATCACCCGCATGGGGGTGGCCCTGCCCCGCGCACATTTTTTGATCACCTCTGGCACCGAAACATCCGCCCGACTGGTGGCGCAACGGATGCCGCCGCGTACGGTGCATCAGTTTGCCCCGCTTGATGCACCTGGCCCGATGAAACGGTTTCTAAAACACTGGCGACCTGACGCAGCGGTGTTTGTTGAAAGCGAACTTTGGCCACAAATGCTGCGCCGAACCCATGACAGCGGCGCGCGGATGGCAATGGTCAACGCGCGATTGTCGGAAAAGTCGATGGCGCAGTGGCGCAAGATGCCAAAGCTTAGCGGGTATATGTTGGACGTCTTTGACCTGATCCTGACCCAAAACGATGCAATGGCCGAAGCGATGGTGACGCTTAATGCACCCGCAGACCGGGTGGCCCGTGGGATCAACCTCAAATCCATGGCCGGACCGCTGCCAGTAGACGAAGATGCCTTGTTTGAAGCCCGCGCTGCCTTGGGCCACCGCCCGGTCTGGGTCGCCTCATCAACGCATCCGGGCGAAGAGGCCGCCGTGCTGAAGGCGCATAAACTATTACTTAAAAAACACCCCGACCTGTGCCTGATCCTTGCCCCTCGCCATCCTGAGCGCGGCGATGAGGTGACGGAGTTGATCGCAGGCGAAAGCCTGAGCCTGACGCGACGCACACGTGGCGACGCGCCGGGTGGGCAAGTGTTTTTGGCTGATACCCTGGGCGAACTTGGTACATGGTATGCCTTGACCGACGTGGTGTTTTTGGGCGGTTCCTTGCGGCCGATAGGTGGCCACAATCCCTATGAGGTGGCGCAATCCGGCGCGGCTGTATTGTCTGGTGTGCATGTGACCAACTTTGCTGAAACCTTTGCCGAAATGGAAACATTGGGGGCCGCGCGATTGGTCGCGGATGCCGAATATCTGGCCGAAAAGCTGCAAAACTGGCTGTCAGATGATAAGGCCCGCGCCAAAGCCGGGGCTGCCGCACAGGCTTTTGCCCATGCTCAGACCGACAAACTTGACAGCATTGCCGCGCGGTTGATCAAGGCGCTGGGGCTGAGCGACGATGGCTGAGCTTTTTGTCACCAACTACAATCCACATTTCACCGGGGTCTCTGCAACCGCAGCTAACGTGGTGCGCCAGCAGGTGTCGCAATATGATATGGCACTGGTGGGTCAGCCCCTGCCGGGTTGCCCCAGCCCCCTGACCCGTGCCGCGGCCCACAATGCATCGTGTATTGCCCCTGAAAGCAAACCCTTTGCCATCTGGCATGTGCGCCGCAATCCCGAAATGCGCAGCGCGATCTGGCTGCGTGATGTGCGGCGTGCACCGATTAAGATCGTGTTCACCTCTGCAGCACAGCGGTTGCATTCGATCTATCCGCGTTGGTTGATCTCGCGCATGGATGCGGTGATTGCCACAACGGACAAGGCTGCGAAATTTGTCCCGCATGTGCGCGCAGTGGTGCCGCACGGGGTCGATACAGATATGTTTAGCCCTGCGCCTGATCGTGCCGCTGCATGGCAGGCGCAGGGGTATGGCGGCACCCGTGGCATTGCCACAGTGGGCCGCATTCGCCCGGAAAAAGGCACCGATGTTTTTGTGGACGCGATGCTGCGGCTACTGCCCGAACACCCCGGAGCAACCGCATTGGTCGTAGGCCGTGCAGGCGGCAAACACGAGGCGTTCTTGCAAGGCCTCAAAGCCAAGGTCGCGGCGGCGGGCTTGGGGGATCGGTTGCTTTTTATCGGCGAGATACCCGCATCCGATCTGCCTAAGCTCATGCGCGCACTGTCACTTGTTGTGCAAGTGCCGCGGTACGAAGGCTACGGCATGGTGCCGCTCGAAGGGCTGGCCTCTGGCGTGCCTTTTGTCGGCAGTGACGCGGGATATTACCGACAGTTTTCGGCACAAGGCCGCGTTGGCACGATTGTACCACTTGATCCAAGTGCTGTGGCAGATGCGGCAAAAAGCTGGCTGTCAGCACAAGCCTCTGAAACACCCGAAATATGCCGTGACATCGCGGTGACCCACTTTAGCGCCAAGGCCGAAGCAGACGGGATCGCGGCGGTGTATCAGCAGCTTTGGGACACCCCATAACGCGCGCAGGTGGGGCAATGGCCCCACCTTACGCACACCTGTTTTACGCCGCAGGCATCCGCTGTTCGACAATTTCCGCCCACCAGCTGCATCCCACCGGGATCGCCTCATCATTGAAATTGTACATCGGATGGTGCACCGCCGCGCCATCGCCGTTGCCCATCAGGATATAAGCGCCGGGGCGTTCTTCGAGCATAAAGGCAAAGTCTTCGCCGCCCATCACCAGCGGAGCCTCAACACAATCACCAGACACTGACCGCGCCACATCCGCCGCAAATTCAGTTTGCGCATCGTGGTTAACCATCACCGGATAATTCCGAGTATATTTGACCGTCGCCTTGGCCCCAAAGCTGTCAGAGATGCCTTCACATATCTTGACCACACGGTGCTCAGCCAGATCGCGCAACTCATTGCTTAGGGTGCGCACTGTGCCCAGCATCGTCACCCGCTGTGGGATCACGTTAAAAGCTTTTGAAGATGTCTCAAACGAGGTGATCGACACCACGATATTGCCAATCGGATCGGCATTACGACTGACGATGGTTTGCAGCGCGGTCACGATGTGGCTGGCAACAACGGTGGTATCAATGGTTTCCTGCGGCTTGGCGGCGTGACCGCCCAGACCTTCAACCTCAATCTCCAACAGATCCGTTGCGGCAAAGAACGGCCCGGTGCGAATGCCAAAGCTGCCCGTCGGCATGCCCGGCCAATTGTGCATGCCGTAAACCTCCTGAATGCCCCAGCGGTCCATCATGCCGTCTTTGCACATCTCGTGCCCACCGCCGCCGCCTTCTTCGGCGGGCTGGAAGATCACCACGGCAGTGCCATCAAAATTGCGGGTCTCTGCCAGATATTGCGCCGCCCCCAGCAACATCGCGGTATGGCCATCATGGCCACAAGCATGCATCGCGTTTGGTGTTTTGGAGGCGTATTCAACACCCGTCTGTTCATGGATCGGCAGCGCGTCCATATCGGCACGCAGGCCAATCACCTTGCCCGATTTGGTGGTCTTCCCCTTAATGACGCCCACGACCCCGGTGCGCCCGATGCCAGTCACCACCTCGTCGCAGCCAAACGCCCGTAGTTTTTCAGCAACCGTGGCGGAAGTCCGGTGCGTTTCGAACAGGATTTCAGGGTGTTCATGCAGGTCGCGTCGCCATGCGGTGATGTCGTCGTGTAATTCGGCAAAACGGTTCTTTACGGGCATTGAAATGGTCCTTTGGTGGTGTGGTGGGCGATGCGCCCACCTTACGGGGTCTCAAGTAAGGTGGGCGCATCGCCCACCGGGGTGTCAGGCCGCAGGCAGGCGGGTTTCAACCATTTCGGCAAACCACGAACAGCCCGCGGGTATCGCGTCATCGTTAAAGTCATACATCGGGTGGTGCACGGTTGGCCCGTCGCCATTGCCGATCATCATATAGGCACCGGGCCGGGCGTTCAGCATATAAGAAAAGTCCTCTCCGGCCATGATCGGCGGCGTATCGCGCCACACACCGGGGGTGACTTTCTCAGCAGCATCAGCGGCATAGATCGTGTGTTCCTCATGGTTCACTGTCACCGGATAGCCGCGCTCATATTCGATATCCGCCGTGCATTGATAAGCAGCTGCCGTATGCGTCACCAAGGCGCGCACACGGTCTTCTGCCAAGTCTCGCACATCTTCGGCCAGTGTGCGTACCGTGCCGCGCAGTGTCACTTTTTGCGGCAGCACATTGTGGCTGTCCGTGTCGCTGCGCAGGGTGCAGACCGACACAACCACCTGCTTGATCGGGTCGACATTGCGGCTGGCGATGGATTGCAATGCCACCAGCACATGCGCCGCGGCCAGATTGGTATCAATCGCCTCGTGCGGGGCGGCGGCATGGCCACCCTGCCCCTCAACCACAATATCGAACTGATCCGTTGCGGCCAGCAAGGCACCGGGGCGGATTGCAAATTCACCCACAGGATGGTCTGGCATGTTGTGCATGCCGTAGACCTCTTGGATTTGCCAGCGGTCCATCAACCCGTCTTTGACCATCTCGTTGCCACCACCGCCGCCTTCTTCGGCGGGTTGAAAGATCAAAACGCAGCGGCCATCAAAATTGCGGGTCTCGGCCAGATATTGCGCGGCACCCAATAGCATCGCGGTATGCCCATCATGGCCACAGGCATGCATCTTCCCGGGGGTCTTAGAGGCATAGTCCAACCCGGTTGCCTCATGAATGGGCAAGGCGTCCATATCGGCGCGCAACCCGATGGTCCGGCCTGATGTGTTGGTCTTGCCTTCAATCACCGCGACAACGCCAGTACGCCCAATGCCAGTGGTGATATCAGTGATGCCAAAGTCGCGTAGTCGGTCTTCAACAAATTTGGCAGTTTCATGCACGTCAAATTGCAGCTCGGGATGTTGGTGCAAATGCCTGCGCCATCCTGTGATTTCGGCGTGCATTTCGGCAAAACGGTTTTTTGTTGGCATGTTGCTTTCCCCATTTCGGCGGGGTCAGACGTTCGGCCCCAGCCGCATCGCGCTGCCATCGGTGAATCGGCTTGCACGGAATCTGCTCAGATCATGCCCCACTGCGGCGCCAGTGACCAGAGCTTGCAGCACCCGTCCCATGCCCGGACCAATGCCAAACCCGTGGCCAGACATGCCGGTGCCAATGGTCAGGCCCGGTATTTGTGCACAACTGTCCACCACTGGTACAATATCGGGCATCGTGTCGATCATCCCAGCCCAAGCGGATTTTAGCGCAACGGGCGGCAGCCCCGGAAACATCTGCGCAAAATCGCTCAATAAACGATTGATCTTACGCATGTTCGGCGCGGGGTTCAGGATGCGTATGTCTTCAAACGGGGTCCGGTCATCACCCGTCCAGCGACGCCGCGTGGTCCATGCATCGGGAAATCCCTTGGGGGCAAAGGGCAGCAACCGCTGGCCAAAGGGATCAGCGCGCAGCTGGGTCAGGTATTTTGGAAAAGCCCGCAGGGCATCCGGCCCGACAAACAACTCAGGCGCGCCAGGCGGGGCCAATGTATATCCGCCATCCTCGCGGCGGCGAAACGCCACTTTTCGACTCGCAGCAGCGCCTTCGTGAATGTCAGGCAGTGGTTCAGTCGCCGCCACGTTCTCGCGCACAGAAAGCTGCGGCAGGCTGACCCCGTGATTGCGCAGAAACAGCGACGACCACGCGCCCCCTGCCAACACCACATCCGACGTCTTGATTCGCCCGGTTTCCGTGACCACCCCCGCAACCCGACCTGCGGCAATGTCCAGCATCCTCACGGCGCAGTTTTCCACAATTGTGACCCCTGCCCGCGCCGCAATTGCCGCCAAGGCAGGTACGGCCACCCAAGGTTCCGCCCGCATATCAGACGGGGTGGTCAACGCGCCGATAAACCGCTGTGTGCTGTCCGGGAACATCGCCGCGGTTTCACCCGATGACAATATACGACTGTCCAAGCCATTGGCGCGGGCATGGGGCAACCACGCCTCGTAATTCTCCAGTGCTTTGGCGTCTTTTGCAAAATAGGTGATCCCCTGCTGGCGCAGCCCGACATCGACGTTGGTTTGACCTGCAAGCTCATGCCACAACCGCACCGCTTCAACCATGATCGGGATTTCATCAGGGTCGCGGCCCTGCTGTCTGATCCATCCCCAATTGCGCGAAGATTGCTCAGCCGCGATCCGGCCCTTTTCCAGCAAAGTGACGCGGTGCCCATCCCGTGCCAGAAACAACGCGGTGCAGACGCCAATGATACCGCCACCGATAACCACAACATCCGACCGATCCGGGGCCGGACCGGGATAGATGATCGGGGTTGCGGCGTTGAAGGGAAAGGGTGTCATCTCATGCGCGCCTTTTGCCGGGGGTGCAGGGTGCCTGCACCTTACGGGGCCGACCAAGTAAGGGGGGGCGCACCGCCCACCCATGCGTTAGCTTTGCAGCCGCGCAACCAGTTTGCGCATAAAATCATGGCCTGCGTTGAACTGCGACACCGTGATAAACTCGTTCGGCTGATGCGCTTGTGCAATATCCCCCGGACCGCAAATCACCGCCGAATAACCTGCCTCCTGAAACTGTCCGGCCTCGGTGCCATAGCTGACTTTGTGACTGGCATTGTCACCGGTGATCTGACGTACCAAACCTTCTGCCTCACCGTCTTTTTCCGGCTCTAATGCAGGCACGTCAAAACGCGGCGTGACCTCAATTCGGGTTTCCGGCACCACTGATTGCATCTGCTCTTCAACCGCGCGTACTTTTTTAAGATATGCAGTCCCCCAAGCGTCCTTATTTTCGCCCGGCACCACACGGAAATCCATTGCAAAATGGCAATCCTTGGCGGTGATGTTATGCGCCGTGCCCCCAGAAATCATACCCACATGAACGGTGGTAAAGGGGGGGTCGAACATCGCCGCCAAAGCGCTGGGTTTGCGCTCCATATTCTCGGTGTTCATCTCATTGGCCCATTCGATCAACTTGGCCCCTGCCATGATCGCATTAACACCTATGTGCAACAGCGATGAATGCACCTCAAAGCCAATCACATGCGTGTTAAACCCGGTGCCGCCCTTGTGCCCGGTGACTGCCTGCATGGTGGAAGGCTCCCCAACAATCACCGCTGATCCCTTGGGCAATATAGGCTGCATGGCCGCAATCATCGGCGGCGCACCTGTGCATCCAATTTCCTCATCAAAGCTGAGCGCGATTTGCAGAGGCCGTTTGACACCAGCATGATGCGCCTCAACCAAGGCCCAGATTGCCAGCGCGTCAAATCCCTTCATATCACAGGTGCCGCGCCCGTAATATTTACCGTCCTTTTCGATCACACTGAATGGGTCGGTATCCCACGGCTGGCCGTCCACTGGCACGACGTCCGTATGCCCGGACAGTACAATCGCGCCTTCCTCCCATGGACCCACATGGGCAAAAAGGGCGTGTTTGGGTTGTTCCGGGTCAATATAGCGGTGGCTGTCAATGCCGTGGCTGGCCAGATAATCAGCCACCCAATCAATCAAGGGGATATTGCTGTCGCAGCTAACAGTGGGAAAGCTGATCAGCTTTTCCATCAACGCAAAGGGGGTCATGCGTTCTGCCATGGTCTTTTCCTTTTAATACCCGCTGTCAGTCGTCAACACAAAATGTCCCGGCTCGACCTCATCATAGACCGAAGGTTCAGCAACATATCCGGCGCGGTGGATAGGTGACGGGATTGGTTTGAAGTTGAGGTCCTTTTCGTTCTTGCGTTTGCGCGGGTCTGCAATCGGCACCGCCTTCATCAGGGCTTGGGTATAGGCATGTTGCGGGTTTTCAAACACCCGATCACGCGGCCCCAATTCCACAATCCGGCCAAGGTACATCACGCCGACCTGATGGCTGACCCGTTCGACCACTGCCATGTCGTGGCTGATGAACAGAAACGACAATTCCATCTCTTGCTGCAATTCCAACATCAAGTTCAGCACCTGCGCCTGCACAGACACATCCAGCGCCGATACCGCCTCGTCCGCGATGATCAGTTTGGGCTTAAGCGCCAAGGCACGCGCAATGGCGACCCGCTGGCGTTGACCACCTGACAATTCATGCGGAAAGCGACGCATAAAGCTGCGGGGCAATTCGACTCGGTCAAACAGGTTTTCGACCCATTCGGTTACCGCAGACCCTTTGATCAGGCCGTAATTGTGAATGGGTTCCGCCACCTGTTCGGCCAACTGCATCTGCGGGTTGAGTGAGGCAAAGGGGTCTTGAAAGATCATCTGCATATCAAGCCGCGCCATGCGCAAATCATTCGGGTTCAACCCCATGATGTCTTTGCCGCCCAAATTGACCTCTCCCGTCATGGGTTCGACCAGCCGCAGAATGGACCTGCCCGCCGTAGATTTGCCGCAGCCGCTTTCGCCAACAAGGCTCAGGGTCTGGCCCTTGTTGATGGTAAACGACAGGTCTTCAACCGCATGCACATTGGCCACCGTCTGGCGCAAAAATCCGCCTTTGACAGCAAAGCGGGTGGTGAGGTTCTTCACCGTCAGCAACACCTCTTGCGTGCCTTCGATCGGCACAATCGCTTTATCCTTGGTGCCCAGCAACTTCATCGGTTCGGGATATTTCTTGCCGGTCATTTCACCCAGCTTTGGCACCGCTGCCAACAACGCTTTGGTATAGGGATGCTGCGGGTTCTCGAAAATTTCCTGAACAGTGCCCTCTTCGACCTTGTTACCGCGGAACATCACCACAACGCGGTCCGCCATCTGCGCCACAACCGCCATGTCATGAGTGATGAACATCACCGCAGTCCCGGTTTCACGCTTCAACCGATCCATCAGTGCCAAAATTTCAGCCTGAATGGTTACATCAAGGGCGGTTGTCGGTTCATCCGCAATCAAAAGGCGTGGCTCGCACGCCAGCGCCATCGCGATGACGACACGTTGGCGCATGCCGCCTGACAATTCATGAGGATACTGCTTGAGCCGCGCCTTCGGTTCTGGAATGCGCACCTGTGTCATCAGGGCAAGGGCGCGCTCTTCGGCCTGCGCCTTGTTCAGCCCCATGTGCAGGCGCAATCCTTCGGTAAGCTGTTTACCAACGGTAAATACCGGGTTCAGCGCCGTCATCGGTTCTTGAAAGATCATGCCAATTTCATTGCCGCGGATATGGCGCATCAAATCGGCATCGGTCTTGGCCAGGTCAATTTCCCCACCCTCAGCGCGGTTGAACAGCATGCGACCACCCGCGATTTCACCACCGCCGTATTCGACCAGACGCATCAAGGATAGCGATGATACCGACTTGCCTGACCCAGATTCGCCAACAACACAGACAGTTTCCCCAGACCGGATGTCAAAGCTGACATTTTCGACCCCAACTACAGGGCCATCTTTGGTCTGAAACTCTACTCTGAGTTCTTTAATCTGGGCGATCGGAGCCGCGTTTGAGTTATCCAGCATCTTTTCCCCTGTCGCAATTCAGTCGGAATGCGTTGCAATGACGCTAAGGCCAATTCACCAGACGAGTCAAACAGCACCTTGTCTGTCCAAGTCCAATTTTTGCATCTTTGCCATCATCACAAGGGTTGCATTTTTATTCAAACCTGTTTCGATATGCGCATGCGCTCTGGGGGAGCACGGGGTATAATTAACTAATTTCAAGCGCTCACGCAGAGTTAGCCGATGTACTTAAAGTCAACCCAGAACGACTAAGCCCTGGTAGGAAACAACCTACCCGAAAAACGTGGCACTAAAAATGTGTCCAGCAAGGAGTACGTTATGAAAATGAGAACCCTATTGATGGGCGCGATTGCATCAACTGCATTTGCCCCCTTCGCCTTGGCCGACGGCCATGAAGGCGAGCGTGGGCGTGACGGCGATGTCAAAATCATCTATTGGCAAGCGCCTTCGATCCTGAACCCCTATCTGTCAAGCGGCACCAAAGACATTGAATCCGCGTCATTGGTTCTTGAGCCAATGGGCCGTTATGACGAAACGGGCGCGTTGATCCCGTTTTTGGCCACTGAAATTCCCACAGTTGAAAATGGCGGCGTAAGCGCTGACCTCAAGTCAATCACTTGGAAGCTTCAGGAGGGTCTGTTGTGGTCTGACGGTACGCCAGTGACGTCTGCTGACCTCAAATTCACTGCGGACTACTGCATGGACCCGCAAGGCGGCTGTGCGCAGCTTGCCAAGTTCGAAGGTGTGTCTTCGGTTGAGATTATTGACGACCGTACGGTGAATGTACACTTCTCCGAACCCAAACCAAACCCATATGGACCCTTCATGGGCGGGCAATCCCCGATCCTTCAGGCGGCCCAATTTGCTGAGTGTATGGGTGCAAAAGCGCCAGAATGCACCGAAGCAAACTTTAACCCAATCGGCACAGGCCCGTTCGTTGTCACGGATTTCCGTCCAAATGACGTGATCACAATGGTTGCCAACGAAAACTTCCGGCACGAAGGCAAACCTGCCTTTGCATCCCTGACGTTCAAAGGTGGCGGCGACGCCGTTGCAGCGGGTCGTTCGGTTCTGGAAACCGGCGAATATGATTACGCTTGGAACTTGCAGCTGGCCCCCGACGTTCTGGCCAAAATGGAAGAAGCCGGCAAAGGCAAACTTCATGCCGCATTCGGTACATTGGTTGAGCGGATTGAGATCAACCTGACAAATCCGTCCCCTGACCTGCCTGAGGGCGAACGTTCTACTGCCAAGCACCCACATCCGTTCTTGTCCGATTTGAAAGTGCGCACGGCACTGTCAATGGCGATTGATCGTGAGTTGCTGACCGAAGTGGGGTATGGCCAAACGGGTCGCGCGACCTGTAACCTTGTGCCCGCCCCTGCGCTTTATGCCTCTGACAACACCGACTGTCTGACACAAGACATCGCTGGCGCAAACGCGCTGCTGGACGAAGCCGGTTGGGTCGACAGCGATGGTGACGGCGTGCGTGACAAGGATGGCGTGAAAATGTCGATCCTGTACCAAACTTCGACCAATGCTGTGCGTCAGGATTTTCAGGCCCTGATCAAGGATTGGTGGCAGCAAATTGGTGTCGAAACCGAACTGCGCAATATCGACGGTTCCGTGTACTTTGGCGGTGATCCCGGTTCGCCAGACACGTTCCAGCGTTTCTATGCGGACGTTGAAATGTACGCCAACAACTTTGACGGCACGGACCCAGAAAGCTATCTGGCACAGCGCACATGTGAGAAGGCTCCAAGCCCAGAATCGCAATGGCAGGGTGAAAACATCAACCGTTTCTGTGATCCGGAATACGACAAACTGGTTGCTGAATTGGGCAAAACAGGTGAGTTGAGCAAACGTGGCGAAATTGCCAAAAAGCTGAACGACATGCTGACCAAAGAAAGCTATTCCTTGTTGCCACTTGTTGACCGGGGCCGTGTTTCTGCCTCCTCCGTATCGCTTGGCGGTGTTATTCTGAACACTTGGGATTCCGAGATCTGGAATGCTGCTGATTGGTATCGCATTAAGTAATCAGGGCGCGGCGGGGGAAACCTCGCCCCCCCACTTTTTTCCCGTAGGGCGGGGTTTTCCTGTCCTACGTCACCCCAAGACCGATCTGCAAAGGCGCCGCGACGATGTTGACTTTCACCATCCGACGATTACTCCTCTCTATTCCGACGCTTTTGTTCATCAGTTTCATTATTTTTGGCTTGCTCCAACTCGCCCCCGGTGACCCGATGGCGCAGGTGCCTTTGACCGTCCCGCCAGAGGTCAAACAAAAGATGCGCGAGGCGCTGGGTCTGGGCCAACCGTGGTATATCCAGTATTATAAATGGCTGGTCCAGTTCTTCTGGATCGAACCTTTGGTGTTCATTGACTGGCTGACCAACTCAAGCACGCTATTTGGCTGGTTGCCCGACACCAACGTCTATCAAGGCCAGTTGCGGGTGATCTCATGGCAGACCCGTTCCCCCGTTATGGACATCGTGGTACAGCGTATGCCGCAAACACTGTGGGTGGTTGGCCTAAGCTATGTGGTCGGCATCGTCATCGCGATCCCCATCGGGATTTATTCGGCCTACCGTCATTATTCACTGTTCGATCAGGCCGGTACATTCATCACCATGGTCGGCTTCTCTATTCCGCCGTTCTTCACCGGCCCCCTGCTCATCGTGATCTTTTCGGTCTATTTTGGCTGGCTGCCGTCGATCTATGACACCACGCATGTCGTGAATGACTGGGAGTCGTTCAAAGTGCAGATTTTCCAGATGATCATGCCTGTTATGGTGCTGGCCCTGCAAACCACGGCCCAGATCAGCCGCTATATGCGCGGTGCCATGCTTGACAACCTGAACCAAGATTACGTGCGCACCGCCCGCGCCAAAGGCCTGTCCGAGAGCGTTGTCGTCATGGTACATGTGCTGCGCAATTCGATGATCCCCGTGGTCACGGTGATTGCGCTTGGCATGCCAGCAATCTTTGGCGGTGCGATCATCACCGAAAACGTATTCAAGGTGAACGGCATCGGGCAACTGCTGCTCACTGCCCTGTTCGCCAATGACCTGCCGATGGTGATGACGCTGACCTTTATCTTTGCGATCCTGATTGTGCTCTTTAACCTGATCGCTGATGTGCTTTACGGCCTACTTGACCCGAGGATCCGCTATGACTGAACAAGCAATTCCTGCGTCACCCATCGAAGCCGATCTGGAAACATACGGTGCGTTGCAAGACAAAGAGCCGCAAAAACCACCACGCAGCCAATGGCGCGACGTGTGGGACCAATTCAGTAAACACAAAGGCGCTGTGTTTGGCGGCGGCTTTTTACTGTTCATCACCTTTATCGTGATTTTTGGCCCTTACATCTGGACGGTGGACCCAAAGGGCTTGGACATCCGCAACAAGAATTGGCGACCAATTTACCAACTGCTGTTCGACAGTGAGGCCAAGGCCGGCTGGGCACATCCGTTTGGCACCGATCAATTGGGCCGTGACATCATGGCACAGATGATATCGGGGGGCCGGGTATCAATGGCGGTGGGTTGGCTGGCCATGGCATTAGCGCTGGTCATCGGCACCGCAATTGGTGTGATCTCGGGCTATTTCAAACGGCTGGATTTCTGGCTGATGCGTTTTACCGATCTTGTGTTGTCACTGCCCATCCTGCCGCTGGTTTTGCTGGCTGTGACCCTGTTCCGGCAACCCCTGAATTCCAGTTTTGGCCCCGAAGGGGGCATGTTCATTCTGATCGTATCAGTGATTGGACTGACCTCATGGATGCAGACCGCGCGGATCGTGCGAGGTGACATTCTGGCGCTGAAAGAACGCGAATTCATTCTGGCCGCACGCTCCATCGGCACCACATCGGGCAAGATCATCCGGCGGCATCTGCTGCCCAATGTGATCTCTCCCATCATGGTCTCGGCAACGCTGGGTCTGGCGACCGCGATCATCACGGAATCTGCCCTCAGCTTTTTGGGTGTTGGTTTCCCATCGGATTACCCGACGTGGGGGAAACTGCTTGCTGACGCCGTACAGCGGATGCAAGAATTTCCGGAACGTGTTCTGCTGCCGGGCATTGCAATCTCGCTGACAGTGCTCAGTGTGAATTACCTAGGTGACGGATTGCGTGATGCGCTTGATCCGCGGATCAGGGGCCGCTGAAGCAAATAAGGATTAAACTGTAGATGCAGCGCCCTTTGCAGGCGCTGCATTTTGAATTCTCGCGCAACCGCGAACATCCGTTTGGCTTTCACCCCATTTCAGAGAACACCATTCCAAAGCACGATAAGTCGATCCCCTCGCCAAACTTGATTGCACCGATTTAAAGCCTCATTTGGGAAATAATTCCGCTTTTATAGGTTTTTCAAATGTTTGAGTCTTTTGGTTTTGAAGAATTCACCGCCCGTCAGGCGTCGGTTGTCTTGGCTGTTCTGATCGGCATCGCCTTTGGCGCATTGGCACAACGCACCAAATTCTGCCTGCGCAGCGCGCTGGTTGGCGACAACCGCCTCAAGGCCGCTGGCGTTTGGCTGACGGCGCTCGCGGTTGCGGTTCTGGGCACCCAAGCGGCGGTCTTTGCAGGCTGGATCGACTTTGCCGATCATCGCTTTTTGATCTCAGACGTTCCTGTGCTGGCCATTGCCATTGGTGGGTTGTTGTTTGGCGCAGGCATGGTGCTGACCCGTGGATGTATCTCGCGGCTAACCGTGCTGACCGGGGGCGGAAACCTGCGTGCAGGTCTTGTTGTGCTGACCTTTGCCCTTGTCGCCCATATGACCCTCAAAGGTGTGCTGGCCCCGCTGCGCGTCGCACTGGGCGGTGTCACCCTTAACATGGGCGATGCGGTCAGCCTTGCCGCCCTGCCCGGCGGTGCATTGGTCTGGGCGGGTGTCATCGCCGCAGGCGCACTGGCGATTGCAGTGCGTGCGAACATAAGCGCTGGCCAATGGATCATGGCTGCCCTGATCGGGCTTTTGGTCCCGCTTGCATGGGTTGGCACCGGGTTCATTCTGTTTGATGACTTTGACCCGATTGCAATGGAAAGCCTGTCTTTCACCTCTCCCGCCGCTGAAACCCTGTTCTGGAGCATTGCCAGCAGTTCGATACCGGCGGGCTTCGGCACCGGGCTCGTCGGCGGCGTGTTTGTCGGGGCCATGCTGGCCAGCCTGATCTTTGGCGGCTTTGAATGGCAAAGCTTTACCTCACCCCGCCAGACCGGTCGTTATATGGCAGGTGCCGCGATGATGGGCTTGGGCGGTGTTTTGGCGGGCGGCTGCACCTTGGGCGCAGGCCTGTCCGGGGTGCCAACACTGTCCGTTGCGGCCGTGCTTGCCCTTGCAATGATTGCCGTTGGCGCATTGATCATGAATGCCCTGCTTTCCCGATCTTTTTTCGCAATCGACGCAGCATCCACCACACCGCCAAAACAACCGGCAGCGTAATCATGGCGGTCAGCATCCCCTTGCTGAGCCCAAATGCATCCCCCACAGGATAGGCCAGATAGCCCACCAGTGACACCGCGTAATAGCTGATCGCGACCACTGACAGCCCCTCAACCGTGTGCTGCAAGCGCAATTGCAGATCAGCGCGTTTGTCCATGCTAGCAAGGATCGCTTGATTCTGCGCGGACCGTTCCACATCAACCCTTGTGCGCAACAACTCACTGGCGCGGATCGCCCGGGCCGACATGGTCTGCAAGCGTGCATCAGTCGAGGACACGGTGCGCATCGCAGGCTCGTAGCGCCGCATCATGAATTCCGCAAATCCCTGACGGCCCAAGAACCGTTCCTCCCGCAGCACCTGAATGCGTTGGCCAACGATGGCCTGATAGGCCCCTGTCGCGCCAAACCGAAAGGCGGATTTAACCGCCAGCGTTTCCAGTTCCACCGACACATTCAGCAGCGCGTGCAAGGTGTCCTCGGCCACGGCGGATGACCCGCGCATCTGTGCCATCAGATCGGTCAGCTTGGCATCCAGCGCATTCAATTGCGGCCCCATGCCGCGCACCATTTCAAAGCCCAACATTGAGGCAGATTTATAGGTCTCAATCTCACAAAGCCGTTGCACAATCCGCCCGGTACGGCGGTCCCCCGTCGTGGCATCAACAAAAAGGGCGATCCGCAAATGTCCGGCTGGATCAATGCGGAAATCGCTGGCCACAACCGCAGCACGGTCAAGCACTGACGCCACAGCAAGGCTTTCTGGAACAAACCAATCCGACAGGTTTGCAGCAATCGCAGCATCATCAATCGGCATCGGCATCAACCGCAACAGCGCCGAAGTAATCCGCCCGCCCGGTGCCGCATCCAACCAATACTCTGGGAACACTTCAAAAGCTGCCGGGTCAAAAGCCCGGTCGCTCAACCCGTCCAAAAAAATGGTGTAGGCCACAAATTCAGTGTGCTGTTCCCACTTAAGCCAGTATTTGCCCATCTCACCATAATAATGCGTCGCCGCCGGGTCCGGCAGTGGTGCACCGTAATGTTCCAGCAATTGCGCCAGATGCGCCAGATCCAGCGCCTTGTCACGCCCCGCCGCATCGGTCGGTTGTTTGATCGCCAGAAACACCGCCGTCGACGGCGCGCTCAGCGCCGGAAAGGGCCGCGCGTGCAATTCGCTGGTCAGCGCATAGCGCTGTGGGTAATCTTTGATCGGGGCCATGGCAGGGTGTCCAAACTGAATGTCGTCGTGCGGCAATCATCCGCGTGACAGGCTGGCTTGTAAATTCATCACCCCACCCAAAAATGGTACGCAATCGTACACTGGTAAAAGTGCCACGCCGCGCCCATTTCGCCCCCGTCGCCCTTAGTCTTCAAAAATCTCCTTTGCCGCGTTCAGCCCGTTGATCGCTGCGGGCATGCCGCCGTAGACCGACATTTGCCAGATCACTTCGGTAATTTCGCGCTGTGTGGCCCCGGCTACCAGCGCATGTTCAATATTGACTTTCAGTTGCGGTGTGGTCTGGCCACCCATCGCCGTCAGCGCCGCAACGGTACAAAGCTGGCGGGTCCGATTATCCAGCCCTTCGCGAGTATAATGGCGTCCATAAGCCCATTCGATCAAGCTTTCGGCCATGTCCGGCACCATGCTGTCATACTTTGCGGCAAGCGCTGTTTCCAGATCAGGGTTCATCTGCGCCACATGCGCACGTCCGCGTTCAAGGGAGGTCTGTGTCATATCAAAGCGCCTTTCGCTTGTTTTTCCATCACGTGATAGGCTGCTACTTTGCGGTCCATCAGCGCCAGTGTGTCTGTCATCTGAGCGAGCTTTGCGGCGATCACCACGCGGTGCACCTCCAACATCTCGCGGCGTTCCCGCAGCGTTGCGTCACCTTGTTGGCGCAACGCTGCATAGCGAATACGGTCCGCCTGTTTCATCCCAGTCGCGTTAAGCTGTTCCAAAAACCCGATCCAGCCCAACACATCGTTCCCGTAAACCCGCCGCCCTGCATCATTGCGCATCGGCGGCGTGATCAGCCCGATCTTTTCATAAAACCGCAGCGTATCGACGCTAAGACCCGATTTCTGCGATACTTCGCCAATCATCATTTCTGGCACCTCTTGGTTGGTTACGACTCAACCTTACAAGCTGGAGTACACTCCAGCTCAACCCCTAAATGACAAAACGCCCCACTGTTTCCAGAGGGGCGTCTGATTTTGGGCGAAACGGAATTTTTGAAAAATTCCGGGCCGTTTTCTTAGAAAGAAAACGCGCGCCTTAGTCGATCAGCGGGATCAACTTATCAAGGCTGGCTTTCGCATCACCATAGAACATGCGTGTGTTGTCTTTAAAGAACAGCGGGTTTTCGATACCGGAATACCCTGTCCCCTGCCCACGCTTGGACACAAACACTGTCTTGGCCTTCCAGCATTCAAGCACCGGCATACCAGCGATGGGGCTGTTTGGGTCGTCCTGTGCGGCCGGGTTCACGATGTCGTTGGACCCGATCACGATTGCAACATCCGTTTTGGGGAAGTCTTCGTTAATCTCGTCCATCTCCATCACGATGTCATAAGGCACTTTTGCTTCGGCCAGCAGCACGTTCATGTGACCCGGCAAACGACCCGCAACCGGGTGAATGGCAAACCGTACGTTCTTGCCCTGTGCACGCAGTTTGCGGACCAGTTCGGCCACACCTGCCTGCGCCTGCGCCACCGCCATGCCGTAACCGGGGATGATGATGACGCTGTCTGCCTCGTTCAGTGCCGCGGCAACGCCTTCGGCCTCAATCGCGATCTGTTCGCCCTCGACCGCCATCTGTTCACCTGCAGGGCCGCCAAAGCCGCCCAAAATCACGCTGACAAACGACCGGTTCATCGCCTTGCACATGATGTACGACAAGATTGCACCGGAGGAGCCAACCAGCGCACCCACAACAATCAACAGATCGTTGCCAAGCGAGAAACCAATCGCCGCCGCTGCCCAGCCGGAATAGCTGTTGAGCATCGACACAACGACAGGCATGTCTGCGCCACCAATGCCCATGATCAGATGATAGCCGATAAAGAGTGCGGCCAAGGTCATCAGGAACAGGGGGAAAAACCCACCGGTGTTGAAGTACCAGATCAGCGAAATCAGCGAGAGACCCCCCGCCGCTGCGTTCAAGATATGGCCGCCCGGCAGTTTCTGCGCCGTGCTTGTCACCCGACCCGCCAGTTTGCCATAGGCAATGACCGATCCGGTAAAGGTTACCGCACCGATGAAGATTCCCAAAAACACTTCAACCCGCAGGATGTTCAGCTCAACCGTTGATTTTTTGGCAATCAGGGCCGCAAAGGTCCCTAGCGTCTTTGGGTCACCGCCATCCGCCATGAAACCTGCAACGCGGCCCATTTCGAAATGCGCGATGAAACCCACAAATACCGCCGCCAGACCAACAAGCGAGTGCATCGCTGCAACCAGTTCCGGCATCTGGGTCATTTGCACCCGTGTCGCCAGTTGATACCCAATGGCACCGCCCCCCGCGATCAGCAGGATCGACAAAAGCCAATAGCCTGAGCCCGGCCCGATCAGCGTTGCCGCCACTGCCAGCGCCATGCCGACAATGCCGTACCACACTGCACGTTTTGCGCTTTCTTGGCCCGAAAGCCCGCCCAGCGACAGAATGAAAAGAATCGCCGCGACAACGTAAGCCGCCGTTGTAAAACCAAAATCCATGATCCTCGACCCCTTAAGATTTCTGGAACATGGCGAGCATGCGCCGTGTCACAAGGAAGCCACCGAAGATGTTGATCCCACACATAAAGATCGACAGCGCCGCCAGCAGAATAACCAGGAACGACGCAGAGCCAATCTGCATCAACGCCCCCAGAATGATGATCGAAGAGATCGCATTGGTCACCGCCATCAGCGGCGTGTGCAGGCTGTGCGCCACGCCCCAGATGACTTGGAAACCAATAAAGACCGCCAGAACAAACACGATAAAGTGCTGCATAAAGCTGGCTGGTGCCACAAGGCCAACAGCCAGTAATAGCGCCCCGCCAATGGCCAGCAACGTCACCTGATTGCGGGTCTGCGCCTTGAACGCAGTCACCTCTGCGGCACGTTTCTCATCTGCGGTCAGCTCTTTCGGCGCTTCCTTTTTCGGTTGCGCGGCAATAGCTGCAATCTTGGGCGGTGGTGGTGGGAATGTGACAGCGCTTGCATGGGTGATGGTGGCCCCGCGAATAACGTCGTCTTCCATGTTGTGATTGATCACACCATCTTTTGCCGGGGTCAGGTCCGTCATTAAGTGGCGGATGTTTGTTGAATACAACGTCGACGCCTGCGCCGCCATCCGGCTTGGGAAATCGGTGTAGCCAATGATGGTCACGCCGTTCTTGGTGACGATCTTTTCGTCCATCACGGTCAGCTTACAGTTGCCGCCCTTTTCCGCCGCGAGGTCAACAATGACCGATCCCGGTTTCATCGCCGCTACCATGTCTTCGGTCCACAGCTCAGGGGCCTCGCGGTTCGGGATCAACGCGGTGGTGATCACGATATCGATTTCTGGAGCCAATTCGCGAAACTTGGCCAGCTGCGCCTCGCGAAACTCTGGTGAAGAAACAGAGGCATAACCACCGGAGGCAGACCCATCCTTCTGTTCTTCCTCAAAATCAAGATAGACAAACTCCGCGCCCATGCTTTCGACCTGTTCGGCCACTTCGGGGCGCACGTCAAAGGCATAGGTGATCGCACCCAGCGAGGTTGCTGTGCCGATGGCGGCCAATCCAGCCACGCCCGCGCCCACAACCAGAACCTTGGCAGGTGGTACTTTGCCCGCCGCTGTGATCTGACCGGTAAAGAAACGACCAAAGTTATTGCCCGCCTCAATCACCGCGCGGTAACCCGCGATATTGGCCATTGAGCTGAGCGCATCCATCTTTTGCGCCCGTGAGATACGCGGGATCATTTCCATCGCAACAACCGTCGCGCCTTTGGCGGCGGCCGCCTGCATCTCTTTTTCCTGTGCCACAGGGCTAAAGAACGAAATCAGCGTCTGCCCCTCGCGCAGCCGCTTCATTTCGGGACCATCAGGTGCACGCACTTTGGCCACCACATCAGCCGCTTTCCAAAGCGCCGCAGCAGTCTTTACAACCTCAACGCCTGCCGCTTTGTAAGACGCATCATCAAAACCCGCAGCGGCACCCGCGCCGGTTTCAATGACGCAAGTGTGCCCCAGTTTTTGCAACTGCACCGCTGAATCCGGCGTCATCGCAACACGCGCCTCGCCCGCAAAAATCTCTCTTGGTGTTCCGATCTTCAATTCAGAATTCCCCGCATAGATATAATCTCGTGTCCCCCGTGGCACGATTTTCAAAATTAGGGATACGCGGCTTGGTCCGTATCTACAAGACGCTGAGCGGCCCTGAACCGTCGCGTTAGCGCTAATCAGTTGCGCAAAGGGGCGTTTTTTTTGCGATCTGGCAATGCCATATCCAGCAACTGGTCCTAGCCGGCTCAGGCGACAAGACATCTCAGATGTCCTCTTGCACCCAAGGCGTCCAACGGCCAGCATTGCGATGGACAATATGGGAGGCACATTGATAATGCTCAATGGCAAACACGCGCTTGTTACGGGCGGCGGTACTGGCATCGGCCTTGCTATCGCGGAATACCTCGCAACACAGGGCACTCAAGTAACCATAACGGGGCGCCGGCAGTCCGTTTTGGACGCGGTGGCGACGGCTGGTATCACTGGCATGGCAATGGATGTGCGCGATGAAGACAGCGTGGCAGCGACCATCGCCACCGCCGTTGCTGCACGCGGCCCGATCCAGATTTGCGTGGCCAACGCTGGCATAGCCGAAGGTAAATCCCTGCACAAAACCGATATGGCGTTCTGGCGCAACATGATGGCGACTAATCTTGACGGTGCGTTTTTGACCATCCGCGAAAGCCTGACCTCCATGCGCGAGACCGATTGGGGCCGGGTCATTGCCGTATCGTCAATGGCCGGATTGCGCGGTTTGCCGGGGGCGGCCTGTTATTCGGCCTCCAAACACGGGATGATCGGACTGATCCGGTCCCTCAGCGAGGATTACATGGGCTCGCCCTTTACGTTCAATACGCTTTGCCCCGGCTATGTGGACACCCCGATTGTGACCCGCAACACCGTCTCGATTGCTGAGCGTGCGGGCGTTACCGAAGACACGGCACGCGATATGATGGTCAAGGCAAACCGCCATCAGCGCCTGATAGAACCCAGCGAAGTTGCTGCCACCGCTGCATGGCTGGTCGGCCCCGGATCGGGCAGCATCAACGGCCAATGTATTGAGATCGCAGGCGGTCAGGTGTGAAACGGCGGTGGGCGCTGCGCCCAGCTTACTGGGTCGCTCTGGTAAGGTGGGCGCTGCGCCCAGCTTCCGTTAAACCCGCGTTAACCAACCCTGCCCTATCGTCACCGCATGGCAGATTATATTCGCAGACGCAGCCCCGGCGGCACCTTCTTTTTCACCATCCGTCTTGCGGACCGCGGCAGTGATCTGTTGGTCCGCCAAATCCACCACCTGCGCCGCGCCATGCGCGAGACCAAAGAACGTCATGCGTTCCACATTGATGCCATTGCAGTGTTACCCTCCGTCATCCACACCATCTGGACCCTACCTGAGGGGGACACGAATTACCCCAATCGGATTGGCATGCTGAAATCAAAATTCTCGCGCAGCCAACCGATGCCCGCACATCGCACCCTGATCCAAATACAACGAGGCGAAAAAGCCATCTGGCAACGGCGGTATTGGGAACATGAAATCCGCGACGAGGCCGATTTTGCCCGGCACTGCGATCTGATCTATCTCAGTCCGGTGCATGCGGGCCTGTGCCCGACACCTCAGGATTGGCCACATACCTCCTTGCACCGCGATCTGTCGAAAGGGTCACCCGCCCCTGACCCCGTCGGCCATGGTGCAGCGCGGCTGCACCTTACCGTATCCAGACCAGCAAACCGATACAGAGATGACATTCAACGGGTGATGTAGCGGTAAGGTGGGCGCACCACCCACCGCGTGTTTCGGGTTAAACCGCTTTTAGGACAGGCATCCGACCCTTGGCGTTCCAATCGCGCAGCGCATCCCCGAACCGTTCAAACAGCGGTCGTGACACCGGGTCATTGGCCGCATCCCATTCCGGATGCCATTGTACCGCCAGCGTGAACCCCGTAGCGCCCTTGATATAGATCGCCTCGGGGGTGCCATCATCCGCGTGGCCATCAATCACCACCCGCGCGCCCGGTTCCTTGATCCCCTGACCATGCAGCGTATTGGTGCGCACCACCTGCGCGCCCATGACGTCATGAAACACGCCACCCGGCACAAAGGTCACATCATGGCGCAGCTCAAACTTTTCCTGCAAGGTGCCATCGGGGGGCATCCGGTGGTTCATTCGCCCCGGCAGGTCACGAATTTCGGGATAAAGCGTGCCGCCCATCGCGACATTCACCTCTTGAAAGCCGCGGCATATGCCCAAAATCGGTTGCCCTCGATCCACACAGGCCCGCACCAAGGGCAATGCAATCGCATCGCGCGCCCGGTCAAATTCGCCGTGCGCTTCGGTTTCGGCCTCGCCGTATTCTTCGGGGTGCACGTTGGGGCGGCCCCCCGTCAGTAGGAACCCATCACAAATTTCCAACAACTCTTCCACAGAAACATGGCGTGGATCGCTGGGAATGATCAGGGGAATGCAGCCCGACACCCCGGCAATGGCGTCCGAATTCATCTGCCCGCCCGCATGGACCGGATATTGATCATTCAACAAATAGGAATTGCCGATAATTCCAACGACAGGTCGCGCCATATCTCACTCTACCCCGTTTTTTGGGATGATACGCACAGTTTCATCCTATCTCAACAGGGCAATGGTCAAATCTCTCCGATGAGGCCAACCGCCTCGATGCCTGCCAGTGCCGCAATGGCGTCATTGTCCGACGTGTCACCGGTGACACCAACGGCCCCGATGACAGCGTTCCTTTTGTCACGCAGCAGCACACCACCCGGCACCGGGATCACCTGACCGCCAAAGACACCATTGATGGACGCCATGAAATAGGCTTGATCTTCGGCACGTTTCATCTGTGCCGTGCCAGCAATGCCTAACATCACCGCACCGTAAGCCTTGCCATGGGCAATCGCAAAACGACCCGGCGCGGCAGCATCTTCGCGCTCAAAGGCCTGAACATGACCGCCCGCATCCAACACAACAACAGAGAGCGGCTTAAGCCCCATGTTGCGGCCCTTTTCGATCGTTTTGCGGATGATTGTGCGCGCGCGCCTTAGTGAGACTGCCATGGTGCTTCCTTTATGCGATGGACTGATTCAATTGGCTTTTCCGCGCCTTACCGCTGCGCCTTGAGCTCAAGGCGCCGGGCATGCAGGACGGGTTCCGTATATCCTGATGGTTGCACGCGCCCCTTCAACACCAGATCACATGCCGCCTGAAACGCGATGCCATCGTACCCCGGTGCCATTGGCGCATAAAGCGGATCATCTGCGTTTTGACGGTCCACAACTACGGCCATTTTTTTCAAACCTGCCATCACTTGGTCCTCGCTGATCACATCATGGTGCAACCAGTTTGCCAAAGCCTGCGCCGAAATTCGACAGGTGGCACGGTCTTCCATCAAGCTGACATCGTGGATGTCCGGCACCTTGGAACAGCCGACACCCTGATCCACCCAGCGCACAACATACCCTAAAATGCCTTGTGCGTTGTTTTCGATCTCTTGACTGATTTCTGCGTCAGACAGGTTGCGCCCGTCCATCACTGGAATGGTCAGTAAATCCGCCAATGTGCCCCGCGCCCCACCTGCCTTGATTTCATCCTGACGCGCCAGCACATCAACCTGATGGTAATGTGTTGCGTGCAATGTTGCCGCCGTGGGGGATGGCACCCATGCGCAGTTGGCCCCGGATTTCGGGTGGCCGATTTTGGTTTCCAGCATTTGCGCCATCAGGTCGGGCATTGCCCACATGCCCTTGCCAATCTGCGCCCGTCCCTGCAATCCGCAGGCCAGCCCAATATCGACATTACGGTCCTCGTAGGCTGCAATCCATGCGGTGTTTTTCATTTCACCTTTTGGCACCATCGGGCCCGCCTCCATTGAGGTGTGGATTTCATCACCGGTACGATCAAGGAACCCAGTATTGATGAACGCAACCCGGTGTTTTGCCGCGCGGATACATTCGCCTAAATTGGCCGAAGTGCGCCGCTCTTCATCCATGATGCCCAGTTTTACAGTGTTTTGCGGCAGGCCAAGGGCTGCTTCCACTAGCGTGAAAATCTCATCGGCAAAGGCAACTTCTTCGGGGCCGTGCATTTTGGGTTTTACAACATAGACGCTGCCCGTGACGGAATTGCCGCCCTCGCGTTGCAGGTCATGCATGGCGATCATCGTGGTCACCATCGCATCCATCAGGCCCTCGCCCACTTCCAACCCATCGCGGTCAAGTACAGCCGGGTTGGTCATCAAATGCCCGACATTCCGCACCAGCATCAAGGATCGACCTTTGAGCGTCACCATAGCCCCATCCGCCCCGGTGTATTCCCGGTCCGGGTTCATCAGGCGGGTCTGGCTCTTGCCGCCTTTTTCAAAGGTCTCGACCAGATCACCTTTCATCAGGCCCAGCCAATTTTGATAGGCCCCAACCTTGTCTTCTGCATCCACCGCAGCCACGCTGTCTTCGCAATCCATGATCGTCGACATGGCGGATTCCAAGATAATGTCTGACACATGCGCTGGGTCGTCCTTGCCAATCGGGTGATCCGCGTCGACGCGAATATCAATGTGTAGCCCGTTGTTTTTCAACAAAATACTGCTGGGTGCAGCGGCATCGCCCTGATATCCCACAAACTGTTCTGAATTTCCCAACGGTACACCGTCACCAACTGCCGCGATCAATACGCCATCTTCAACACGATATCCTGCCGCCGTGGCATGGCTGCCAACGGCAAGCGGTGCGACTTCATCCAGAAACGCTTTGGCCCGCGCCACCACGCGCGCACCTCGGGCCGGATCAAAGCCCTTGCCGGTTGGCAGATTGCCCAGCGCATCTGTGCCATAAAGTGCGTCATACAAACTGCCCCAGCGGGCATTGGCCGCGTTCAGGGCAAAACGCGCATTGGTGATAGGCACGACCAACTGCGGTCCAGGGACATGCGCAATTTCAGGGTCCACATTTTCGGTGTCAATTTCAAACGCATCGCCTTCCGGGACCAAATAGCCAATTTCGCGCAGAAATGCGGTATAGTTTTCCTCATCGTGGCTCTGGCCCTTGTGCTGCTTATGCCAGCCATCAATCTGCTGTTGCATGTATTCCCGTTTGGCCAACAGCGCGCGGTTCTTGGGGCCAAGGCCATGCACCAGTTCAGAAAACCCTTCCCAGAATTTATCTGCGTCGACACCCGTGCCGGGAAGCGCGCGTTTTTCAATAAAATCCACAAGCTGCTTATCAATTTGCAGGCCATTTTTTTCTATACGCGCCATTCTATTCTCCCTTAGACATGTGGTGGATGCGGTCCCTTGCTTGGTTTAGCCCCAATTCCACAAGGTATCAAGATAAATTGGTAAAATAAACTTACCAATTTATGGCATTACTGCTATTCCCATCTAAGGTTCGAGTGTTCGGCCAAATCCAGTTCGAATTTGTGCAGGGCTGTTGCGCCCCACATAATGCTTACAAAACTTGGATCTTTCAGTTCCCCGTTGTGACATCAACGGTCGGAACGCTGTCAGAAACGGCTTCAACCTCGCCATCATCGCTTTGAGCCGCAGTATAGAGGATCAGACCGGCAATCAGGACAACCGCAAGGATAACCACGCCCTTCATCCCCAAAAGCGGGACTTTGTGGCGGCGTTCTTGCTTTTCTACATTTGTGTCGGGCGCTGACATTTAATTCTCCTTCATGGTTTTCATTTGGGTCATGACCGCGCTTGCGGGTCCATTGCGACAGACATAACGTGTGGCCAACTTTACCGTTCTAAATTGAGGTCCCGCGATGCGTGATGCTACTCCCCAAACGATTTACCTGACCGATTACTCTCCATTTGGTTTCCTCGTCGACGAAGTCAAATTGACCTTTGATCTGGACCCCCATCACACCCGCGTCAAAAGCCGCATTGCCTTTCGGCCCAACCCAGAGGCGACGGACAAGACGTTTTTCCTGCATGGCGAACACCTTAAGCTGATCAGTGCCGCCATTGACGGCGCGCCCGTCACCCCCACCCTGACCGATGGCGGCCTGACCTGTGCGGTGCCCAATGCGCCTTTCATCTGGGAGGCGGAGGTTGAGATTGATCCAAAAGGCAACACATCCCTTGATGGGCTTTATATGTCGAACGGCATGTACTGCACCCAATGCGAGGCGGAAGGGTTTCGCAAAATCACCTATTACCCGGACCGCCCCGATGTGATGGCGACGTTCAGCGTCACGATCAACGGCCCGTACCCGGTGCTGCTGTCCAACGGCAATCCGGTTGTCACCCAAACTCATCACGCAGAATGGCATGACCCTTGGCCCAAACCTGCGTATCTCTTTGCGCTTGTGGCAGGCGAACTGATCGCCCATTCCGACCATTTCACCACCATGAATGGCCGCGAAGTTGATCTGAACCTCTATGTCCGCCCCGGTGACGAGGGTAAATGCGCCTTTGGCATGCAGGCGCTCAAGGCCTCGATGACATGGGACGAACAGGTTTACGGGCGCGAATATGATCTGTCGCTGTTTAACATCGTTGCCGTGGATGATTTCAACATGGGCGCGATGGAAAATAAGGGGCTGAACATCTTCAATTCCTCTTGTGTGCTTGCCTCACCCGAAACATCCACGGATGCGAATTTTGAACGCATCGAGGCGATCATTGCCCATGAGTATTTCCACAACTGGACTGGCAACCGCATCACCTGTCGGGACTGGTTCCAGCTGTGCCTGAAAGAAGGGTTAACCGTTTACCGCGACAGTCAGTTCACCTCTGATATGCGCTCTGCCCCGGTCAAACGTATTTCGGATGTGATCGACCTGCGCGGCACACAGTTTGCCGAGGATCAGGGGCCGCTGGCGCATCCGGTCCGCCCGGCAAGCTTTCAGGAAATCAACAACTTCTACACTGCCACCGTTTATAAAAAAGGTGCCGAGGTGATTGGCATGCTCAAACTATTGGTGGGGGATGATGCCTATTATCAGGCACTTAATCTGTATTTTGACCGTCACGATGGCGATGCTGCCACGATTGAAGATTGGCTCAAGGTGTTTGAGGACGCCACAGGTCGCGACCTCACCCAGTTCAAGCGCTGGTATTCCCAAGCAGGCACCCCGCGCCTTTCGCTGGTTGAGGAGTGGACGCAGGGCACACTGACGCTGACTTTCACCCAACACACGCCACCAAGTGACGCCACGCCTGACCCGAAACCGCAGGTGATCCCGATTGCGGTTGGGCTGATTGATCCTAATGGCAGCGAAGTTGCAGCAACCCGTATTCTGGAAATGACCCAAAGCACCCAGAGCTTTGCTTTTGAGGGGCTCGCCGCCCGCCCCGTTGCCTCTGTCTTGCGTGGCTTTTCCGCACCTGTGGTACTGGATCATCCGCTCAACCAAGCGGACCGGATTCATCTGCTGACCCATGACACCGATCCGGTAAACCGCTGGGAAGCCAGCGACAATCTGTCTCGCGACGCGCTGCTTGCGATGATCCGCAAGGGCACCAGCCCGGCCAAAGCATACCTGAATGCCGTGGCGCATGTGGTCACGGATGACAGCCTTGATCCGGCCTTTCGCGCGTTGATCCTACGCCTGCCCGGCGAAACCGATCTGGCCACTACATTGCATGATGCCGGGGACACTCCCGACCCCGATATCATCTATGCGGCCCGCGAGGCGATGCGCAGCGCCTTGGCCCGCCACCTAAAAGATGATCTGAAACGGATTTATCAGGCCAATCAGATCACCGCACCCTACAAACCCGACGCAGAACAATCGGGCAAACGCAGCCTTGCCAATGCGGCGCTTGGCCTGCTGACCCTGTTGGACGCGGGCCAGACCGCAGCGGTTCAATACAAAAATGCAGACAATATGACCCAGCAATTGGTGTCCTTGGCCAATATGCTGCGCGCCGGAAACGGCAAAGACGCAGTCGAAGATTTTGCCCAGCAGTGGAAAGATGACCGCTTGGTGATGGACAAATGGTTCAGCCTGCAAGTGACAGAGGCGGATCCGGACAACGCTGTGGCTATGGTGCAAAAACTAACTGAACTGCCAGATTTCAATTGGAAAAATCCCAACAGGTTCCGTGCAGTGTTTGGCGCATTGGCGGGCCATCACGCCGGGTTTCATGCCGCAGATGGTACGGGCTATGCCCTGCTGACCGATTGGCTGATAAAGCTTGATCCGGTCAACCCGCAAACAACCGCGCGCATGTGCTCGGCGTTTCAAACATGGCGACGCTATGATGCGCACCGTCAGGCATTGATCAAGACGCAACTGGACCGCATCCTTGCCACCCCGGGCCTCAGCCGCGACACCACCGAAATGCTGACAAGGATTGCTGGCGCATGACCCGACCCATTTGCCTGATCACCGGGGCCTCTGCGGGCATCGGTGCCGCCTCTGCCACCCTTGCCGCCCAGCGCGGATACGACGTGGCAATCAACTATAACACCGACCGCGCCGGGGCCGAAACGGTCGCTGAGGCCGCCAAAGCGTCAGGGGCGCGGACCTGCATCATTCAGGCTGATGTGTCGGACCCGCAAGCGATCACCGCGATGTATGCCCAAGTCGACACGGACCTTGGGCCGCTGGACGCGCTGATCAACAATGCAGGGATTGTCGGCACAACCGCCCGGGTGACCGAGCTGACCCATGCACGTCTGAAACAGATGTTCGACGTCAATGTCATCGGGGCCATCCTTGTCGCCCAAGAGGCCGTCAAACGCATGGAACCGCTGGGGCGTGGCGTGATCATCAATGTCACCTCTGCCGCAGCGCGGTTGGGATCGGCCAACACCTATGTCGATTATGCTGCGTCAAAGGCCGCGATGGACATCTTTACCAAGGGCCTGTCCGACGAAGTCGCAGCTGCTGGTCTGCGGATCATGGGCGTGGCCCCCGGTATCATTGACACAGCCATCCACGGCAAAGGCGGCGATCCGGACTGCGCCGTCCGGCTGGCAGGCAGCGTGCCAATGCAGCGTATGGGCTCCGCGATGGAAGTGGCGCAGGCGATCCTTTGGCTGATGTCGCCAGAAGCGTCTTACGTGACCGGATCAACCCTGAACGTGACCGGAGGACGTTAAGCGATGCCAATTCTAATTGCGCTGATTGGCGCTGCCATCACCGCCTATATCTGGATGAACCGCGCCAAACGGGGGGCTGAAATTGCCGGTGATTTGATTGGCACGGCCACAGACGTAAAAAATGCCGCCCGGCGGTTTGGCTTTCGCCGCCGCGCCAACCAGCACCCGGTTGAAGGCATTGATGATCCGAAATTGGCTGTCGGTGGGTTGGCAGTGGCTTTTCTTGAGATGGACAATCTGCCCACCTCGGACGCCCGGGCACAGATGGATGTGTCGTTGCGCAAGCACCTGAACTTGAACGCAGAAACCGCGCAGGAAATGGCCATTCTGGGCCGCTGGTTTGTTGAGGAATGCAACGGTCCGGTTCAGGCGTTTCCCCGCCTTGCCAAGAAACTTTACCGATTGGACGGCGCATCACATTTCAATGACCTGATGGCGGTCCTGACCGACATTACCCAGACCAGCACTGGTGGCCCCAGCACGAGGCAATCCGAGGCACTGGTTGATCTGGCGCGGGTGTTTAGATTGAAATGACCACGCCCTTTGTCTTTGCACACCACGCCCGCAGCCGCAAAACCGCGCTGATCGTGCTTGGCATCTGGTCCCTGCTCATCGCGTTGTGGGTTTGGCTTGATGCGGTATGGTGGATCATTGCCTTCCTCGCCGCCTTTACCCTTCCTGCCCTCTATGATCTGATCTGCAATTCCAAAGCGGGGCTTTCGTTGGATGATGAAACGCTTAAGTGGTTTTCAGGACGCCGCCAAGCTGCGTTGGATCTGTCTGAGATTGACCATATCCGCCTTGATACCCGGTTGGATTTTTCGGTGCGGGTCACGGCGGTTTTGGCCACTGGGCGCAAAATCAGGCTGCCGTTTGAATCTACACCGCCGCATCAGACATTAGAGGACGCATTGCAAGCACAGGGTGTTAAAACCCAGCGGTATCACTTTCAGTTGCTTCAATAAGGGTCGTTACGGGCGCGACCGGGGCCGCGTGGCATTGATCGGTTTGCAATAGTTCTGCTTGCGCAGCCATCTTGCCATATCTCCCCGCTTGGCCTTGCTGTGCATGGGCCCCCAATCAGCCGTGACGCCACGCCCGCGCCCTCCCTTATAGCCATGGATCACGCCATCACGTGGCACGGTATGTGCCATGATGCGCACGGCACAGCTCAAATTCGCCGCGCCGTTTTTCAAGGCCTCGCCGGTCCCAACGTTACATTTGTAACCCCGCGCAGTGCCCGGCAAAATTTGCAGCAACCCATACCAGCGTCCGCCACCGCCAACGGCCCAAGGCTTGTAGGTGCTTTCATGCTTCGCCAGTGCCGACAGAAAACCGACCCAAAATGCCCTGCGATCCCGGTCCGTCGCGGCCTCATAGGCGGGGCACCACGTCTGAATGTCGCCCGGCACCATATCAACCAAAGGTTTACCATGTTCTTTTAATGCCGAAAGCGCGGCACGTGTCCAAACCTCATTGCCGCGCATGTGCTGCCACCGTGTCTTTGGCAAAAATCCACTGCGCACCGGCGGACGAATATCCGTAAAAAACCTCGGTAATCTTGTTGTTGGATCAACGGTTTCACTTACGCTGGACATTATTTGCCACGGATCACCCGATACATTTGGCATCGCCAAAACACTGCCATCGCCCTCGCTTTGTGAAACGTCCCGTGCACCACCCGGAGACACAACCTCAGGATGTTCTGCCGACACCCGCCTCTCGGGTGGACGCATTGCATCTAATGTCTGTGCACCTGTTGGCGACGCCAACAAAGCCAGCGTCATCCCAAAAAAAATATACTTCATACCCTGAGTAACAACGCTATTCCGGCATGTTTGGCAAGAATTTCACCACATTTGAGGTTTTGCCGAAACAACCATGCCATAATCCTGCGATCGTTTTGATCGGGGAACCAATCATCTTCTAAATGCGGCAATCTTCTGGCTTTGCACGTAAAAAGTGCGAAAATATCCCGAGATCACCGCGCTCATGCCATGGTTACGCCGCAAAACAACAGCATATTTCCAAGTGTAATAACGATTATTAAATTTGGAAATCTGAAATGAAATTGCTGAATAGTCTTATTGATAAGGTCCTGAATAGACCCCGTAATTATACGACAGACGCTCATAAAAATGCGTCGAGCGATGCTCATTTAGCGGTTCCATTACGCCGGCGCACACCACAAATGCCAGATCAAAATGCCGCGCAACTAGACACGCTGCTGCATATTACCTGCCCCGATCCTACCGCCGAAGAAGTGCTGCGCGACAAACATCAACGCAACGGCCAGCGACTGGCGCGTCAGGAACGCTGGGGCGATATTGCCAAACTCATCTACGATGCAGATCAAAATCGTAATATCACGCCCGGCGCGATGCCTGTGGCCGATCTGATTGCATTTGGGGCGCGGGCAGATGTTGTTTTGGCCGCGGAACACGCGCTGGGAGATGGTAGCCCGCCTCTTGATGCGCCTTTGATGGCAGGCATTGAGGCGCTTGAGTATGTCTTGGCCGACTTCCCTGATAATTACGTCATAGCCACAATTGTTGCGCAGGCCCATATCGACATCGGCTGGGCATGGCGCGGCACCGGATGGGATGTCGAACTGCCCCGCCGCAACCAAGAAGCTTTTGCCGCGCATTTTGACCGGGCCAGCGATATCTTATCGCCGTTTTGCGGTCAGGAATTAAATTCGCCTCTGCTTGCCGCGACCTGCTGCGCTTTGGTGGGTGATAAGAAACAAAGCCGCAGAAGCGTCGCGGACCGTTATGAAGCGCTGATTGATTTGAACCCTGCCAATCCACGGTCCATGCGGGCGTTAGGCAACTATCTGTTGCCACGCTGGTGCGGCAGCTACCCCGAACTGGAACTCGAAGCGCGACGCACCGCATCACGCACCCAGCAAATCTGGGGTGCGGGCGGATACACTTGGGTGATGTTTGATGCAATCACCTGCGATGATCAGGCCTGCGCAAATCTGGACCTGCCATTTTTCATCGAAGGGCTGCGGGACATTCTGGTACGCAGGCCGGACCCCTACACCGCCAACCTTATGGCGGCCTATTGCGCCAATGCCATCGGGCAGATGTTTTCCGGCAATGACGAAGCAGATCAGGTGCGCACCCAAATTGCCGATTGTGCACGCTGGATTGTGCGCGAGCATCTGACCGAATTGCATCCAATGATCTGGGCGCACGCCGCACGTGGTTTTGACAATAATTTGCGGATACATTCACCCAAACGTTTCGCCGCATCGGGCCGCGATGATGCAATGCGCATTATCTCAAGCCTGTTTCAGCGGGAAATATCCTCGGGTCAAAAAATTGTCTTTACCGATACAGGCCCCGTCGCTTTGGCAAGCTAAGGCCTAATCCTCAGGTTGAAAACGGCGTCGCGGGACGCGGTGTGCCGCGATATCCGACAACCACAAAATCACGCTCAAACCGTTCCGCTTCAACAAAATGGAATGTTTTGTCATCTTCCGTAAGGATCGCGCCAACACCTGATTCCATTGTGTTACCATCTGGCAAAAGGATTGTGCAGGCCGCCATCACCGCCCAAGCTTTTAAGGGTTTGTACCGAGGTTTCAGCACGGCCCCACCTTCAACCGGATAATATAATATTTCCGTAGTCTGCGAGGGCAACCGAACCTGTTCCCCACTAGGGCGCGACGCACTAATAAAATCAACGGTGCTGGCCTGCGCATCAACCAACAAAGGCGCTTTATCCGCGACCCAAACATGACCATTTGCCCAGTCAATTTCAGTAATTTCCAAGGCTCTTGCTGCTGATGACATGATTGATCCTCACAAACGCAACGGGATTTTGCACAGTAAAGGCAACCTCAGGGAGAATGGTTAACGAGGCGTTAACTTTTGAGGTGTCCGACCCGGAAATTGACACCAAAAAGGTCATTCTTATGTGTCGCTGGTGCGTCAATGAAGGCGGGCCAAGATTGGGCAAGCTGTTTGAGCACTTTTTCCAAATGGTTCAGTTCAGCCGATTGACTATCGAGCCCATTGACCCGAACCCGATGAGGTTTGCCAAACCATAAACTGCGCAAAATGCCTGATCCAAAAAGGCGCACACAAGCTTCAATCGCGCGTGCTTCTTGGAAAAGTGACCAACCGGAATGATTTAGATCGGTCACCACGAAACCACCTTGCCCTGATCGCAAAGGTTCGACACGGACAAAAACCAAAGGATCAGCCAGCGAAACCAACTGCGTTGCATAATCGTCGACATGCGGGAGTAATGCCAATTCAGCAGTGATGGCATGAATGCGCAACTGGTTGGTAGATTCAAGACTTGCCAAGACGGCCCCTCTTTGCGTTAACCTTTTATTAACACTTTCACCGATCCAACGCATTTTCAACAGACGGATACCATATGGCCACGCAAAATAATCCGGTAAAGAACATTTTTGTCATTGGCCCGCTGTTCAAAGAAGACTTTGATATCTGACCGCCTATAACGCGCGGCAGTGCAATCGCAAATCCTGCTTAACGTCCAATCACTTAAACTTTGAGGCATCAGGAAAGCCGGCAAGTTGAAAAAGCGGGCCACATGCTGAAAAAGGGAAAAAAATGTTCAAGCCAAAATCGCTGTTGCAGATCATAGTTGCAATCGTGGGGTTTGTGGCGGCCCTGATCACGATCTTGGCCGTATATGAACCCTTCAAACCCACCTTCAATCAACTATTAGAACATTCTTCCTCGATGAACTCATTTTTGGTCATCAGCCTGATGGTGGTTGCTTTTGCACTTCCCTTCCAAATACTGAATTCAAAGCTATTCTACACACGTTCAAAGCTACAAAACGTTGAACTTGAAATGTCCGCGATGGCGTCACTTTTGGAGAAATCAGAACAATTACGGATGACAGATGTTGTCACTCAAATCCCAAACCAGGAGCAATTTTTTGTAGACCTAGAACGCATCGTAGCAAGCGTTTCATACGCGTCGCCCTATCAGCTCATTTTCATCGATCTGATCAAATTTGGTGAAATTAACCAGAAATACGGATATCCGGTCGGGGACAAGATTATTGAATATTTTGCCCAATCCGTTTCTAAAACCATGCGACGGTGCGAAAGCATCTACAAAATGCCCTTTGACGAAGACCCCATCCGGTCGGAACTGTGGCAGCGTGCGTATCGTAAACACACTGGCGGTGATGAATTTCTTTTTCTGATTGGCGGCACCGAAGCAGAGGCTGTTGGATTTCTCGTTCGTTTACAACGCGATATCGTGAAACACTTCAACCATCACATCCAATCAGAAATATTGGTCAGCTCCGATTGGTCGCTATCATTTTCAGGGGCGATCGTTCCGATTTTCCCAAACGACAACAAAGTGGACCTCTTCCAAAGAGCACATGAAGGCATGAGAATTGCGCGCCAACCGGGGAGCATTTCACGGGTGTTCTGGTCGTCCAAAACAACCGCTCAGAATGTGCCCGATGGCTGGGCCAAGACCGCCTATGAAGAGGCCGCGCTCATGTTCGGCGTTGAAGCCAAAGACACCTAACCAAATCCCTCACCCCACTTGCGACCCCGTTGCACCTGATCTAAGACCCAAATGATCCTTTTCGCGCGCGAGGCCTCCGATGCTTGACCTGACCTATGACACCCCGAAACCCCGTGTGATTGCCGGGGCCAAGCATGATTGGGAACTGGTGATCGGCATGGAGGTGCACGCGCAGGTGCAATCCAATTCCAAACTGTTCTCGGGTGCCTCCACCAAATTTGGGGCCGAACCCAATTCGAACGTCGCCTTTGTGGACGCGGCCATGCCCGGTATGTTGCCCGTGATCAATGAATATTGTGTGGAACAGGCCGTGCGCACGGGCCTCGGCCTCAAGGCGCAGATCAACCTGAAATCCGCCTTTGACCGCAAGAATTATTTCTATCCTGACCTGCCGCAAGGCTATCAGATTTCGCAGTTGTATCATCCCATCGTGGGTGAAGGCGAAGTGCTGGTTGAACTTGGCGATGGCACCGCGCGGCTGGTGCGAGTGGAACGCATCCATATGGAACAGGACGCGGGCAAATCCATTCACGACATGGACCCCAACATGTCATTTGTCGACCTGAACCGCGTCGGCGTCTGCTTGATGGAGATCGTCAGCCGCCCTGACATCCGCGGGCCAGAAGAGGCCGCTGCATTCCTTGCCAAACTGCGCCAAATCCTGCGTTACTTGGGCACCTGTAATGGCGACATGCAATCCGGTGCGATGCGTGCAGACGTGAACGTCTCGATTTGCCGGGTTGGCCAATACGAGAAATACGTTGAGACCCAAGATTTTTCCCACCTCGGCACCCGCTGCGAGATCAAGAACATGAACTCCATGCGCTTTATCCAGCAAGCGATTGAGGTCGAGGCCCGCCGCCAGATCGCCATCGTTGAGGCAGGCGGTGAAGTGGTGCAAGAAACCCGTCTGTTTGACCCGGATAAACAAGAAACCCGCTCCATGCGGTCCAAGGAAGAAGCGCATGATTACCGCTACTTCCCCGATCCCGATCTGTTGCCGCTGGAGATTGAACAAGCATGGGTCGACGGTATCGCCGCCACCCTGCCCGAACTGCCCGACGCCAAGAAGGCGCGCTTTATCAGCGACTTCGGGTTAAGCGATTATGACGCATCGGTTCTGACCGCTGATTTGGATAGCGCGGGTTATTTTGAGGCCGTCGCCCAAGGCCGCGATGGCAAGATGGCGGCAAACTGGGTGATCAACGAACTCTTTGGCCGTCTGAAAAAAGACGAAAAAGACATCGCCGACAGCCCGGTCAGCCCTGCACATCTCGGCGGTATCATCGATCTGATCGCCTCTGATGCGATATCGGGCAAGATCGCCAAGGACGTGTTCGAGATCAGCTATACCACTGGCCGCGACCCTGCCGAGATTGTTGAGACCGAAGGCATGAAACAGGTCACCGATACCGGTGCCATTGAAGCCGCCGTGGACCAGATCATCGCCGACAACCCCGATCAAGTCGCCAAGGCGCAGGCCAACCCGAAACTGGCGGGTTGGTTTGTGGGGCAAGTGATGAAAGCCACGGGTGGCAAGGCCAATCCGAAGGCGGTGAATGAGATTGTTGCCGCGAAACTCGGGGGCTAGCCCCCGTTTCACGGCAACAATCGACGCGAGGCAGCGTATCCGCAGGATGCGCGCATCCGCACCTCCAATTAACTTTGCTGGGTTACCAATATAAGCCTCAACTACTTGACAAATTTGTTTTGCTATATGCAACTTCATAAAGGAGGTATCCCATGGTCATAAAGCAATCCTTTTTTGAGGATCCATTTAGTGTGGGTAGCGAAGGCTTAGTCCAAGATAAATATTTAAAAGGATCATATAAAAAAGACATTTTTAGACCTCGGGCAAGAGGGTTATCGGACTTCGAACTTGTATCCTCGGCTAAACGCTTTTCCAATGAGATTAGATATAAACCTGGCGGTAACCTGGAACAAATCGTACATAAACTGAATGGAAAAATTTGGCCCACTGAGTTTTGGGATTTTGGAAAAGGACCTAAAGGCTCAATTTGGGTGCAGGCAAATAGTCAATTCATCGTTTGGACTTCGAAAGGAGATTCTGCGGCAGTCGAACGCTTCACCATTGCCCATGAGTTAGGTCACTATGTCTTACACTTTCGGGACAATCCGAAACGCCCTGACGGTCGACATATGATGGCAGGACGATATGATAATGGTAACGCGGAACGAGAGGCAAACATTTTTGCTATAAACTTTTTAATCCCCATTCAATTTATTACAAAGCTCAAGAAAGATGGATTATCTATCAAAGAGATCGCGAGCATAGCGAAGGTAGATAGCTACTTAGTTGAGGCCCAACTTGAGTACTACGGTAAACATGGAAAGAAATAGAGATTTTTTTGATCAACTTGAACCTGCCATTCGACCCTGTTTTCGATTATTCCTGAGCGCTGATCTTGTTGGTTCAACTGCCCTCAAGCAAAAGTACTCACCATTTGAAACTGATGAAAATGACGGTGGGCTACCAGGTGATTCCTGGTATTTTTTTGTTTCCGATTTTTATTCACGCTTCCATAATATTCTGCTAGTTGAGCTTGAACGAGTGCTAGCAATCGATAGCGATTTTTGCGCTCGATACCAAGACGAGCACCCGTGTTCCCCTCGCCTTTCTCCAGATCGCATTGAGCGATGGAAACTAGCGGGTGATGAAGTTCTTTACTCAATTGAAATCTATAATTTTCAAGAATTGTTTTGCTTACTAATTGCATTCTGTAACGCTCTCATATTTTTTCGAAAAGTTTTATATGGGGATATAAAATTTCTATCCGAAGATGCGTATTCGTCTCGAGGTTATCACATTGAAATGCCGGCGAGATACAGATCTAGCAATCTTGATGTAAAGGGAGCAGCTTGGACTGCGGGCTTCCCAATGACAAACAAAGAAGTTATTTTGTCCGCAGGATTTGCTGAGTTAGAGAGACTGCTTTCATCATCCAGCCCGACAGGCAGAGATCTCTTTCTTAAGCAAACGTGGTTAGATCAAAAAAACCCAAAGCAAAGTAAGCTTGTTGTAGACTACGTAGGACCCTCAGTTGATACGGGTTTTCGCCTCGCCTCTCTTGCTCAGCCTCGAAAAACAATGGTTTCAGCAGAAATCGCTTATTTACTAAGCAATAACACCAGTGATCGGTTTGACGCTCTGCATCGGAGCGCCATGATAAAAAAAGATGATTTCAGGCTTGGGTATGATGGTCGCGTGCCGTTGAAAGGTGTAATTGGCAGTCGCGGGTATCCTGTTTTCTGGATTGATACCGGTTCGGATGAAGGGCTCTCTGTTATTGAAGATCGGCTCAATGGCAAAAAGTTCAACTCTTGGAAAGATGTACGTGAACTATGCGGGACATTCTTTGAAAGGAATAGACGTTTCATTCGCCCACCAGTGATTTTAGATCCAGATGATACGTACAATGAGAAAAACGATGTCTGTCGCGACCTCAAATCATGCAACGCAATCTGGCTTGCAGAACGCCAACGAATTAAAGCGCGTTTGGATCCCTACGGACAGCCAAAGTAGATTGTATCGTTGGAATGATGATGTATTTATCAGTTCCTACACGTGTAATCCCATCCTACCAGCCATTGTGCGAAAGTCAGATAAGTATTTATATATGGTCACATGGCAGGCTAAATAGCGTCAAAGTATTAGAACCTCGTGCCAAGAAACTTGTGAAACAACGCCGCAGGTGAGCTAAATGGTCATTTTGCAAGCGTAATTCCTAGTACTTCAATCCCGCCTCGACGCGCTCGACTAACCTGCGCCCTTTCCCAATCCGCCACCGCTTGCTATAGCAAACCTCTAATCAGTGCAGAGGCCATTCATGCCCCGTTACGAATACAAAGTTGTTCCCGCCCCGGCTAAGGGGTTGAAGGGCAAAGGTGTCAAAGGGGCCGAGGCGCGGTTTTCGCATGGGCTTCAGGAATTGATGAACGGGTTGGCGGGATATGGCTGGGAATATCAACGCGCCGAGACCTTGCCTTCGATTGAACGGGTCGGCTTGACCGGGTCGACCACCGAATGGCGCAATGTGTTGGTGTTTCGGCGGTTGCGCGAAACCGATACGGAGTTGTTCAAACCCGAGCTACTGCCCGCGCCAGATGCAACACCGCCCGAAGACACCGCCAAAACGGAACCTGAACCGGAACAGATCGTGGTAAAACCTGATGAGCCGCGCAAGAACACCAAATCAGACGCGCCGGACCCGTGGGACAACGGTGTTGAAGATACCAGCAGTATCGGAGATATCGGGGCCTCTCTCAGCAGCCTTGCTGCGGCAAGGAGTTCTTCAAAACCAAAGGACTAAGCTACGGTTTTAAACGTCCAGATCAAGGGCCAGCGCATGAATACGCCCGATCAGGTCGGCCCCAAACGCGCCATGCACCGCCCGGTGCCGCGCAACACGGGACAGCCCCTTGAAATGATCAGACCTGATCATCACGTTGAAATGACTTTCGCCGCCCTCCTGATATCCACCATGGCCGCGGTGGCTTTCGCTGTCATCCACCACCTCTAGCACCCGCGGCGCAAAGGCTGTGCGCAGTTTATCTTCAATCTCTTGGGTCACTGACATTTTGTTAACTGACATTTTTTTATCCTACCCCCTTCAATCTCGCCCCACAGCGTCTAAAGTGACCAGCCTGAGTCGGAAAGGTCTATCCCATGGCTAAAGCAGATCCATTTGGTTTCGACATGTCAGTGTCGTCGTCGAAAAAGAAGAATCCACGTGGCCGCCGCGGCATGTCCGGTGCATCGGAAACCTCTCGCAGGGTGTGTGACCATGCAGGCTGCGAAGAGGCAGGAAAATTCCGCGCGCCCAAAGCCCCGGATGTATTGGATGACTTTTTCTGGTTCTGTCAGGCGCATGTGCGTGAATATAACCTGAAATGGAATTTCTTTGACGGCACAACCGAGGCCGAATTGAACGCGCAGATGTCCAATGATAAGGTCTGGGAACGCCCGACCAAGCCGCTGGGTGACCCCGAAGCGCGGGCATGGGCGCGGCTAGGCATTGAGGACCCGCATCAGGTGTTGGGGGCAAATGCCACGCAAAACCCCGGACGTGGGCCGCAGGCAGGGCGCCGTTTACCCCCTACCGAGCGTCGCTCATTGGAGATTTTGGAGGCCAAGGACACTTGGACCAAACCAGAAATCCGCAAAGCCTATAAGCTGCTGATCAAGGTGCTGCACCCCGATATGAATGGGGGGGACCGGTCGCAAGAAGAGCAATTGCAACAGGTCGTCTGGGCGTGGGATCAGTTGAAGGGCAGTCGAAACTTTAAGGACTGACCGCAAGGCGCTGCCGCACGCGGCCTGCTTCCAGATGCAGGGCCGCCATGGTCAGCCCCCAAATCAGCACCGCGACGGGGTTCTCGGCGGCCCCCAGGATGGCCACCAATCCCAGTGAACCGATCAATGCTTGACCAAAAACCAGACCGATCATCGCAGCTCCGGCAAAAGCGCCAAGCAGCGTTGCACCGACCGCACCAATGGTTGCCATAATCCAACCCAACCAGCCGGGCCGCCCAAAAGTCGGGGCAAGGGCCAGCCCAGCCAATCCCGCACCCAGAACGGCGGCCACATGAAACCCATCACCCGTTGGTAAAAACCGCGCTGTTGATCCGCCAAATAGCACCATGGCGACAGAAACTATGCCGCCCGCAGCCGCGGTCAGGCCCGCCAGTCGCAGCCGAAGATGTGAGGGTTTGAGCTGTGATAAATTCATCAAAGTATCCTTGGGTTGTTTCAGCCAAGATACCCGCAGCACCGCATAGAATTGCCGCAGCACTTGTGCAGCATTTGTGCAGGCTGGGAAAAACTTCACGGCCTGAACAAAACTGGCAATACAGGATGATGCCAATTCCCCCTTTCCCTTGCGCCTCACCGCGATATGTTGCACCAGATACGCGCGTCGCAAAGGTGCGGCGCTTGAGAGATAAGGAAGATACGGCATGGACGACGGCGCATTGGACATCAACACGAAACCAACCGAAGAGATTTCCGTTCGTGACGTCTTTGGCATTGATACCGATATGGTGGTCAAGGGTTTTGCTGAGCGCACAGACCGGGTGCCAGACATTGACAGCACGTATAAATTTGATCCCGACACCACCTTGGCCATTCTGGCGGGGTTCACCCATAACCGCCGGGTGATGATCCAAGGCTATCACGGCACGGGCAAATCGACGCACATCGAACAGGTGGCAAGCCTGCTGAACTGGCCCACCGTGCGCGTCAATCTTGACAGTCACATCAGCCGAATTGATCTGATCGGCAAGGACGCGATCAAACTGGTCGACGGCAAACAAGTCACCGCGTTTCAGGAAGGCATCCTGCCTTGGGCGCTGCGCAACCCCACCGCCATCGTCTTTGATGAATATGACGCAGGCCGTGCCGACGTGATGTTTGTGATCCAGCGGGTGCTGGAAACCGACGGCAAGCTGACCTTGTTGGACCAGAACAAGGTTATCACCCCACATCCGTTCTTTCGCATTTTCGCGACCGCCAACACCGTGGGTCTGGGCGATACAACGGGCCTGTATCACGGCACCCAGCAAATCAACCAAGGTCAGATGGACCGCTGGTCACTGGTGGCCACGCTGAACTATCTGTCGATTGATGCAGAAGTAGCAATCGTTCTGTCCAAGAACCCGCATTACAACACCGCTGAGGGCCGCAAAAAGGTCAAGCAGATGGTGACCGTTGCCGACCTGACCCGTACTGCGTTTATGAACGGTGAATTGTCCACGGTGATGTCGCCACGGACGGTTATCGCATGGGCCCAGAATGCTGAGATTTTCCGCAATGTCGGCTATGCTTTCCGGCTGTCGTTCCTCAACAAATGTGACGAATTGGAGCGCCAGACCGTGGCGGAGTTCTATCAGCGTTTGTTCGATGAAGAATTGCCAGAGTCAGCGGCGAGTGTGAGTTTGGGGTGAACGGACCACGGCTGCATATTGGATTGATTGGCGGCATCGGTGTTGCAGCAACGGTGGTATACTACCAACGTTTGACCGCTGCCATTACAGCACTTGGCGCAAACGCGGACATCACAATTGTGCATGCAGACGTCCATGAGTTGATCCGCAACAACCTTGCCGAAGACCGAGAAACGCAGGCGCGCATCTTTGCCAAGCTTATTGATCGCTTAAAATACGCAGGCGCTGACTGTGCGGCAATCACATCGCTTGGTGGGCATTATTGCTTTGATGAAACCAAACGCTTGTCTGCATTGCCACTTGTCAGCGCCGTGGCACCATTGGATGCCTATTTTCACAGCCAAGGCATCAAGAAAGTCGGCCTTTTGGGCACGCGGGTTGTGATGAAAACCCGTCTGTATGGGCAATTGAAAAGGACCAAGGCCGTCGCATTGGATAACGAGATCGAAGAATTGGGCCAATGCTATCAAGATATGGCGGTCGCAGGACAGTGTTCAGAGGCATTGCGCAACACCTTCATTGATGCAGGTCAACGGATGGTAGATGATCATGGTGCCGACGCGATTGTCCTCGCAGGAACTGATCTGAACCTTGCGTTCGACGCAGCCAAAGTTGACTATAAAGTTATTGATGCACTCGATGTGCATGTCGATGTGCTGGCCCGTCTTGCGACTGGTGGTGCAACCCTCGAAAGCATAGGTGTCTTGTCATGACTAAACCATCTGACAACCCCGCAGACGCGTTCAAAAAGGCGTTGGCCGAAGCCTCCAAGGTGATGGCCAATGATCCTGAATTGAACGTCAGCTATTCGGTGGACCCTTCGGGGATGACCGGCGACACCATGCGATTGCCGCAGGTCAGCCGCCGGATGACCCGTGAGGAAGTATTGCTGGCCCGTGGCACGGCGGATGCTTTGGCGCTCAACCGTCGCTATCACAATGGCCAGACCCATGCGCGTTATGCGCCGCAGGGGGATATGGCCCGTGATCTGTATGAGGCGATGGAAACCGCGCGTTGCGAGGCCGTTGGCGCACGCGACATGCCCGGCACCGCCAGCAACATTGACGTCAAAATCAAACACGAGGCCCTGCGCAAGGGCTATGATCAGGCCAAACAGGCCAGTGACATTCCACTGGCCACCGCGGCGGGCTATCTGGTGCGGCATCTGGCGACGGGCCGCGACCTGCCTGCGGGCGCTGAAAACGCGATGGAGCTGTGGCGCGGGTTTATTGAGGACAGCGCGGGCGGCACGCTGGATCATTTGACCGACATTTTGGATGATCAATCCGCCTTTGCCAGATTTGCCCGTCAGATGATCAGTGATCTGGGCTATGGCGATCAATTGGGCGATGATCCTGACCAGATGGATGAGGATCAAGAAGACGAGGCCGAGGAAGGCTCAGAAGAAGAGCAAGACCCTGACAGCACCGGGCAAGATGATCAGGACGATGAAGAGGCCGAAGGATCACCAGAGCAGTCGCAAGAAGACAGCCAAGACGCATCCCAAGCCCAGGTCAGCATGGATGACATGGCCGATCAGGAATTGGGTGACGAGGCCGAAATGCCCGACGGTGACGCCCCGATGGAGCCACCTGCCCCGCAGCCCGTGTCAGACGCCGACCCGAATTATCTGGTCTATATGGACAGCGAAGATGAGATCATCGGGGCCGAAGAACTCGCCGATCCGGTCGAGCTGGAACGCCTGCGCGCCTATCTGGATCAGCAGTTGGAGCCGCTGAAAGGGGCTGTCAGCCGCTTGGCCAACAAATTGCAGCGCCGCTTGCAGGCGCAGCAAAACCGATCTTGGGAATTTGATCTTGAGGAAGGCACGCTTGATGCGGGTCGTCTGGCGAGGATCGTGGCCAACCCGACCACGCCGCTGTCGTTCAAGGTCGAAAAAGACACCGAATTCCGCGACACCTGTGTGACGCTGCTGCTCGACAACTCAGGCTCCATGCGGGGTCGCCCGATCTCTATCGCGGCGATCTGTGCTGACGTTCTGGCCCGCACGCTGGAACGCTGCAATGTGAAGGTCGAAATCCTCGGCTTCACCACCCGCGCCTGGAAAGGCGGCCAAGCCCGCGAGGCATGGCTGAATGATGGTCGCCCCGTGCAGCCCGGCCGCTTGAACGATTTGCGCCATATCATCTATAAATCTGCGGATGCCCCATGGCGGCGGACAAGACCCAATTTGGGTCTGATGATGAAAGAAGGTCTGCTGAAAGAAAACATCGACGGTGAGGCGCTGGAATGGGCGCACCGCCGGATGATCGCGCGGCACGAAGCCCGCAAAATTCTGATGGTGATTTCCGATGGCGCGCCGGTGGACGACAGCACCCTGTCCGTGAACCCGGCCAATTATCTGGAAAAGCACCTGCGCGATGTGATTGCGATGGTGGAAAAGCGCAAGGCGGTGGAACTGCTGGCGATCGGGATTGGGCATGATGTGACCCGCTATTATGAACGTGCGGTGACCATTACCGATGTTGAACAATTGGCGGGCGCGATGACCGAACAACTGGCCGCCCTTTTCGACAGTGATCCGCGGGCACGGGCGCGCGTTATGGGCATGCGCCGCGCGGGCTAAGACCTGACTTTTAAATATCTAGCGCGAAAAGAACCAAGACGATGTTTCAATCTTTTGAGGTAACAGCACGGCCTGAACAGGGACCGCCCCGCTTAAAGGCTTTGCGCGCAGAATTGAGTATTGAAACACTTGATGGTTTCCTGATCCCGCGTGCCGATGCCCATCAGGGCGAATATGTCGCACCACGCGATGATCGTTTGGCGTGGTTAACCGGATTTACAGGATCGGCTGGATTTTGTGCAGTTTTGCGCGATGTCGCAGGCGTGTTCATCGACGGGCGCTATCGCACCCAAGTCAAGGCGCAGGTCGCGGCAGAGTTCACCCCGGTGCCATGGCCCGAGGTAAGCCTTGCCGAATGGTTGACGGAGCAATTGCCAAATGGCGGCGTTGTGGGCTTTGACCCGTGGCTGCACACCGCAGGACAATTGGCGACGCTGCAAGAGGGACTGGCGGGCAGCGGTATTGAGATGCGGCGCTGTGCCAATCTGGTGGACCGGATTTGGGCAGATCAGCCTGCCCCGCCGATGATGGATGCCAAGGCCCATGCGCTTGAATTTGCGGGCGAAAGCCATGCGGACAAACGGGCGCGGCTGGGTAAGACCCTGCGCGATGCGGGACAATCATCTGCCGTCATCACCTTGCCAGATAGCCTGAATTGGCTGTTGAACATCCGCGGTGCGGACATTCCGCGCAACCCGGTGGCGCATGGGTTTGGCATTTTGCACGGCGATGGCACCGTGGACCTGTTTATTGAACCGAAAAAGGTTGCAAGCCTTGCCGATCATCTGGGCGATCAGGTGACCGTCCGTGCGCCGGGTGATCTGCTGACACATCTGGCCACTCTGCCCGGCCCCGTGCGGTTGGACAAACAATCGGTCCCGGTGATTATCGCCGATACGCTGGGCGACCGAACGGTCTGGGGCGATGACCCCTGTGCACTGCTCAAAGCCTGCAAGAACCCGGCAGAAATTGCAGGCTCTGCCCAGGCCCATCTGCGCGATGGGGCGGCGCTGTGCGAACTACTGGCGTGGCTTGATGCCCACCCCCCCGGCAGCCTGAAAGAGACGCAAGTGGTGACCCAATTGGAAACCTGCCGCCGCCGCGACAATGCTTTGCAGGACATCAGTTTTGAAACCATCGCTGGCACCGGGCCAAACGGCGCGATCATGCATTACCGGGTAACCGAAGAAACCGACAGCACGCTTGAAGACGGCCATTTACTGGTGCTGGATTCAGGCGGGCAATATCTGGACGGCACCACCGATATCACCCGCACCGTGGCCATTGGCGTGCCAAGTGATGAGGCCCGCGTGGCGTTCACCCGAGTGCTGTCGGGGATGATCGCGATGAGCCGTCTGCGCTGGCCACACGGGCTGGCTGGGCGGGACATTGAGATGATTGGCCGGGTGCCGTTGTGGATGGCCGGGCAGGATTTTGACCATGGGTTAGGGCACGGCGTTGGAGCTTATCTGAGTGTTCACGAAGGGCCGCAACGATTAAGCAAGGTCAGTCATGTGCCACTGATGGCTGGAATGATCTTATCCAATGAACCGGGATATTACCGCGAAGGTGCCTTTGGTATTCGCATCGAAAACCTGTTGGTGGTGCGCGGGGCTGCAAACTTGCCCGGCGGTGATGCACACCGTAAAATGCTCGATTGGCAAACGCTGAGCTTTGCACCGATTGACCGCCGCCTGATTGTTCCTGAAATGCTCGAAACTGCCGCACTGAGCTGGCTTAACGACTATCACGCAGACGTTGCACAAAAAATCGGGCCACGCCTATCACCAGAGGCAAAACTGTGGTTGGATGCGGTAACTGCGCCGCTTTAGGCTCTTCTCTCTTATCCATTTCGCAAAGGTACACACCATGGCTGACCACATTAAGATCACCCCGGCCGAAGGCACATGGACAGTACGCGCGGGCGGTGCTGTTTTGGGCGAAAGCACACATGCGCTACAATTGACCGAAGGGGATTATCCACCCGTGGTATATTTTCCGCGCGGTGACATTGCCATGGCGTTTCTGGATGCCTCGGACAAAACATCGCACTGCCCGCACAAGGGCGATGCCACGTATTTTTCAGTGGTGACAAAAAGCCGGACGTTGAATGACGCGGTTTGGTCTTATGAAAATCCAAAGGCGGATGTGGCGGCGATCAAGGATCACCTTGCGTTTTACCCAATTGACGAAATCACTGTCGAACAGATTTAGGCAGCCACACCATTACGAATGTTCCTCAGCCGCAGTGGCCGCCAACGCACGGTTATAGGCCTTTAACGCATCGACGTGGAACAGCGCACCAAGCAGGACAGGCGGCGCATCAGCGGAAAGCGTCACAACCGGGATAAACCGAACGCGCGACTGATCAAAGATCGGCATCGCCGCCTCCAGCGTTGCAGCGCCATCAATATAAGTGCCCGCGTTGATCAACGTCCAACACTGATCCTCATCTGCCGCGCGTTCATCATCAGGGTGCCGCATGGTGCGAGCAACGGTGAACATCGTCAGCAAATAGGCCTGCGGCCCCGCCGCCAGATGAATGCCACGCCGCTCCATCTGGGTCAGGAAGAAACTGCGGTCGACAATCCGCGAGGCAAGGGCCGTGGACATGCTGACCGCGACCATCACCGCAAGGCCAGTCTGCCAATCCCCGGTCAATTCGAACACAATCAAAGTTGTCGATATCGGCGCACCAAGGACCGCCGCAGCCACCGCCCCCATGCCCGCCAAGGCATAAAGCGACGATGACCCGGACACATCCGGGAAAATGCTGGTTGCGATCAACCCAAAGGCCAGTCCCGCCAGCGCCCCAATCATGAGCGAGGGCGAAAACACGCCGCCGCCCATACGGCCCCCAAGGGTAATCGACACAGCAGCCACCTTAAGCATGGCAAAAACGATCACCTGATAGAGGTCCAGCTGGCCCGTCAGCGCCAGCGACATCGTTTCATACCCGACCCCGATGATATGGGGGAACCACAGCGCCAGCGCCCCCAACAGCGCCCCCGCCACCGCCGGACGCAGCCACCGGGGCAGCCCGGTACGGTCTTGGATGTAATTGCCAAAATCCTCGGCCCAGAAAATACTGCGCATCAATGCAACGGCGATCAATCCACAGGTCAGGCCCAGCAATAGGAAGGCGGGCAATTCAACGTAAAACTGCACATCACCGTAGGTTGGCAGCACAAATTCCGTCACCCCGCCAAATTCAATCCGGTTGATCACCGTTCCGGCAACCGACGCGATGACAATGGGCGCAAAGGCATGCACTGCGAAATGGCGCAAAACCACCTCAAGCGCAAAAAGCGCACCAGCGATGGGTGCATTGAAACTAGCGGAAACGGCGGCGGCCACGGCACAGCCCAGCAGGTCACGTCCCGTGATGCCATCCGCGTTGATCCGGCGACTGACCCACGTAGCAATGACGCCCGCGATATGCACCACAGGCCCTTCCCGGCCAGAGGAACCGCCTGTCGACAAGGTGATCCAAGACGCGATGGCCGAGGCGATTCCGGCACGGGTTTCGACCCTGCCGTTATGCAATGCGGCCCCCAAGATCACATCACCCACCGATCGCGCCCGCGCATCACGGGTGAAATGATGAAGAATCAGACCAACCGTTAAACCGCCAAAGGTCGGGATAAGAACCACCCAATACCACGGCAGCCCTGTGATAAAGCTGTGCAGATGCTGCACATCATCTGTTCCATAAAGAGCGGCCTGTAACCAGTTGATACCTTTTCGAAAAAATAACGCGGCAAACCCCGCCGCGATGCCGACCATCAGGGCGATAAACCAAAACGTGATCTTGCCCGGGCCGCGCAGACGCATGACCTCAACCCCACGTTTGCAGGAAGATTTTGCAAGGTGGAATTGTTGCGACAAAAAAGAGGGGGACGGATCACTCATAGGGGCACATGATCATGTCGGTGGGGCCATCAGGTCAAGCATGTCATGTGGGCCAGTGCGGGAAAATCAGTGCATATAATCGCATTTTGGATCATCACCCGGCCAACAACACCTCTGCCGCCCCGCGTGCAGCATCTGTGATCACGTCCCCAGCCAACATTCGTGCAACTTCATCCACCCTTTCGGATTGCGACAGCGGTGTCACGGTGGATGTTGTCGTGCCCTTACTGACCGCCTTTTCGACGCGCCAATGATGCGCCCCAAGGGCCGCGACCTGCGGCGAATGGGTCACGACCAACACTTGACCATCAGCAGCCAATGCCGCCAACCGGCGCCCAACCGCATCTGCGGTGGCACCGCCGACGCCGCGATCAATTTCGTCAAAAATCAATGTCAGGCCAGATTGGCCTTGGGTCAAACAAACTTTCAGCGCCAATAGAAAACGGCTCAGCTCACCCCCGGACGCGATCTTGCCCAAGGGGCCAGCGGGTGCGCCCGGGTTGGTGGCCACAGTAAAAGACACGGCATCGCGGCCCTCTGGCCCGGCGTTCTCTGACGTGATCTGGGTCGCAAATACTGCGCGTTCCATTTTCAACGGGGCAAGTTCGGACGACACCGCTTTGTCGAGTTTTACCGCTGCTTTGCGCCGGGCCTGCCCCAGCGTATCTGCCGCCGTGTCATACCCATCTTGCGCGTCTCGCACGGCTTTTTCCAGCGCGGCCTGCTGCGCCTCCCCTGCATCCAGCGCATCCAGCTTTTCCCGCAGGGTGTCAGCGAACCCGGCAAGGTCATCTGGTGCCACTTCATGCTTGCGGGCCAAAGCACGGATCGCAAATAGCCGTTCTTCTGTCTCTTCCAATTCAATCGGGTTGAACGACATCGCGTCAATGGCATCAGCCACCCCCGACATCGCGTCGTCAAGTTCCATCATCGCCCGGTTTAACGCCGCCATCGGGGCCTCCAGTGCCCCTTCGGCCTTGTGGGCCACCCCATCAAGCCAGCGCAGGGCGTCACCCAGTGATGTTTCGGCACCGCCCTGCCCCATAATTTCATAGGCATTGACCACATCGGCACGAATTTTTTCGGCCCCCTGCATCAATCGCCGCTTGGCGTCCAGCGTGGCCTCTTCCCCTGCTTGCGGGTTCAGCTTGTCCAGCTCGGCCACCGCATGGCGCAGGAACTCTTCTTCGGCCTTGATCGCCTCACGCTGCGCTGCTGCCTGCTTAGCCGCTTTGCGGGCCGTGGCCAGCGCGGACCAAGCCGCACGCACCTTGGCCTTTGCTGCATCATTGCCCGCAAAATCATCCAAAATCGCCCGATGCCCGCGCGGGTTCAGCAAGCCGCGGTCATCATGCTGGCCATGTAATTCAACCAAAGTTTCGGACAGCTCGCGCAGCACCTCGCCTGAACACCGCCGATCATTGACCCAAGCTGTTTTGCGGCCATCGCTGCTGTTGATACGGCGCATGATCAGTTCAGGACCGCCGGGCAAGCCTGCCTCGGTCAGAACCGCATGTGCCGGATGATCATCTGCCAGGTCAAACCATGCGGTGACCTCGCCCTGCTCCGCCCCTTGGCGCACCAGATCAGCGCGGCCGCGCCAGCCCAATACAAACCCCAGCGAATCCAACAAGATCGACTTGCCCGCACCTGTTTCGCCTGTCAGCACATTAAGCCCCGGTTGAAACGCAAGTTCCAACCGATCAATGATCAGCATGTCCGAGATATCAAGTCCGCGCAGCATGGTGTTGCCCCAACGGGTTGGCGGGCGACACTGCCCTTACAACCACTCGCCTTTAATCGTCTGACGATAGATCGCACCCAACCAGTTGTTCTTGTAGAACTTCGGCTCAAGTCCCTGACCCGTCAGTAATTTATAGCTGTCTTCATACCAATCCGTGGATTGATAGTTGTGGCCCAGAATGGCCCCGGCAGTCTGGGCCTCTTGTGTCAGGCCCAATGCCAAATAGCCTTCGACCAAACGGTGCAGTGCCTCAGCGGTGTGGGTTGTGGTCTGGAAATCTTCAACAACCACCCTGAAACGGTTGATCGCAGAGGTATAGTTATCACGTCGCAGGTAATAGCGCCCAATTTCCATTTCCTTGCCCGCAAGATGGTCAAATGCCAAATCAAACTTCAAAATTGCGGATTTGGCATATTCGCTGTCTGGGTAATTTTCGATCACCAACCGCAAAGATTGCAACGCCTGGAAGGTCAGGCCTTGATCGCGGCCCACTTCGTCAATCTGATCGTAATAGCTCAGCGCCAGAAGATACTGCGCATAAGCGGCATCATCATCATCTGGATAAAAGTCGATAAACCGCTGCGCTGCGGACCGGCTGTTGGGGTAATCCTGATCTTGATGATAGGAAAACGCCTGCATGATCAATGCGCGTTTGGCCCAGTCAGAATAGGGATAAAGCCGCTCGATCTCAGCAAAATAAAATGCCGCGTCTTCGGGGCGACTGCGGTTCAACTCGAATTCACCACGCTCGAAAATTTGTTCGGCTGAATAGGTTTCAAGCGGAATTTCCTGGGAGTTAAAGAAGTTAGACGTGAAACGCCCGGTATCACGATTGCCGCAGGCCGCAAGCGCTGCAACAACGCATACTGCACCAATCACTCGCATACGCGATCCCGCAATTGTCATGCCTGCATCCTTTGCATCGTCTCACCCATGGCCATTTTTGACCCCTGCTGCGCCTTAGCTAGCACAATAATTTGCTTTGCAAAACGCCCATTTGACACTAAGTGGTGGCCCGTCACATGAAAAGCGACAACTGCACCCTAGATTACCTTTGTGATTGAATACATGCCCAATCGAGTCCGATCAATGGGGTCAGTCGTTTCAAAGATCAAATTGAGGGAATTGTCAGGCGAAACCAACGTGTTTCACGCAACCTGCGGGATCTCATCCCAGACCAAACCGTGACCCGGCAAACGCGACGCCATTGTCGCATCACATTCCACCATACGCACCGCACCTGGTGTCGCAAAAAGATTTCGCAACAAGGTGTTAGTCAGGGAATGGCCCGCACGTTTACCTGTGTAATGGCCCAAAAGTGGTGCCCCGGCCAACGCCAGATCACCCAAAGCGTCCAGCATTTTGTGACGCACAGGTTCATCTGCGTGACGCAGGCCACCCGGGCTGACCACGTGATCACCTTCAAACACAACTGCGTTTTCACCAGACCGACCACCCAATGCCAGACCATTGGCCTGCATCGCGTCCACATCCGCCTTGCGGCAGAATGTACGGCTGTCACACAGTTCACGGGCGAACGAGCCGTTGTTCATCACCAATGATTTCTGTTGATGACCAATTGCAGCGTCGACAAAATCAATCTCAAAATCAATGCGCAGTGTGTCCGAAGGGCTCAGAGTCGCGGATGCGTCGCCCTCAGTAACGGTCACTGTTTTCAGGACTTCATAAGCCATTACAGGCGCAGACAAGCTGCGGATGCCGCGCTGCATAAAACCGCGCACAAAAGGAATAGCGGAGCCGTCAAGGATCGGCACTTCGGGGCCATCAATTTCGATCAGCGCATTGTGGATGCCGCAGCCCGCAAGGGCGGCCATCAGATGTTCAACAGTTGAGATCGACAGACCCGCAGCGTTTTCCAGTTTGGTGCAAAGAGGTGAGCGATTGACCGCATCCCAGCGCGCCGGAATCATCCGATCACCAACAGCCACGTCAGAACGGGAAAACCAGATGCCATGGTGCACACCAGCTGGCCGAACAGTCACTGTCGCAGGTTGGCCAGAGTGTAAACCCTTACCGCTAAAGCTAATCGTTGACTTGATCGTATTTTGCACAGGACTGATCCTTATCACTCCCAGATCGGTGTCTGGGCTTGATCAATGATCTATGGGGGGGGCGGTGAATACACAATTCAAGCTTTGTAACCGACTGAAACATGGCCGTAACAATTGGGCGCAAACACGCTTGCTGTTTTTTAAACGCATGTTTTTAAAAGAAAAAGGGCCGCCCGAAGGCAGCCCCGAAACCTGAATATGTGACTGAATTAATTCGCTTGACGGCGCAAAAATGCAGGAATTTCGATGCGTTCTTGATCTGCATCCGGTGCGTCCTGGGGCTGTGGAGCCGCCGCAGATGCACGTGTTTGCACGGGTGGCTGTTGGCGCGCAGGGCGCTGTGGCTGCGTTTCACCCTCTGCATGGCCAGTCATCCGGTTGATCAAAGAATTGATCCCAAACCGTGGTTTTTCATCCGCTTGTGGCCGTGCAGCAGCTTGTTGCTGCTGTTGTTGTGGTTGGGCCGCAACAGGGCGCTGTTGCTGTTCAGACGATGACCGTTGTGCCGCAGCACGCAGACGCGCCAATGCTTCTGGCGATGGTGTGCCGGGTGCAGGTGCGCGGGGTGCGACAAATGCCTCTGGCTCCGCTTCCAGTGTCTCTTCTTGACGTGGTTCAAACGCCGCCACCTGTGGCTGATAGGCAGGCGGTGGCAGGCCATCGCTGTCGTCATTTGTTTCTTCGGCAAAGATGTCTTCGGCTTGATCCTGTGCGGCAACACGCTGCACATCAAGGTCTTCAAACATGCGCTGACGGTCATCTTGTGCAGATGTTTCTGCAACAACAGATGCAGCTGCCGCCCTTGGCGCGTCTTCGGCAATCACGTTTTGCTTCAGCGGCTGGCTCATCGACCGGCGCGGCACAGGCATTTCTGTGTTCACGTCAGTTGCATCAATGCCCGTTGCCACAACGCTGACACGCATCATGCCGCCCATGTTTTCGTCCAATGTGGAACCAACGATGATATTCGCCTCTGGGTCCACTTCTTCGCGGATACGGTTGGCGGCCTCGTCCAATTCGAACAAGGTCAGATCGGCACCACCCGTGATGTTGATCAAGACACCCTTGGCACCACGCAGGCTGATTTCGTCCAGCAGCGGGTTGGCGATGGCTTTCTCAGCGGCTTGGATGGCGCGATCTTCGCCCTCTGCCTCGCCTGTACCCATCATCGCCTTGCCCATTTCGTCCATTACGGCGCGCACATCGGCAAAGTCGAGGTTGATCAGACCGGGACGGACCATCAGGTCAGTCACACCCTTAACACCTTGATACAGAACATCATCCGCCATAGAGAACGCTTCGGTGAAGGTGGTTTTTTCATTGGCCAAACGGAAGAGGTTCTGGTTTGGAATAATGATCAGCGTATCAACAACCTTTTGCAGCGCCTCAACACCATCCTCGGCCTGACGCATGCGTTTGGCACCTTCAAACTGGAATGGCTTGGTGACAACACCAACAGTCAGAACACCCAATTCACGTGCGGCTTGCGCAATGATAGGTGCGGCCCCTGTGCCCGTACCGCCCCCCATACCAGCGGTGATAAAGCACATGTGCGCGCCTGCCAGATGGTCGACGATTTGTTCGATTGATTCTTCGGCAGCGGCAGCCCCAACGGTTGCCCGTGCACCCGCGCCCAGACCCTCAGTGACCTTGATACCCAGTTGAACGCGGTTCTCTGCCTTGGCTTGCTGCAACGCCTGCGCATCGGTGTTTGCCACGACGAAATCAACGCCATCCAATTGTTTTTCGATCATATTATTGACCGCGTTGCCACCGGCACCACCGACACCAAACACGGTGATACGGGGTTTCAGATCTTCCTGTCCGGGCATCGAGAGGTTGAGTGTCATAAAGTGTCCGCCTGTTATGTTTGCCCACGTCCCGCGGGGATTTTCCGTCTAAATTTCCATAATCTTAACGGTATGGGACCGTAACGTCACCTATAAAACGCCATATTGACGCTAAATATGGGCAATTTCTTGCCGCTTTCGACCTTATATCGGTCTTGGCACCGCATTTTGGGGTTACCAATTGTCTCTGAACCATTTTACCGCACGCTTCAGCGACCGTGACGGATAACGATCCGCAGGTATGTCAAAGTCCCACCATTCATCCTGAGGGTGTGCCGCAAAGAGCGCGAGACCCACCGCCGAGGCAAAGCTTGGCCCCGTTGCGGCCTGTGGCAAGCCGTGCACCCGCAGGGGTCGACCCAACCGAACCTGTTGGCCTAAAATCTTGCTCGCCAAGCCATCAAGGCCCGGAATTTGACTGCCCCCCCCGGTCAGCACAATTTGCTGGCTTGGCAGATGGTCAAAGCCAGCAGCGTCCAGACGCACGCGGACTTCTTCCAGAATTTCCTCAACACGCGGGCGCATGATACCGATCAGTTCCGCCCGGCTGGCGGTGCGACGGTCATGTTCATAATCGCCCGTGTCTCCGCCAATCTCGATCATCTCACGATCATCCATGCCGGTGGCGTGCACCCCGCCATAAAAGGTCTTGATCCGTTCGGCATTGGCCGTCGGCACTTGCAGGCCCATCGAAATGTCGCTGGTGACGTGATCACCGCCCATACGCACCGTGTCGGCATAGATCATGTGTTTCTTGATAAAGATCGACACAGAGGTCGACCCGCCGCCCAGATCAATACAGGCCGCACCAAGTTCCTGTTCGTCCTCAACCAGTGACGAAATACCCGACACATAGGCCGATGACGCAATCCCGGCCAATTCCAGATCACAGCGTTTGATGCAATGCGCCAGATGTTGCACGGCAGCGGCATCAACGGTCAGCATGTGCATATCAACGGACAGGGCATTGCCCAGTTGCCCGCGTGGATCAATAAGGCCAGACCGATGATCCAGCGCAAAATTCACCGGCTGCGCGTGCAACACTTCGCGGCCCTCGCCGTATTCAGGCACATCACAGCTGGCCATGACTTGCGCCACATCCTGCTCAGAGACCACCTGCCCTTCGAGGTCGATTTCCGCGTCCAGTCCATAGCTGCGTGGATCGCCACCAGAGAAACATGCGATGACGTGGTCCACACGAATGCCGGCCATCTTTTGCGCGGCTTGCAACGCGGTGCGAATGGCGCGTTCGGTTTCACCCATGGCGCAAATCTCGCCAAAGCGCACACCGCGCGACCGCGTGGTTGCGGCCCCAATGACCCGGAACCCGGATTGCCCGGCAAGGGACCCGATTTCACCTTCGCTGTCCAACTGGCCAGGGCCATCAAACCGCAACACGAGGCATGCGATTTTTGAGCTGCCAACGTCCAAAATTGCCACCACACCACGCTGCATCGCCAGCTTGCGCATGTTCCGCATTGATCGTTGACTGTCGTATAGATCCATCATCGTTACTGTCCCGCACTCTGCCTGATGTGCCACCATTCGCGGGTGGCCTCTTCGTTCATTCGCACGGTTGGTCTTTGTGCCAACCGCATATCCACACGCGCCACATCGCGTGTCAAAATCTCTTGTGCGCGTTCCAGCGCAATCACCCGTTCCAACGCCTGCACGGCACCGTCTTCGGGCAACATGATACGTTGATCACGGTCCAACACGACGTCCCAGCGCCGCTCGCCCATGCGAACAACACCGCGCAATCGGTCACCCAAAGCATTTGCAGAGCGGGTCAAACGCAACGCTTCGGTCACATGCTGTGCTGCACCCTCGCCCGCGATCAACGGCATTTGTGGGAAATCCGCGCGCGAGGCAATATCGCCGACATGCGCGCCCGTTTCATCAATTAGAACCAATGCATCATCGGTTCGCCAAATCGCTACGGGAACCCGCGGAGTGATTTCGACCTGCAAAACGCCGCCGGGACGGATACGCACATTGGCCTTTTTGACACCATGAAGGACGGCGATTTTTGTTCTGATATCTTCCAGATCAAGGTTGAACGAACTTTGTGGAAACCGCAGTGGCACCGTTTCACGAATGTTTGCCGCCAACGTATCAGTGGCCCCATCAATCGCCATCATTTTGACCATGAATTCCGGTCGCTCTTCGATGCTTGCACGGGCATCGGCAACAGCATCTGTGATGGCAGTGCGCCGATCGGCGTCAGACAGATAGATCGTGCCCGCCAGCAAAGTCGCGCAAAACGGCACCCCAACGCGCAGGCCAAACAGGAATGCGGGTGTCAGCATCAACCGCTGCATCCGCCATGCCCAACGCGAGGGCGCGGGGTCGGCTCTGCCCGGCGAGGCATTGCGACGGATCATCTTGAACATGACGCGTCCTCCACCATCCAGGCACATAGATCAGGGAACGATATACCAACCGCCTGCCCCTGCTCAGGGGTTAGCGAAGTTGCGGTCATACCCGGTTGGGTATTGGTTTCCAGCAACACCAATCCATCGACACCCTTGCTCTCCTCCCAGCGGAAATCAGTTCGGCTGATCCCGCGACATCCCAATGCCTCATGCGCACGCAGAGCATAGTCGAGACACAGATCAAAAACGTCGGAGGGGATATCAGCAGGCACCACATGGCGCGATCCGCCTTCCTTATACTTTGCGTCATAATCATACCACCCGGTGGTGAGAATATCGGTCACCGTCAGCGCCCGCCCATCCATCACTGTGGTGGTCAATTCACGCCCCGGCGCAAAGGTTTCAACCATCACGAATTCCGGCATATCGTCATCAAGCTGCGGCGGACCATTGTTGTCTTCGCCAACCAGATAGACGCCAACGCTAGAGCCTTCGTTGTTGGGCTTGACCACATAAGGCGGGGGCATCACGTGGCGGTCGCGCACATCCGTTGCGGCCGCAATCACACTGTCTACAACAGGCAGGCCCGCAGCGCGGAACACGTCTTTGGTGCGCTGCTTGTCCATCGCCAGCGAAGACGCCAACACACCCGAATGGGAATAGGGAACGCCCATCCACTCAAGCAATCCCTGCACGCAGCCATCTTCGCCCCAACGGCCATGCAGGCAATTCAGAACCGCATTTGGTTTAAGGTTTGCTAAAACAGCAGCAAGATCGCGGCCAGCATCGACCTCGATCACGGTATACCGCCCATGTTCCCGCAATGCGGCGGCGCAGGCGCGCCCACTGTTCAGCGACACCTCGCGCTCAGCCGAGGGGCCACCCATCAATACCGCCACTGTCGGGGTTTGTCTGCTCGACATGCCCACTTTGTGCCTAACTTGTCCCGGACCTTTTGCGGCCCTTATTTTCGTTTTTAGTGCCGCTTTGCGGCTTATGCCTCGTTTTTATCATTCACGACTTGCGCCGCGGGCACCGGATTATCCAAAAATTCACCGATGCGCATGATTTCCCATTCTAGCCTTAATCCACTTGAATCGTAAACCTTTTTTCGCACCTCTTCGCCCAATCCCTCAAGATCCGCCGCTGTGGCATTTCCGGTATTGATCAAAAAGTTGGAATGCTTTGGCGACATCTGCGCCCCGCCGCGCGTGGCCCCGCGCATGCCTGCGTCATCAATCACCTTCCACGCCTTAAGGTCATGCACATCATCCGCGGCCCCCGTGCTGGAAAAACCCGCCGGATTGCGAAAGGTGCTGCCCGCGCTGCGGTCTTTGGTCGGTTGCGTTTCATCGCGCTTTTTGAGTTGGTCGGCCATGCGGGTGTTCAGGGTTTCTGGATCACCTTTTGGTGGCGCGAAGGTGGCCGAGACAATTACCGCCCCATCCGCCAAGTCACTCTGACGATAGCGAAAATTCAGATCGTTCGCGGTGAGGGTGATCAGTTCGCCGTCCCGCGTGACGGCCTGAGCCGATACAAAATGATCCGCCGTATAACTCCCATAACAGCCCGCGTTCATCCGCACCGCGCCGCCAATACTGCCCGGAATGGTGCGCAGAAACGTCAGGTCCAGCCCCGCATCCGCTGCCTTACGCGCCACATGCGCATCCAACACCGCAGCCCCGGCGGTCACGTGATCACCTTCAATCTCAATGCCGTTAAAGCCCCGCCCCAAGCGGATCACCACCGCATGCAACCCGCCATCACGCACGATCAAGTTGCTGCCCACCCCCATGGGGAAAACCGCCACTTCTGCTGGCAGATCACGCAAGAATTCGCGCAGGTCGTCCAGATCAGCAGGCGAAAATAGATAATCCGCAGGCCCGCCAACCCGCAGCCACGTGAGATCGTTGAGAGGGCGCTGAGGTGTCAGGGTGCCGCGAGGGGTTGGGATATGTGTCATGCCGTCTGTTAGAACAAACTTATCAACCATGGCAATACGATTGGTAGCTTTCCGGGATGCAAAGCGTCGCGGTGCCCATTCCCAGCGCGCAACCGTTCAAATCTCAACTATCGCGTATCCCAACCCGGCTCACCTGAAACTGCCGCGCCAAGCGCCCGAGCAGCCAGCCGACACCAAAGGCCCCCAGTCCGTACATAAGCGCTGACATTTCCGCCATCATGGCATGGGCTTCAAACGGGCGCGCACTTAGACCAAAGACCATCCACGCCATGTTCAGCCCAAGACCCACGATCAGCACAATCAAAAACGCGAACCCCCGTCTGCGGTATCCGCACCATCCGCATACCATCATCCATACGGCCAATATCGCCACCAAAGTTGTCACTGTCATGCTCATTCTGCGGGTCCTTTTACGGATGTTGTCCCCCGGCGCATCCAACGCGCCAGATAAATCACCGGCCAGCGCAGCACCGAACAACCGCCCGCCAGCACCAGCAGGCCAACCCAAGGACCATGCTGCACGGTGACATAGCCAACAATCGGAATGCCGATGCCGATCAGAATATAGGCATTGCGCCAGTGGTTGTCCTTGCTTGGCGTCATGGCCAGCACATTGGCAATCACGGCCCAGAGGCACGCCAGCGTCAGGGATATGCTCATTGTGGCACCTCCGGGTTTTGACCTTTGAGTTTTGCGAGAATGTATTTCAACGGGTTACGGAACATTGACACAAAGGCCGCCAATGCCAGTGCGGCCACAAGCCAGTTCACCTGCATGCCGATCATTACAATCAGAATAGGTGCCGCGATCAACAAAATCACACCCGGCACATACTGCTTGCGCATCGGCAACATCGCCACGCCAACGGAGGCGAAAACCCATAGAATGGAAAGCCACAGCAACATCATGGACGACCCTCTAATGAAATGACGGACCTAAAGTTCACCGGGCACCACCATATAGCGCAGTACGTTTGCGTCGATCTGCACAGGGTCACCCTGATAGCGCACCCTGATCAACCGCAGCGGATTGGGAAACAGTGACAACACCGCTGCAAAACCCAACAGCGCCATGACCCAGCCAACCTGAAGGCCAATTGAAATCAAGATCGGAACGGCAGCCATAAGCAGCAGCGCGCCAGAAAGGAACCGCTGATGCAGGGGCAACCGCGCCACAGCGGCGGTTGCCAGAACCCAAGTTACGGCAATCCAGAATAGAGGGGTCATGCCGCCGCCCCTTTGAGGGCACGCAACCGATCCGGCAGGGCATTGGCCCAGCCGCTGATCGTACCCGCACCCAGACAAACCACCATGTCTCCGGGCCGGGCTTGTTCAGCGACCAGCCGCGCCAGATCATCCTCGCCCTGCACTGCACGGGCATGGCGGTGGCCATGTTGGATCAATCCCGCAACCAACCCGTCGCGGTCCGCGCCTTCAATCGGATCTTCGCCAGCGCCATAAACATCAGCAATACCGACGACATCCGCATCGTTAAAACAGGCACAGAATTCTTCGAAATGGTGGCTCAACCGGGAATATCGGTGCGGTTGGTGCACGGCAATCACCCGCCCTTCAGTCGCTTGCCGCGCAGCTTTGAGCACGGCAGTGATTTCAACCGGATGGTGGCCGTAATCATCAATGATCGTCACGCCATCAACTTCGCCGACTTTCGTAAACCTGCGGTTAACGCCGCCGAACTTGGCCAGCGCGTCGCGAATTTCTTCGGCCTTCATGCCCAGATGCCGCGCCACAGCGACAGCAGACAGGGCATTAGACACGTTGTGATCGCCCGGCATCGGCAGGCTGCAATCCTTGATCACGATGTCCTCAGACTGCAAATGAATGTCAAAATGCGCCACCCCCGCCTTGTAATGCAGGTTCTTGGCGCGCACATCCGCTTGGGCGTTAAAGCCATAAGTCACAACCCGGCGGTCCGTAATCTTGCCGACCAACGCCTGTACCTCGGTATGATCGGTGCAGCAGACGGCCAGCCCGTAAAACGGGATATTAGAAACAAAATCAAGGAAACCCTGGCGCAGCGTGTCAAAGTCGCCCCAATGCTCCATATGTTCGGGGTCAATGTTGGTCACAATCGCAATTGTGGCAGGCAGTCGGTTAAAGGTGCCGTCGCTCTCGTCCGCCTCAACCACCATCCATTCGCCCTGCCCCATCCGCGCGTTCGATCCATAGGCATGGATGATCCCGCCATTCACCACTGTCGGGTCAATACCGCCCGCCACCAGCAGTTCAGCCACCAGCGTTGTGGTCGTGGTCTTGCCGTGGGTGCCAGCCACCGCGATGTTGGACTTTAGCCGCATCAGTTCGGCCAGCATTTCTGCACGGCGTACAATCGGCAGACCCGCAAGACGCGCAGCATCCAGTTCTGGGTTACCCGGTTTGATCGCGGATGAAATCACGATGACTTCGGCATGCTCAATATTCTTGGCCTCTTGGCCTTCAAAAATCGTGGCCCCAAGTTTGGCCAACCGATCGGTGATCTTGGTCGCCTTTAGGTCAGACCCTTGCACCTGATAGCCATGGTTCAACAGCACTTCGGCAATGCCTGACATGCCAATCCCACCGATGCCCACAAAATGGATCGGCCCCACATCGGTTGGCAATTTTGTCGCTGCTGCGTTCATCAGCCTTTTCCTTTTTTAGCAAGCTCTTCAACCATCTGCGCCAATGCCTCTGCCGCCTCGGGCTTGCCGACGGACAGTGCCGCCTGTGACATTCTTAATGCGCCGTCAGGGTTGCTGAGTATCATCTGGATTTGTTCCGTCAGACCGTCCGGGGTTGCGTTGGCTTCTGGCACCATGATCGCGGCCCCCGCATCAACCAACCCGCGTGCATTAGCGGTTTGATGGTCGCCCGTGGCAGCCCCATAGGGGATCAAGATTGATGGCCGCCCAATCACAGAAACATCTGCCACCGATGACGCACCAGCGCGGCTGATCACCAGCTGCGCCTCGCTCATCCGGCGTGGCACATCGTCAAAAAACGGCCGCACCTCTGCGGTGATCCCAGCCTGCGCATAAAAATCGGCAACCCTTTGGCCATCTTCATCACGGGCCTGATGGCTGACACGCAGGTTTTTCAGGACGTTCATCGGCAAGCCAGCAATTGCAGGCGGCACCACATCAGACAAGATGCGCGCGCCCTGCGAGCCGCCCATCACCAACACTTCCATCGGGTAATCACCGGGTGGAATATACCCCGCCCCCGCACGCTCCAGCACAGCAGTCCGCACCGGGTTGCCTACATGCACGCCCTCGATGCCCTCGGGCAACGTCGTAGGCCATGTGCCACAGGCCACCGCATCAACACGGGCCGAAAACAACTCATTCACCCGGCCCAAGACGCCGTTTTGTTCGTGGATCATCCGCGGCAACCGCAACGCCCACGCCGCCGCCAGTGCCGGGATCGACGGATAGCCGCCAAAGCCCACGACAACGCTGGGCCTGTCGCGCATCATCCGTGTCATCGCGCCAAATGCCCCCGCCAGAATGCGCGGGGGCACCAGCGCCTTGGCCGCCAATCCGCCCCGCGCAAAGGTGCCTGATTTGACTTGGGTAATTTCCACCTCAGCCGGAAAGCCACCCGTATACCGCGCGCCACGGGCATCCGTGCTCAACTTCACGCGCCACCCGCGCATCAACATCACCTCGGCCAGCGCCTGTGCCGGGAACATATGCCCGCCCGTGCCACCCGCTGCTATGATCAGCAGAGGTGTCTTCATCGGCCACGCCCCCGGCCCAGAATATCACTGATTTCGCCCTGCGGACGTGAGCGCGTAAAGGCCAATAACATGCCCACGGCAATCCCGCTGGCAATGACAGAAGACCCGCCATAGCTGACAAACGGCAAAGTCATGCCCTTGGCAGGCAACAAACGTACCGCAACGCCCATGTTGATCATCGCCTGAACCCCAAACATGCAGGCAAGCCCAGTGCCCGCCAGCCGGATGAACGGATCACGTTCGCGCACCAGACGCAGCAAGGACCGCACCACAACGCCTGTGTAAAGCGCTATGATGCACATCACCAAGATCAGCCCATATTCCTCGGCGGCCACGGCAATGATAAAATCCGTATGCGCATCCGGCAGCGACCATTTCACTTCGCCCTCTCCCACACCAACGCCAAACAATCCGCCCTCGCGGATGGCATTGGTCGCATAGCCAAGCTGGGTGGTCGGATCGACATCGACACTTAGAAAACCATCAATACGACGGGCAAAGTGCTCGGAATTGGAATAGGCAACCGTCCCAGCCACAACAACCAATCCCGCCATACCGACCAACAACACCATCGGCGCGCCAGCCACAAAATACATCACACCCCAACCGAACAGCACCAGACAGGCCTGTCCAAAATCAGGCTGCATCGCCAGCATCAGTACAATCGAAATGCACAAGGCAAACGACCATGTTTTGCCGGGCGGACCGTTAATTTCAAGAGAGGCAGCCATCATCCAAGCTGAGGCTACGACAAATCCAGGCTTCAGAAATTCAGAAGGCTGCACCGACGCAAAGCCCAGCGAATACCACCGCATCGCACCCTTGCCAAAATCGGTGCCAAAAAACGGCAGCAATGCCAAGGCAACAAAGGCCAGAACAAAGCCCAGAACCGCGAGCCTGCGCACCACTGTGGGTGACATCATCGAGGTCAAAACCATGGTCATGATCGCCAACCCGCCAAAAAACGCCTGACGCTGGACATAATGAAACGGCTCGAACCCATTTTTGGCTGCAAGTGGGGGCGACGCTGCCAAACCGAGCAACATGCCAACAGCAAACAGCAACAGAACACAGCCCATCGCCCAGCGATCAACGGTGCGCCACCATTTGGGAAGAATTGGTTCGCCATCCCGAACGGGAACCGCGCCATAGACCATTTCTGTCATGGTTGTATCTGCCTTGCACTGCCTCATTTCCCGTTTCCGGGTGGCCCCTTTTCGGGGTCTCAACGCGCAGCATAGCCTCTTTTTGCCTATGGGGCCAGACTATTTTGACCATGACGCACCCCGCCTGAGCCCTATCCGGCAGGACGAGGTGCTTGGTTTCTTTAGGCCGGGGTATGGGTTCCCCGAATAGGGTAGTTGTTTTCGCGGACAAATTTGATCCCGTTTAAGAGAGTGGCAAGGTCTGGCCGGGCAAAAGGCGCATTCGAAACATCAAGAATTTGAATGTTTCCTTCACTGTTGATCACGAACAAGCCGGGTTCTGCAAAGGGGCGATCTGTTTCCTGCGCGCTGCGTGGATCAGACACATAAAGACCAAGTGCGGTCATCTGATCAATGGTCAGCCCATACCCCATTTGCAGGCTCAGATTTTTCTCATCCACCATCGCTTGTGCTTTGGTTTTGGGGTCACCGGAAACAGCCAGAACATCGACACCAAGATCATTAAATTGACCAACCATTTCATCCAGTTGCACGAGGTACTTTTTGCAAAGCGGGCAATGCAGGCCACGGTAGATCACCACCAGCTGCCATTGATGGCCGCCCACCGGGGTTCCTAACGTCACCACGTCGCCCTCAAGTGTGTGAACTTTGGTTTCGGGCAAGGCGTGTCCAGCTTTTAACGTCGTCATGATATGATCCTTTGATTGTTTGACCATGACCTATCTGCTCCAACGGTATCCACAAGTCCGTTCACATCATCTTGACCCGCCAGCCCGAACAAGGCACTGCCCAAGGATGCAGGTTGATACAGCGATTATAGGGGCCGGTGCCGCCGGGATGATGTGCGCCGCGCACGCAGGTGGGCGCGTTTTAATCGTGGATCATGCCCGTGCACCCGGCGAAAAAATCCGTATTTCCGGCGGCGGGCGGTGCAACTTCACCAATATGCACTGCACACCGGATGCTTTTATCAGCCAAAACCCTCATTTCGCCAAATCCGCGCTGGCCCAATACACCCAGTGGGACTTCATCGAGTTGGTCGATGCGCATGGCATTGCCTGGCACGAGAAAACACTGGGCCAGTTATTTTGTGACACGTCCGCCAAAGACATTGTTGCGATGCTGCGCCGTTTGATGGAGGCTGCGGGCGTTCATCTTTATTTGCAAACAAATGCCAGCAACTTTGCAAAGGACAACGGATTATTTACCTTTGACCTGAACACCGCAGGCAAGACCGTCAAAGTCAGCGCCCGCAATCTGGTCATCGCAACTGGCGGCAAGTCTATCCCCAAGATGGGGGCAACCGGGTTGGCCTATGATATCGCGCGACAATTCGGCCTGAAGGTCACGGAAACCCGCGCCGGGTTGGTGCCGTTTACCTTTGCCGAGGGTCGTTTCGCCGCAATTTCCGGCGTGGCAACCCCGTCCAAAGTCACAGCCGGGCACTCCACATTTGAAGAAGCGCTACTTTTTACCCATCGCGGGCTGTCTGGTCCCGCTGTGTTGCAAGCATCGTCTTATTGGCATGAGGGTGACCCGATCACCCTAAACCTATGCCCTCAAACGGATATTTACCTGGCCTTACGCGAACAACGCCAAATCGCGGGCCGTCGCAATCTGACAACTGTGTTGGCCACGCATCTACCTGCACGACTGGTTGACCACCTCAGCACGCAGTTCGACCTTAGCGGCAATTTGGCGGATTGGTCGGACCCACGTTTGCAAACCCTGTGCGAGACTTTGCAAAACTGGGTCCTGCATCCGTCTGGCACCGAAGGGTATCGCACCGCCGAAGTCACCCTTGGCGGTATCAACACTAATGAGTTGTCCTCAAAATCCATGATGAGCAACGCAGTGTCGGGCCTCTATTTCATTGGCGAAGCGGTGGATGTGACCGGATGGCTGGGCGGTTATAATTTCCAATGGGCGTGGTCATCGGCAATGGCGACGGCACGGGCGATTGGCAAAACCTAAGACACCTCCGTAACCTTTTGCACCTGCGCAATAAAATCCTCACCGCGCCGCTCAAAGCTGTCATATTGATCAAAACTTGCCGCTGCTGGGGCCAGCAATACCACATCCCCCGATTCCGCATCCTCAACCGCCCGTGCAACCGCGACTTCCATCGTGCCGCAAACCTCAGCCTCCACCGCCAACTGCATGGCAAAATGCGCCGCCTCGCGTCCAATCACATAGGCCTTACGCACGGTTCCAGACGCCTCTGCCAACCCCTCAAGCCCACCTTCTTTTTCCAACCCACCACAGATCCAGCGGATGTTTTGAAACGCCGCCAGCGCTTTAGCAGCGCTATCCACATTGGTTGCCTTGCTGTCGTTCACAAATCTGACGCCGTCCACCTCAGCAACGGTTTGGGACCGATGCGGCAAACCGCCAAATGTATGAAATGCCGCCTCGATCACCTTGGGGGCCAACCCCAAAGTCCGACAGGCCCCATAGGCCGCACAGGCGTTCTGATGGTTATGCGCCCCCGGCAGCCCCGCCACCGACCGCAAATCAATGGACGCCACCTGCTTGCCCTTGCGATATTCAGACAAAAACCCTTTGCGTGCAAACACCTGCCAGCCCGGCCCGGTCAGCTTGGCCGCCACACTGACCCGGATTACCCGGTCGTCCGCCGCCCCTTCACTCATCTGCCCGGCCAGAAACCGTCCCTCATCCTCGTCCACACCAATCACCGCGCGGTCCGGCCCGCCTTCGGCAAACAACCGTCGTTTGGCGGCAAAATAGCCGCCTAATCCGTGATGCCGATCCAGATGATCCGGGCTTAGGTTGGTGAACACAGCCACATCCGGCGTCAGACTGCGCGCCAGATCAGTCTGATAGCTCGACAGCTCCAGCACCACGACCTCGCCGTCGACTGCCGGTTCAATATCTAATACCCCGCGGCCAATATTACCCGCCAACTGACAAGGCCGCCCGACATGTTCCATGATATGATGGATCAACGCAGATGTCGTCGATTTCCCGTTTGATCCGGTCACCGCAACGACGCGCGGCGCGATGTCAAAGTTGTCCCATTCCGAGGTCGCAAAGCTTTGAAAAAACAACCCAATGTCATTGTCCACCGGCACGCCCGCCGCCCAGGCGGCCGCCACAACCGGGTTTGGCGCAGGATATAAATGCGGGATGCCGGGGCTGACAATCAACCGGGCAATGTTATCAAAAGCACCGTGTTTCTTTAGGTCGATAGTGTCAAACCCTTCAGCCTCAGCAACTGCGCGCGCCGTTGGGTTATCATCCCAACACATCGGCACCGCACCGCCCGCCGCAAGTGCGCGCGACGCACTTAACCCCGATCGCCCAAGCCCCAAGACCGCGACCCGCGCGCCTTCCAACCCTCGTACTGGAATCATCTGAAAACCCCTGCTACCTGTTGAGCGCAGAATGGTCGTATTACGCGCCCTTCACAAGCCGGAGCCACGCGAATGCCCAATCTTGATGTGATCCTGCCGCGCCTGAACGACCAGATGCAGGCGGATGACCACTGGGGCGATGTCGCCAGCTATATTCCAGAGCTTGCCCGCGTGGACCCCAAACAGTTTGGCATTACCGTGGTGATGGCCGATGGCACCATTCATAGTGCGGGCAATGCACAGACCGCTTTTTCGGTACAATCCATCACCAAGGTGTTCACCCTTGCCATCGCCCTTGGCCGTATCGGGGATCAGCTTTGGTCGCGGGTGGGCCGCGAACCCTCAGGTCGTGCCTTCAATTCCATTGTGCAGTTGGAACAAGAACAGGGCCGCCCGCGCAATCCGTTCATCAACGCTGGCGCAATTGTTACCACAGATGCAGTGCTTGGCAGCAGGTTACCCCGCGACGCCTTGGCCGAAATTGTGCAATTTGTCCGCGCGGCAGCTGGGACCGATAACATTCATATCAACGATGCGGTTGCCACGTCAGAAACCGCTTTCGGCCATCGCAACTTTGCACTGGCGCATTTCCTTGCGTCCTGCGGCAACCTGAATAACCCACCCGAAATGACCCTTGGCACCTATTTCCACCATTGCGCCTTGGAAATGACCACGCTGCAACTTGCCATGGCAGGCCGTTTTCTGGTCGACGCCCCCGGCCTGCCCCGCCTTGTGTCCCCCAGTCGCATCCGTCGCCTGAACGCGCTGATGCTGACCTGCGGACATTATGACGGCTCCGGTGACTTTGCTTACCGTGTTGGCATTCCCGGCAAGTCAGGTGTGGGGGGCGGGATACTGGCAATTGTACCGGGCGTGGCGAGTATTGCTGTCTGGTCGCCGGGGCTCAACCGCTACGGAAATTCGCAAAAGGGCACCGAAGCCTTGGCAATTCTGGCACGCCAGATGTCTTGGTCGATCTTCTAACTCTTTTTGGCCGTAAATATCCCGGAGGTTTGGAGGCAGAGCCTCCAAAGGCGCGGCACGCGCCTGCTGCGCACGCCGCAGGCGAACCTACCGCACCTTCAGCGTCGCCAATCCGATCATCGCCAAGATCAACGAAATAATCCAAAACCGGATCACAATCTGCGGCTCGGCCCAGCCCTTTTTCTCATAATGATGGTGAATCGGGGCCATCAAAAACACCCGTTTGCCGGTGCGTTTGAAATACAACACCTGAATGATCACGCTGAGCGCTTCAACCACGAACAACCCGCCGACAATCGCCAGCACCAATTCGTGCTTGGTCGCCACCGCAATTGCGCCCAAGGCACCGCCCAAAGCCAAAGATCCGGTATCGCCCATAAACACCGCAGCAGGGGGGGCATTGTACCACAAAAACCCCAATCCACCGCCAAAGATACCGGCAGTAAAAATCAGAATTTCACCGGTCCCCGGCACATAGTGCACGTCCAGATATTCCGTGAAATCGACCCGGCCCACAGCATAGGCGATAACACCCAAAGTCCCTGCCGCAATCATCACCGGCATGATGGCAAGACCGTCCAACCCATCCGTCAAGTTCACCGCATTGGCCGATCCAACAATCACAATCACTGCAAAAGGCACAAACAGAAAGCCAAGATTAATCAATGTATCTTTGAAAACCGGCAGCGCCAGTTGATATTGCAGCCCTTCTGGATGGTATTGCGCCGCCCAGTATCCGGCGATGCCCGCAATCAAAAAACCAAGCAAAAGCCGGACCTTACCAGACACCCCTGCGACAGTCTGTTTGCTGACCTTTGCATAATCATCGGCAAAACCGATCGCAGCAAAGCTCATGGTGACAAAAAGCACCAACCACACAAACGGATTATCCAGCCGCGCCCAAAGCAGGGTGGAGGTCAGCAAGGCACCGACAATCAGCAAGCCCCCCATGGTCGGCGTACCCGCCTTCACAAAATGCCCCTCAGGGCCATCATCACGGATCGGTTGCCCCTTGCCTTGGCGTCTGCGCAGCACCGCAATCAACGGTTTGCCAAACAAGAATCCAAAGATGAGTGCGGTCAGAAACGCGCCGCCAGCCCTGAAAGTGATGTAGCGAAACAGGTTAAAAAAATCGCCACCATCCGACAGCAGGGTCAACCAGTAGAGCATAAAGTGCGTCCTAACTCATCATCTTGTAGGGTCTTAGGGCCCTAAACTGTGGCCACCGGATGGCCCATTTTGCGGATGGCGTCAACGACCAGCCCCAGTTTCATCGACAGGGAACCCTTTGCCAGCACCACATCACCGGAATCGAGCCGGGCGCGCAGCCCAACCAACATTTCTTCTGACGTAGCAAACCAATCACCGCGCTGATGTTCGGGCAACAGCGCGTGCAGCGCTTTCATCAACGGCCCCACGCAATGCACCACGTCAAGCGATTTGGTGGCCTCCAGATGTGCCAACCCGGCATGCAGCGCCACGGCATCTGGCCCGAGTTCTTTCATGTCGCCTAAAAACGCAATCCGGCGGCCTTTGCTGACCCGGCCAATGTCATGCGTAACCTCAGATGCGGCCAAAACCTCAAGTGCGGCTGCCATGGACGTTGGGTTGGCGTTATAGCTGTCGTCAATCAATTGCAGCGTCAGATGGGTTTCCACCGGATCCAGCACAATCACTTCGCGCATGCCACGCCCCTTGAACGGCGACCAGCGGCCCAGCGACTGTGCGGCAAGCGCCAGATCAGCCCCCATGGCGTGGGCCACAGCCAGCGCACCCAGTCCGTTCATTGCAAAATGCCGCCCTGGCGTTGCGATTTTGAACAGCAGCGGCGTGCCATCTGAATCCGCGCGCACAACGGTGGTGTCGGCCTGCACCTGCACATCCAGCAATTTGTATTGATACCCATGCGCGCCAAATTCGATCTGACGCAATTTGCAATCCACAGCCTTGGCCATCAGAATTGCAGCATGTTCAATATCGGCGTTGATCACCGCCATGCCGCCCGGTTGCAGCCCTTCGAACACCGACGCCTTTTCAACAGCAATTTCAGCGACGTTATCAAAGGCTTCCAAATGTGCCGCCGCCACCGTGGTGACCAAAGCCACATCCGGTTTGGCCAACCTAGCCAGCGGTGCAATTTCTCCGGGGTGGCTCATGCCGATTTCGATGATCGCAAATTCGGTGTCTTGCGGCATCCGCGCCAAAGTCAGCGGCACGCCCCAGTGGTTGTTATAACTGGCCACCGATGCATGGGTGCGCCCCTGATCGCCCAAGATCGCCAGCAACATTTCCTTGGTCGATGTCTTGCCAACGCTGCCTGTGACCGCAACAACCTTTGCCGCCGTGCGCGCCCGTGCTGCGGAACCCAGACGTTCCAGCGCGCCCAGCACATCATCAACAATCAGTAGCGGTGCATCCGTCGCCACACCGTCGGGGACGTGATCCACCAGCGCGGCCCCCGCCCCTTTGGTCAAGGCCTGTGCCACAAATTCATGGCCGTCACGGACATCCTTAAGCGCAACAAACAAATCGCCCGCCTCAATGGTGCGGGTGTCAATCGACACGCCATCAACCGCCCAAACGCCCTGCGCCTGCCCGCCTGTGGCCTTTGCCGCCGCCGCACTTGTCCAAAGGCTCATGCCAATCTCCCGTCCAGCGCTGCAACCGCGACGCTGGCCTGTTCCACATCATCAAAGGGCAAGATATCCTCGCCAACGACCTGACCGCTCTCGTGACCCTTGCCTGCGATCAACAAAGCATCACCGGGGCCGAGCGCATCAACACCGCGCAAGATCGCCTCAGCGCGGTCGCCCACTTCGACGGCCTCGGGGGCGCCCAGCATCACGGCGGCGCGGATGGTTGCAGGGTCTTCGGATCTGGGATTGTCATCGGTGACAAACACCATATCCGAATTCGCCTTTGCCGCAGCCCCCATCAAGGGACGTTTGGTATTGTCGCGGTCACCACCAGCACCCACAATCGCCACCAGACGACCCATCACATGCGGGCGCATTGCCGACAGTGCGATTGCCAAAGCGTCAGGCGTATGGGCAAAATCCACAAACACAGCAGCCCCATTATCGCGGGTTGCGGCCAGTTGCATACGGCCCCGAACGGTTGTTAGATGCGGGAAAGTGTCAAAGACATCTGCCGGGTCCGCACCGCAGGCAATGACCAGCCCCGCCGCCAGCAACACATTATCCGCCTGAAAGCCGCCAATCAGATCAAGCCGTTTTTGATAGGTTTTGCCAGCCCATTGAAACCGCAAATCCTGCCCCGTCGCGTCAAAGCGCTGCGCGGTCAGGTGCAAATCACCGCCATCGCGCCCCACAGTGATCACCTCACAGCCCCGTGCCCGCGCAATCGCCACCATGTCGACCCCCTTGGGATCATCAATGTTGATCACCGCCGTGCCATCCTCTGGCAACACCCGCGAAAACAGGGCGGCTTTGGCGTCAAAATAGGCCTCAAAGGTCTGGTGATAGTCCAAATGATCTTGGGTAAAGTTGGTGAACCCTGCCGCTTTCAGCGTAACCCCATCCAACCGGCGTTGGTCCAACCCGTGGCTTGAGGCTTCCATCGCGCCGTGTGTGATGCCGTTTGCCGCTGCTTCCGCCAATACCTTGTGCAGGGTAATGGGTTCAGGCGTGGTATGCTTGAGCGAGGCTGTCCATGCCCCTTCAACACCCGTGGTGCCAAGGTTGATCGCTGCCAGCCCCATTTCGACCCACATCTGGCGCACAAAGGTAGAGACAGAGGTTTTACCATTTGTCCCAGTGACCGCAATCATCGTGCTGGGCTGCGGGCCAAAATAAAGCGCGGCTGTGCGCGCCAATGTTTCCCGTGGGTCGTCGGTGACAACCACGGCCACACCGGCCTCTGCCATCAGATCAGCGGCAATCTCGGCCCCCTTGGCATCGGTCAGGACGGCAGCGGCCCCCATACGCAATGCATATTGAATAAACTCAGCGCCGTGCACCTTGCTGCCTGGCATCGCGGCAAATAAAAACCCGTCTTTGACCAAACGACTATCGACGGCGATACCGGTGATACCGGTGATGTTGGGGTTGGCCCCGCCCCGCCCCGTCAACCCAAGTGAAGAAAGTGAAAGGGACGCGTTGCTCATCATTTTGGTCTTTTAGTTATTGCTGTTGGCCAGCGTTACCACAGCGCCCGCAACGGGTTCAATGGTTGGTCGCACGCCCAACAACGGGGCCACGCGCCGGATCATTTCAGCAGCCACAGGCACGGCTGTCCACCCGGCCGTGCGGCGTGGTTTATCGCCAGAGGTTTCAACCGGTTCATCCAAGGTGACGATCAGCACATATTTCGGGTCATGGGCCGGGAACATTGACGCAAAAGTCGCGATGACCCGGTCTTTGTAATAGCCACCACGCGGTTTCGGTTTATCTGCTGTCCCGGTTTTGCCGCCCACAAAATAGCCCGGCACCTCGCCAAAGCTGGCGGTGCCGTCGCTGACCACTTTGCGCAGCATCATCCGCCCATCCGCCGCAGCACGATCCGACATCACCCGGGCCCCAAGTTTCGGCCCAGACTGCTTGATCAAGGTCGGTTCAACTTTAAAACCACCATTGGCGATCGCAGCATAACCGGCGGCCAAATGCATCGGACTGGACGACAATCCGTGACCATAGGAAATTGTCACTGTCGACAAATCTGTCCACCGCTTTGGCAACAGCGGTTTGCCGCCTGACGCCTCAACAATTTCAAAACCCGTTGGATCAAAGAAACCAAGGCTTTTGAGGAATTCCTTCTGGCGCTTTGCCCCGATTTGCAGGGCCATCCGGCCCGTACCGCGGTTTGATGATTTCACGATGATGTCGGCAACCGTCAAAACGCCATAGTTCTTGTTATGAAATTCGCCGATCTTAAAGCCGCCCACTTTCATCGGTCCGGCGGTGTCGATCACGGTATCGACATTAACCAAGCCCAGATCAATGGCCTGCGTTGCCGCGAATATCTTGAAGGTAGAGCCAAGCTCATACACCCCCTGCACTGACCGATTGAACAATGGGCTGTCAGACGCATCACCTTTGGTCGCCGGACGTGGACGGTTGTTTGGGTCAAAGCTGGGCAGGGACACAACGCTGATCACTTCGCCGGTCTTCACATCCATCAAAACAGATGTGGCCCCCTTGGCATTCATCAATTTCATGCCGCCGTATAAAATCCGCTCTGACGCGGCCTGAACGGTCAGATCAAGTGACAACTGCAACGGCTTGGCCCCATTGGCCGGATCACGCAGGTAGTCATCAAAATACTTTTCGACCCCCGCAACGCCAATGACTTCGGCGGCATGCACGCCCTCTTTGCCATAACTGGCACCGCCCATCACATGCGCGGCCAAGGTGCCATTGGGATAAAGGCGCATGTCACGTGGCGCAAAAAGCAATCCAGGGTCACCAATTTCATGCACCGCCTGCATCTGTTCGGGACTGATTTTCTTCTTTACCCACAAAAACTTACGCGCGCCGGTAAAATCTTTGACCAACCGTTTCTCATCAAGATCGGGAAAGATCGCAACCAGCTTTTTTGCCGCCTTAACCGGGTCAATCATATGCTTGGGCTGCGCATAAAGCGCGTGGGTGTCAAAGTTTGTCGCCAACAGATTGCCGTTGCGGTCTACAATATCCGCACGGCTGGCAGAAATGACCGCACCGGGCGCATGCGCGCGCGGCTCAACCGGGTCAGACGTGGCCAAAAGCCCCATTCGCGCGCCAACAACAGCAAAAGCGCAGAAGAAACAGACACCCAAGACCAGCAAGCGACCCTCAGCACGCTGACGGGAATGGTCGCGCATCTGTTCGTGGCGAATGCGGGTGTTTTCACGTTCAATCGCATCCGGGTTCTCGCCTTTTTGGCGGGCGTCCAGAATACGGGCAAGCGGGCGAAGCGGGGTGCGGATCATAGGGGGTCCTCATCGGTAGTCGGCGCGCTACCATTCATCGTGGAAACATCCACCGGATCAGTGATCGGCAGCAGGGGTGCAGGCGGATAGGCGACCTGATCTACCCGACCAAATTGATCCGGGTTCAGCGGCAGCAGCCCCAACCGTTCAAAGTTAATTTCTGCCAGATCGCGCAGGCGGTCCGGACGGTTCTGATAAGCCCATTCAGCCCGCAAGACCGCCAACCGGGAATGCGCGGCGCGAATATTGGCGTGCAGCTTGTCGGCTTCGCTCAGCGATTGTTGGGTCGCGTAATTTTCGCGGTAGGCCCAAAAGGCCAGACCGACAACCGCCAGCGTCGTCAAAATATAAAGCACAGCACGCATGTCTATAACCCCTTTACCATCGGCATTCCGATGGATTTTGCATCAACACCCCCAGAGGGCGCATCGGTTCGCGTGGCCACCCGCAGCTTGGCCGACCTGCTGCGCGGGTTTTCATCCAGTTCTTGTGCGTCCGGCCCGATGGCCTTGCGCGATTTGATGGTGAACTGTGGTGCGTCCTGCTGCAGCTCTGGCGCAAAACGATTGGCGTTACCGCCCGACCCGGATCGCGCGGTCAGAAAACGTTTGACCATCCGGTCCTCGACGGAGTGAAAGGTCACCACAGCGAGTTTTCCGCCGGGCTTCAACGCCCGTTCAGCCGCCATAAGCCCCTGAAACAATTCGCCATATTCATCATTCACCGCAATCCGCAGCGCTTGAAAGCTGCGCGTCGCCGGGTGCGACTGGCCGGGCTTTGAGCGTGGCAAACAGCCCTCAACCAAACCCGCCAGTTCAAGTGTCGTGGTAATCGGTGCCTCTGCCCGCGCGCGGCCAATCGCCTTGGCGATCCGGCGGCTGGCGCGTTCTTCGCCGTATTGGAACAGGATGTTGGCAATGGTTTCTTCGTCTGCTTCATTGACCAGATCAGCCGCTGACGGCCCGTCTTGCGACATCCGCATGTCGAGCGGCCCATCGCGCATGAATGAAAACCCGCGCTCTGCCAGATCAAGCTGCATTGAAGACACGCCAAGGTCGAGGACAATGCCGTCCAAATCCTGCGCATAGTCATCCATCTTGGAAAACACGCCTTGCTGCATGGTGATCTTGTCACCGTATTCATCCGCCCACTCTGTCGCCATCTCAAACGCAAGCGGATCACGGTCCACCGCCACGACACGTGCCGCCCCCGCCTCCAGCAACCCACGTGTATAGCCGCCCGCACCAAAGGTGCCGTCAAGCCAAACGCCTGTCACCGGGGCAACAGCCGCCAATAGCGGGCGCAATAGAACGGGTGTATGTGGAGCAGTCTGATGAAGGGGGGCCGCAGCAGCCATGTGTGTTATTCCCCCTGATCGCCATCCAAGAAAGACAGCGGATCAACGTCGTCCGGCAACTCGTCCTGCCACGCTTCTTCTTCAGTCTCGTAGGTTTCGGGCTTCCAGATTTGGAATGTATCACCAGCGGCGATAAAGAACGCCTCGGCGTCCAGATCAATCTTGTTGCGCAATTTGGCAGGCAACACCAAACGGCCTGTTTCATCTACCGTGGTGGGAAAGGACTGCCCGTGGATCAGACGTTGCAACGCTTTACGTTGTACGGACCCGCGCGGCATGAGGTCGATCTTACGATCCACCTCGTCAATGGCTTCCATGGTATAGCATTCAAGGTAATTGCGGCGCTGATCGCCGTAGACAATGACCAACTCAGGGTTTTCGCCAGACTTCCAGTTCGGATCACCGGCTTCCAACACACGACGAAAAGAGGCTGGGATAGACACCCGCCCCTTCGTATCGACCTTGTGTTGGCTTTCGCCTCTGAACCTGCGGCTCACTGTCTGTCCTTACCTATGCGCTTTTGCGCTTCGTCTTGTTTACGCGTGCCCCCGCGTGAAATTTCGCCCCAGTTTTTGTCTTTAGAAATGGAAACGGAGAGTTGATCTGCTGCCACTGATCAACTCTCCGCCCTCGTCCCGCTTGTGCGGGGAAGTCCGACTGCGCGCGCCACCTGGGGGGATGTCTGCTCGCTCGCGCGCCGGATCTCGTTGGTCTGATGAAAGCGAGGTGCCTGTATGAAACCTGCTAGGTTATTTTATTTTGTGGGGTCGTTTGTTGCCCCGTGTCCCGTTCTCATCCGATACACTAGGGATGCCATGGGAAATCATGGGCGTCTACATTTTTTTTCAAAAATATACACAATATTTGGTTTTGCACAGGTGCAAAAAACAATACCTTGTAGGGATACAAGAAAATTTTTCGCTTAATTGGTGCTTAAATTCCAAAAATACACTAAATGTTGTGCAGAAAGACTAATCCCCAAATTTTCCCACAATTTCCCAGACTTTTTCCTACACAGCTTTATCCACAAGCTATGTTCTCGACTTGTTCCACATTCTGATGGTCAGTGGCAAGCAATTTCAAGCATAATCCTATGAAATTGATTCGGAATCGGCGAGCTTTAGCCGAATCTCTTTCTACTCCCCGGCCCTGCGCCCATGTTTTCCCATAGCGCGTCCCATACATCCCCACAGCTATACCCCAACATCAGCACCCTGAAATTTGGCCACGGCACGGCAAGCTGATGGCATATTTTTAGGTAATCGACCAAAGCTTCGGCGGGCCGATGTTTGGCACCGCTTGCTTCTTTTCTCGGATCGCGCCAAAAGACCCAACAACCACAAGGAGATTTTTGTGAAAAACGCCATGGCCATTCTCGCCCACGCCCTTCGCATGCTCACCCATGAGCCCGGCACAACGTTCCGCGTGATTGCACCGGCATTGCTTACCGTCCTGATCAGCACCGTGGCTGCCATAATCATGGCACCAGAGGCCCTGCTCGCTTTGCAATCAACGCCAGAAACCTTTGTGTTACCGCCCAGATCGTCAATCTTTCTGCTGACATTTCTGGGGCTGGTTGGCTTGATCGGCTATGCCTTGATGGCGATCTTGTGGCATCGGCACGTTTTGCTGAATGAAACCGAAGGCCAGACAGGCCTGCGTCCGGGATTGTCGGTTATTCTGTCTTACCTTTGGCGCGCAATCCTGCTTGCCTTGGTGCAGTTTCTGGTGGCCATCCCCATTGGTGTCGCAATTGCAATTGTGGGCGGCATTGGCGCGGCCGTTTCGGGTGGTATCGCCCTCTTCTTTGTTGTTGGTATTCTGGCAGGGGTGCTGTTTGTCTGGATCGCACTGCGCCTGAGTGTGGTTCTGCCCGCAGCGGCCCTGGGCAATACCATGCGCATCAGCGAAAGCTGGCAAGCGACGGCACCGATTACCAATACGCTTTGGGGTCTGGCCGTGCTGTTGGCCGTGTTAAACGTGATCATATCCTTGGTGACAGCCGCAATCACACCAGACGGATATGCCGTGGCGATGGTTGTGCAAACGGTTGTTTATATCGTCGAAGGTCTGGTGTTCATCTCTGTGCTGACCACGCTATATGGTCATCTGGTAGAAGGTCGCTCATTGGGCTAACGCGGTGCCAAGCGGCGGGGGGCTTTAGGCCATCCCGCCCTTAATCAACCCTTCCGCAATCTTTGCATAGGCCTGTGCCATAGGCCCGTCACCCGCAGCGATAGGCGTGCCATTGTCGCCCGCCAACCGGGTCTCTAGGTCAATTGGCAAGTTGCCCAACAGCGGAACACCCATTTTGTCCGCCTCTGCCGCCACACCACCATGGCCAAAAATCTGATGCTCTGATCCGCAATCAGGGCACACAAACGTCGACATATTCTCAATCAATCCCAGCACTGGCGTTTTGAGCGTCGCAAACATGTCCAACGCCTTGCGGGCATCAATCAAGGCCACGTCCTGTGGGGTACTGACCACAATCGCGCCCGTCAGTTCTGATTTGGTGCAGAGTGTCAGCTGCACGTCACCTGTTCCGGGTGGCAGATCCACCAGCAGAACATCCAGTTCGCCCCATTCCACCTGCCCCAACATTTGTTGCAAGGCCCCCATCAACATCGGGCCACGCCAGACAATCGCTTTGCCTTCTTCCATCATGAACCCAATGGACATTAACGTGACGCCATGCGCGTGCAGGGGAATGATTGTTTTGCCATCCGGCGACGCGGGTTTCTTGTTGACCCCCATCATACGCGGAATGCTCGGGCCATAGATATCGGCATCAAGCAAGCCAACCTTTCGCCCTGCCCGTGCCAGCGCCACGGCAAGATTTGTGCTGACCGTTGATTTGCCAACACCGCCCTTGCCCGACCCGATGGCCAGAATGCGCTGCACGCCGCTGGGCTTGCTTGGCCCCTCTTGTGGCTTGGGGTGGCCGCCGATCTTAAGGCTTGGCGGTGCGGCGGCAGGCTTGGCCGCCGGGCCATGTGCGGTCAGCGCAACCGTGGCCTGCGTAACGCCGGGCATATCCTTGACGACCTGTTCTGCGGCATCACGCAACGGGCCCATCTGCTTGGCCACTTCTGCATTTGGTGCTTCGATCACAAACCGGACCTTACCGCCTTCAACGGTCAGGGCGCGCACCAGATCATGGGCCATCAGGCTTTTACCATCTGGCAGGGTGACACGGGCAAGGGCCGCTTCAACTTCAGCTTTGGTCACAGACATGCGCATTCTCTCCTCATTCTTGCCTATTGAAATGGCAGGTTTCCGACAAACCACAAGTACCTGTGACCAATTGCCCAATGAAAAGGCGGATTGCCTCATCTTTGCGCAGGGTTACCATGTTTTTGCCGCATAGCAGCATTGCAAAATTATTCGTTGTGCAAGCGCAGCATTTGTTCAAATATGATTTTATGGATCGGTTGAACGCTAGATCCGGATATAAGAACAGAGGCGCTCACCTCCTCCCGAGCAAATCTGGTTTTGGCGACGACATCCTCCTCCTCCCTGATGTCGTCGCCCTTTTTTCCCACTCCTTAATTTCTGTCTAAGTTTCTGCGCAATACATCTGTATGCGCAAAGGCTTCTATAGTTTCTTTATGGTTAACAATAGGTTGACCCTAGGTCGCCCATGCAAATGCTGCATAGCGGCATTGCAACAACGTCCGTTGTTAGCGCCATCTAAAGGTATAGATACCCCTCATCGGAAACACCGATAGATATGAAAAAAGAGGCGCCAAGATGGCATACGTAAATACAACAACCGCACCAACAACATCTTTCTTTGCTCGCATCGGCACAGCCTTTGATGCACTGGCAACCCGCTACAAGAACTACCGTTTGTACCGCGAAACATTCGAAGGTTTGAGCGCATTGTCCAACCGTGAATTGGCTGATCTGGGTTTGAACCGTGGCGAACTGCGCCAGGTTTCCTGGGATGCAGCAACACGTTGAACAAAGCATAAGAATTAGGCGTATGACACCTGCGGGTTCGTACGTTTAACCCAAGACGCGGCAGCACCTTCCTCCTCCCTGATGCTGCTGCGGTCTTGATCGACCCAAAGCCGATCCTCCCTTGACGCTTTGGGCCACAAAAGAAACGGCGATACCTTCCTCCCAAGGTATCGCCGTTTTCTATTTTTGGGATGGGGTCGCGCGGCAGAGCATCAACGCTTGAACACTGGGGTGTGGGCTCTCATCGCCTTTTGTGAAGAACAAAAGACGACTGCCACCAGTCGAACGTAAAGTCCGACTAGAAAGGCACGTCATCACATCCCGTCAAATAGCTCGACACGATCTTCTTGGTCCCGGCCTTCTCGAAGGCAACTTCAAGCTTGTCACCCTCGATCCCGATCACTTCGCCATAGCCGAACTTCTGGTGAAACACCCGTTCGCCCATGACAAAGCTGCTCACCGCTGTCATGTCGATGGTCATGTTACGTGTTTCTTTGGGTTGGCCCATGCCGCGTTCCCCCGCGCGCGCCTGCAACCGCCGCCACCCGGGGGAGTTATAGACATTCGCTTCTGCCGCGGCCTCATGTAGTGTGGATTTCGGCATCGCAACCCCAAAGCTGCCGCCATAAAGGCCCGGCGGTGTCAGCACCTCAACATGGTCCTCTGGCAATTCGTCAATAAATCGCGACGGCATCGCGGATTGCCATTGGCCAAACACCATCCGGTTGCCGACAAAGGAAATCGTGCAAATCTCTTCGGCGCGGGTGATGCCGACATAGGCCAGCCGCCGCTCCTCTTCCAAACCTTTCACGCCGCTTTCATCCATCGACCGTTGGGAGGGGAATAATCCATCCTCCCACCCCGGCAAGAATACGGCTGGAAATTCAAGGCCCTTGGCGGCGTGCAGGGTCATGATGCTGACTTTTTCGCCATCCCCACCCTGTTCATTGTCCATGATCAGGCTGACATGTTCGAGAAACCCTTGCAGGTTTTCAAACTGTTCCAGCGCTTTGACCAATTCCTTGAGGTTTTCGAGCCGCCCCGGTGCCTCTGGCGTTTTGTCGTTCTGCCACATACTGGTGTAGCCAGACTCGTCCAGAATAATCTGCGCCAGTTCTACATGGCTGGTTTCAGGCGGCGCATATTCCAGCCGCTCCGGCCCGTCCTCTATCACATCATCATTGGATATGGACCGCAAAGGCCCCCGCGTCATGGCATGCCAGCGGTCAATGCCATCCACCAACAGCTTTAATTGCGCGCCGCCCTTGCCGCCCAACCCATCATGGGCCAGCAAAATCCGCGCCCCTTCCAGCAGGTTTGTGCCATGTTCGCGCGCCGTTACTTGAATTTTCTGCCGCGCTTTATCACCAAGCCCTCGTTTCGGCGTATTTACAATCCGCTCAAACGCCAGATCATCATCGGGGCTGGTGACCACTCGGAAATAGGCCATCGCATCACGGATTTCCAAGCGTTCATAGAACCGTGGCCCGCCAATGACGCGGTACGGCAAGCCGATGGTCAAAAACCGATCTTCAAAGGCGCGCATCTGGTGGGACGCCCGCACAAGGATCGCCATCTCGTCTAGACCATAGGTTTGCGGCAAAGGAAGATTGCTTTTGCCATGTGGACTAAGTGCTTCCGCCCGCTTCAATTTAGTTTGGTGGATATCACCTTCAGAATTCTTCGAAATCACTCCACCTTTGGCCAAGCGCTCCTGCTCCTGAGTGGCGGAAATCGACCTTACATTATTTCTCCGTTTCGCGATGCCAGACACACCACTATGTAAACTCTCAATCTCATCGCCTATCCAACGCGCCTCTTCCTCGCCGTCCCAATGGCCAATCAGGCGGACTTTTTCGCCCTCAGTCGCCTCGGTCCACAACGTCTTGCCCAACCGCCCCTCATTGCCTGCAATCACGCCCGATGCGGCGGCCAGAATATGCGGCGTAGACCGATAATTCTGCTCCAGTTTGACCACATGTGCGCCGGGAAAATCCGTTTCAAACCGCAGAATGTTACCCACTTCGGCCCCGCGCCAGCCATAGATCGACTGATCATCATCCCCGACGCAGCAAATATTCTTGTGCTTTTGCGCCAACAGCCGCAACCACAGATATTGTGCGACGTTGGTGTCTTGGTATTCGTCAACCAGAATGAATGTGAACCAGCGCTGATATTGGTCCAGCACATCCGGGTGCGTCTGAAAGATCGTGACCATGTGCAGCAACAGATCACCAAAATCCACGGCGTTCAGCTCAATCAGGCGGCGTTGGTATTGGTCGTAAATCTCAGTCCCGCGGTGGTTATAAAGACCCGCATCCGCAACCGGCACCTTTTCCGGCGTCAGTGCGCGGTTTTTCCAACCATCAATGATCCCCGCCAGCATCCGCGCGGGCCAACGTTTGTCGTCGATACTTTCTGCCGCAACCAGTTGCTTCAGCAACCGAAGCTGATCGTCGGTATCCAGAATCGTGAAATTCGACTTCAACCCCACCAATTCCGCATGTCGGCGCAGCAGTTTCACACAGATCGCATGAAAGGTGCCAAGCCATGGCATCCCTTCAACCTGTTGGCCCATCATTTGGCCCACGCGTTTTTTCATCTCGCGGGCAGCCTTGTTGGTAAAGGTCACGGCCAAAACTTCGTTCGGGCGCGCCCGCCCCGTGTTCATCAAATGCACAATCCGCGCGGTCAGCGCCTTGGTCTTGCCCGTGCCCGCGCCCGCCAACATCAGCACCGGGCCATCCATCTGTTCGACGGCTGCCCGCTGTGCCGGGTTCAGCCCATCCAGATAGGGTTGTGGCCGCGCGGCCATGGCGCGGGCGGACAGGGATGCGCCTTCAAAGGCGTCGGATTCATCAAAACTGCTCATGGTGCATAACCTAGCTGCATTTGCAGCGCAGGAAAACCCGTGTTCTTGGGATGTTCTGCAATTCATTTCCTATCACTCCGCTAGACAATCCCGCAACCTTTCGCGCAAATACACCCATGGACCTACACGCCCGATATCCCGCCCTGTCTGACCTGCGCGCCCGCGCCAAACAGCGTATTCCAAAGTTCGTTTGGGAATACCTCGACAGTGCGACGGGCGATGAGGCCACCAAACACCGGAACCGCGCGGGCCTTGACCGTATTGGATTGATGCCATCGGTTCTGCACGGCGAATTTACCCCTGATCTCAGCACCATCTTTTGCGGTGCAAACCTGCCGCTGCCCTTTGGCATCGCGCCCATTGGCATGTCCGGGTTGATCTGGCCCGATGCCGAAGGCCAGCTTGCCCGCGCCGCCAAACGGGCAAACATCCCCTACGGCCTGTCCACTGTCGCCGCCCAAAGCCCCGAGGACGTCGCACCGCATCTTGGTGATCACGGCTGGTTCCAGATGTATCCGCCCCGTGACACGGAAATTCGCACCGATATGTTGAACCGCGCCCGCGCTGCCGGGTTCAAAACTTTGATCCTGACCGTCGATGTCCCGGTGGCCAGCCGCCGCGAACGGCAGACCCGATCCGGCCTGACCAGTCCACCAAAACTTACCCCGCGCCTGTTGGCACAAATTGCACAGCGTCCGGCATGGGCCATGGGCATGGCAAAACACGGGCTTCCCCATATGCGGATGCTGGACAAATACAGCGACGCCACCACCACAAATCTGCCGCCCACCGCTCATATTGGCTATCTGCTGCGCACCTCGCCCGATTGGGACTATGTCAAATGGCTGCGCGATGCGTGGACGGGGACTTTTATCATCAAAGGTGTCCTGCGCTCCGAGGATGCAACGCGTCTGGAACAAGCGGGCGTTGATGCGATCTGGGTGTCGAACCATGCGGGCCGACAATTTGCTGCCGCCCCCGCCAGTATCGACGCCCTGCCCGGTGTACGCGCCGCAACCAACCTCCCGATCATCTTTGACAGCGGCATTGAATCGGGCCTCGACATACTGCGCGCCCTTGCGGTTGGGGCGGATTTTGTGATGCTGGGCCGCGCCTTTCACATGGCATTGGCGGCCCTTGGACCAAAAGGCATCGACCATCTGATTGATCTGCTGGCCAAGGATCTGGTGGCAAACATGGGACAACTGGGGGCAAGAAACCTCAAATCCATACCTGAATCCATTGATCTTTAGTGCCGACCCACAGCCCAAGCTATCGCCCCCCCGTCAGCGCCGCAAAGTTTTATGCCGAACGCCGCCGAATGCGTGTGACACGCCGCTTATGCGACCAAAAAAGCGCCTGAAATAGAGCAAACTCTAGAAAATGGGGTATTGCGCTGCATCGCAGCATCCCTAAAGTGCCCCAACGTCCATTTGAACAAGGATCACCCTCATGACCGACTTTGCCAAAATTCTCATCGCCAACCGGGGCGAGATTGCCATCCGCATCATGCGGGCCGCCAATGAGATGGGCAAAAAAACGGTCGCGGTCTATGCCGAAGAGGATAAATTGGGCCTGCACCGGTTTAAAGCAGATGAAGCATACCGCATTGGCGAAGATATGGGGCCAGTTGCGGCGTACCTAAGCATTGATGAGATCATTCGCGTCGCCAAGGCCAGTGGTGCTGATGCGATCCATCCCGGATATGGGTTGCTGTCGGAAAACCCTGATTTCGTGGACGCTTGTGAACAAAACGGCATCACCTTTATCGGCCCCCGTGCTGAAACCATGCGTGCATTGGGTGACAAAGCATCGGCGCGCCGTGTTGCGATGGCCGCTGGCGTGCCTGTTATTCCCGCCACCGAAGTACTGGGCGACGACATGGCCGCGATTAAAAAAGAAGCAGGCGAGGTTGGCTATCCCTTGATGCTCAAGGCGTCTTGGGGTGGGGGTGGTCGCGGGATGCGCCCGATCAACAATGAAAAAGAGCTGCCCGAAAAGGTTATGGAAGGCCGCCGCGAGGCCGAAGCCGCCTTTGGCAACGGCGAGGGTTATCTGGAAAAGATGATCATCCGCGCCCGCCACGTCGAAGTGCAAATTCTGGGCGACAAACACGGCGAAATTTATCATCTGTTTGAACGCGACTGTTCGGTCCAGCGCCGCAACCAAAAAGTAGTTGAACGCGCCCCCGCCCCTTATCTAACCGATGATCAGCGTACCGAAATCTGTGAACTAGGCCGCAAAATCTGTGCGCATGTGAATTACGAATGCGCTGGTACTGTCGAATTCCTGATGGATATGGACGACCAGAAATTCTACTTCATCGAAGTGAACCCACGCGTGCAGGTCGAACATACGGTCACCGAAGAAGTCACAGGCATAGACATCGTGCGCGCGCAGATTTTGATTGCTGAGGGAAAGACCTTGGCCGAAGCCACAGGCATGTCTAAGCAAGCAGATATCAAACTCAATGGTCACGCCTTGCAAACCCGCGTCACCACTGAGGACCCGCTGAACAACTTTATCCCAGATTATGGCCGCATCACTGCGTATCGCTCGGCCACGGGTCTGGGTATTCGTCTGGATGGCGGTACGGCCTATGCGGGCGGCGTGATCACCCGCTATTACGATTCACTACTCACTAAAGTCACAGCCAAAGCTCCAACCCCTAAAATGGCGATCGCCCGCATGGACCGCGCCCTGCGCGAATTCCGGGTGCGCGGTGTGTCGACCAACATCGCCTTTGTCGAAAACCTGCTGAAGCACCCAACGTTTTTGAACAACGAATACACCACCAAGTTCATTGACGAGACACCCGAGCTGTTTCAATTCAAAAAGCGCCGTGACCGCGCCACTAAGGTGTTGACCTACATCGCTGACATCACAGTGAACGGCCATCCTGAGACCAAAGGCCACGCCCGCCCCCCGGCCCATGTGCGCGACCCCAAACCACCTGTGAGCCGCGCAGAGCCGCAAATGGGCACCCGTAATCTGTTGGAGCAAAAAGGCCCAGCTGCGGTTGCCGATTGGATGGGCCAGCAGCGCCAGTTGCTGATCACCGACACCACCATGCGCGATGGACACCAGAGCTTGCTGGCCACTCGGATGCGCAGCCATGACATGATCAAGGTTGCCCCGGCCTATGCCGCCAACCTGCCGCAGCTTTTCAGCATGGAATGCTGGGGCGGTGCGACATTTGATGTGGCATATCGGTTCTTGCAGGAATGCCCATGGCAGCGCCTGCGTGACCTGCGCGCCGCCCTGCCCAATGTGATGACACAGATGTTGCTGCGCGCCTCAAACGGCGTTGGCTATACCAATTACCCTGACAACGTGGTGCAGAAATTTGTGGCCACGGCCGCAAACACTGGCGTTGATGTATTCCGCGTCTTTGACAGCCTCAACTGGGTGGAAAACATGCGCGTCGCGATGGACGCGGTGATTGAGGCAAACAAGGTCTGCGAAGGTACGATTTGCTACACGGGCGATATTTTTGACCCGGACCGCGCCAAATATGACTTGAAATATTATGTCGCCATGGGCAAAGACCTTAAGGCAGCAGGCGCGCATGTGCTGGGCCTCAAGGATATGGCCGGTTTGCTGAAACCCGCCCAAGCCCGCGTGTTGATCAAAGCGTTGAAATCCGAGGTCGGCCTGCCGATCCATTTCCACACTCATGATACCGCTGGCAGTGCCTGTGCCACCATTCTTGCCGCGTCAGAGGCAGGCGTGGATGCCGTCGATTGCGCCATGGATGCGTTCAGCGGCAACACCAGCCAAGCCACCCTTGGCACTGTGGTTGAATCCCTGCGCCATACCGACCGCGACACCGGGCTTGATATGAAAGCCGTGCGCGAGATTTCGGATTATTGGGAAGATGTCCGTGGCCAATACGCCGCCTTTGAGACAGGTATGCAGGCCCCCTCCTCCGAAGTGTATCTACACGAAATGCCTGGCGGCCAGTTCACCAACCTCAAGGCGCAGGCAGCCTCGCTTGGCTTGAACGACCGCTGGCCAGAGGTTGCCCGCACCTATGCCGATGTGAACCAGATGTTTGGGGATATCGTCAAAGTCACACCCTCCAGCAAAGTTGTTGGGGACATGGCGCTGATGATGGTGTCCCAAGGGCTGACCCGTGCGCAGGTTGAGGACCCTGATATGGATGTCTCCTTTCCCGACTCCGTTATCGACATGATGCGCGGCAACTTGGGCCAACCTCCTGGCGGTTTCCCGGATGGCATTGTGAACAAGGTCCTCAAGGGTGAGAAACCCAATCTTGAGCGCCCCGGCAAACACTTGACCCCCGTTGATCTGGAAGCCACCCGCAAAGAGCTTTCTGAGCAATTGGACGGCATGGCAGTGGATGATGAAGACCTCTGTGGGTATCTGATGTACCCTAAGGTCTACCTTGATTACATGGGCCGTCACCGTCTTTATGGCCCGGTCCGCACCCTGCCCACTCAGACGTTTTTCTTTGGCATGGAACCCGGCGAAGAAATTTCAGCCGAGATTGACCCCGGCAAGACCTTGGAAATCCGTCTGCAAGCCGCGTCTGAGACCAACGAGGACGGTGAGGTCAAAGTGTTCTTTGAACTTAACGGCCAACCGCGGGTGATCCGCACGCCAAACCGTCTGGTCAAAGCCACCACCGCCCAACGTCCCAAGGCCGAGGCCGGAAACGACAACCACATCGGCGCGCCAATGCCGGGTGTTGTGGCATCTGTGGGGGCTGTAGTGGGCCAAAAGGTCCATGCCGGTGATTTGTTGCTGACAATTGAGGCGATGAAGATGGAGACTGGGATTCATGCAGAGCGCGATGCGGTGGTCAAGGCCGTGCATGTGAACGCCGGATCGCAGATTGATGCAAAGGATTTGCTGGTGGAACTGGAGTAACCAGGCTCTGAACTGAAATTCCGACGTCTACTCCTTTGGCAGTGCCCCTCAGTCAGCGGATGGGCACTGCACAGCTGAATTGCATTCAAAACCCATATCCGTTTTTATACTAATCACGATTTTGCTGATATTTTTTCAAACGGAGATTATTATGGACCGTAGACTTTTCAACACATCGCTAGCAGCCTCAGCAGTTTTCTTGGGAAATGCATCACCTGCTGCTGCGCAGAACAATGTGAGTTATTCTATTAACGCTGAAATGCTTTTTCCAAAGCGCAACTGGGCGGATGTCGGGAATTTCTTGGATGAAGCCTCCTCATTTCAAGATTCTGACGCACTTGTTCAAGCCGTGAACAAAGTGTTCGCTTCCGTAAATCAAAATCAGAGCAATTTTTCGGAAATATATGAAAGGTTTTCGCAAAATATAGCGCCTGTGCTGGCTCAGCAGGAAGACCCGGATAGAATAGCTGCTGGATTTAAACGTCCAAAGGCCCGCAAAATCGCAAACGAAATGTTTGCGTCGCGCTCTCGAGAACGTATCGCGAAGCTTATGCCACAGCTTACCGCAGAAATGACATTCGAGGAGAAGGCGGTACTGATCCCAACAACTGTTTTTACGATGTTGACGATCGGGTTTGACCAAAACGAGGTGTTGGCGCTGGCGAGAGATAGTTTCGGGCGCAACGGCAATTTCAAAGTAGTTGGCGACCCTTCCGGCGGAGCACCTGCAGATGTTCAGGTGACTGCCGAAAGCGAAGATGAACCTTCTGAAACGGTAATCGTCTATCCAAAAGCAAAGAAACAGACATTTTGCCAAAAGATCAGCAGCGGTTTTCTGTGGATAGCATCGAAGGTTGTCGGCTTTGTTGCAGACATGTTTTACAATGTATTCTTTTTCGGAGCAGCAGGTGCCGGGCTTGGCGCAACCGTTGGAGCACCCGAAGGCGGAGTTGGCGCTGTCCCGGGCGGCATTCTTGGGGCCACAGCGGGTGGAGGTTTAGGTGTCATTTACACCTATATAAGAACAGGGTCTGATGTCTTGGATTGGATGTCGAAAAAAGCTGGTGGTGGGTTAAATAGCTCGGGGCGTATTGCTGATAATTCGAGGGAGTCAAATTCTGGCTTTTGGCTGGGACCATTGGGCAAAGAGCATGAAATTTGCAATTCGCCTTTGGTGCTGTGCTAAACCATCTCAGCTTTTGTGAGTAACGATTAGGGTCAGGACCCATTAATCTTATGTTATCAGCGCTCATATCACGAAATAACAGTGGTTTACGCCGTGCAGGGATAGTGGCTCTATTTTCAAACGGCGCAGGCCGCTGAGATGAAGCGATATGAGCGCCCGAAGGGTTTGCCGGGTTTTCTCCATGATCTGCGTCACATCTGCTTGAAATAGAACCAATATTCCTTTTCAAATGTTCCTTGTCATAGACAAAACCTGACAAACTGATGGCACAATATTAAAGGGTCCTGACCCTAGTCTTCACGCCGTAATCCAACCCTCTCCCGCAGGTGCAACGGGCCGTTTGCCCCCCAAAGCCTGCGAGAGAGACTGCGCCCAACAGACTTGAGCATTCGATCAAATTCCAAGATATATACCCCATGCACCTCTCTGCCCTTACCCTGATCATCCCCGACTATAACGCCGCCATCGCCTATTATTGCGATGTCATGGGCTTTACCCTCACTGAAGACGTTGATCAGGGCCGCAAGCGTTGGGTCAAGGTCACGCCGTCCGGTGGTGGCACTGGATTCATTCTGGCGCGGGCGGACGATGATGCGCAGGTTGCGGCCATTGGCAATCAGGGGGCAGGCCGGGTTTGGCTGTTCTTGCAAACCGATGATTTTGCGGCGGATCACGCGCGGCTCAGTGCGGCTGGGGTGCATTTTGAGGAAGATCCCCGATATGAGCCTTATGGCACCGTCGCCGTGTTTCGCGACATGTTCGGCAATCGCTGGGATCTGATTGGGCCACCTGCCCCATAGCGACCACTTTGCCACATTGTTTTTGCCGCAATCCGATTTATCCTTTCGACCATGCCCTACGAATGGACCAGCCACCCCCACGCCCCCAGGCAGCAAATGCGCCTTTGGCCGCATCAATCCCTGCCGCCACGCGGGTTTGCAGCGTTTATTCTGGCCACCTTTACGATGATCCTGATCCCGCTGTTCGCGCTACTGGGCACTGTGCTGCTTTGGGGGTTATTACCCTTTGTCCTGATGGCGGTGGGCGGCATGTATTTTGCCCTGCAAAAGAACCACCGCGCCCGCCAGATCGAAGAAGTGCTGACCCTTGAGGGCGACACCGCGCATCTGATCCACACAAGCCCCAAGGGTGAAGTCAAGGAGTGGGACTGTAACCGATATTGGGCGCAGGTGCTGAAATATGAGAAGGACGGGCCAGTGCCCCATTACGTAACGCTGCGCGGGCATGGTCGAGAGGTCGAGATAGGAGCGTTCCTAAGCGAAGATGAACGCATATCCCTGTTTGATGATCTGAAACGCAGCCTTCAGCGTTAATGTCAAACAGTAACTTCGCCGCTCATCCCAATGCTTCTACAAGAAAATCGAAAACAATTCGCAACCTGCGTGACGTATTCAATTCACGGTGCGCGACCAACCAGGAATCATAGCGAAACGGCTCAAGCCATTTAGAAATGCGCACCATACCTGAAGTCGCATCCCCGACCCGTTGTGCCATAACCCCGATACCAATCCCTTGTTGCGCCAATTGCCATTGCACCAAATGAGATGCTGAACAGGCGATAAATCGCTGTGCGTCCACCGGAACACCAAAACTATTCAACCCTGCTAGAAGTGTCTCGTTCTCCTCAAAGCCAATAAAGTCTGCACGCAACAGTTCTTCTAGCGTATCAAACGGTCCAGCCCTATCCAGATAGGTTTGCGCCGCATAAAGACGCGCCACCCCCGGTTTCAGTTTGCGCGCAATGAGATCCGGATCATCTGGGGCCACATGGCGCAATGCGATGTCGGCCTCACGGCGGCGCAGATCGCGCAAGGCGTTGGTGGCCACCACATCAACCCGGATGCCCGGATATGCGCGGCGCAATTTGGCCAATATCGGCGGCAGCACGTATGCCGAAGTCACTTCACTTGCTGTGATACTTACCGTCCCTTCGACCGAATGGGATTGACCAGATGCAATGCGTGTCAGTCCATACGCCGCCTCACCCATGTTGCGCACATGTTGCAGCATCTCCAACCCCACCGGTGTTGGCACCAATCCGCGGCCAACGCGCTCAAACAAGGCGACGCCCAACTCCTCTTCAAGCGCACTCACCTGACGGCCAAGCGTTGGTTGTGCCTGCCCTAGGGCGCGTGCCGCCGCGGACAGCGATCCCTCCTCTGCCGTGACCAAAAAGGCCCGTGCACGATTCCAATCAAATGAAATTTTGTTCCAATCCATGCATTTATGCATATCATACAAACTCTATTGGTCAATTTCATTCACATTTGTTGAGATGTAGGGTGCGGCAACTCAATTTGGAAAGGCCAGTCATGCCATCACCTACCCCCAGCCGCCGCAGCATTCGGTTCTGGAATTTCATCGCCAAGAAATATTCACGTGACGCCATCGCCGACGAGGCCAGCTATCAGCGCAAGCTGGCTGAAACACGCGCCCTGTTTCGCGATAATATGCAACTGCTGGAAATTGGCACCGGTACTGGCAGCACTGCCATCGTGCATGCCTGCCATGTCACTCATATTGATGCGATCGACGTGTCGCATAAAATGATCGACATCGCCCGTGATAAAACCACGGCGGCGGGCATTGGCAATATCACTTATCAATGCAGTTCTGTTGAGGAATTTGAGGCCCCAAACGGCAGTTATGACATGGTTCTGGCGCTGTCTGTTCTGCATCTAGTGCAAGATTACAAGGTAACCTTGGCCAAGATGCACGCCTTGTTGAAACCGGGTGGATATCTTGTGACCAGCACCGTTTGCCTTGGTGACGCGATGCCTGCGTTCAAATGGGTGTCAAAACCCGCGCACGCGCTTGGTCTGCTGCCCTATCTGACATATTTAAGCAAAGACACGCTGTTGTCAGAAATGCAGGCCGCTGGTTTCACTGTTGAGAGCAATTGGCAGCCCGGCCCAAAAAGAGCGGTCTTTGCGATTGCGCGTAAAGTCTGAAACCTCAGACCGCTTGGATTAACTCAAGCGGTCTTTGACCATCGGACCAACTGCGCCAAAATCCATTTGCCCGGTATATTTACCTTTGAGCAGGCCAATAACCTTACCCATCTCACGGATTGAACTTGCACCGACCTCGGCAATCGCGGCTTCCACGGCTACATTGGTTTCGGCCTCGCTTAACTGTCGTGGCAGGAACTCTTCGATCACGGTGATTTCTTCACGTTCCCGCTCTGCCAGATCAAGGCGTCCACCTTCTTCATAGGCACGCGCTGATTCCAGCCGCTGCTTGGCCATTTTGCCAAGGATCGCCAGCACTTCCGCGTCCGGCACACCTTCGTCGTTGCCAGTGGCGCGTGCTGCGATGTCTTTGTCTTTGATCGCCGCATTGATCAGCCGCAATGTCGAAAGTCGGTCTGCGGCCTTGTCCTTCATTGCCTGTTTCAGGGCGTCTGAGATGCGCGTGCGCATTGCCATGGGGGAATCCTGTGCTCTGGGGCGTATTAAGGCTGGGACCATACCTGTTGTGGCAAAAACTGGCAATGGCGACTGACCATAGGTAACCTATTGATAAATATGACTATCCTATTTTTGATCAACCCTTGACGCTGACTGCGGGCGGGCGTAGGTTCGCCCCGTTTATTCACTTAAAATCACGCCCGGAGGCTGCTCCATGTCCGCGCCCGCACATCCCCACCCGACCGCCTGTCTTGCCTTGGCGGATGGGTCGCTCTTCTACGGCATGGGCTTTGGTGCCACCGGGCAAACCATCGCTGAGCTGTGTTTTAACACCGCGATGACTGGGTATCAGGAAATCATGACGGACCCGTCTTATGCGGGCCAGATCGTCACCTTTACCTTTCCACATGTCGGTAATGTTGGCACCAACCCTGACGATGACGAAACCGGTGATCCCGTTGCATCAGGCATGGTGGTCAAATGGATGCCCACCGAGCCGAGCAATTGGCGCAATGTCCAAGAATTGTCACCATGGCTGGCGGCACGGGGGCGCATCGCGATTGGTGGCATTGATACACGCCGTCTGACCCGTGCCATCCGGCATACGGGCGCGCCGCATGCCGCCTTGGCGCATGATCCGGATGGAAATTTTGATATTGAGGCACTTGTGGCAGCCGCCCGTGGGTTTGCCGGTCTTGAGGGCATGGATTTGGCCAAGGATGTGACTTGTGCACAATCCTATCGCTGGAACGAAATGCGGTGGGCATGGCCCGATGGCTTTGCCCCGCAGACCGAAGCAAAGCACAAGGTTGTGGCAGTGGATTATGGCGCAAAGCGTAACATTCTGCGCTGTTTGGCTTCTGCTGGCTGCGATGTGACAGTCCTGCCCGCCACGGCCACCTATGACGACATCATGGCGCATAATCCTGATGGGGTTTTCCTGTCGAACGGCCCCGGTGATCCTGCGGCAACAGGTGTATATGCGGTGCCAATGATCCGCGATGTGTTGGACAAGACCGATCTGCCGGTATTCGGGATTTGTCTGGGACATCAGATGCTTGCCCTTGCTCTTGGGGCCAAGACCATCAAGATGAGCCACGGCCACCACGGTGCCAACCACCCGGTCAAAGACCGTGACACAGGCAAGGTTGAAATCACCTCGATGAACCATGGCTTTGCCGTCGATGCACAGAGCCTGCCAGACGGCGTTTTGGAAACCCATGTGTCGCTGTTTGACGGCTCCAACTGTGGTATCCGCATGGAGAAACGCCCCGTGTGGTCAGTTCAGCACCACCCCGAAGCGTCACCCGGACCGCAAGACAGCTATTACCTGTTTGAACGTTTTGCGACAGCAATGGCAGCACGGTCACTGGCACCCTCCACGTAAACGCGACGGCATTAACTTGCCGTTAACCTGTTATTAACATTGCATTAACTGCTCTGTGCCAATTTATCCTTTGATAAGGATTAGGGTACGAGGGATATGAGCAATCTGCGGCTACAGCTGTTGGACCCGCAGGTCGCAACGCCGGCACCGCCCCAGCAACCGCTTGGTCGATATCTGGTGAACGAAGGCATCATTGATGCACCTGATCTCGTGCATGCGCTGGAATTACAATGCCATATTGACGCGCCGCTGGGCGAGATCATGGTCTCCGAAGGACTGGTCAGCCGCACTGATGTACTTGCCGCATTGTCGCGCCAACACAACGCACAACTGATCAACCTGGACCTTGACCCGACGCCACAACGCTTGGCCTGCCGCCTGCCTGTCGCCTTGTGCTTAAAATATCATGCGGTGCCATGGATGGAAGTCGGCGATACGCTGTTGGTCGCAACCCATCGACCCGATCGCTTTGACGAGCTGCGCATGTGCATGGGGCCAAATGGCCAGCGCATGCTGCCTGTGATCGCGGATCAGGGGCAAATTCAAGCGCAGATATCGCGCCTTTACGGGGCTGAACTGGCGCAAAAGGCCGCGACGCGGGTTCCCTCCGCAGAAAGTTGCCGCACTTGGGAGGTAAACCCGCTTTCGCGTAAAGTCTGGGCATCAGGGATTGTGGCATTGTGCTTTTGCGCGCTGGTATTGGCCCCTCTCTGGACGATCACCATCGCGATGATCTGGGCCTTTGTTACCTTGATGATGACAACCGCCCTAAAGGCCGCCGCCCTATGGTCGCAACTGTCACATAAATTGCCCGATAGCCCCACCGCGAGGATAACACATCTTGCCCCCTTCCGGCTGCCAAGGGTGTCAATTCTGGTGCCGCTTTTACAAGAAAAGGAGATCGCAGGCGCACTGATCACCCGGCTTGAGCGTTTGACCTATCCAAAATCCTTGCTCAATGTCGTGCTGGTGCTGGAACAAGGCGACACCGTCACCCGTGACACGATTGCACGTACCGATCTGCCGGAATGGATCAGCGTGATCGAAGTGCCCGAAGCCAACAGCCTGACCACCAAACCGCGCGCCTTGAACTATGCGCTGGATTTTTGTCGGGGCAGCATTATTGGCGTCTGGGATGCAGAGGACGCGCCAGAACCCGATCAGTTGGAACGCGTTGTCACCCGATTTCAGCAGGCCCCGAAAAACGTCGCCTGCCTGCAAGGCATTCTGGATTATTACAACACCCGCACCAATTGGATTTCACGTTGTTTTACCATTGAATACGCAACGTGGTGGCGGATGGTACTGCCCGGCATCGCACGGCTGGGCTTTGTTATTCCGCTGGGCGGCACCACATTGTTTTTCCGCCGCGATATTCTGGAAAGCTTATGTGGATGGGACGCCCATAACGTCACAGAAGACGCTGATCTGGGCGTCCGTCTGGCCCGCCACGGCTATGTCACCGAATTGCTGCCCACCGTCACCTTTGAGGAGGCAAATTGCCGTGCTTGGCCTTGGGTGCGGCAGCGATCACGCTGGCTTAAGGGGTTTTTGATCACGTGGTGTGTTCACATGCGCAATCCCAAAGCGCTGCTGCGTGATCTGGGGTGGAAGCGGTTTCTGGGCGTGCAGACCATCTTGTTGGCGACGTTTTCACAATTCGCCTTTGCACCGCTGTTGTGGTCCTTTTGGCTGACACTCTTTGGCATGATCCATCCCATCGAAGCGACTTTGGGCGCGCCTGTCATGTGGGTCATGATTGGATTCTTCATCGCTGCCGAAGTGATAAATTTGGGCGTTGCCGTCGCCGCCGTTTCCGGGCGCGATCACCGCCATTTGGTCGGCTGGGTTTTTACCACGCCGTTCTATTTTCCCATGGGGGCGCTGGCCGCCTACAAAGGGTTGCACGAATTCATTGTCAGCCCATTCTTCTGGGACAAAACTGAACACGGTGTGCACGGCGACGAGACCTAGACAGCATCAATCAGAACCCTAAATATCGTCGCGCCGCGCTGCTTCTTGCTTGAGTCGGGTCACAAAAGCCACTGAGATATGGGTGCGCAAGGCATCATCCGCACCATCCTCATCACGCGCTTCTATCATCTGAACAATGCGATCATGTTCGGCCTGTGCAATGGCCCCACGCCCCTCGGCCGCCAGTGAAGACGTCGCCATCAACGCCATCGAGCGGTGCACAAGGTCCAGTTGCTGTACCAAATAGCGGTTGTGCGAGGCGAGATGGATTTGTTTGTGAAACCGCCGGTTTGCCCGGGCCAATGCCCCCGGATCCCCGGTCAGCGCGTTATCTTGCTCCACCATTTCGCGCAGCACCCGCACTTCTTCAACAGTGGCGTGACGGGCGGCAAGCCGTGCCGCCAACCCCTCCAGCTCGCCGCGCACCACGTAAAGTTCCGCCGTCTGGTTGTGATCCAGCGACGCCACAATCAGGCTGCGGCCATCGCGCGCCAAAAGCGACTGCGTTTCAAGCCGTTGCAGGGCCTCTCGGATCGGGGTGCGTGACACACCAAAACGCTCAGCCAGTTCATTCTCCACCAGCCGATCGCCGGGGCGGTAAGTGCCCACATCAATCGCCTCTAGTATCATTGAATAGGCATCGGTGGGTCCGGGTTTGGGCGCAGCCATTGGTCATCTTCCTCAAAGTTGCGCCACACTAGCGCCCGCGTCCATTTGCGCAAGCCCGCAGGCTTGCAAGGATGCGTTGAACCCCCTACCAACGGGCCATGCCACGTGATGCTTTCTCTCATGTTCAGACTTGGGTTTTTGATCTGGACAACACCCTGTACCCGCCATCCGCGCGGCTTTTTGACCTTATCGAAGTACGCATGACCGCTTGGGTCATGGACGAACTGAAGGTCGACAAAGCCGAAGCGGATCGGTTGCGGATGCATTATTGGGAAACCCACGGCACCACATTGGCCGGGCTGATGCGCGAACATGGGGTTGATCCCGAAGGATATCTTGTCGATGTGCATGACATTTCCATGGACAGCCTGACCCCCGATCCAGGTCTAGCCCAAACCATTCGGGACCTGCCCGGCAGGCGGATTGTCTATACAAATGGCTGCGCGCCCTACGCCGAACGGGTACTGGCGGCACGCGGGTTGTCGAACCTTTTTGATGCGGTGTACGGCGTTGAACATGCCGGGTTTTTGCCCAAACCAGAACGCGCGGCTTTTGACACGGTTTTTGCCATCGACGGGCTGAACCCTGCGACCTCCGCGATGTTTGAGGATGACGCCCGCAACCTTGCTGCCCCGCATGCCATGGGGATGCGCACCGTGCACGTCGCCCCGGAGCGCCATCTGGGTGACCACGTGCACTACCATACCGACGATTTGGGTGGTTTTCTTGGGCGGTTACTGGGCTAGGTGCAGCATATGAAATTTGACTGTGACATCCTGATCTCCGGCGGCGGCATTGCCGGATTAACCGCTGCGGCAGCATTTGGTGCCGCGGGTTTCAACGTGATCTGCGTTGACCCGACCCCCCCCGTGACGGACCGCGATGCGGAAGGTGCTGACATGCGCTCCACCGCGATGCTGCAACCTGCCCGGACTGTTCTTGAAGCAGCGGGCATTTGGGCGCATTTGGCCCCGCATGCAGCGCCTTTGCAGATCATGCGGATTGTTGATGCAGGCGGTCCCGCGCCAGAACCGCGGGTGACGCGCGAATTTGATGCGTCAGAGATTTCGGATCAACCGTTCGGCTGGAATTTCCCCAACTGGCTGCTACGCCGGGAACTGTTGGCGCGACTGGCAGAGCTGCCCAACGTCGATTTCCGCCCCGGCACTGGCACTACGACGCTTTTTACCCGTACGGGATCAGCGCGAGTGGGCCTGACGGATGACACCCGGATCACTACAAAGCTGGTGATCGCTGCCGATGGACGCAAAAGCCCGATGCGACAGGCGGCGGGCATTGATGTTGTGACCCGGCGATACGGGCAAAAGGCGCTGGCCCTTGCCGTCACCCACCCCATTCCGCACGACAATGTCTCGACCGAAATTCACCGCAGCGGCGGCCCGTTTACGCTGGTGCCGCTGCCAGATCGCGATGGCATGCCCTGCTCGGCCGTGGTGTGGATGGATGACGGCCCGGCCACGCTGGCCCGCAGCACCAGCGATGTAGCAGCCTTTGAGGCAGAAATGTCGATCCGGTCTTGTCATCTGTTTGGCCCCTTGACCCTTGCCAGCCCTCGCGCGGTCTGGCCGATCATCAGCCAGCACGCCACGCATCTGTCCGCGGAACGGGTCGCTCTGATTGCCGAAGCCGCACATGTGGTGCCGCCGATTGGCGCGCAGGGCTTGAACATGTCGTTGAACGATCTCGCGACGCTGCTGGAGCTGGCACAGAACCACCTCGATACTCTAGGTAATTCCGCAATGCTGGATGCATATCACAAGGCCCGGCACCCGGATATTCAGCTGCGCGTGCGTGGCATTGACCTGTTAAACCGAGCGTCGCAAGCCAGAAGCCCAATGGCCCGCAATGCCCGCGCCGCCGGCTTAAACGCGCTTTATGGCATGGCCCCGGTGCGCAAGATGTTAATGCAAATGGGTTTGGGCATGCGTTGACCGCAGGTGGGCGATGCGCCCACCTTACACGCTAAACCGTAAGGTGCAGGCCCCCTGCACCGCTGGCCTTAAAGAACCTCGTCCAACACGCCTGCCAAACGCGCCAGCATGGCATCCACGTCATAAAGTTTATCCAACCCAAACAGGCCCAGCCGGAAGGTGCTGAACCCCTCCGGTTCACCCACCTGCAAGGGCACACCCGCCGCAATCTGCATCCCCTTGGCGGCAAAGGCCTTGCCGGATTTCACATCTGGATCATCGGTATAGCTGACCACCACCCCAGGCGCGCCAAACCCCGATGCCGCGACAGATACCACGCCCCGGTCCGCCAAAATTTGCCGCACACCGTCACCCAGACGCCATTGCGCCTCTTTCAACCGGTCAAAGCCATATTCCTTGGTTTCCAAAATAGTATCCCGAAACACCCGCAGCGCGTCCGTGGGCATCGTCGCGTGATAGGCATGCCCGCCCTCTTCATAGGCTTTCATGATGGCGCGCCATTTGGCCAGATCTATGGAAAAACTGTCCGATTGAGTCTCTGACAGCCGCGCCTCTGCTCGTGCCGACATCATCACGAGGCCCGCTGAGGGCGATGCGCTCCAGCCTTTTTGCGGGGCTGAGATCAGCACATCGACGCCCAGCGCCTTCATATTGACCCAAGCACAACCCGAGGCGATACAATCCAGCACCATCAATGCGCCAACCTCGTGCGCGGCCGCGGCCATCGCGGTGATATAGTCATCCGGCAAAATCATTCCGGCGCTGGTTTCTACGTGGGGGGCAAAGACCACCGCGGGCTTTTCCGCCCGGATGGTCGCCACCACATCATCAATTGGTGCAGGCGCAAAAGGTGCAACTGTGCCGTTGCCCTGTGGCCGCGCCTTCATCACGGTGGCATTGGCGGTCAGCCCGCCGCTTTCGATGATCTGACTCCACCGATATGAAAACCAGCCATTGCGCACCACCAGCACGTCCTTGTTGCGGGCGAACTGCCGGGCCACGGCCTCCATGCCATAGGTGCCGCCACCGGGGACGAGGGCAATGGCATCGGCGTGATACACCTCTTTGAGCAGCCCAGATATATCCCGCATCACCTGCTGAAACGCCGCTGACATGCTGTTTAACGATCGGTCGGTGAACACCACCGAAAATTCCATCAATCCGTCTGGGTCAACTGCGCTCATGTTTCTACTCCGCATATCAGGGTGGGTTTTACCCACCTTACACGCAATCCGTAAGGGGGGTGCAACCCACCATTCGCAAGCAACACTTTATAACGGACCCGAAAGGCGCTCCTCGCTGAGCAACACATTTGCCTCAACCTCCCCCGCCCCCGGCAAGGTCATAATCCGCCGCCGCAGCACACGTTCAAAATCTGGCAGATCGCGTGCGACCACCCGCAGGCGGTAATCGTAAAGACCCAACACGTGTTCTACCGTCTGCACCTCAGGAATAGCCACAACAGCGCGCTCAAAGTCCTCCAGGCTCACCCGGCCCTTGGTCGCCAATTTCACCCCCAAAAACACGGTCACGCCAAACCCCAGCGCTTCGGCATTCAACCGCAACTGCCGTCCCCGGATCACCCCCGCTTGTTCCAACCGTCTGATCCGCCGCCACGTGGCGGGTTGCGACAGCCCAAAGCGCCGCCCTAGGGCACTGGCACTTTGGCTGGCATCGCGCACCAAGGCACCGATCAACCCGCGATCAATGTCGTCTATCTGGGTCACAACGGCAGCCTTTCGTCCGATTTGATCCGCGCCACCTGCATCAAGGCTTCAATGTCGGCAATATGTGGCAGGGTCAGGATGGAACCGCGATAGATCTGCTGATAATGCCCCATGTCACGCGCAATGATCGACAGCCGCACATCAACGCGGCCCAAAAATGTCTGCACTTCGATCACCTCTGGCACCTTGCGCGCCTCGGCCATGAAGGCATCAAATGCATTGCCTTGGGTCTTATCAAGCGTGATCCGCAGACTGACCTCAACCGCGTATCCCAAGGCAGCCCAGTCAATCACCGCGCCAACACCGCGCAAAATGCCATCCTCTTGCAGCTTGGCAATCCGCCGCGCCGCCTTGCCCGGCGTCATACCGCAGCGGTCCGCCAGTTCTCCGGGGCTCAGGCTCGGCTCTGCCTGCCAATAGCGTAATAATCTGCGATCTGCGTCATCAAGCATGATTTTTCCATTTATACCCCATGTCACGCATTAACATCTTCATTTTGTGAAATAAACTCACAAAATGGCAATGGCCAATCCCGGCGCGATGGCTATGTTCCCTCAAAGAGAGACCCAAATCAAAAGGATCATGCAAAATGCGCGTTTATTATGACCGTGACTGTGACGTTAACCTGATCAAAGACAAAAAAGTCGCCATCCTCGGCTACGGCTCCCAAGGCCACGCCCACGCGCTGAACCTGCGCGATTCTGGCGCGAAGAACCTCGTCGTTGCCCTGCGCAATGGCTCTACCTCCAAGGCAAAAGCCGAAGGCGAAGGCCTGAAGGTTATGGAAATCGCCGAAGCCGCAGCTTGGGCTGACGTGATCATGTTCACCATGCCTGACGAATTGCAGGCCGAGACCTACAAGAAATACGTCCACGACAACATCCGTGAAGGTGCGGCCATCGCATTTGCACACGGCTTGAACGTTCACTTTGGCTTGATTGAGCCCAAAGAAGGCATCGACGTGATCATGATGGCCCCTAAAGGCCCCGGTCACACCGTGCGCGGCGAATACACCAAAGGCGGCGGCGTGCCGTGCCTTGTTGCCGTCGACAAAGACTCATCTGGCAAAGCGCTGGAAATCGGTCTGTCGTATTGTTCAGCTATCGGTGGTGGTCGCTCTGGCATCATTGAAACCGACTTCCGCGAAGAATGCGAAACCGATCTGTTCGGTGAACAAGCGGTTCTGTGTGGCGGTATCGTTGAATTGATCCGCATGGGTTTCGAAACGTTGGTCGAGGCTGGCTACGAGCCGGAAATGGCATACTTTGAATGCCTGCACGAAACCAAGCTGATTGTTGACCTGATCTATGAAGGCGGCATCGCCAACATGGATTACTCAATCTCGAACACCGCTGAATACGGTCAGTATGTTTCTGGTCCGCGCATTTTGCCCTACGACGAGACAAAGGCCCGCATGAAAGCGGTTCTGAGCGACATTCAGTCCGGCAAATTTGTGCGTGACTTCATGCTGGAAAACGCTGTTGGTCAGCCCACCATCAAATCATCGCGCCGCGCCAATGATGAACACCAGATCGAAGTTGTCGGTGGCAAACTGCGTGACATGATGCCGTGGATTTCTGCGGGCAAAATGGTCGACAAATCTAAAAACTAAGGCCCTGTGCCGACATAGTTCGCTTCACAGCGAACCAATAGCGATTGACCCCGGCCCAGTGTCGGGGTCTTTTGATTTAATCCAAAGGAACGGCCATGACAGACGCCCCACAAATTACCGCAAAAAGCTGGCTTATGGTCGCGCTGCTGGGTTTTGTCTGGGGCGGTACGTTTTTGGTGACCGAAGTTGCCCTGACCGGCATGCCCCCCTTCTGGCTTGCCGCCTCGCGCATTGGCTTTGCTGCTGTGGTCATGGGTATTCTTTGGGGCTTGCGTGGCTTCCGATTGTTTCAGGCAAGACCGTCCAAATCCCATGTCGGCGCAATGCTGTTCATTGGGGTTGCCAGCTCAGCGGTCCCCTTTGCCCTGCTCGCATGGGGTCAGCAATATGTCACATCTGGTTTCGCTGGTGTTTCAATGGCATCAGTCGCGCTGATCGTGCTGCCGCTGGCACATTTTCTGGTGCCGGGCGAACGGATCACCTGGCGCAAAGCACTGGGATTTGTCATCGGGTTTTGCGGCGTGGTCATCCTGATCGGCGGTCAGGCCTTTGAAAGCAGTGGCACCGCGTTTGAATTGCCCGGTCGGATGGCCTGTGTTGGTGCTGCAACCTGCTATGCCGTCAGCTCAATTCTGATGCGCCGCCTGCCCGAAGTGGACCCGATTGGCCTGGCAACCGTGCTGCTGGTCATCGGTGGGGCAATGGCCATCCCAATGGCTTTGATCGTTGAAGGACCTCCCCCAATGCCGTCACCAAAAATCCTAATGGTTTTGGCTTTCCTCGGTCTGGTGCCCACCGCTGCGGCCAATTTTCTGCGTGTGTTGGTCGTGCGCAGCGCCGGTCCGGTCTTCATGTCACTGGTCAATTATCAAGTCCCGGTCTGGTCGGTGGTACTGGGCGCGTTGATCCTGTCTGAACCCCTGCCGCCTTCATTGGTCTATGCCATGGCGCTGATCCTTACCGGGGTCGCGCTCAGCCAATATGGCGCGCTAAAACGCCTGTTCAAAGCGCACGGGGCATCTAATTAACCCTTTTAAAAATACCTATCAACAGCCCCATCACGGCACTGTCCAACGGGGTTCACCAAATCAAAATGGTATGCGTGCCAGCGGCACGCGCCTTTGGATCAGTCTTTGACGGCGTGCTCTACGGTTGCGACAACACTTGCCACCGCGGCCTGCATCAAGGCAGCGTCTTCATGCTCCGCCATCACCCGGATCAAAGGTTCCGTCCCTGAGGTTCGGATCAACAACCGCCCCTTGCCAGACAAATCCGCCTCAGCTTGTGCAATGGCAGCCTGAACATTGGCGTCTTCCAATGGTGCCTGATCCGCAGCAAAGCGGACATTTTCCAACAACTGCGGCACCGGGTCAAACTGATGCAACAATTCCGACGACGGCTTTCCCGAACGCACCATTTCAGCCAAAAACTGCAACCCGGCCATCAGACCGTCACCCGTGGTGGCATGATCGGTCATCACGATATGCCCGGATTGCTCCCCCCCAAGGTTAAAACCACCCTGGCGCATCCGCTCCACCACATGACGGTCACCGACATTTGTGCGCTCCAGCCGCAGCCCCCGCGCCTCAAGAAACTGTTCCAGCCCAAGATTGCTCATCACTGTCGCGACCAAGGCGCGCCCTTTCAGACGGTCCTCTGATGCCCAGTGCGCCGCCATCAGGGCCATAAATTGATCACCATCGCCAACCTTGCCGTTTTCATCCAGCAAAATCACCCGATCTGCATCACCATCGAGGCAAATCCCGACATGAGCACCGTGGGCGACCACCATTTCAGCGGCCGATTGCGGGTGCGTGGACCCACACCCTTTGTTGATGTTGTGGCCCGTAGGGTTAACGCCAACCGGAATGACCTCTGCGCCAAGTTCCCAAAGTGTCTCAGGGGCCACTTTATACGCCGCACCATTAGCGCAATCGACAACAACTTTCAGGCCGTCCAAGCGCATCTGACGGGGAAACGTTGTTTTGACCCGCTCAATATAACGATACCGCCCGTCATCAATCCGTTTGGCGCGGCCAATCTCGCCTGCCGCCGTTAGTTCAACCCCTTCGACCACCAGCGCTTCGATGTCGGCTTCGGCTTGGTCAGACAGTTTAAACCCGTCAGGGCCAAAAAACTTGATGCCGTTGTCGTGCGCAGGGTTATGGCTGGCCGAAATCATCACCCCCAGATCCGCACGCATTGACCGTGTCAACAAACCCACTGCCGGTGTCGGCACCGGACCCAGCAACAGCACGTTCATCCCCGTGCTGGTCAGACCCGCAGTCAGTGCGTTTTCAAACATATACCCAGACAGTCGGGTGTCTTTTCCAATAACCACCCGGTGCACGCTTGACCCATCGCGCCGAAAATACCGCCCCACCGCCGCACCAATGCGCAGCGCCATTTCTGCGGTCATGGGATGGGTATTTGCCGTGCCTCGCACGCCGTCCGTTCCAAATAGTTTTGTCATATTTCAGGTCCTAGCATGGCGGCACGCCAGAGCGTTATCGCCTGTATGGTTTCCGGCACATCATGCACACGTAGTATCTGAATACCATGGCTGAGCGCGGCCAACGCAACACCAATCGACCCCGGTGCGCGGGCTGTCGCCTGCGGTGCATCGCCAAGGGTGCCAATAAACCGCTTGCGGGATGCGCCAAGCAAGATCGGCACCCCCAATCCGTGAAACAGACTAAGCCGGGACAAAAGCGCCAGATTATGCTCCAACGTCTTACCAAACCCAATGCCGGGATCAGCGATAATATGCCTGCGCGGTATGCCTGTGGCCTCCAGCATCTGAATTTGCCGTTCCAGAAAATCATAGACATCCAGCAGCACATCATCATAACGCGGGCCCTGCTGCATGGTCGCAGGATCACCAAGCGCGTGCATCACACAGACGGGTAATCCCTGCGCCGCACAATAAGGTGCCAAATCCGCATCATAGGTAAAGCCGGATACGTCATTGACCAGATTGGCACCAGCCGCGTGCGCCGCCGTAGCAACTGCCGCCTTGCGGGTATCAATGGAAATGGCGCAAGTTACCCCCGCCGCGCGCAGACCGGCGATCACCGGGGCAATCCGCTGAATTTCTTGCTCACTCTCAACCGTGACTGCACCGGGGCGGGTCGATTCCCCCCCCACATCCAACAGATCAACACCCGCCTCCTGCATGGCAACGCCGCTTGCAACAGCATCCCCCACAGCCGCGTGGACCCCACCGTCGGAAAAACTGTCTGGTGTCGCGTTCAGGATGCCCATCACTCTGGGCCTGTCCATGCTGAGGCCTGCTATATCCGCACAATGGCTTGTTAGACGATCAACGACATCTTCGGGCAGATCACTGGCCGGAACGACCCGCGCCGCCTGCCCCCGGCCAAGAACTTCAACATCTGTGAACCAGCCCCAGCCCCCCGCCAGCGGCAGTGCCCGGTCAGGTCGGGTGGGGCCAACCTGCACCAAAGGGCAGTAGTACACTTTTGTCGTCGTCACAGCATATCCTGATCCACAGGCACCGCACGTAATGGCACCGACGCCGTGCTTGGCAGATCAGCGCCAATCACCAGCATTTCGCGTGCATCAAAGGTTGCCGCGAACCATGCAGCCAAAGCAACAGCATCGCGGGGCTGCGCGGACGGGGTATCAACCGCATCCAATACCATTTTCGACGGGGCCCAAACGCAGGTCTGGCCGTTCTTCATCGCCCAATCCAGTTCGGTACGGGTTTCAACCACCACACAGCGGTCGTCTTTGGCCGCCAAAACCCAAGCATTTTGTTCAATCGCCAGCAGGTCAATGCGCCGCTGCGCCATGCGGTGTGGCACTTGCGGGGCGGGCGCATCTGACGACGCGCCAACACATAAAATCAACGGGCGCCCCAACGCCACAAGCTGGTCCAGCCAGCCTTTTAGATGGGGTGAGGCAATTGCGGCATTGCTCAGATACACCAATTCCGGGTGCGGCACCTCGCCCTGCGATAACCCGGAAGTCGGGGCCCCATCACGGGCGCGCATAATCTCAACACCCAAGGCACCGGGGCCACGGTCCAGTTTTTCAATCCGCACGAACACCCGCATCGCCTGCGGTTCCAGTAAAATCCGCTCAGCCACCCGTTCGGCCAAGGTTTCCAGCAGGTTCAACCGTTCGTCAGCCAGTTCAAAGGCGATGGCCTCGGTCACCCGGTCATATGACAAAATACGATCCACATCGTCGTCAATCGGCCCGGTCAGTGGCTGCACTTCGACAACAACGTTGAAACAGATGCGCTGGGTGACACCTCGTTCGGCCTGAAACGCGCCGATTTCCACTTCAACGATATGATCCCGCAGCGAAATACGGTCGAGCGGATCTGCCCCTGCCATCGCTTCGGCGCGCTCAGAGGGATGCGCAAAGGCAAGGCGGACTTCGTTCGACATGGGACAGGCTTTCGCAATTGTAAATTCACGACTTACCTAGTCGATGTACCGTGATTAACAGGTTGAAAAGCGCCAGACCAGACCGCGAAAACGGCCAATCGTCCACGAATATTAGTTAGAGGCGGACCGCCATGTGTGGCGGTAAAACAGATGATCCCCAATGCGCGCGGTCTTGGTATAGACCTTTGACCAACTGGGGCGCACGGCGGTGGTGTGATAATGCGTCGCACCATCCGTCAACTTGGGGGCTTTGCCATCAAGGATCGCGCGAGCCACTTTGCCAACACGGGAAAATGCCCGCGGCTCAGCAATCACTTCCTTGTTGCCATCACAGGTATAGGTGAATTGGCAGCCATATTTCTTGCCAGTGCCCTGATGGATCACACCACAAAGGGAGCCGGGGAAACGTGCACTTTTCACACGGTTCATGATCACTTCAGCAACCGCGAACTGGCCTTTGACGGTTTCACCCCGCGCCTCAAAATACAGCGCCTCGGACAGGCAACGCCATTCGTCACTGCCTTTGGCTTTGGGCTGTGCGTCAATCCAGCTGCGCGAATATTGTACTGAAGTTGGTGCCGCAACCGGGGGGGTGATCATCGCTTTCAAACGCTTGCTGCCGGTATACTTAAGCCCCTGCGCCTCAATCCGGGCCAGCCCTTTGGCTGTATCGGGATTGGCAGACGCCACAAACGGCAGAACCGAAACTGCTGCAATCAGCAGCGCGAAAGATGTCACCCGAAGCAAACGCATAAGGCGCCTCATTTGATTGTTAATGCTTCGGGCCGCTTAACCAAAGGGATACAATGCGTAAAGCCAAGCAAGCCCGCTTACGCGAAAAGCCGCGCAGCAAAACAATCTCTAGCGATTTGTCAATGAGTTACTACCCGATCTTGTGGGAAATTGCCAATTGCGCCGCCGCCAACCGTGCAACCGGAACGCGAAATGGCGAACAAGAAACATAGTCAAAGCCCGCTGCGCGACAAAATGCAATCGATTCGGGGTTGCCGCCATGCTCGCCACAAATCGACAATGTAATGCCCGGGTGGGCCGCGCGGCCCCGCTCTGCGCCCAGTTGCAACAACTCCCCAACGCCGTCCACATCAAGCACGTGAAACGGGTCTTCGGGGAACACACCTTGCTGAACGTAATCAGACATAAACCGCCCGGCGTCATCACGTGACAAGCCATAAGTCATCTGGGTCAGGTCATTGGTCCCGAAACTGAGAAACGCACAATGCGGTGCAATCTCGGCAGCGCGCAGGGCGGCGCGCGGCGTTTCAACCATCACCCCAAGGCGATAGGTAAAGTCGGCATCGGCCTCGTTGCGCACCGCAGCGGCAATGGCATCCACAGCAGTTTTGACCAATTCGACCTCGCGGCACGCTGACACCAGCGGGATCATGATCTCTGGCACAACCGGCTCGCCATCGCGGCTGGCCTCTATCGTTGCCTCAAAAATCGCACGCGCTTGCATCTCATAAATCTCAGGCACCGTCACACCCAAACGCACGCCACGCAGACCTAGCATCGGGTTGTATTCGGTCATTGCATAAATCCGCCGAGTCACATCCGACAACGGCAGATCAAGCGCCTCTGCCAACTCGCGCTGGCCTGCTTTGTCAGCGGGCAGGAATTCGTGCAAAGGTGGGTCAAACAAGCGAATGCACACAGGTTGCCCCTGCATAATGCGGAAAAGCTGTGTGAAATCATCGCGTTGCATCGGCAATAGGCGTTCCAACACAGCGCGGCGGTCTTCACCCGTTTCGGCAAAGATCATTTCGCGCATCACGGTCAAACGGCCCGGATCAAAGAACATATGCTCGGTCCGGCACAGACCGATGCCATGGGCATTAAAATTACGCGCGGTTTGGGCGTCAGCGGGCGTATCGGCGTTGGCACGAATACCGATGTCAGCCGCGTCCTCGGCCCAATCCATCAGGCGCTGGAATGTTTCATCAAGAGCGGCTTCCTGCATCTTGGCGGCCCCCCCCAATATCTGGCCAGAAGTACCATCCACGGTGATTTCATCCCCGGCTGAAAACACCCTGCCATCCGGCGCGGTAATGGTCTTTTTCGCCATGTTGAAGCGCATGTTTGAGGCACCAACGACACATGGCAGGCCAATACCACGGCCAATCACCGCCGCATGGCTGGTTATACCGCCGCGTTCGGTCAGAACCGCATGGGCGGCGTGCATGCCGCGAATATCCTCGGGGCTGGTTTCACGGCGTACCAGAATGCAAGGCTCACTGCGCGAGGCATAGGCCTGTGCTTCGGTTGCGGAAAACACGATCTTACCCGTCGCCGCACCGGGGCTGGCGGCAATACCGCGGCCAATCACGTCACGCTTGGCACCGGGATCGACCTGACGGTGCAAGAGTTCAGTTAAGGTCCGGGGCTGTACCCGCATCAAGGCTTCTTCGCGGCTGATGATCCCCTCATCCGCCAGCGCCACCGCAATCCGCACAGCGGCACGCGAGGACCGGGTGACCAACATGCCGTCCAAAATGTGAACTGTCCCGTCTTCGATCACAAATTCCACCTGCATTTCAGCACGCAGGCGCACCCGCATCATCGCCGCGTGAATTTTCAGCGTTTCAAATGCTTCTGGCACCGCTTCTTCCAAGGATGTGCCGCGGGGATCGCGGGTCAGATACATCGTTGCGGCGTCACCTTGCAGGGCGTCACGCCCTTGGCTTTGGCACAGATACCGCCCGGTGATCTGCGGCAACCCTGTCTCACTGTCCACCAGTTGCAAAACGCCTGATCCGCATTGCCCCTTGCCAACGCCAAACGCCATTTCCTGCACGACCAGCCCCAATCCCGCATCCACCGGTGCACCTTTGGCTTGGCGCAGCAGGCGGGCTGATGTGCCTTCCCACGCCCGCGCCATTGACCGCAAAACCGCCGTCAGTTGGGTGGCCGTGTCTTGTGGAAATGCTTCTTCGGTCTCTGCCTCATAGGCGCGCAAAGATTGATCCAGCGCCTCGCGACCTTCGCCCGCAATATCATCAAACATATCGGGGTCAAGCCGGGCCACATTGACTGCAAAGGACTGCACAAACCGGGTATAAAGCGCCGCGGCTGGCCCCTCGCCCATGGTTTTGCACAATTCTTCAAACCGCGCATCATTGATACCGATGTTCAGCACCGCGCCGGGACCACCCCAATCGGGGTCCTGACTGGACGGGCGCACGCACATCAGCGCCTCCTCGGGAAACTGCGCCACCACGGCCTGCACATCCGGCAAATGCCCCAAGCCGATCTTGTGCACCGCCTTGAACGACAGCGCCACGGTGCGCGGCACCGGCAGGTCCATGCGCACCAGACGTTGCAAACATTTTGCCCGGCCGCCATGGGTTTCATTGGCGATTGGTGCGGTTTGGGTCACGAGGGTGGTGTCTGGGTTATTTTCCACGGGTTATTCTGCGCTGCGGCACCTTTGAGTTTCAGGTGCAGCATAGGCAGTTCAACCCGTCTGGCAAGCCTGTGTTATTGCCTGCCGTGGGTGGAGGGGGCCTCCACCTTACGTAAGGTGGGCGCTGTGCCCACCCTACCCGTCAATCTTGGTCAAATCCGCGACGGAGGTACAGATCGTGCGAATGCGGCTGAGCAAGTTCAGACGGTTGCGACGGATGGTGCCATTGTCGCTGTTGACCTGCACCGCATCAAAGAACGCATCAATGGGGCCGCGCAGGGAGGCCATGGCGGACATCGCCGTGGTGAAGTCTTGGGTTTCCATCGCGGGTTTGATTGCGGCCTCGGCGTCGTCGAGTGCTTTGAACAGCGTGCGTTCTTCGTCCACCTCGGCAAATTTCACATCCGCGCCGTAGGAGTATTCGACGCCGTCGGCGTCCTCGGCTTGGGTCAGGATGTTGTTGGCACGCTTGAAGCCTTGGATCAGGTTTTCCCCGTCGTCTGTTTTCAGCGTATCCGACAGCGCCTTGGCGCGTTTGACCAGCAGGGTCAGGTCGTCGTTGCCCTCCATCGCGATGCAGGCGTCGATGACGTCATGACGGACGCCTTGGTCTTTGAGGTAGACTTTGAGGCGGTCGTGGAGGAAGGAGATGAGGTCTCTGGAGACAAACCAAAGAATATCTTTCTCTGCACTTATTTCATTTGCCATGGCCGCAAATGATTTTGGATTTGCATTTGGATGCCTCGCTGCTCCGGTTTGCATGACTGAGATCAAATCCACAGCGATGCCATTCTCAACCAATATCCGAATAACCCCCAACGCAGCCCTACGCAGCGCAAACGGATCCTTACTCCCCGTGGGTTTCTCATCAATCGCCCAAAACCCCGTCAGCTTGTCGATCTTTTCGGCCAGCGCCACGGCGACAGACACAGGTGCGGTTGGCACATCATCGGATGGCCCCAGCGGCGCGTAATGTTCTTTTGCGGCGGCAGCGATGGCATCGCTGAAACCTGCCTCTTTGGCGTAATAGCTGCCCATCAAGCCCTGCAATTCGGGGAATTCATAGACCATTTCAGACGACAGATCAGCCTTGGCCAAACGCGCGGCTTGCTCCGCTTCATCCGCATCCGCCCCCACCATCGGGGCCAATTCCCGCGCCAACACCGCCATGCGTTCGATCAACTCGGCCTGCGTGCCCAGCTTGTTGTGGAAGGTGACGTTTTCCAACGCCTGCACCCAAGTCGTCATGCCCGCGTCAGATTTGGCCACCCGCAGGTCATTCTCCCAAAAGAACTTCGCATCCGACAGCCGCGCGCCCAGAACATTTTCATTACCTGCCAAGATCGTCGCACCCTGATCGGCCGTAGTGCGGTTGGCCACGGTGATGAACTTCTCAATCCGCCCGGTCTTGCTGTTACGTACCGAGAAGAACTTTTGATGTTCACGCATTGAGGCCTGTAACACCTCTGGCGGAAGGTCCAAGAAATCCGCGCCAATCGGCCCCATCAGGACAACCGGCCACTCGACCAGTCCTGCGATCTCGGCCAACAGGCCTGCATCCTCGACGACCTGAAGCCCGCCTGCAAAGGCCATGTTGGTGGCGTCATGCCAGATCGTCTGCGCCCGTTCTTCGGGGTTCAGCACCACAAAGGCGCGTTTGAGCTTGGCCTCGTACTCCTCAAACCCATGCACCTTGATCGCATCGGGGGCCAAAAAGCGGTGGCCATAGGTCACGTCACCTGCGGTGATCCCGTCGATTTCAAACGGCACCACCTCGGCACCATCTTCGGCGGACATCACGCAGACAATCGAATGCAGCGGGCGCACCCATTTCAGCGTGCCACTGCCCCAACGCATGCTCTTTGGCCAAGGGAAATTGCGAATGGTCTGTTCCAGCACCTCCGCCACGATTTCCGCCGCTGGACGGCCCGGTTTTTCGATCTTCGCAAACAGGATCGCGCCCTTTGGCGTCTCGCGTTCTTCCAACTGATCACGGGTCAAACCAGCCCCGCGCAGGAACCCTTCGATCGCCTTTTCCGGCGCATCGGCCTTGGGGCCTTTGCGTTCTTCCACCTGACGGGGGGAGGCATCGAGCATCCCCTCAATCGCCAGCGTCAACCGTCGCGGGGTCGAAAACGCCGCAGCAGAGGCATAGGTCAGCCCCGCCTCAACCAGCCCGTTTGTCATCAGCTTTTGCAAATCCTCTGCCGCGCGGCGTTGCATGCGGGCGGGGATTTCTTCTGAGAAAAGTTCGATCAACAGGTCTGGCACGGGAACACCTTTTGGTTGGCCGCGATGCGGCGCGTCTTTGCGCGCTCTACCTAACGGGCCATGCCGCCCGGGTCCAGACACTACTCCATCAATGTCGCGATATCGGGGTCAGAGAATTTTGGCACCACGCGGTAGGCGGCCTCGATGAAATTATAAAGCGCAAAGGCCAGCAGCCCAAGACCCGCAACGCCCAACAGGATACGGCCAAAGGTCATGCCACGCAGGTCTTGTAGTGCCTTGCCCAGCCCGCCAGCTTGCGAAGGGTCAGCGTTATAGGCCGCAAAGGCCAGCGACAGCGCCACCAGCGCCAGCATGATCCCATAGATGATCAGCCCCACCTTGAGGATCGGATCAACGCGTTCGGTGAGCGAGGACCGTGCGAGATGTGATTTATACGTGCCGCGCCAGCCCTTTTGGGCATAGTACAGCCCGGCCCCGAGTAAAATGATGGCACCGCACCCCACGACAATCCGCCCGGTGGGCATCGTCATCAGCATCTGTGTCCAATCTTGCGATGTATCCCCCCTGCCCCCAACGCCCCATGCCAGCGCGATAATTGCAGCCCCAATGATGCCATGCAGCAGCCCGGTCACGATCTGGGCCAGCCGAGAGAAAAGCCCTTTGGCGTCGGTCCCGTGGTCTTCAACATCGGCGATGCCAGCGACAATGCGCCAGACCAAGTAGGCAGTCATCCCAATGCCAATCGCCCAAAGCGCGGGAATCCCGTAAGGCTGTTCGCGCAATGCCACCAGCGCATCCTTAGTGCCAGACGCCGACACAGATTTGAACGCCGCCAGAAACGCCAGCCCGCCCACAAGAACATAGATTGCCCCACGCGCGCCATACCCCGCGCGCATGATCCATTTTAACCCCGTGTGCGTGTTGCTGGACATATGGCCCCCTTTTTCACCTGTCGCACCAAGACATCTAGCCCGGTATGCGTTTCAGGCGAGGATAGGCGACCTGCCCTATTGCGTCGGCCTTTTAGGACATGTCTCTCCTATGACCGTGCCGTCATAAGATTTTTCGCCACATTCATTAAGTTCGTGCCAAACAAAGCCGCGCCCATCCTCGGTGATCGCAACAATCCGGTCGACACCGTAGTGGATGTTTTTCTGCCCCATAAACGCCAATGCAGTACCGTTTTCCAGCGCTTCACCAATGGCGGCAGCGTCAAAGCAATCAAACCAGCCCGGCGCGTTGCGCGGGGTGGCTTTTTCAGTCAGCACATAGCTCTCAGAGAGCAAGGCAAGGCTGTAATCCGTGGTGAAACAAGCGCGATAGCGGATCGGTGAGCTGTCGGCATCAATCGCTGTCAGCCCGTCAAACGGGATCGGCTCTGGCAGCTCGGACACAACCGATACCAGTTCGACATCACCCGCCGTGACCTCTTGGTAAAATCCATAAACCTGCAAATAATACAACGCGCTGCCCGCGATAAGCCCAGAGAGCATGATAACTATTCCTACAATCTTGCCGTTCATGAGCGCGCACGCTGACATGGGTGCACTGAAATGCACCTGACCTTTTTACACTGTAAGGTGCAGGCTTGCTGCACCCTGCTCATGCTGCGTCCTTTGAATAACCACCTGCGCGGGTTTGTACAAAGGCATCCGCGCACATTTTGGCCAAGCTGCGCACCCGACCGATATAGGCTTGGCGTTCGGTCACAGAAATCACCCCGCGTGCATCGAGCAAGTTAAAGATGTGGCTGGCCTTGATGCACTGGTCATATGCGGGATGCACCATGATGATACGTTTGCCGGTTTTCGGATCAACGGGTGCCTCTGCCAAAGTCGCCTTACAATGCGCCTCTGCCTCTTCAAATTGGCGCAGCAACACCTCGGTGTTTGCCATATCAAAGTTCCAGCGCGCGTATTCTTCTTCGGTTTGTTTGAACACATCGCGATAGGTCAGCGGGATCGGTGCATCAGGGTCGTTGAACGGCATGTCCATCACGTGATCGACACCCAGTACATACATCGCCAAACGCTCCAACCCATAGGTCAATTCTCCCGGCACAGGCTGGCAATCATGGCCACCAACCTGTTGGAAGTAGGTAAACTGACTGACTTCCATGCCGTCACACCACACCTCCCAACCCAGACCCCATGCGCCCAAGGTCGGGCTTTCCCAGTCGTCCTCTACAAAGCGGATGTCATGCAGGTCCATGTTGATGCCAATGGCCTCAAGGCTGCCAAGGTACAGGTCTTGCAGGTTCGGTGGGCTGGGTTTGACCAGCACCTGATATTGGTAAAAATGCTGCAAGCGGTTGGGGTTTTCGCCATAGCGCCCATCGGTCGGGCGGCGCGAGGGCTGCACATAGGCAGCGGCCCAGGGCTGCGTCCCAAGACTGCGCAGGGTGGTTGCCGGGTGAAATGTCCCTGCCCCGACTTCCATATCGTAGGGTTGCAGAACAGCACAGCCGTGACGCGCCCAATAGCTTTGCAGTGCCAGAATAATCTCCTGAAACGATTTCGGCTTTTCGGGGCGTTTTTCGGTGTTCTCTGACATCAATCCAGACCTTTGATCCTGCGCGCCTTTCCTACGGGTGTGCGGCGCAAGGGTCAATTGCAGCAATGTGACAAATTCAACCCCAAAAGCCATAGCATTTGCAGCAGTTTCCTGCTTATGTGCGCCGAATTTATGTTTGCAAGAGTAGTTGTCACGATGAAGCTGAAGAAAATGCGTAATCTGTTTGCCTTCTTGGCGATAGTTTTGACCCTGTCCCTGACCACTACGGGGGCGGCGCATGCGCAATCGGACGACGATGTTGTCTGGGTCCAGATCGAAGCCCAACCCAGCCTCGCCTTGGCCACCGATCGGGCCCGCGCCTATACAACGCTGTTGCAGGACGTAAACGGATTTGCGCTTGGTGGTGGGTGGTACGGTATTGCGGTTGGCCCTTACCGCCGGGCGGATGCCGAGCTGGTCCTGCGCACATACGTGCGCGAAGGGCTTGTACCGCGTGACAGCTTTATCCAACTTTCCAGCAGTCTGCGTCAGCAATTTTGGCCCATCGGTGCCAACGTCCTGAACCAAGGCGTGATTGATGCCCCCGACAGCGTCGACACACCGGACCCGGGGACACAAGACCCCGCCGAAGCCCCTGTTGCCGAAACGCCAGCAGAGGAATCACCAGCAGAAATCACTCAAGCGCCAGCCATTCCTGAACCTGCTGACGAAACCCTGCGCGAAGCACGGGCAAGCGAACGTGAACTCAGCGCAGATGAACGCAAAGACCTGCAAATTGCCCTGCAATGGGCGGGTTTTTATAACGCAGCGATTGATGGGTCATATGGACGTGGCACCCGCAATTCGATGGCGCAGTGGCAAGAGGCAAATGGGTTTGAGCAGACCGGCGTTTTGACAACTTTGCAACGCGCGGCGCTGATCAAACAGTATAATGCCGTTCTGGACGGTCTTGGGCTCCAACTGGTCCGCGATGACAAGGCCGGGATCGAAATGATGCTGCCCACTGCCGAAGTCAGCTTTGCCGAATATGAGCCGCCCTTTGCGCATTACAACACCTCAGGCGATATCGGCGCGCGGGTTTTGTTGATCAGCCAAGCAGGTGATCAAGACACGTTGTTTGGTCTTTATGACATCATGCAGACGCTGGAAATTGTACCGCTGAATGGCCCACGCGAACGCAAGAACACCTCGTTTGAGATCATTGGCGAAAACGGGCGGATCATCAGCCAGACCCAAGTGTCGCTGCAAGATGGCCAAATCAAAGGCTTTACACTGATCTGGCCTGCCGGTGACGAAGACCGCCGCCGCCGGGTGATGGCAGAAATGTCGAAAAGCCTTGTGCGCCTGCCCGGTGTGCTGGATCCCACCGCAGGCAACCCGGACGAACAGGCGATTGATCTGGTCGCGGGCCTGCAAATTCGCAAACCCAAAATTTCACGATCGGGCTTTTTCATCGACGGCACCGGCGCGGTTGCGACCACATCAGAGGCCGTGCAATCGTGTGGCCGGTTGACCATTGACGGTGATACCGAAGCAGATGTTGTGGCAGATGATGCGACAACCGGGCTGGCAATACTCAAGCCGCGCAGCGCATTAGCCCCTTTGGCTGTAGCCGCATTTGGCACCGCCGCCCCGCGCCTGCAATCCGAAGTATCTGTTGCTGGATACTCCTATGAAGGCGTGCTGAGCGCTGCGACGCTGACCTTTGGCAAGCTCTCTGACCTACGTGGATTACAAGGCGAAGAGGGACTAAACCGCTTAGAATTGACGGCGCAGCCCGGCGATGCCGGTGGCCCGGTCTTTGATGTCAGTGGCAATGTGATGGGCATGCTGTTGCCAAAGTCCTCAGACGGCCCGCAATTGCCCGGTGATGTCAGCTTTGCCTTGGACAGCGCAACAATTGCCGAAGCGGCAAGTGGCGCGGGCCTGAGCCTTGCTGCGGCAGAGCGGAGCGGCACAATTGCCCCTCGTGACCTGACACTTGCAGCGCAGGGCATGACGGTTCTGGTCAGCTGTTGGGAATAAACGCCAGCCACGGGCGGAACCGGAATGTTTGAAAAATTCCGGTTCCGTTTTCCTTGGAGGAAGACGCGTTAACTGGTGACGGCTGGCGTCAAATAAATCAACGTCGGCCCATCTGCGTTAAACGCCGCACAGACAGCATCCTGCATCTCGGTCAGTGATTTCGGCGCAACGGCATTGGCCCCAAAGGCCTCAGCCAGTTTCACAAAATCAGGGTTGCGTGCGATCACCGCATTGGGCGCGATCTGGGCGCGGACCATACTGTCCTCAATCTCTTTCAGCTTGCCGTTGTCCCAAAGGATAATCGGCAGGCTAAGACCCAGTTCAACCGCCACGCCCAGTTCCTGCATGGTGTAATGAAACCCGTAGTCCCCAATAATCGCCATCGTGGGCTGGCCGCGCCGCGCCACCGCCCCGCCAATGGCCGCAGGTGTGGCATAGCCCAAGGTGCCAAAACCGTAAGGATGATGCCAATGGCCCGGGCGGTCCATGTCCCAAACCTCTTTTGCAACATAGGCAAATTGGGTCATGTCGGAATAAATCATCGTGTCTGCGGGGACTGCATCGCGCAAGGCATCGCAGATCGGCACAATGCCGGGACGTTCACTGTCAGTTTCAGCGCGCCAGCGCGCACGGGCTGCCTTTACCATGTCAGTGGACCAGTCGCTGGTCGCTTGAGGCGCATCAAGGGCCGTGGCCAAAGCCGTCAAAAAGGCAGCCGCCTCTGCCAACACTGGATGGGTTGCGCGTTGCGCGTCGGCCAATACATCTGCATCCAGATCAACCCGGACCATTTGGGCCACATGTCCCAAATGTGCACGCCAAAGGTCAACTTCGGCCATTTCTGTGCCAACGGCGATAATCAGATCCGCTTTGGCCATGATGGCGGCGGAATCTTCGCGTGCCAGACATGCGCCAAAATGCAGTGGATCATCAGCTGCGCAAATCACGCCACGCCCCGCATAGGTCGTGACACTGGCCGCCCCAGTCCGGCGCACTACCTCACGCGCCGCAGCTGAGGCCCCGGCCGCCCCGCCTCCAAACACAAACATCGGTTTGCGCGACTGGGCCAACAACTGAACCGTCTTTGCAATGTCGTCTGCATGGCAGGTCACACCCTGTACAGACGCGGTGCGCGCAGGTGCCGGGTCTGCTTGGCCCTGCAATTGCGCAATCGGCACCTGTATGTGCTTTGACCTTGGGCGGGCAGTGTCAAATTCAGTCAACGCCCGGTCAACAAGCGTATAGACGGCCTGCGCGCTTTGCGCGGTTTCAGACCAATCACACACAGTGCCCGCAGCAATCTCTTGATCCTTCATCTGATGAAGCTGTCCACGACGCGCCGCCGTTTCATCCAGACAGCTTGAAATCACCATAACCGGCACAGAATCCGAATAGGCTTGCCCCATCGGCGTCATGATATTGCACACCCCCGGTCCGGTGATCACATAAGCCACCCCCGGTTTCCCTGTTGCCCGGGCATAACCATCTGCCATAAATCCGGCGCCTTGTTCGTGACGTGCCAAGACATGGGTGATCCCGGCCTCTTCGATGCCGCGGTACATTTCCTGATTGTGCACACCGGGGATGCCAAAGATCACGTCCACCCCGCGATCTTTGAGCATATGAGAGATTTGCGCGCCCAAAGGCCGTGTCGTTTCATTAGCCATCAGGCCCTCCAGAATTTAACAGTGAGAATGACATAAACCGCCATCAGTTCCAGCCGTCCGATCAGCATTGCAGCGGTCAAAATCCATTTGGCTGCGTCGTTGAGGCTGCCGAAATTGCCCGCCGGGCCAATGGTGTCACCCAATCCGGGTCCGATGTTGGCAAGCGCTGCCGCCGCGCCAGAGACTGAGGTGATAAAATCCACGCCTGTCATGCTCAGGGCAACAGACACCAGACCCAAAGTCACCACAAAGAACATAAAAAACGACATCACCGACGACAACACATCCTGCCCAATCGGCCGCCCATCATAGCGTGGAGTGAAAATGCCGTGTGGTGACCGGATACGCCGCAACTGTGATTTGATGGATGCAAAAAGCAATTGATAGCGGAAAATCTTGATCGAACACGCCGTTGACCCCGCACACCCCCCGATCAATCCCATAAAAAAGAACAGACCAACCGGGAAAGCACCCCATGTCATATAGTCAACAGAGGCATAGCCGGTGCCAGAGATGATTGAGGTGATGTTAAAAACCGCCTCACGCAGAGATTGTTCCCAGTGGTGCGGAAACACCCGTTGCAACGCGATAAAAATGACCACAACCAAGACCGTAACAGTCATCAGAAAACCGCGCACCTGTGGGTCGCGGTGCAGCGCAAAAACATTGCCGTTGATCATCTGCACATATCGCACAAAAGGCAGCGCTGCGAGGATCATGAAAGCTGAAGCCACATATTCAGCAGGGCCTGAAAACGTCCCAAAGGACGCATCATAATTCGAAAACCCCCCGGTTGATACGGTGGTCAGGGCGTGTACGGTTGCATCAAAGGTGTTCATGCCAACGGCTAGATAGCTCATGATGCAGGCCAAGGTTAGCCAGACATAGATTACCGAAATCTGAGTTGCGATCTGCCCGGCGCGCGGCAGGATTTTTCCAAATGTATCAAAGGCTTCGGACTTAAAAATCTGCATGCCACCAACCCGAAGTTCGGGCAAAAACACCATAGCCACAACAATGATACCGATACCGCCGAGCCATTGCATGATACCGCGCCACAGCAGCAAGCCTTTGGGCAAGGTATCCAAACCCGATAACACCGTTGATCCGGTGGTGGTCAGCCCCGACATGGCCTCAAATACCGCGTCCGTAAAATCCGCCTCGGTCGCGCCCAATATGAACGGCAGCGCGCCGAAAAGCGGCAGCATCAGCCAGACGCCCGTGGTCAATAGGAAGGTCTGTTGGATGGTCAGCCCTTCTTTGACCCCATTGGACGAGGCCAGCGCGATCATTGAGCCACCCAAAATGGTGATCAGCCCGGATTCGAGGAAAACAGTCCAATGGCCACGCCCCTCAGCCAGGTCGACCAGCAAGGGCACAATCATCGTCAGGCCCATCACCGCGACAAGCAGGCCAACAACATATCCAACAGGGCGCATATCTAACATGGGCGCAGGGTTGGCGCGGGTGCAGGCCAGTGTCAAGCGATCTCAGGACCGAAGCGCAGACATGAAAACGGCCCGGGCAGTGGTTAAACTGTGCGGGCCGTTGCTTCGTCACCAACGTGGTTGGTGTTTTATCCTTTAGACGTAGTACAGGTCCCGGAAGACCTCGTGCACAATGTCTTCGCGCTTGATCTTCAATGTCGCCAGTTCTGCGTCAGACTTAGCGCGCAGTGCATGAACATGGTCCAACCGGCGTTGCGCAGACGAATTGATCACCATTGCGTGGCCAATGGCGCGAAAGAATGAACCAACACTGCCCAGCGCACGGTGCGCTGCATCAACAGCGAAAGAAGGAGCGGTCGTAGTTTGGTAGGTCATTTGAGTACCTTAAATTTCCAGTTTCTCTTCCCTGATCCCCAGATAGGGGGCCTGCACCGCGAAAAGAACCGACAGTTTTGCATAGCCGCTGGGTAGATATTGCAAGGCTGGTGGCTGGGGTGTGGAAAAACTGGCGAAATGCACTGACACGCACCGCGGGTCAGTTGAGTAAATAAAGATTGTAATACAATAAAACTCGTGGAACGAATATCAATTACATTTAAGCGGCATTTTCCTTATGGATGATCATGGATATTACACTCATTAAAACTTTTCTCGAAGTTTCCAACACCGGGTCATTTGTGGCTGCTTGTGACCGACTTTTTGTCACCCAATCCGCGGTCAGCCTGCGCATTCAACGCCTCGAAGATGCTTTGGGCCATCCGCTGTTCGCCCGGTCCAAAGCCGGTGCGATTCTGACCCCCACCGGGGTGCAGTTCGAACGGTACGCGCTGAGCTTGTTGAAAATCTGGGAAGAGGCAAAACAGCAAATTGCAATCCCTGAGGGCTTCACCCGGTCCTTGACCATCGGCGCGCAGTATTCGCTTTGGCCGCGGTTGGGCTTTCGGTGGATTGACGCCTTGCAGACCACAATGCCCACGCTCAGCGTACGCGCCGAGGTTGGCATGCCTGATCGGATGACCCGCTTTTTGATCGAAGGTGTGGTGCAAGCCGCCCTTCTTTATACACCGCAACTGCGCCCCGGTTTGGTGGTTGAAACGGCGCTGGACGACGAATTAATCTTGGTTGCCTCCTTTCCCGAAGCGACAGTGGGCATGAGCGATGCATACGTCGCTGTCGATTGGGGCCCGGAATTCATCCACGCGCAGACCGCCGCGCTGCCTCATTTGAACAATGCCGGAGTCACAATGGCGCTGGGTGCCTTGGCTGGCGACTATATCGTCAATCGCCGGGCGATTGCATACCTTCCAGCCCGAGCGGCAAAGCGCCGATTGGACGCTGGCGCGCTGCATATGGTGGCAGATGCACCACGGTTTCCATATCCATCCTGGGTTGTAATGCGGGATGACATCGACGAAGACCTCGCGCATCTGGCAAGGACCACCTTGGCCGCAGTTGTTCAAAATGCTGAAAATGAACAAGAATCCATTCTTGAGGATTTTGAAATCATGGAGTCGTCGGAACCTGCCCAACACCCTCGCATTACAAATTTATAATACTCGCTTTATTCACGATTAATTCGAATTTCACTCAAGCGTAATCAGAATTTATATCCGTCTTCAGCAGAGATGCTTCCGTCCCGCTTCGGGTTCGGATCACTTCTTTTGGGGAAGGAATGACCCATGAACACTCTTTATAAATTGGCGACTGTATCTGCGCTGGCACTGTTGGTCGCAGCACCTCTTTCCGCACAAACCGCGGCAAATGACATTCGTGATCTGAATGACAATATCGACGACATCACAACCCAAGTTGAGCGTGATCAGCGTCGCGGCCAAGACGCTGATCGTTTTGGTCCAAATGGCGTTGCACAAGGCTTTAAGGGGTCGTTCGCATTGACCGCATCCGGTTCAAACGGCAACTCTGACACAGGCGAAGTTGCTGGTGCGGGTCGCTTGACATACGGCATCGGTGACTGGAACCACTTGGTTGGTTTTGCAATCGAATACGGAGAAGCAAATGGCGTAAAGAACGAAGAGAAATTCTTTGCGACATACGAAGCAAGCCGCTACTTCACCGAGCAATTCTATATGTTTGGCTTGGGCCGTTACCAGTATGATGGCACCTTGATCAACGGCACCAACGCACCAATCGGCGGCGTGGCACCCGGCGGCGTTCTGCCCGGCTCTGAAACCGACGCCTTCTTGGGCTTTGGCCCAGGTTACCGCGCAATCAACACCGAAAAACAGACATGGCGCATTCAGGGTGGCCCCGGTGCCCGTTACTACAAAGGTGCAAACGGCGTTTCAGACACCGAAGCATCGTTCATCGTGTCCTCACGTTACTTTGTTGGTCTGACAGATACGCTGAACTTCACAAACGACACAGATATCCTGAGCTCAAAAGTGAACACAGTTGTGTCTAACGACGCTGGCTTCAACTTTAAGGTGTCTAACAACCTGTCCACCCGCATCAGCTACCGGACAGATTACAACACCGACCCAACTGGCGGCGCAAAATCAACTGACAACACCCTTGGTTTGTCGCTTGTGATGGGCTTCTAAGCTTAGTCGAACAGCCAGCCTTGCGCGGGTGATCCCTCGTACCGCGATAGGTTGAACTGATAGGAGGGTGAGGCAACTCATCCTCTTTTTCGATTGACGGAGGACGAAAATGAACAGCCCGATTGTCGGATCCTCAGGGGACGATCAGAATGAAACCAAATATGTCGAGGCTCTGACCGCCCATGTCAGTGGCGAATTTATCGGCTACCGTTTTGGCGGCGGCCGTCCCGGGCCGAATGCACTGGTCGCAGCCGACGTGCGGCTGATCGAGGCATTGTAAGATCGGCTGGTGTCCCTGCCGACCCTGCCTTGGATGTGGGGGCAGCTTTATCTTGTGGCATTAGACGATGTTGAATGCAGGGCGCTGCATGACGTACGCCAGTGCCTTCCAGACCTCGCCTTTGATGAATTGGTGATGCTGCCCTACGCGCCGGGCTACGACACCCATGATATTTCGATTGATCGCGCCTACTGGGCAACGCTGCGGCTGTGTCGTCAATTGGGGATGATCCAAGGGCGCGGCGTGTCTTAAGGTCCGGTCCTTAAGGCATCGCCTTAATTAGCCCACATGAAACAGCGTGTTGAACAGTTTCGGGTCAATACTGTTCATCTCAAAGGTCTCGCCCTCGGTCAGGATGCTGATGGCATCATGGCTGTGCAGGCTTTCTTGGTGGCTGGCGATAATGCGGAAATCACCAACCCGTCCATCCGCCTGTAATTGTTCACAAAACAACCGTGCGGCATCTTCGACAAAGATCGGATTGGCGGCATTGAGTTCGGCAAATGCCTGTTCATCTTCACGTTTGACCATCACTTGCGTTTCTGTCGGCACGGCCCGGCGGCAGGCTTCGATCAAATCCTCAAACCACAAACAGTCCTGATCACAATCCACCACAACCGATATCCGCGCGACTGAGCGTTGCGAATGCGGTGTTGCCAGTTGATTACGGGTCTCACGGGCGTGCTCAGAAAGCTCCAAAGAACACGGACAGGTGCTGGAATAGACATAATCCAGATGCACGATCTTTTGGCGCGCGCCGCCCTGCTCCACCAGTTCCATCGCGATGTCGTAGTATTGATATCCCGATAGGCCCGACCTCAGGCTTTCAATCTTCATCGGAAAAGAAAACCGCATTTGGATGCGGGCATCCAAGCTTTCCAGATCGGCCTTATAATCTTCCAATGCCGCTTCGATGACTTCAAAGCTGAACGTCGCCTCAGCATGTTTGTAAAAGCTGCGCATGATGCGCGACATGTTGATGCCCTTTTTATCAGCATCAAGGCTGACGGACCCGGTGATTGAGGTCTCAAGCGTCAGATCACCCCCATCGCGGGTGTGAAACCGAATTGGCAGGCGGAAATTGCTGATCCCGACGTGCTGAATTTGCTGTTTGGCACCGCGGATCAGGCTGCTGGGGCCATTTTGCAGGTCAGGCATCGTGGCTTTGTAATTGTCACCCGCAACAAATTCTGTGGGATAATCGCGATTGAACGTGGGGTAAGGCGTTTCACCCTCAAGCAGTTGCCGCATCGCCGGGGCAATTGCCGCAATCTGGGCGCTGGTTGCGGTTGCCGCCCATGTCTTAAGCGCGGCCAGCGCTGCCTTGGCAGTCGCATCGTCAGATTTCTCTGGCATTGGTGTCACAACATTCATCGCAAGGCCCCCATACATCGCCCCTACACCGATACAATGTAGGGGCGTAGGGACCAAATTACCAATCTTCAGATCATATACGTCACGCTGAGGCGATCAGATCTAAATCAAGCGCCCTCAAGTGCATGTAAAATATCCGCCAAAAGATCCTCTGCATCTTCAAGACCTACGGAGAAACGCACCAGACCCGGTGAAATACCAAGCGTGTCTTTTTGCTCTTGCGGCAGGCGCTGGTGGGTTGTCGTGGCAGGATGCGTCGCGATGGATTTTGCGTCAGCGAAATTATTGGAAATCGAAATAATCTCCAACGCATTCAAAAACCGGAAACAGGCCTCTTTGCCGCCTAAGACCTCAAAGGCAATCACTGTGCCGCCTGAGGGGGCCTGCGACAGCGCCAAGGCCTGTTGGGGATGTCCGGGATGGGTCGGATAGCGGACCGCGGTGAGTTTTGCATGTCCCTCAAGTGCCTCGGTCAGCTTTAGGGCCGTCGCCGCCTGTTCCCTGACCCGCAGATCAATGGTTTCCAGCGCTTTCAGATGGGTCCAAGCGGTAAACGGGTTCATCGCCCCACCAGTGTGTTTCATGTAGGCTTCGATGGGTCCGCGGATCAGATCCTTTGACCCGACAATCGCACCGCCCAACAGCCGCCCCTGCCCGTCCACATGTTTGGTTGTGGACAGGATCGCAATGTCTACACCACAAGCCCGCGCATAAGAGAAAACCGGCGTAGCCATTGCATCATCCACAAGTACCAGCGCACCCACCGCATGGGCCGCTTTGACAACATGGCGGATGTCCACAACCTCAAGCGTTGGGTTTGAGATACTTTCAAAAAACACCAGCGTCGTGTCCGGGCGAATGGCGGCGTCCCACGCGGCATTGTCCGTGCCGTCCACAAGCGTGATTTCGACGCCAAAGCGGGCAAGAACCTCTTCGAGAACATACAGGCACGATCCAAACAGCGCGCGCGCCGCGACCACATGATCACCGGCTTTGGCCAGCGCCATCAACGCACCGCTAACGGCCGCCATGCCCGACGTACAGGCAAAACAATCCTCATACCCCAACATCGCCGCGATGCGGTCCTCGAACATGCGCACAGTTGGGTTGCCATAGCGGGCGTAAATAAATTCGTCATCACCGATTGTTTCAAACCGCGCCTCGGCCTGTTCGGCACTGTCATAGACAAAGCCTTGGGTCAGGAAAATCGCCTCACTGACCTCGCCGTATTGGCTGCGGCGGGTGCCCGCATGGATGGCTTTGGTACGCGCATTCCAGTCTTTGCTCATCATCTTTATCCTTCTGGCCCGACAGTGCGGGCATAAAACCCCGGTCTGTGCAGCAGGCACAAAAAATCCCCTGCCGCAGTCAAGCGAAAGAGGGTCCTTCATCCTGACCTTTTAGCGGAATGTTTAACGTGGCCCGCAATCCGGTAACAAATCACCACAGGCATTTGTCTACGCCTGAGCGCGCGCAACGTCAATCCTGCTTCATCTTGGCATTTGCCGCAAAATCAGCATCATGGACACAGGATCAAAGGAAAATATATGCCCGCATCACTTGAACTTTACTTCTGGCCCACGCCAAATGGCTGGAAAATCTCCATCGCATTGGAAGAGATGGGGTTGGACTATACCACCCATTTGATCAACATCGGTGCAGGTGAACAATTTGCCCCTGAGTTTCTAAAAATATCCCCCAACAACCGCATGCCGGCCATTGTTGACCCTGACGGCCCCGATGGCGCGCCCATTGCGATCTTTGAATCCGGCGCGATCCTGCAATATCTGGCGCGCAAAACCGGACAGTTCTGCGGTACAACCGAACGCGAACGCATCGCTGTGGACCAATGGCTGATGTGGCAAATGGGCGGCCTTGGACCGATGGCAGGCCAAGCGCACCATTTCTTGAAATATGCGCCAAATATGCAGCCACCCAATGACCTGCCCTATGCAAAGGAACGCTACCGTGCTGAAACCGCACGGCTTTATGGTGTGTTGGATCGGCAGCTGGCGCAACACGAATATGTTGCGGGCAACTTTGTCTCCATTGCTGATTTTTCGATCTGGGGCTGGGCGTCTTTGTGGGAAGGGCAGCAACAAACGCTGGCCGACAAGCCACATATGGCACGTTGGCTGGATACGATGACGGCCCGCCCCGGCGTTCAGGCGGGTCGCGCCTTATGCGCAGAAAAACGCGGTGACATCGCCAAGGACAAAGGCGCGCAGGACCAGTTATTCAAGCGCTGATCGTTTTCTTTGAAAGAAAACGGCCCGGAATTTTTGAAAATTCCGCTCGATCAACCCTCGTCTTTTTCCAATCCATAGGTTTGGAACAGCTTGCCTTGGGTCATGAAGAATACAAATATTGCCGCCGTCAGGCCAAAGGTCTTGAAATAAACCCAGGTTTCTGTCGAAAAGCTGCGCCAGATCACTTCGTTTGCCACAGCCAAGCCAAAGAAACACAGCATCAGCCGTTTGGTCAGGATCATCCAACCCGCGTCTTGCAGCGGCATCATCTCTTCCATCACATATTTCAAATAGGATTTGCCGCGCAGCAGGCCAAAGCCCAACAATCCACCAAACAGCAGATAAATCATTGTCGGTTTCATTTTAAAGAACCGATCATCGTTCAACCAGACCGACAGCCCCCCAAAGACCACAACCAAAATCACGGTTGCAACCTGCATCCGGCTTAATTTGCCCGTCAGCCACCAAAGTGCCGCGGTGGAGGCGATCAGCAGTGGGATAAACGCCGCCGTGACCACAATAAACCCGTCATAATCCGTGCCACCAATGGTAAACACCTGATCCTTAAGTTTGAGGTATGCGACAAAGAACAGCAGCACCGGGCCAAATTCCAAGGCGGACTTTAAAAACGGGTTGATCTCTTTGGTCTCAGCCATTGCAGTGCTCCTTTATCCGCCCATCTCCACTATCACAGCGCCCAGCGCGATCAATGCCATCAACGCAATTCGGCGCGGGCCAACGGTTTCTTTTAAAAACACCACGCCGATGATCGCTGCAAACACGGTTGAGGTTTCGCGCAACACCGCCGCCTCGCCGACTTTGTCCAGTCGGGTCGCCAGCATAATCGCGCCGAAGCTCATGAATGCGACCAACCCGCCAATGACGCCGCGTGTCATCAACGGGGCCAGTGCGGGTGGGTTTGCCATGCTGCGCCAGCGCCGGGCGGCAATGACCGGCATCACCAGCCCGTCAATCATAAAAAACCACGCCAGAAAGGTGAACGGGTTCGCCGTGGCGCGGATACCGTAAGCGTCGTAAGTGGTGTAAAACGCCACAAACAGACCTGTCAGAACAGCAATCGCTAAGGCCGCATTCAACGTGTCACGCGCCGCCACCAGATAGACCATGTTATAGATCGCAAGGCCGAAAATCCCGGCCATCAGTACCGCCACGCCCAGCCATTGCACGCCTGTGAACCGCTCACCAAAGATCACATAGGCCCCAATCACCGCAAAAAGTGGCCCGGTGCCCCGTACCACGGGATAGACAACCGTATAGGCCCCTTTGGTATATGCCCAAGCCTGTAGCAGCTTGTAGATGACGTGGATCACAAAAGCGCCAAGGAATATCAGCCACATGTGCGGTTCCGGCCATGGCACGACAAACAACGCAAAGGGCGCGGCCATTAGGCAATAGGAAAAATCGATTGCCCCACGTGTCAGCCACGGGTCGTGGCGGCCCTTTTGCAGCGCCCCAAAAACCGCATGTAACATCGCCGCCATCAGCGCCAACCACAGGGCCGCGGTATGCCCTGCCCCCGTGCCTTCGATGGACAAAAGCCACTCTGTCACGTTAACGCGCCAACACCATCAACGGTCCAGTCCCACCAGTGCATCCGCAAATTCTTGCGGGTCAAAGGGCGACAGATCATCAATTTGTTCACCGACGCCAATCGCATGGATCGGCAGGCCAAATTTATCGGCCAGCGCAACCAGCACGCCGCCCTTGGCAGTGCCGTCCAGCTTGGTCATCACCAGACCGGAAACATCGGATATGTCTTGGAACACCTTCACTTGGTTCAGCGCGTTCTGCCCGGTGGTGGCGTCCAACACCAACAGCGTGTTGTGCGGCGCACTGGGGTCCTTTTTGCGGATCACCCGCACAATCTTGGCCAACTCTTCCATCAGGTCGCCCCGGTTTTGCAACCGCCCGGCGGTGTCGATCAGCAACAGGTCCGCCCCGTCCACTTCGGCCTTGGTCATCGCGTCAAAGGCAAGGCTGGCCGGGTCCGACCCTTGCGCGGCGGTCAACACCGGAACACCCGCACGTTCACCCCAGACTTGCAATTGTTCGACAGCAGCGGCGCGGAAGGTGTCCCCCGCCGCAATCACCACCTGTTTTCCAGCAGCTTTAAATTGGCTGGCCAGCTTGCCGATGGTTGTCGTTTTGCCAGAGCCATTGACCCCGACAACCAACACCACCTGCGGCGTCTTGGAATAAAGCGGCAAGGGCCGCGCGACCGGTTCCATAATCCGGGCAATTTCGCTGGCCATCAATTGCTTGATCTCAGCCACAGACAGCTTTTTGCCAAAGCGCCCTTCGGCCATGTTTGCGGTGACACGCATGGCTGTGTCCACGCCCATATCTGCGGCGATCAGCAGCTCTTCAAGCTGTTCAAGCATATCGTCGTCAAGAACCCGGCGCACCACGGTTTTAGGGGCGGCACGGCCCATGAGACGGCCCAGCAAGCCGGGCTTGGCAGCAGGTGCAGCGGGGGCGCCTTCCAGTGCTGGGGCAATGGCGCTGATCTGGGTTTTAACTGGCTTGGCTATCGCCTCAGCCTCAACGGCTGCCAAAGCGGCACGTTCTTCGGCTTCTCTGGCCGCCTTTTCTGCGGCTGCAGCTTTTTCGGCCGCTTCACGTTCCGCTTGCTCCGCGGCCTCCCGCTCAGCTTGCGCTGCCCGATCTGCGGCCTCTTGTGCGGCGGCTTCCTCGGCGGCCTCGTGCGCTGCTTTTTCAGCGGCTTGTTGCTCTGCCAAAGCCGCCGCGCGTTTTTGCGCTTCCTCTGCTGCATCACGTTCTGCCTGATCCGCAGCGTCGCGACGCAGCTTATCAGCCGCCTCTTGTTGCGCTTTCAAGGCTGCCGCACGTTCAACTTCGGCTAGGCGTGCGCGTTCTTCGTGTTCTGCCTGTTCCGCCGCCGCACGGGCTTTCGCTTCTCTTGAGGCCTGCTCAGCTGCTTCGCGAGCTGCGGCCTCCTGTGCTGCACGTACCGCTTCTTGCGCCAATCGCTCCGCTTCCGCAGCCTCCACAAGCGCTGCCGCCTCTTCGGCGGCCTTTGCCTCTTCGGCGGCTTTCACCTTTGCGTCCGCAGCTTCTTGCGCCGCATTATCAACGGCCAGCGTCTCTTCTTCGCCGCCATCACTGACAATGGCTTCCAACCCTTCGTCAATCTTTGACGAGGATTTGAACAAACGCTCTTTCAGCTTCTTGAAAAATGCCAAAGGGGGTGTCTCCGTGCCTGTTTTCCTTGATCTATAGGCTCTGCCAGACAGATGAAAGGCCCCCAAGCCACAGACAGGCGTGCAATTGACATGGGCACGCATTCCCCGCACCAAAGCGATATGCGGTATTGGGTGATCTTGTTGGTTGGTTTTTGGACGCAAATTGCTGTGGCAGAGCCGCCGGATCGTCAGTGTTCCACTGCCAAATGGGGGCAAATCCACTGCATCCGGCCCGCGCATTTTGTCTATGACACCTGCAATGCCATCCAGATTTTCGCAAAGCGCCACAAGCTGAACCGTGATTTCTTTGCGCGTCTGATTTGGCAAGAAAGCCGCTTTGACCCCAACGCCCTCTCGCACGCCAACGCCCGTGGCATCGCGCAATTCATCCCCTCAACCGCCGCACTGCGCGGGTTGGCGGACCCGTATAATCCCGCTGACGCGTTGGACCATTCCGCGCAATACCTGGCGGAAATGGTCACGCGCTATGGCAACGAAGGTCTGGCAGCAGTGGGGTATAATGGCGGTGAACGCCGCGTCGCCGGGTTTCTAGACGGCGGCGGACTAGCTGATGAGACGATCAACTATGTGCCGATCATTACCGGCCTCACCGCCCAGATGTGGCGCGACACACCACCAAAGGCGCATGATTTCCGCCTGTCAAAGACCCAAGATTTCCTGCCTGCCTGCTATGCCATAGCGCAAAATCGCAGACTGACGCCGCTGGCCCGCCCCGACCCCTTAGTCAAACCATGGGGCGTGCAACTGGCGTTTGGCAAAACCAAATCACAGGCACGCGCAACCTACACACAGCGCACTGCATCTTGTCGTTCGCTGCTGAGCAAGGAAAAACCGGACTACCTGAATGTCAAACACCGGGCCAGCCGCCAAAAGGGTTTTGTCATGGCACGTATTGGCCGCAACACCCGCAAAGCCGCAGATCAGCTTTGTGCCAGCCTTAGACGCGCGGGATGTATCTGTGCGGTTTATAAGAATAAATAGCGAGGGATTGGTTACGCCAAGGCTCCAAGTGTCAGCAGCACAATAGCGCCCCAATAAAGCGGCCAGATGAACGCGTTTGCAGTTCTCTCTCGTTGGGTGCTGCGTTCAAAGACAAATGTTTGCAAGCCAAGCAGCGTATCGGATGCGGCAAAAAGGGCAGCACCCGCAACAATTATCATCGGCTGCACCATCAGCGCCGTGATCGTCATTAAAATAATGACCCCCAAATAGACTGCCACTGGTATTTTCAGGTCGCCAGCATGCGGGATAAGCAGCCGAGACATCATGACGGCGAGCACCGCAAGAACGCCAAGCAAAATCAACCGCAGGGGTTCGACGATAAGCTCGGGCACCAGTGTCACATCAAAAGTAAAAACGGCAATCCAAGCGATGTGCCCCAATGCAAAGGCGATCAACCCGCCCAGAAACGCACCTTGCCCCGACCGTGATAAGACAACGTCGCCCAGACTGCATAACGCCAGCGCCAGCGCAACAAGCGGCGCGCCCTGTGCAAGCGCCATCACCGCAAGTGGTGCGACAGCCAAGCCTTTGATCTCACTGCGCAACCATCCATGGCCATCGCGCAAGGACAGCGCCCAATAAACGGCAGCCGCCCCAGATGCAATCAACCAAAACCCCATTTAGATTTCGTCAGGGAAGTGTTTCATCACCATGCGAATGGGGTTTGGTGCCGCCTGCCCCAGACCGCAAATTGATGCGTCAACCATGGCAGTGCTCAATTCCTCAAGCAAGCCAGTGTCCCACTTATCCTTCTGCATCAGCTTGACCGCTTTTTCACAGCCAACCCGGCAGGGCGTGCACTGGCCACAGCTTTCGTCCTCAAAAAATTTGAGCATGTTCAGCGCCGCAGCCCGCGCAGAATCCTGATCGGACAATACCACAACCGCAGCTGATCCGATGAACGATCCATGCGGTTGCAACGTGTCAAAATCAAGCGGGATGTCGTTCATTGACGCTGGCAACAGGCCAGAAGATGGCCCACCCGGTTGATAGGCTTTGAACGCATGGCCATCCGCCATGCCGCCCGCCGCCGCAATGATGTCGGTGATCGTTGATCCGGCGGGCAGCAGATACATGCCCGGCTTGGCCACGCGGCCCGATACGGAATAGCTGCGCACACCCTTGCGGCCATTCAGTTCGGTGCCTGACATCACCTCAGGCCCTTCACGGCAAATACGTGCAACCCAATGTAATGTCTCAATATTATGCACCAAAGTCGGTTTGCCAAAGACGCCGACCTGCGCCACAAAGGGGGGGCGATGACGCGGGATGCCGCGTTTGCCTTCGATGCTTTCGATCATCGCGGATTCTTCGCCACAGATGTATGCACCCGCGCCACGCCGCAGGTCGATATAGCCCGCCTCGACGATGCCCGCCTCTTCCAGTGCTGTGATCTCACGCGCCAGAATGTCCAGCACCGCGGGATATTCGTCGCGCATGTACAAGAACACTTTTTCCGCCTCAACGGCCCAAGCGGCAATCAACATGCCCTCAAGGAACAGATGCGGTGTGCGCTCCAGATACCAACGGTCCTTGAAGGTTCCCGGCTCTCCTTCGTCACCGTTCACAGCCATATAGCGCGGCCCGGCATTGGCGCGCACAAAGCCCCACTTCTTGCCCGATGGGAAACCCGCACCGCCCAATCCGCGCAGACCAGAGGACAACACTTTTTCCTGAACCGCCTCCCAGTCGCCGCTGGCGCGCATATCTTTCAGCGCCGCATAACCACCCGCCGCAACATAACCCGTAAAGGCCTCATATTCAGGCACATGCGCATGGGTGTCGCCTGCCGCAATCGCCGCGTTCACTTTTTCAGGTGTCGCATGATCGATGTGGTTGTGGCCAATCTCAAGCACCGGTGCTGTGTCACAACGACCCATACAAGGCGCACGCAGCACCCGGACTTGTGACGCGTCCAAGCCATCTTCAAGTGCGGCTTTTAATGCCTGCGCACCGGCCAGTTCGCAGGACAGCGAATCGCAAACCCGGATGGTCAGCGCGGGCGGCGGTGCCTCATCTTCTTTGACCACATCAAAATGGGCATAGAAGGTCGCGACCTCATAGACTTCGGCCATGCCAACACGCATTTCTTCTGCCAAGGCGCGCAGATGCGCCGCAGATAGATGGCCATATTCGTCTTGGATCAGGTGCAAATATTCGATCAGCATATCACGGTTACGCGGACGGTCCCCCAACAGGCTGCGCACCTCTTCCCAGGGTGCGTCCTGCAATTGGCGGCCCTTGGTGTGGCGGCGGCCCTTGCCCTTACCGGATTTCCAGACACCTTTTTCGGGGCCTTTGCCTGACTTTTTTGCGTGCTCATCCAGTGCCATATCGGGCCCCCTTATCTGGTCGTTGCGCAGACCCTATCAAAGCGTGACACTGCACTGCGATCAAAAAACGACAATTGTGCAGCGCTTTGCGTTGTCATTGCCATTGATCCGCGCGTTTGGTGGTTCATTCTGTTGCCATAAACCCCTTATAGACGATGCCAAGTGAGGAGACCCAAATGATCTGGTACGCCATCGCAAGCCTGACACCTGCCGCATTATTGGCGCTGGCCTGCCTCATGGGCGGCGTTTGGCCCCTGTTGGCGGTGCTATGGGTCACGGTCTTTGTGTTTTTCATGGATAAGCTGCCCCACATCTTGCCGGAACAGGAGGCGAGCGGCAGAATCTTGACCCTAAGCTTGGCTGCCCTGCATTTTCCGCTGCTGGGCTTGGGGGTCTGGGCGATTGGCACCGCGCCCTACCTTAGCCCGTTTGACAAACTTCTGATTTTTACCGGGCTTGGTTTGTTTTTCGGCCAAATCGCCAATTCGAACGCCCATGAACTGATCCACACCAGCGCCCGCCTGCCCCGGCGCATTGGCGCGCTGATCTATATTTCGCTGCTGCACGGTCACCATGTTTCGGCGCATCTGCGGGTGCATCATATTTATGTCGCGACGGATGCTGACCCGAATTCAGCGCGGTTGGGTGAAGGGTTCTGGGCCTATGCCCTGCGGGTCATGCAGGGTGAATTTACCGCCGGATGGCGCGCCGAGACGCAACACCGCGCCCGCGCCGCGCAGGCTCAAAGGACGTGGACACATCCATATGTTGCTTATGTACTTGGCAGTGTGGCATTCATCGTTAGTGCCTATGTCATTGCCGGATGGCACGGCGTGGTGGCATATTTTGGATTGGCGCTTTACGCCCAAATGCAGCTTTTGCTGTCGGACTACGTTCAGCATTACGGGCTGCGGCGCGGTCTGCGCGAGAACGGCAAAGCCGAACCTGTTGGGCCGGAACACAGCTGGAACGCACCGAAATGGTATTCTTGCGCGATGATGCTAAACGCGCCACGCCATTCAGACCACCACATGCGCCCCGCCCGCGCCTTTCCTGCCCTTGAAGTCACGCCCCAAACCATGCCGGTCCTGCCCCATTCCTTGCCGGTGATGGCCGTGGTTGCATTGATCCCGCCGCTGTGGCGGCGCATCATGGACCGCCGGGTCAAACGCTGGCAAAAGCCTGCGTGATGCGCGGCTTGCTCTGGCAGATTTCCCCTGTTTCTGCCAAGCTGTTGTCATGAGATATATTGCGATAGCCCTTTGCGCGCTTTGCGCCCTGCCCGCCGCCGCCCAAGACACCATGTCTGCGGCAGAGTTTGACGCCTACACCCGTGGCAAAACATTGTTCTACGGGCGCGGTGGCCATGCCTACGGCGCTGAAATATATCACGAAAACCGCCGGGTTCAGTGGTCTTTTCTGGATGGCGATTGCCGCGAGGGCGAATGGTACGAGGCAGACGGATTGATCTGTTTTGTCTATGAGAACAATCCAAACCCGCAATGCTGGAGCTTTGTCGAAGGCAGCCGTGGGTTGATCGCCCGGTTTGAGAATGAGCCGAACACAACCGAGCTTTATGAAGCGCAAGATCAGGGTCAGGAAATGCTGTGTCTTGGACCGAAGGTTGGGGTTTAAAGCCGCTTAAATTACAGCAGCGACCCCTGCTCTGGCGGCACCTCTTTCTTGGCTGATTTTTTTGTGGGTTTTGGCGTGGCCCTAGTGCTGACAACCAACTTGCCATCAGCAAATTCGATCTCAAGTGCTGTGGCTTTTTCGGCCTGCGCTTTGCCTGTCACCACATTGCCATCACCGCGCACCACCGCAAACCCACGCGCCAGCGTTTCAGTGTAGCCCAGCGTTGCCAGAGTCCGCCCCAATGACGTGATCCGGTCCCGGCGTTTGGCCGTCATCCGCAGGTCAGCAGCCGTCACCCGCTGCCACAGATCACGCAACCGCTTGGTTTCGCGGTCAATGTCTTGGGCCAGCAGGTCGGGCCGAAACCCTTGGGCACGCACGGTATAACGATCCCGTTTGGCATTGATGCCACGCGACAACGCCGGGCCAAGCCGTGCAGCCAAGCCTGCCAAACGCCGTTGATCGTTCTGCAAACGGGCCTGCAATGTGGCAGGTCGCAGCGACCCTGACACCGTCGCCAACCGCACGCGGCGGCGTTGCACCCCAGCGATCAACGCCGGTTCCAGCTTTTCCGCCGCCCGGTCCAACCGTTGCCGTGGGCCATCAAGCAAAGCGTCTGCACGCGGCAAAGCCCGCGCCATATCGCGCAGCCGCTGACCACGCCGTGTCAAACCTTGGCTCAGCAACACGCCCATGCGCGCCTCTTGGGCATCCAACCATGCCGCCAACTCGTGTCGTACCGGCACTGCCAGTTCCGCCGCCGCCGTGGGGGTCGGCGCGCGTTTGTCCGATACAAAATCAATCAGCGTAGTGTCGGTTTCGTGGCCCACCGCAGACATCAGCGGAATGTCAGAGGCCGCCGCCGCCCGCGCCACTATTTCCTCATTAAAGCCCCACAGGTCCTCAACCGATCCGCCACCGCGCGCCACGATAATCAAATCAGGCCGTGGCAAGGCCCCACCGGGGGTCAGCGCATTGAACCCCGCAATCGCGCGGACAACTTCAGGGGCGCAAGCTTGGCCTTGAACAGCCACAGGCCAGACCAAAACCTTGCGCGGGAAACGGTCGCGCAGGCGGTGCATGATGTCACGGATCACCACACCTTGCAGTGATGTCACGACCCCAATGACCTCGGGTAAATATGGCAGCGGTTTCTTACGGCTCTCGTCAAACAGCCCTTCTGCGGCCAGCATTTTTTTGCGCTTTTCCAGAAGAGCCATCAACGCGCCTTCACCCGCGATGGCAATCCGTTGGGCGTTGAGCGCAAATTTCGATTGGAACCCGCTGGCCGTCATTTTGCCCTCGGCAATGACTTCGGTGCCTTCCTCGGGGATCATGCCCAGCGACGGAATTTGCCCTTTCCATGTTTGGCACGACAACACAGATCGGTCGTCTTTGAGGTCAAAGTACAAATGCCCCGACCGCGCCTGCACGACGCGACCCACCTCGCCTTTGATCCGCACCCAGCCCAGCTCAGCTTCGATCATCCTTTTAACGGAACCCGCGATTTCGGAAACCGTGAATTCGGGTGTATTTGAACCGGATTTAGGATCGTCTAGCAGGTCCATCGGGCCCTCATGCTTGTGTCTGTGTCTGCCCCAGCTTAGAACGCCCGGGAACCAAGGCCAAGGGAGCGCGAGCCAAATGAACATTCTTATTCTAGGCAGCGGCGGGCGCGAACATTCATTGGCATGGGCCGTGATGCAAAACCCCAAATGCGACAAACTGATTGTGGCACCGGGTAATGCGGGCATTGCCACAATTGCCGATTGTGCCAGTCTCGACATTATGAACGGTGCAGCGGTGATTGCATTCGCCGAAGAAAACAGCATCGACTTTATCATTGTTGGCCCCGAAGCCCCTTTGGCCGCAGGCGTGTCTGATGACCTGCGTGCGGCCGGGTTCACCGTTTTTGGCCCTTCGGCTGCGGCCTCTGCCCTTGAGGCTTCAAAAGCATTCACCAAAGAAATCTGCGCCGCCTCGAACGCACCAACAGCGGCCTATGGCCATTTCACAGATGCCGCCGCCGCGCGGGCCTATGTCGCGGCCCAAGGTGCGCCAATTGTGATCAAGGCTGACGGGTTGGCCGCAGGCAAAGGCGTGATCATCGCCATGACAGACGCCGAGGCATTGGCCGCTGTCGACACCATGTTTGACGGCACCTTTGGCGATGCAGGCGCCGAAGTGGTGGTCGAAGAATTCATGGACGGCGAAGAAGCGTCGTTCTTTGTGCTCTGTGACGGCGAAACCGTGCTGCCGATTGGCACCGCCCAAGACCACAAACGCGTGGGCGATGGTGACATGGGGCCAAACACCGGCGGCATGGGGGCCTATTCCCCCGCGCCTGTATTGACCGATGAAATTGCCGAACGCGCCTTGGCCGAAATCATCCGCCCGACCATGGCCGAAATGGCGCGACGCGGCATGCCCTATCAAGGGGTGCTGTATGCAGGCCTGATGATCAAAGACGGCACGCCCCGTTTGGTGGAATACAACGTGCGTTTTGGCGACCCGGAATGTCAGGTTCTGATGATGCGGTTGGGGGCACAGGCGTTTGATCTGATGCAAGCCGCTGCTGAAGGGCGATTGGCCGAGGCCAAAGTGAACTGGGCGGAAGATCATGCCCTAACCGTAGTGATGGCGGCCAAAGGCTATCCCGGTGCTTACGAAAAAGGCACGTGGATCAACGGGTTGGACAGTCTGACCGCGGACAGTTCAAACATGGTTTTCCATGCAGGCACAGTGCGTAAAGACGGCACATTCATCGCGGCAGGTGGTCGTGTTTTGAATGTGACTGCGCGGGGTGCGACACTGGACGAGGCACAGGCGCGTGCCTACGCTATGGTGGATCAAATTGACTGGCCCGAAGGGTTCTGCCGCCGCGACATCGGGTGGCGCGCGCTGAGCTGAGGGTCAAGAAATCGGTGCGTCCTCGCAGGTAACAGGCGTGTCGTCGATTGCGGTGATCCGCTGCACCTGAAATGTGCTGCGCGACATGACCAGCAACCCAGCCTCATCCTGAAACGGCATCCAACAATTGTCCGGATCGGGATAATCTTCGTACAAAAAGCACAGTAACGGCCCGCGAATTTTAATCACGCCATAGGAACAAAACCCGTCCTCTGGAGCCCAGACCGACCTGTTGCGGGCCAGAAACTTCTCGATCCCAACAGTGTGACCGTCTTTGACATCCGTAAAGGTCAGGGTATGGCCCACGGCCTGATCCAAGAATACCTCAGGCGATATTTGGCTTTGCGCCAGACAAGGCGCGCCCCAAAGCACAGCCAACGTGGCAATGATCCGGGTGAACCTCATGGGCATTTCAGCGCCCTATTCAGGCTGCCGCGCCCCTTATGCGGCCCTACATCCCGTGCCACCAGCTTTCCTGCGTAAATCCCGACCACCATAACCCGCTGCCAATCGGCGCTGGCCATCACCATTTCCGGCAGACCATCGCAGATACGAACACCGCCGCCGATATCGGCCTCTCCGATCCGGTGGTTTGTCAGGCCCGGCAGGCTGGCGATTTCGGTCAGTTTGCGGTTCTCATAGCGCCACACCCGCAGTGTCTTGGCCAGATGGGGGCGATCAATATAGGCCACTTCGATATGGCCGTCGCCATCAAAATCCGCAGCACCAATAGGGGCAAGCCAGCGGTTGCGTTGGCCAATATGCGGGGTTTCGGTCAGCTTTCCAGTGCTGGTATAAATCGCCAACGCCGCACCCTTGTTCACATCGGTCTCAACCACGATGACTTCGGGGCGACCATCACCCGTCACATCCAGCAACCTTGGGGCGACATCTTCGAACACGTGATCAAGCGGCAGGCGGAACAGATAGGTGGTGTCACGCATAACGGCAGTGGCCAAAGTACTGTCAGGATCAACATCGCTCATGTCGATCTCAAGCTGGCCCCATTCAATCGCGTCACCTAAAATGCCATGGGCATACCGTTCAGTCGGCATTGAAAATCGGGCAGCTTTAATTGTCTCGGATGCCGCAGCACCCGACCCAAACGAAAAAACGGCCAGTGCAGCCAAAACTGCACCAACCTGTTTCATCAAATTTGCTTTTCCGGCATCTGCACGCGCAGACCGTCCAAGGCATCTGTCACCTTCAACTGGCAGGTCAGGCGTGACCGTGCCGGGTCAGGCTCATAGGCGAAATCCAACATGTCTTCTTCCATATCATCCTTGGCCGGTAGCTTCTCAACCCAGATAGGGTCCACATAAACGTGACAGGTAGAACAGGCACAGGCACCGCCGCAATCGGCCTCAATACCCGGAATGTTATTATCGCGTGCGCCTTCCATGACCGTCAGGCCATTGGCGACTTCAACCACATGTTCGGTGCCGCTGTGTTCGACATACGTAATTTTGGCCATTGATCGGACCCCTTGCCTAAAAAATCTTTCCCAAGGTATCTAGCTATCCTCACGACGCTGTGCCACCCCCTATTGCGACCTTTGCCGCCCAACTCGGCGACAAATCTCATATGGCGCGCTTGCCGCTAGGCAGCGGACGGCAAAGTCGCTATGAAGAGTGCAAGGAAGAGACCCAAGAGGCATTGGGCCATGAGTGAGGCAAAACGAGTGACCTACGCATGTCGCGTACCCCTGTGGTTGGCATTTTGTGCCGCCCTATCTGCATGTGATCCCGCAGCACTGGGGCAAAAAACCGTCCCTGAACCCGGTGTGGTTGAGGCCACCCACAACGGCCCCCCCGGTGCCGCACCTGGTACATGCTGGGGCCGCACGGTCAGCCCGGCGGTCATTGAAACCGTGACCGAGCAGGTTCAGGTCAAGCCCGCCAAGATAAACCCCGACGGCACCATTGCAACGCTGCCCGTTTATAAAACCGAAGCCGTGCAAAAAATCGTCGCCCAGCGGGTTGATAACTGGTTTGAAACCCCCTGCCCTGAGGCGCTTACGGCGGAATTCAATGCGTCCCTGCAACGGGCGCTGGCGGTGCGGGGATATTATATTGGCCAAATCACCGGCGTGATGGACGCGGCAACCCGTGCGGCCGTCCAAGCCTTTCAGCGTGGCGATGGCCCGGACAGTGGTGTGTTGTCACTGGCAGCAGCCCGCAAACTGGGCCTGATCGCAGTTGAACGGACACCTGACGCATAAAAAAGGGCGCTCAAAATGAACGCCCTTTTCTTCAATTATTCAAACAGAGCTTATTCTGGCAGCGATAGCGCCACAAACCGTGGATCACCCGCACGGCGCACCAGCAACAACAAGGATTTGCGACCTGCATCCTTGGCGGCTTTTACCCGCGCTTCCAGGTCGTCAATACCTGACACTTTCTGCTGTCCGGCTTCGGTGATGATGTCCCCGGCCCGCAGACCTTTTTCAAAGGCTTCAGAGGTTTCATCAACTTCGGTCACAGCCAGACCCACCATGGCCGCATCGGCATTCAATTCTTCGCGCAGTTCGTCGGTCAAAGGCGTCAGTGTCAGCCCCAGAAGTGATGTGTTCTTGGGTTCGTCTTCAACGCCATTGCCATCATCCGTGCCTGCTGCCTCAGCCGCGTCAGCATCTTCACGGCGGCCCAAGACCACCTTGATGGTTTGGCTTTTGCCCTCGCGCAGCACGGTCACCCGCACGGCTGCACCAACGGGGCTGTTGCCCACTTGGCGGACAAGGGCACGTGTATCAGCCACCGATACGCCGTCAAAAGACACAATCACATCCCCGGTCAGCAGGCCTGCTTCTTTGGCGGGTCCCTCAGGCACGTCGGTGATCAATGCGCCATCCGCTTTGGCCAGACCCATTGCGTCAGCAACGTCTTTGGTCACGTCTTGAATGCGCACACCCAACCATCCGCGGCGGGTTTCGCCAAATTCCTTAAGCTGATCAACAACCCGCGTCACCACGTTGGACGCCATCGAAAAGCCGATACCGATAGAGCCGCCGTTGGGTGACAGGATCGCGGTGTTCACCCCAATCACTTCACCGTCCATGTTGAACAACGGACCGCCCGAGTTGCCCCGATTAATCGCCGCATCGGTCTGAATGTAATCATCATAGGTGCCAGACAGCGCCCGATTGCGGGCCGAAACAATACCCGCTGACACCGAAAAACCCTGCCCCAGCGGATTGCCCATCGCAATCACCCAATCGCCAACGCGCGATGCGTTACTGTCGCCAAAGTTTACAAACGGCAGTGGGGTTTTTGCCTCAACCTTCAACAGCGCGATGTCAGTTTTCGGATCGGTGCCGATCACCTTGGCAATCAGTTCTTCGCCAGAGAAAAATTCGATGGTGATCTCATCCGCGCCTTCAATCACGTGGTTGTTGGTCACCACAAAACCATCCTCGGAAATCACAAAACCCGACCCAAGTGCCGACGACCGACGCGGACGCTGGCCGTTTTCGCCGTCCTTGTTGCGATCCTGAAATTCGCGGAAAAAATCCTCAAAGGGTGAGCCTTCGGGCACGATGCCTTGCGGACCAGTGCGGCCTTCAACCACGGTTGACGTGGTGATGTTCACCACTGACGGGCTGATCTGTTCAGCCAAAGGTGCCAGACTTTCTGGTTTGGCAAAAGCCGCAACCGCCTGAACCGCGATGAATGCCATCGCCAGAAGACTAAGGAGAAACGCCTTGAAAACAAAGGTTTCTTGGACAGATTGGGCCTGTGCTTGCGCCTTGGGCTGCATTGGGTAACTCCTGCTGGATATCTCATAGGGCCGCATGACCCAAAACCATTTGACAATAGAGTGCATCTTGCCTGAATGCACCGCAACAGGAAACATACGCTTGATCACAACCATTTCAACTCATCACGGGGCTTTTTGCAGCGACGACCCCTAAGAATCCGTTACCGTAGATCAGTCACCGGATCGTTAAACCCCGATTTGAAAGGCGATCCAAACCAAAACCAACCCCGCCACCATCACCAGCGCACCAATCTGGCGCACGGCAGCTTGCGGCATGGCGCGCAGTTTTTCCAGCATCTGTTCCAAAAGCGAAGGGGCCAGTGCATAGACCAGCCCCTCCAAAATCATTACCAACCCAAAGGCCAGTATCAGAATACTCAATTACGTTCGCCTTCGTCAGAGCGGCGGCCCTGATCTGAGCGCAGGTAATTAAAGAATTCGCTGTCTGGTGACATGACCATGGTGGAATTATTCCCTTTCAGAGATTCCTCATAAGCGGTCAAGGAACGGTAGAATTCAAAGAACTCCTGATCCTTACCATAGGCTTGCGCAAAGATCTTGTTGCGTTCCGCATCCGCCTCACCTTCGATGATCCGGGCATCACGACGCGCTTCTGACAGGATTTCTTCATAGGTACGATCCGCCAAAGCCGTGACACGCTGGGCCGCTTCTTGACCACGCGCACGTTCATCCGTGGCCTCACGATCCCGTTCCGCAATCATGCGTTTCAGCGTCGCGTCAAAGTTCTGCTCTGGCAAGTTGGTTTGACGCAACCGCACATCGACCACTTTCAGACCCAGCACAGTCGCCCGCACATCGGCGCGTTCACGGATTTGATCCATCAAAGCTGAACGTTCAGGCGACAGGATGGTGTTAGATGTCACCCCTTGCGAACCTAGAACCGCACGCAGCTGAGATTCCATAATACCGCTCAGGTCACTTTCAGCCTGACGTTCGCCCCCTGCACCAATCGCTTGGCGGTACTGCACGATGTCATCGATGCGGTACATGACAAATGCGTCAATTTCCAAACGCCGGTCATCGGCAGGTGTGACTTCGAACACCGGGGTTTGCACGGTTAGGATACGATCTTCGAACCGCACAATCTCATCCAGCAAGGGTACTTTGAAACCAATGCCGGGTTCGACGCGCACTTGTTTAATTTGGCCAAAGCGCAGCACCAAAGCTTTTTCACGTTCATCCACGACAAAAATCGAGGACAGCACTGCCACTATGGCGATCACCACAATGGGGATCAAAAAACCAGTCTTACGCATTAGTTTGACCCTCCGGTGCTACGACGTAATTCATTCAGCGGCAGATACGGCACAACGCCCTGCCCGCCAGCACCACCAACGCCACTTTCAAGAATAATCTTGTCCACGTCACCCAGCACTTTTTCCATTGTTTCGATGTACAGACGCTTGCGCGTCACTTCGGGCGCGGCCTGGTATTCGGTTAGAACCGCCTCAAACCGGCTTGCTTCACCGACCGCATCGTTGACGACTCGGGCACGATACCCTTCTGCGGCTTCCAGCAACTGCGCCGATGCACCACGTGCTTCGGCGGTTTTACGGTTGGCATAGGCATCCGCCTGACGTTCAACCCGGTCGCGTTCTTGTTCGGCGGCTTGCACGTCGCGGAACGCATCCACAACAGATTGTGCTGACGTTTGGCCCGATCCATTGGTGACCTGCACCGTTTGTTTGGGCGGATCCACCTTGTTGACGTTGACACGCAGCACGTTGATGCCGGTTTCGCGGTTGTCCAATGTAGTCTGGATCAATTCCTTGACCCGGTCCGCCACAACCCCACGATCCCGGTTCAGGATCGGGGCCAATTCAGACTGTGCAATCACTTCACGCATGGCTGATTCCGAAATCGCGCCAACAGCCGTTTCGGGATCACGCAGTGAGAATTTGAAATCTTTGGCGTTCTTGATGTTCCAAACCACTTGGAAATCAATATCTACAATGTTTTCATCCGTGGTCAGCATCAAACCTTCATTGTCGGAATTGCCACTGCGCACACCAAGGTTTTCGGTGCGGTTGGTGGTCACATCAAACACTTCAGCCGTAACAACCGGCCATGGAGCAAAGTTCAGACCCTCAGTGCCAATCTCGGAAAACTTACCTAAAAAGAGCTCAATCGACTGTTGCTCAGGGCGCACTGTGTAAAAACTCGCTGCACCCCACGCGACTATGGCCACGGCCAAACCAATGCCAACCATGCCGCGCGAAACGACTGGCCCCCCGGTGCCACGGTTGCCACCGCCGCCCGTGCCATTGCCGCGATCACGGCCTCCACCGCCCATCAGGACGCGCAACTGTTCTTGGCCTTTTTTGACCAGATCATCAATTTCAGGCAATTGCGGTTTGTCGCCGCCGTTGCTGCGTCCGCCTTCGGGTCGTTCATCACGCCCGCCGCCGTTGCCTTTGCCCTTGTCTCCGCCGCCGCCGCCCCAAGGACCGCCTGTGTTGCCAGCCATCTAAATTATTTCCCCTCTTGTGCCGCACCGATGCGGCTTAGTCTCGTTCTTGTTACAAATTTGTGTGTTAAACCGCGAAAATCAAGCGGTCCGCATCGGATTGCGCATGGTCACCAGTTCTTCGGACATGGTCGGATGCACCGCACATGTCGCGTCAAACTGTTCTTTGGTTAGTTTTGCCTTCACTGCAATGCCCGCCAGCTGGATCAATTCGCCCGCATGCGGTGCGACGATATGACAACCCAGTACAGTGCGGTCTTTCTTGGACACCACCAATTTCATCAGCACTCGGTTGGGCTTACCTGCAAACGCCGTCTGCATGGGCCGGAATGAGGTGCAATAAATTTCGACCTCTTCTTGGTCACCTGCATCTTCCTCGCTCATCCCAACAGTGCCCATTTCAGGCTGGGTAAAGATCGCGGATGCAATTAATTCGTGATCTACTGGCGTTGGATTGCCTGCAAAAACCGTCTGCACAAAGGCCATACCTTCGCGGATTGCCACAGGCGTCAGATTGACCCGATTGGTCACATCGCCAATGGCATAGATCGACGGCACGCCCGTCTGGCTGTATTCATTGACCACGATCTCGCCGCGACGGCCAATGCTGACGCCAATGTCCTCTAACCCCATATCGTGGCTGTTGGGATCGCGGCCCGTGGCAAACATCACCACATCAAAATCATTTTCATGACCAGTGGTGGATTTCACCCGGATCGGGCTATCAGCCGCCCCATCAGCACGTGACATTTCAAGGATGTTGGTACCCAAATGCAAATCAACGCCATTCTCGATCATCTCTTCGGCAACCAAGCCGCGTGCCTCATCATCAAAGCCACGCAAGATTTGCGCGCCACGATAATACTGCGTCACTTTCACGCCCAAACCATTCATAATGCAGGCAAATTCAGATGCGATATACCCACCACCGATGATCAACATGGTTTTTGGCAATGCCTCAAGATGAAACACATCATCTGATACGATACCCAGATCGGCGTTTGGCAGATCAGGCCGCGAAGGCTTGCCACCCGTCGCAATCAAAATATGTTTGGCCGTCTTGGTTTCGCCCGTCGACAGTGCCACCGTATGTGCATCTTTCAATGTCGCACGCGCATCAAAGGTATCCACACCAGAGTTTTTCAACATCTTGCGATAGACGCCTTCCAAACGATCAAGTTCTTCGTTCAGCTTGCCGCGAAATCTGTTCCAATCGAACGAACCCTGCTGGTGATCCCAGCCATAGGCGTTCGCCTCATCCACCACATGTGCATATTCAGATGCAAAAACCATCAGCTTTTTCGGCACGCAGCCCCGGATCACACAGGTCCCACCATAGCGGTCATCTTCGGCCAACCCAACCTTTGCACCATGTTCACCCGCCGCCACGCGTGCTGCGCGCACGCCACCTGATCCGCCGCCAATGACAAAAAGGTCATAATCAAATTCAGTTTCGGCCATGCCTTGCATTCCTTAATCAGCTAAATCGGAAAACAGATTGTCAGATTCCACAAAATCGACCCGCTCTGTCGCCACTGTGCCCTCATTTATGTCACGCACTTCGACTCTGCCATCCCCATAGCCGATCACAACCGCGTCACAAATGTCGATAAACAAACCGTTTTCCACAACGCCGGGCATCTGGTTCAACACCAGCGCCAATTGCCGTGGGTTGCCGATGCGGTTCAAATGCAGATCCAGAATATGGTTTCCCTCATCGGTGATAAACGGCACCTGCCCGTTCATCCGCAGGGTCGATGTGCGGCCCAGCACATCCATGCTGATCAATGTTTCCTCAACCAGTGCCTGCGTGGTTTGCCAGCCAAAGGGGATCACTTCGATGGGCAAGGGAAACGCCCCAAGGCTTTCGACCTCTTTTCCGATGTCGGCAATCACCACCATCTGATCACTGGCGGTTGCCACGATCTTTTCTTGTAACAACGCGCCGCCGCCGCCTTTGATCAGGTTCAGGTCGCCATCAAATTCGTCAGCCCCGTCAATGGTCAGGTCCAGCCATTTGGCCTCATCCAGCGAAATCACTTCGATCCCAACACCACGCGCCAATTCCGCCGTGCGGGTGGAGGTTGGCACCCCCTTGATCCGCAAACCATCATCGCGGACCATTTCGCCCAGACACCGCACCAGCCACGCTGCCGTCGACCCGGTGCCCAGCCCAACCCGCATGCCGTCCTCAACAAATTGCGCGGCCCGCTTGGCAGCGACGAATTTGGCCTTGTCGATGGGCGACAATTCTCCGGTCATGGGGGCAGCTCCGATGAAACAGGTTTAGTTGTGCAGGTTATAGGCACAATGCGACCGGGGCGCGAGGGGGCGGGCGGCTTTTTTCTCCCAAATTCTATCGCTTTGGCCTGTAAGGGCGACACCTGAGGCCAAATCAAAATACAATTGTCATCTAAGCGACTTTGGATCACGCCCAATTCACGCGATAACAGGTCGCTTTCCACACCTTTGCCCGGTGCAGGTATGTTAGGACCCGCACATGACTTATGTACTGCATTATGCCCCTGACAACGCGTCCCTGATCATCCGCCTTGCCCTTGCGCATCGCGGGTTGGACTTTCGCACGGTATTGGTTGACCGCGCATCTGCCGCGCAGAGCAAACCCGCCTACCGCGCGTTAAACCCCAACGGTTTAATACCCGTACTTGAAACCCCGCAAGGACCGATGTTTGAAACGGGGGCCATTCTGCTGTGGCTCGCAGACACCCACGGCGGCCTTGGCCCTGCCCCGGCTGACCCGAGGCGTGGGGATTTTCTGAAATGGCTATTCTTTATCGCCAATACCATCCACCCCAGTTTGCGCATGTTGTTTTATCCTGAAAAATACATCCTTACAGATCACACGGCGGCCTTGCGTGAAGGTCTGCAAAACCACTTGCACACCAGCTTTTGCACGCTTGACGATGTCGCGGCCACCAGACCAGACTGGTTTGGTGCGGATGCCCCCACTGTGCTGGATTTTTACACTGTAGCCGTGTTGCGTTGGCCTGCTTTGTATCCCAGCACAGTCAAACAGACATGGTTTGACCTAACAAATTATCCCGCCCTTGCGCAGCTTTGCGCGCATGTGGAAACCCTGCCCTGCTGCGCTGACTTGCAAAGCGCTGAGGGTCTGGGTGATACCCCCTTTACCGCGCCCCATTATCCGACCCCTCCAGAAGGCAGTGCCACATAATGTTTCTTTCGGTTTTTGACATGTTCAAGGTCGGCATCGGCCCGTCGTCCTCCCACACCATGGGCCCGATGGTGGCTGCCGCGCGGTTCTTGGACCTGATGCGCGCCTCGCCTTTCCATTTTGCAGGCCTGCGTGCCTCGCTGCATGGATCGCTGGCCTTTACCGGGGTAGGCCATGCGACCGACCGCGCCACCATCCTTGGCCTCGCCGGGTTCACCCCACAGGACTATGATGCGGAAAAAGCCGACGCCGTGCTAAAGGCGATCCACGAGACCCATGAGATCAATGTGCCGGAGCTGCCAGCGCTAAAATTTGATCCCAAGAAGGACATGATTTTTGACTATGACGTCAAACTTGCGGGCCATGCCAATGGCATGATGCTGATGGCGACCGACGGCCAGGGTGACGTGGTCCTGCGCGAGACCTATTATTCCATTGGCGGTGGTTTTGTGATGACCGAGGCCGAATTGGCGGCGGGCAAAGACACCGATGAGGGCGCGCCAATCCCCTATCCGTTCAAATCCGCGGCTGAGATGCTGGAGATGGCAAAGGCATCAGGCAAGAATATTGCCCAGATGAAACGCGCCAACGAAGTATCCCGCAACGGCGAAGTGCATCTGCGCGAGGGGTCAAAGCGTCTGTGGCAAGTGATGAATGATTGTATCAATCGCGGGTTGGAAACCGATGGCATCCTACCCGGTGGTCTGTCGGTCAAACGTCGCGCCAAGGGCATCCATGATGCGCTGCTTGCAGAGCGCGGCATGAACCAACAGGCACCCCATACGATCAACGATTGGATGAGTGTCTATGCGATGGCGGTGAATGAGGAAAACGCGGCGGGCGGTCAGGTTGTCACAGCGCCGACCAATGGTGCCGCAGGCGTAATGCCCGCCACCCTACGCTATTACCTCGACCATGTGCCGGGCGCCTCCGAGAGCCATATCGAAGATTTCCTGCTGACGGCTGCCGCCATTGGTGGGTTAGTCAAATTCAATGCGTCAATCTCTGGTGCCGAAGCGGGCTGTCAGGCCGAAGTTGGATCGGCGGCTGCCATGTCCGCTGCGGGTCTGTGCGCCGTGATGGGTGGCACCCCAGAACAGGTTGAAAACGCGGCAGAAATCGCATTGGAACATCATCTGGGGATGACCTGCGATCCGGTCAAAGGTCTGGTTCAGGTGCCTTGCATCGAACGTAACGGTCTGGGCGCGATCAAGGCTGTGTCCGCCGCATCATTGGCCCTGCGCGGTGACGGTACGCATTTGGTGCCATTGGATGCCTGCATTGAAACCATGCGCCAGACCGGCGCGGATATGTCTGAGAAGTATAAAGAAACATCGCTTGGCGGCTTGGCAGTGAATGTGCCAAACTGTTAAGCGCTTAACGCATTGAACTTTAAACAAAGCTCAATGCGACCACGCCAGTGAATGCAAATACATTTGAGACGATATGCGCGACAATCGGCCAGCCGATACCGTCCGTTCGGCTTGCCACAACAGCCCAAAATGCGCCCAGCCCCCATGCCCCAAAGATCAACGCCACAGCCCCGCCTTGATAGTCGACACCCTGTGCAAACATAAGCGGCACGTGCCACAGACCAAAAAGCAACACGCCTAGCGATTGAAACACCGGGTTGCCGCGCCCAAGCTCAAGATAGGCCCCGCGCCAGAAAAACTCTTCTGAAAATCCGTTGATAAGGGCGGCAGCACCAGCAAGGCAGATCGCCCCCACAGTAACATGAGCAGGCCACAAGACATAATTCGCCACGGCAATCACCACAACCTGACAGGCGATGGCCAGCGGAACCCAAGGTGCTGCGCCCGTGCCAAAGCGCAAATTGCGCAAAGCGGCCCTGCGCCCCTGAAAAAACAACCCCAGCGGCAGGCAAAAACCAAACCAGTACACAAGAAATACCGTGGCATATCCCATCGCAGGTCCAAGCGTTTGGGTCGCCCATGGCACAAACCACATCATAAAGACGACCAACAGGACCGAGGCTGCCATCAGTCCCCTACGTTTTGACATATGCTGATTCCTGCAATCCACGCGCTTTGGTGTCACACCATAAGGGGATTGCGCCTGTGTTGCCAATCACCGCGCGTGCCGCGTTAGAGCATTGATTGAAGGCCAATTTTTTCATCGCCGCAGCAATTGACCGCGCCCCTTTGACAAACGCCTCAGATCGCCGCAATCATGCCCGCATGTCATACCCATCCAACCACCCCACACCACACCCGGGCGACGCCGCCGCCGGGATTGAGGTCACACCCGAATTTGAACGCTTTACCCAGCGCGATGATATGTTCACCCGGGCGTTCTGGGATGATCGTATTCGGTCCAAATTCACTGATCGGTTTTTTGCCTCTTACCGGATGGAAGCCGCGCCCCGCCGAGGTGACGGATTTACCCAACGCGACTTTGCCCTGCGCAATGCAAGCTGGCTGGTCAGTGATATCATATCTAACCGGGGCAATGAGACCGGCAAACGTGAGGGGTTTCAGGCCGCCATCACCAATGACACCCCCGTCGCACCCATGCAGCAAGAGGTCGACGACCCCGCCAAGATGTCAGCCGAGGTCAAACGCATTGCAAAGTTCTTTGGTGCCGACCTTTGCGGCATCACCGATATGGATGACCGTTGGCTGTATACATCCCGCGTCGACACCCGCGACATGTCTGAGGCCCCCAATGATCTGCCCGATGGCATGACAAGCGTTATCGTCATGGGCCACCAAATGGAACAAGACTTGGTCGCCACCTACCCCTCTGCCCTTGCCGGGGCCGCAACTGGTCGCGAATATTCTCACGAGGCTGCCGTGGTCATGCAACTGGCCGCTTATATCCGCAATTTGGGTTATGAGGCGACGGCGTCGATGAACGACACTGGGCTGGTCATCCCCTTTGCGATCAAGGCCGGTTTGGGCGAATATGCCCGCAATCAGATGGTCATCACACCAGAGTTCGGCCCGCGCCTGCGGTTCTCCAAAATATTCACCAATCTGCCGCTGTCCCATGACGTGGCCAAACCACAAGGCGTCCGGGCATTTTGTGACATCTGTACCAAATGCGCCGATGCCTGCCCGGTCAAAGCCCTGCCGTTTGGCCCGCCAAAGGTCAGCACCGATGTCTCCGCCATCAAAGGTGTGCGTAAATGGACGTCCGACGCGGAAAAGTGCTTTGGATTTTGGGCTAAAATGTCATCCGATTGCGCGATCTGCATGCGGGTCTGCCCGTTCAACCGCGACTTTGACATATGGCCGCACCGGGTCTGGCGAAAGCTCGCCCTGTCGCGCTTTCGCAAAATCGCGTTGTGGTTGGACCGCAAACGCGGTGGCCGGGTCAAACCTGAAACATGGTGGCGTGGTGGCCGCCTGTAAAGGCAATGCGCCCACCACATATGTCAGACCTGATCAGGGACTTACCGGCACATCGATGATAACCTCCAACCGAGGTCGGCTTACCCAAAATGCACAATACTCAGTGTCATTTTCGGTCTCAATCGCATCATCAACCGGCGAGAACAGCAGCCCATTGTTGGGCCTTATTCCGGTACCCCATTCAAAGGCCGTGCGGGTGATATCAACGCTGCGCGTGCCTGCACGCCAATTAAAGCCGGGTCGCGCGGGCCGATATGGCAAAGCGGACGCAGGACCAAAAGTGGAGCTATCCCCGGTTGTTAAAGGTTCAAGCGGTGAGCCGATGCGCAACCCACAGCCATTGGTCGCCCCCTCGCGCTGAGGGTATATTCGAATGTCTGTGCTCACCAACGGCGCGCTAAAAACCAAGATCGCTTCGCGGACAATCGCACCATCCGGCAAAGCCTCCATATCAAAAAATGCTTTGGCCTGCCAAACCCGCCAAGTCCACAGATTATTCGGAGCCGGATCAGGCCCCTGCACAACGTCATTGGAAAAACCGACAAGCAGCGTGCCATCACCCGCAGTCGCAGTACGCCACTGCGTCAACTCCGGCGATGCGCCCACACCCCGACGATCCAACAGCAAATCAGAGGGGCCGGTGGCACGGGTAAAACCACTGTTGTGAAGCCGGTAGAACGACGGGTTGAGCGTGATAGAAAACCGCTCAACGGGGGTGCACGCCGTTGCCAAAAAGCCGATTAATATCAAAAAAGTAGCACGGATCATCTCATATCCTTTCGTAAAAAATAACGACGCTAAATGCTTTATCCATAGCATTTAAACCCGAATTTTTCCAGATTTAGATATTAAGTGATACTATCGGTGGTCGGTATTAAAACATCTGCGGTGTAACTGAACGACCTCTGGGTTCTGAGCATCTGCGAAATGAAACCTTCATCAAACCAATACACTGCCCCCCGCCCGCTTATATCACGGCAGCCACACCGCCTTGCGCACCATATCCCAATATTGCGCGGTGACCTGCGCCAGTGACAACCGCCCGCCCGCGCGGAACCAGGTGTTCACCCCTGTCAGCATGGCAATCACCGCCAGCGTTGCAATCTTGGTATCGGCAATCTCAAACACTCCATCGGCAACACCCGCTTTCAAAATCGTTTCAAGCTGATCTTCATATTCCCGGCGCAGTACCTCGATCTGGACAAAATTCTCGGCTGTGAGGTTGCGCAGTTCCATATACGCGATGAACACTTCATCCGGGCGATCCGCATGAAACCGGATGTGAAAGTCAACAAATGCTTCTAACCGTTCGAGGGGCGCTGTAGCGGTGTCTTTTGGCATTTCAGCCAGCAGGTCAGCCATATGCCCGCGCATCAAGTCAAACAGCAATGATTGCTTGTCTGGTGTATAGTTATATAGCGCACCGGCCTGCACCCCCACCTCGCCTGCAATCGCGCGCATGGATACCGCAGCATATCCATCGCGTGCAAACAACCGCAGTGCCGCGGAACGCACCCGCGGGCCAGTAATATCGGAATGTGAACCAGCGGTACGTGCCATTGGGTTAAATTAATGAACATTTGTTCAAAAGCAAACCCCGCTTGCGCGCAAAGCAGCACTGGTGCAAGAACAGAGGCATGAAAAATCGCGCCGCCCTTTGCTTCTTGCCGATTGCCATGCTGGCGTTGAACGCCTGCACGCAATTTCCGGCACTTGACCGCACGATAACCCCGGCGCTTGCCAATGCCGAATTTCCGGAACTGGTGCCGCTGGACCCGTTGTTGGCCCGCGCCACCGCAGGGCGGGTTGATCCGGTACAAACTGAGGCGGCGTTGAGCGCACGGGTTTCCCGGCTGCGTGCCCGTGCCGCCAGATTGCGCGGCTCGGTGTTGACGGGACGCGAAAGACAACGCTTGGCCGAAGGTCTGCAATAACAGCAATTCGCGATTGCCGCGTTGCATGGGTAGGCTGAACCCGCTACATCGCGCAAAACATCGACCACACCACAAAGGATCATCCCATGTCACAGCCGCTTCGCCTTGGTATTGCAGGTCTGGGAACGGTTGGGGTCGGCGTTGTGCGTATTATCCGTCAGCAAACAAAATTGCTGGCAGCGCGGACCGGACGCAATATTGATATTTCGGCGGTATCTGCACGCACCAAGGGCCTTGACCGGGGCGTGTCCCTGACGGGCTATGCTTGGGAAGATGACCCCGTTGCCTTGGCAACCCGCGATGATGTGGATGTCTTTGTGGAACTGATGGGGGGCGAAGCCGGACCCGCCAAAGATGCAACCGAGGCCGCCTTGAAAGCCGGCAAACATGTGGTGACCGCCAACAAGGCGATGCTGGCCATCCATGGTCAGGCGCTTGCTGAATTGGCCGAGGCCAAAGGGCTGGTCCTGCGTTACGAGGCCGCTGTTGCGGGCGGTATTCCGGTGATCAAGACCCTGACCGAAGGTTTGGCAGGCAATCAGATCACCCGCGTCATGGGCGTCATGAACGGGTCTTGCAACTATATTCTTACCCGCATGGAAAATTCCGGCAAAACCTATCAAGACATTTTTGCAGAGGCCGACGGGCTGGGATACTTGGAAGCTGATCCGCAATTGGATGTGGGCGGCATTGATGCGGCTCACAAGTTGGCGATTATTTCTGCCATCGCGTTTGGTACCAAGGTCGATTTTGACGGCATCGCGCTTGAAGGGATTGAGCGGGTCAGTATCGAAGACATCCGCGCTGCCGCCGACATGGGATATAAAATCAAGCTGCTGGGGGTGACCCAAAAAACCGGGCGCGGGCTTGAGCAACGCATGCAACCCTGTCTGGTGCCAGAGACCTCTCCACTGGGTCAGTTGGATGGCGGTACAAATATGGTGGTGATCGAAGGCGACGCCGTGGGGCAGATCGTGCTGCGCGGTGCAGGTGCTGGCGAAGGGCCAACAGCCTCAGCCGTGATGGCAGACATCTGTGACATTGCGCGCGGTTGGACCGGCCCAGTGTTTGGAAAGCCAGCCGCCGCGCTGGAAACGCCAGTGGCTGCCACATCACAGCTTCCGGCACCGTATTATTTGCGCATGGCATTGGTCGACAAACCCGGTGCAATGGCGAAAATCGCAACTGTCTTGGGCGACGCGGGCGTTAGCATCAACCGGATGCGCCAGTATGAGCACGACGACACATCAGCCCCGGTCCTTATTGTGACGCATAAAACCTCACGCTCCGCTTTGGATGCCGCAATAGATGCGATGGACAGCACTGGCGTGATGGCAGGCGCGCCTGTGGCGCTGCGGATTGAGGAAGTTTGAGGCATCTCAATCACATTGGTCTTAGCGTGGCCAATCAAATAAATTAGTAAAATGGCAGTATCATCCGAGGCCTATGATCGGCGCTCACAAATCAAGCAGAGTTCAACCTGAAACGCCCGCATGCGAGCATATAACCGCATCAATGCCACTCTATTTTGTATTGGCCTTGCGCTCAACTTTGATGGCTTTATGTGAATGCTCAACATGACGTTAGGGAAAGACGCGTACATTGGATATTAAAGCCGTTGAAACATCATATGCCCGCTGGGCACCCGTCTATGACAAGACCTTTGGGGTTATGACGGGTGGCGGTCGACGTCGCGCCGTAAACTATATCAACAACTTAACAGGAAGTGTTTTAGAAGTCGGCGTTGGGACCGGCTTGTCGTTAGAACATTACAGCCCGCATTTACAGGTCACTGGCATTGATTTTAGCGCCCAAATGCTGGTCAAAGCCCGCAAAAAAGTTTCACGTCTTAGCCTGAACCATGTCGCAGCCCTGCATCAGATGGATGCCCGGACACTCGACTTTCCAGATCATAGCTTTGATACAATTGCCGCCATGCATGTGCTGTCGGTAGTGCCAGAACCACAAAAAGTTATGTCCGAAATCACCCGTGTGCTCAAGCCAGGTGGTCGCGTGGTCATCACAAACCACTTTGTGCGCACCCAAGGCATATTAGCATTTATTGAACGCATTTCCGCGCCCTTTGCCAATATCCTCGGCTGGCATTCAGATTTCGAGATCGAAACAATCCTACAAGAACAGACACTCGCAGTCATAGAACAAAGCGCCATTCCACCCCTTGGTATGATGACGTTTCTTGTTCTTGTAAAAAAGCATGATGGCTGAGTGAATTAACAGCAAATGTCATACACCCCAACTGAGACTTCTAAAGACACTCAACCTTGTATCACTTCCCCATGGGCGCTAAACGACAAAAGATAAATTCACTACCAAGGACCGATAGCCCATGACCCTCACCGCCCAATTCCAAGATCGTATGTTGTCACTGGGCCTTGCCCGGGTTTCCGAAGCGGCGGCTTTGGCCTCGGCCAAACTGATCGGCAAGGGTGATGAAAAAGCCGCAGATCAGGCGGCGGTGAACGCCATGCGTGAACAGCTCAACCTGCTTGATATTGCTGGCGTTGTGGTGATTGGCGAAGGCGAACGTGACGAAGCGCCGATGCTGTATATTGGCGAAGAAGTGGGCACCGGCAATGGCCCGGGTGTAGATATTGCGCTGGATCCATTGGAAGGCACCACGCTGACTGCGAAAGACATGCCAAATGCGCTGACGGTGATTGCGATGGGGCCGCGTGGGTCAATGCTGCATGCGCCGGACGTTTATATGGAAAAACTGGCGATCGGGCCGGGCTTCAAGACCGATGTTGTAACACTGAATATGACGCCGGGTGAGCGGGTCAAGGCATTGGCCAAGGCCAAGAAGTGCGAAACCGGCGATATCACCGTGTGTATTCTGGAACGCCCCCGCCACGAGGCGATGATTGCCGAAGTACGCGCAACGGGTGCCGCGATCCGGCTGATCACCGATGGCGACGTGGCGGGTGTTATGCACTGCGCGGACCCGTCCACCGGCATCGACATGTACATGGGCGAAGGTGGCGCACCAGAGGGTGTTCTGGCCGCAGCCGCGCTTAAATGTATGGGCGGGCAGATGTATGGCCGTCTGTTGTTCCGCAATGACGATGAGCGGGGCCGTGCCAGCAAGGCAGGCATCACCGATTTTGACCGCATCTATACCCGCGATGAAATGGTCACCAAGGATGTGATCTTTGCCGCCACGGGTGTGACGGACGGCAATCTAGTGCCGGGCGTCAAACGCGAACCCGGCTGGATGACCACTGAGACACTGATCATGCGGTCCAAAACCGGGTCGGTGCGGCGCATCAACTATCGCACGCCGGTTGAATAACACAGGCCAGTGCGTGCAGCAGCGGTCTGAAGGTATTATTAAACGGGTGAAATAGGGGTGTGTCGTGTCGTATCTTGGCGTTGAAACATCCCTGACTGGACGGCGTTGGGTTGGTCCAAACGTCGATATTGAACGGGCGGCTGAGGTTCTGGCCCAGCAGACCGATCTGCCCAATGCGGTCTGTCAGGTGCTGGCGCGGCGTGATGTGGATCCGACCGAGGCTGCGGCCTTCCTTGCGCCCTCGTTGCGCGATCTATTGCCTGACCCGCGATCCCTGAAAGACATGGAAAAAGCTGCGCAACGGTTTCTGGCGGCATTGGAAAACCGTCAGCGCATTGCGGTTTTTGCCGATTATGATGTGGATGGCGGCAGTTCTGCGGCGCTGTTGCTGATCTGGCTGCGCGATATGGGGCATTGTGCCACGCTGTATGTACCCGACCGGATTGATGAGGGCTACGGCCCCAATGATGAGGCAATGGCGGCCCTTGCCAAAGATCATGACCTGATTGTCTGTGTGGATTGTGGCACGCTGTCACATGGGCCGATTGCCGCCGCAAAAGGCGCGGAGGTGATTGTGTTGGATCATCATCTGGGCGGTGAGGTGTTGCCCGATGCGTGGGCAGTGGTGAACCCGAACCGTCAGGATGAAGACGGTGCCAGCGCACATTTATGTGCTGCTGGTGTGGTGTTCTTGATGCTGGTCGAACTGGGGCGGCAATTGCGCGAACGGGGGCAAAAAGGCCCTGACCTGATGGCCCTGTTGGATTTGGTCGCCCTTGCCACGGTTGCCGATGTTGCGCCGTTGATCGGGGTGAACCGGGCCTTCGTACGACAGGGCTTGCGGGTGATGGCACGGCGCGAACGTGTTGGATTGGCCGCCCTCGCAGACGTGGCACGCATGGACACCGCCCCAACATCCTATCATCTGGGATTCCTGCTGGGGCCGCGCATCAACGCAGGTGGTCGCATTGGTCAGGCCGACCTAGGTGCGCGGCTGCTTGCCACCACAGACATGCATGAGGCCGCCGCACTGGCGGAACGATTGGATCTGTTGAACACGGATCGCCGCGACGTTGAAGCCTCGGTGCGCGCCGCCGCCCTCACGCAGGCCGAAGACCGCGGCTTTGACGCGCCGTTGGTTTGGGCTGCTGGCCCCGGCTGGCATCCTGGTGTTGTAGGCATCGTCGCATCACGTCTGAAAGAGGCTTCAAACCGACCATCTGTTGTTATTGGCATCGAGGACGGCATCGGCAAAGGATCAGGGCGGTCGGTCTCAGGGATTGACCTCGGCGCGCCGATCCAGCGGCTGGCTGCCGAAGGATTGCTGATCAAAGGCGGCGGCCACAAAATGGCGGCGGGCCTGACAGTGGCAGAGGATAAACTGGACGAGGCCATGGCCCGTCTTGGTGAATTACTGGCCAAGCAGGGCGCGCATCTGGCGGGGCCATCTGATCTGACGGTGACAGGGCTTTTGATGCCGGGGGCCGCCACGGTTGAGCTTGCCGAACAGATTGACGAGGCCGGGCCATTTGGGGCCGCCGCCCCTGCCCCTCGTTTTGTTTTTGCCGACATGCAGATCAAATTTGCCAAACGCGTTGGCGAGAGCCACCTCAAGATCAACTTTGGCGATGGTTTGGGGGCGACAATGGATGCCATCGCCTTTGGGGCATTCGACGGACCACTTGGACCAGCCTTGGAAAACCACGGCGGTGCACGGTTTCATTTGGCAGGCAGGCTCGATATCAATTCTTGGCGCGGTAAGCGGTCCGTGCAACTGCGTCTGGAAGACGCGAGTGCGGCCTGACAACTTTTTCTGCCGTCGACTGAATATTTCTACTTGCGCCCTAGTCCTGAATTACCTAATGAACCGATCACGACAAGTGGCCCGTTCGTCTATCGGTTAGGACGTCAGGTTTTCAACCTGAAAAGAGGGGTTCGACTCCCCTACGGGCTGCCACTTTCCTTATTGTTCACATGCAATCAAAATCTGTGGGGTTATACCCCGTTTTGTTCGTGAACTATCGTGTCGCAAATCATCCGCTATCTGTGTCCGGCCATTTTATGTGATCCTTGATTACGCCGCCCGCCTGCGCTGGGATTGTTTCAAGTGCATTCAATCGCATCGTGACATAGTGCAGTAAGCCGATCCAGGCCGGGCAACACTTTGACGATTGCCATTGCTCTAAAAATCCTTATACACACGCTCAGATTGCATATATTTTTATGCCTTTGAGGAAACAGTTTGTTTCAAAGAAAACCCATCAAATGCGGTTAAAAAATGTTATGAATGTGTCGAACATTCTGAGAATCTTTCGTGGCGCGATTTTGCATCACGAATTTGAGACGTAAAGTTGACGCAACGTTAATTATTAGAGCACGGAAACTTGCTGTATACCGCGCGTGATTTGAGCTGCCGCTAAGTCAGTGCATGGTTATCAGGACGAGTTTTGGAGCAGCGGGGATAAGCCCCGTTGTTGTATATTGAGTACGGATAGGCCCTGGGGGGATTATCATGAAGAGATTTGAGGCAGACCGGTCTGGTTTTGGCCAGTTTGAATTCGCTGCGACGTCCGCTGATGGAAATTCCGCGATGACGTTGGTTGATCGCTTTTCGGGGCCATCGATTCGGCACAGCTATGTCTGGGACAGCGCGATTGCGCGCAAGTCTGCATCCGGTGGTGTTTATCGCGGGATTTTTAAACCTATGATCGATGGCTTATTCATTCTGCTTACCCTGCCCTTTTCCGTCCCGTTGATTGCGATTTGCGCAATTGCGCTTTGGATCGAAGGCGGGTCACCGTTTTACACGCAAAGCCGTCTGGGCCGAAATGGCAAACGCTTTGCGATCTTGAAACTACGCACAATGGTACGGGATGCGGATGCCGTTCTTGAAGAGTATCTGGCGTCTAACCCGGCGTGTCGCCGTGAATGGGACGAGCTGCAAAAACTCAAGAACGATCCACGCGTTACCCCTGTGGGCCAGTTCTTGCGGGCCACATCACTGGACGAATTGCCACAGCTCTTTAACGTGCTGTTGGGCGATATGAGCCTTGTCGGCCCGCGCCCAATGATGCCGGATCAGTTGTCAATGTATGGTGAACCCCGCGCTTATTTTGCGCTCAGGCCGGGTATTACCGGGTTGTGGCAGGTGTCTGCCCGTAACAACACACGTTTTTCGTACCGGAACGACGTAGATCGGGACTATGAAAACAAGATTTCGTTCTCATTGGATATGAAAGTCCTTTTTAAAACCGTCGGCGTGGTTCTGCGCCGCACTGGGTGCTGAAGGGATATGCGTTGTGGATCAGTACAGATCAGAGGTAAGATTGGCCCATGTCCAAACTGCCAAAGGGGGGCGATATGAAAGATAACTATCTTTCGGCAAACCCTTCTGAAAAAACGCACCGGTTGCGCCGCCAAATCGACACGGATGATGTGGATCAAAGTGGCATGCGTCACAGCATTCGGCCGCGTCGCATTGTTTCGGGCAGCCCCAAAAGGCGGATCGAAAAACCGGCTTTTGAAGTGCCCTATGAAGCGCAGGCCAATGAAGTGCTGGTTGTAGAGGTCCCTAACGTGCCGACGTGGCAGGACCTGAGCCTTGAAGAGCCGGGATCAGAGCGTGCAAAATCATCGGCCATGCCGGTGGTGGATCAATCCCGCGACAGCGCTGCCGCGCGCGCCTTTGATCTGCTGCGCACAAGATTGCGCCAGACCACGCAGGAACATGGCTGGACCAATATCGCCGTCACCGCACCCACCTCTGGATGTGGCAATACATTTACCGCTGTCAATCTGGCGCTTAGCATGTCGCGCATCACCGGGTCACGGACCGTTTTGATGGATTTCAACATGCGCAACCCCGGTGTTGCAACTGCCTTTGACATGCAGGCACGTGGGCCGCTGAATGAATATTTGGATGGCAGCGTTGCAATGACACATCATATGGTCCGCTGTAGCGATACATTGGCCTTGGGTCTGAACAGCGCGCCCTACGCCGATGCCGCCGAAACCCTGCAAGATGCGGCAACGGTCCGCACATTGGAGCGGATGCACGCAGCGCTTCAACCTGAATTGGTCATCTATGATATGCCACCCATGTTGACCTATGATGATCTGTCCGCCTTTCTCCCTCAGCTTGACGGTGTCTTGATCGTGTCAGACGGGACCCAAACAACAGCGCAGCAATTGACCGAATGTGAGCAGATGCTGGGCGGGCAAGTGCCGTTGCTCGGTGTTGTGTTGAACCGCGCGCGGCGGTCAAGCGTAACCCATTACAACTGATCCCACTGTCGATTTAATTTGAATGCCCTATAATCGCCAAATTGTTATGGTTTGAGCGGCCTATGTCAGGGCCAGCGCGTCGTTGCGCCCGAACCGGTTGATATTGGGATACGTAGACTGATGGGTCCGATCTATTCACTTGATGACTTTCTGGACATGCTGCGCCGTCGCGCGGGCCTGATTGTATTGGTGACCCTGTTGGGCTGCATTGTTTCAGTCTTCGTGGCACTGAACAAACCGCACATGTACCAATCTGCCGAAGTCATTCAGATTGAACAGCCAAAGATTGCCAATGACCTTGCACCATCGACCGTTGATGGATCCTCTGCACGGCGATTGCAGTTGATCGAACAACAATTAATGGCCCGCGACAGCCTGAACGAAGTGATTGAAAAATTTGGCCTTTACGAAGGCATTCCCGGCCTGCTTCCTGCCGACAAGGTGGATTTACTGCGCAAATCGGTGTTTATCACCGGGGTTGCCGCGGCACGCGAAGGGTTTTCCGATGACGGGACAATCTCTGTTTTGACCATCACGGCTGAAATGGACACCCCTGAACGCGCGCGTGCCGTCGCCCATGAATTTGCCGACCGCACGCGCGCCTTGTCGGCCACCAGACGACAGGATCAATCCCGCGAGACATTGGAGTTTTTCCAAAAACAGGAACAGAATATCCAACGTGACATTGCCGCGCTGGAAGAGGAGCTTGAAGCTTTTCGCACCGACAATGATCTGTCCATCGAAGGCAGCATTGAATTTCGCCGCGAGGAAATCACCAGCCTGAACAGTGCCATTTTGGCACTGGACCGCGACATCATCGCAGCGCAACTCGCCCGTAGCCGGATTGACCCCTCTGCACGGGCCGCAACGGTCCAGCGCCTGGAAGACGAATTTGATGCCCAACTGGCCAGCCTGACCGAACAGCGCACCCTATTGGACAACCGACGCAAGGTTTTAAGCGAAAGCTTGCAAACCTCGCCAGAGATCGAACGCGTTTTGGCCAGCTTTGATCGCCGGATGGAACAGCTGCAAGGCCAATTGGATGTCATCGCAATCCGCCGGAACGAGGCCGAAGTCGGCTTCTCGCTTGAGGCGGCTGCCCGTGGGGAGCGGTTGATCACTTTAGAAGAGGCGCAGGTGCCGGATTATCCATTCACCAGCAGCCGCAAAAAACTGGCCGTGATGGGCGGTGCCGCGTCCGTGATCGCCGCGATTGTCTTGGCGTTCCTGTTCGAATTGCGCCACCCCGTCTTGCGCACCGCGCGCCAGATGGAGCGTGAAACAGGGCTGCGCCCCGTCATTTCCATCGCCGAAGCGCCACGGTTAAAGAACCGCAAAGGCATCGCAAAAAGCTGGGAAGACAGACAAAAAGCCGGGCAACAAGGCCGCGCGGCCCGTATGGCGCGCAAGCAACAAGCCCCCAACAGCTGACCGTACCCGGCGGTGATCCGGCAAAGACTGCCGTGATGAGACAAAGGAACACCCGTTGAAAATCGCCTACATCCTCAACACCTATCCACAGCCGTCGCACAGCTTTATCCGCCGGGAAATTCATGCGCTGGAAGCAGCAGGCGGTGATGTACTGCGCTTCGCCATGCGGCCCGCCTTACAAAATCTGGTTGATGATCAGGACAAGGCTGAGGCGGCAAAAACGGAATACGTCTTGGCCGAAGGCGCGGGCACTTTGGCCAAATCAGTTGGGTCACAACTGCGCAAGAATATGGCCGGGTTTGGCGTTGCCCTGCGCGCCGCGTGGACCATGGGCCGAGTATCGGAGACGGGCATCATCCGTCACCTGATATATCTGGCTGAGGCTTGCCATGTCGTCGCCCGCTGCAAAGATGAAAACGTCACACACGCCCATGCCCATTTTGGCACCAATGCGACCGCTGTGGCGATGCTGGCACATCTGTTGGGGGGGCCAAAATATTCCTTTACCGTGCATGGCCCCGAGGAATTTGACAGCCCGCTTGCGTTGTCCTTGCACACAAAAATGCACCACGCCGACTTTACCGTCGCCATCAGTCAATATGGGCGCAGTCAATTGTGCCGTTGGGCGGATGCCGACGATTGGGACCGTATTGAGGTGGTGCATTGTGGCATTCAACCAGACCGCTTTGGCCAAGTTGCCCCGCTAAGCAAGGGGCCAAGACGCCTTGTTGCAATTGGTCGGTTTGTCGAACAAAAAGGCCAACTGGCCTTGGTCAAGGCAATGGCACAGCTTACCGATAAAGACGTCCACCTGACCTTGATCGGTGATGGCGACATGCGCGGCGAAATTGAAACGTTAATTACCAAGCACGAGCTGGGTGACCGGATCACGCTGACCGGATGGGTGGATGAGGCGCGCATCCAATCTGAACTCGACAACGCTCATGCCTTGGTCATGCCAAGCTTTGCCGAGGGTCTGCCAATGGTTGTGATGGAAGCCATGGCTGCCGCCCGCCCGGTCATCGCCACCTATATCGCGGGCACGCCTGAACTGGTGCAGGATGGCAAAACCGGATGGCTAGTGCCCGCGGGTGATGTGGACGCACTGGCGCAGGCCATTGATACCTTTGCCCAGACGCCACTGACCAAGCTGACAAACATGGGCAAAGCAGGTCGCACGCGGGTGTTTGAACGCCATAATGTGGCCCACGAGGCCGCTAAATTAGCGGATTATATGCGCGGCTAGCCCTTTAGGTTAGCGCCCCCGCACCCACCTGTTGTCGCTTTTGAAAATCGGCAGACGCGCGGCGGTCCGCACAGCCATGAAAACAACAAAAGCAATGGGATCAAGTAGGGCACGCTGCCAAAGCGGCTTGGCCTCCGCTTTGGGGTCATCATTGCCCATCAACGACGGATAAGCCTCTGCAATCTCTGCCACGCCCGCATCCTGACGGCGGCGCACCCGGACCAAGGCGGCGAACCCTTCAATCATCGGCCAATCATAACGCGCTGGCACGGCAACCCGTTCATTGGGCGCAAAATTGAGCCGGGCAAAAGTATCGTCCGAAATGATATCCGGCCAGACACCCCAGCGCGCACGCCCTGCCCGGTTCATTGCAAACACCCCAAACCCCGGCACGCCCATGGTCATGAATGGAATAGTGCGCCAGAATCGGGTGTAGTGGCGGGTGATCCCACTGCGCGCCACCGTCACATTTGGCTGGCCGCTGGCATAGCGCGGCGCATCACCCGCCAGCGCCTGAGCCAATTGCGCGATCAGCGGCGGCGACACCGCCACATCGGCATCCACATAGATCAGCACATCGCCCTGCGCGGCATCCTCGCCCTTATTCAAGGCATTCAACTTGCCCCCTTGCGTTAGGTTCAGCACCGTTAACGCCCAGCCTTTCAGCAAGAACCGCTCCTCAAACCCCTGCGCAACGACGGCAGTATCATCCGTACAGCCATTGGCCATGACGATCACTTCAACGGCACCCTCCACCGGATCAGAAACCAACAGCGCTTCCATACAGGCAGGTAAATACGCCGCCTCATTATGGGCAGGGATCAGGATGCTAAGGTTTGTCACTGTGCAGCAACCAACGCATCCCAGCGCGGGTTTTGATCATCCAAATGCCGCAACGCCCCCCAAGATCCCCATTTGGTCGGCGCATAAACGTCTGAATACGCCGTAAACAACTGTCCACCTATCGCCTGCCATCCCGCAAGAAGCGTCGTATAAAGCGCGCCCATCTCAGCCGAGAAATTGATGTGGTGGAAAAACGCGGTCAGCTCTGCATCATCTACCTGCGCGCCAAGGCCAACAATATGACTGCCCCCCTCATACATGATCAGGTCCAGCCCCCGCGCCCGCGCCACGGCTGCATGATAGGGCCAGACCCGGCCAATCAAATCCGCCAGCGTGTCGTTCACATCATCACTGACCGCCCCATCATACAGATCACGCCCCGCCAGTGCGGCGGCATGGTCAAACCGATGTGCGGCGATATAGGTCTGTTCCGCCTCCCCAGAAAGGCCTTGCGATTTGGCTGCTGCCATGGCGCGCGCCAGGCTTTCGTCCAGCCAGCCTTTGACCTGCGCTTTGCGATCATCCGCGCCCAGAATGCCGCCAAAATATCCGGTAATCGCATAGGCATCAAAGGCGGTAGATGGTGCCGCGCGCCCCTCGGCCTGTGCAAGCGGTGCATCCAGTGCCTCGACCTCAAGCCCCAACCACCCGGTTTGTGACGAGATCACATTCACCAGCCGTGCATCCCCTTGATCACCAAATACCTCTGACCAAATCTTAGCAACCTCAGCCGCGCGCAGCCCGTAAAACTGCATCCATTTATCGTCTTCCTTCCACCGCGCCCGTGACTGCACATCCGCCCAGCGCGCCTGTTCAAACTGCCAATTCCAAACCTCGTTCGAATATTCGACATAGATTTTCAACTTTGGGTCCAGATTGTCACGCACATAGCTGGCATACCGGCGCACAAAATCATCATCCGCCAAATGCGGCATGTTGAACCACGCATCGGTTTCCAACTCATTGGCCAGTGCCACCATCACTTCGACAGGAACACCACTGGCAAAGCTGACGTCACCCGGTTCAGGACGGTCCGCCCAAGTGGCCAAAGTGGCATTGTTGGTCTCCATCCAGTCCATGAACCGCAGCGCCCGGAAGCCGCCAATCCGGCTGGTCCATGCGGGGTTAAACACCGCGCCATTGTCAAAACGATCTGCGTTGTTGACCTTGACTACTGAGATATTGCGCGGCGGGTTGGTGGTGTTGATCCGTTGCACCCGGATATCGACGCTGCCAGGTCCGGGGGCATAATCAAATGTCACTTCGCCCGGCCCATACCGCACACGTTCCGCCCGCCCGGCGACCTCGATCACGCCTTTTCCATCAAATTTCAACCGATACCGCCCCTTTAGCGACACTGCCGCCTCAGGCATGTCTGTTAGGATCAGCGTACCAATGCTGCTAAGGTCACGGGGCATTTTTAACGGCCAGCCGTCTGCATCCAGAAACCCGCCTGCGACCAGCGCTTCGTATTCCATACCACCGTAAGCACCGGGTTTGTGACCAAGCCACGGACGCGCGGTTTTCATCACATCCAAGAACGGTTGTTGGGTGCTCCAATCCGCTACACCAGCAAGGCCGATACCTACCGCACCACTGCCCTGCACCGCGTCAACAGGGGCCTGCACCACGTCCGATGCCGGGGTTTCAGGCAGGTCTGTTACGGGCGGGCCAGTTACCGCACGTGCAGCAGCAGGTGCAACCGGTATCGGGGCAACGGCGGCCCCTTCATATTCACGCACGGCCTCCCATGCGATACGTTGCAAAACACGTGCCAGATCGGCATCCGGTGCATCAAATGCCTTGCCCCAGCGGTCGTTGAACGCGTTCGGCAGACCCAATGGATCAGCCCCGGTGATTGTGGCATATTGCACCATCGCCACAAAATAATGACCCAGATCATTGAGGTGGATGTCATCCGCAAAAAAGGCGTTAATCTCGTTGATCCCCGGCACCCGGTCAGCCGCGATCTCATCATAAAGGCGCGCCATCGCTTGACCTGCGGGGATCAGGGCGATGCTGGCCTCAGCCGTGCGATTGCCCGCTTCGACTGAGGTGACAATCTGCTGCCAGATCGGCAAATCCTGATCCAGCCGCGCGCGCCACGGCACATCAGCATTTGCATCATTTTCAATCGCTACACCGGTGTCGCTGTTCAGGCTGTGCCATGTCTCTTGCAAATACACCTTTGCTGCCGGGTTCGCCGCCACTGCCAGACCAAAAAACGCCTGTGCATAGACTTCGGTATCAGACCATTCGGTGTGGTTGGCCAGTGGGATCGCTTCGGTCAGGATCAAGTGGGAAATACCGCCTGCGGGCAGCACCGCGCGGGCATCCAACCCCTCGGCCTTATCCGATTCCTCCCAATTGTAGCGCAGCGGCGCACCGTTGATGATCTGTGCCTGCACGCTGCCTTGGCCCTGACCCGCACGCAGCGCTTCTTGCAACATATCAGGGCCATCCGCGCCAAACAGGCTATGGCCAACCATCAAGACCGACAAAACCATGCCCAGCCCGCTCATGCTGCGACACCTGTTTCGGGATGGCTTTGAACCACATCCCAAACCACCTGCTGCATCAGCAAGGCGGCCTCAGGTGACGGTGTATTTGCTTGACTGCCGTCAGCACGGCGCAACGCATGCGGGCTGCCAATTGGGGTGCGGTGATACAGAACTGAAAAATGGGTTAACGCCACAAGATAGGCCCCTAAATCATTAAAATGGATCGTATCTGGCGTGCCGTCGTCACGGATGCTGAACAGGTCATCTATCGTTGTGATGCCATCCACACCACCCCTTGCCACAACTGCGCGTATAAAATGGGCCATCACTTGCCCCGCCGGGATCAGATGGATTGAGGCATCGGTGCGGGACAAAGCTGGATTGATCACCTTGCCCTGCCAATATGATTTCAAATCCGTATCAATCCGGGCCAGCCAGCCTTTTGCGTCGTCGGTATGATGCCATGTTTCATAAAGATAAATCCGCGTGTCCGGGTTTGCCCCCCACGCCAACCCGGCCCACCGCGCCAGATAATCGCCCGTATCATGATACCGGACCGCATCGGCGATTTCGACCATTTCGGTCAGCACCACCGCATCATATTCGCCTGAGCCGACGGCCTCTTTCGCATCACGGTACTGCGCGTGATCGTTTTCTTCAGCAAACCCGTTAATCGCCTCACTCGGTTCCCAATGTTGTTTCAACGACGTGCCCCACCCCAACTGGCTGTCATAGCGATGCCCCGCACCGGCCAATTGCGCCAACATCGCGGGCATGTCACGCCCCACCAATGAATGCCCCAGATGAAAGACATTCAAAGGCATGTTGGGTTTGGGCAAAGGGTCCGCATAAAGCAGACGCGCCCGTTCAGCGCCCGCATCTTTGCGCGCGCGCCAAGCCACGGTTCCCGCCGCGGCAAGGGCAACGCCCCCTCCGATCAGAACAGAACGGCGCGAAAACTGCGGCATGTCAGGCTCCTTTGGGCGTATCCTGCCCAATCGCCACGACAGTGACAAGGTGATCTGCCACATAGACAAATCGCCCCGGCAAGGTGTCGCCGACCTTAAAAGGTGGAGCCGATTTTACGAAGGTTGCCACAAACGACCCGTTGCCCGCATCAAGCGTTACGTCAAGCTGATCAAAATCAAAAAGCAGGCCCGAGATGGGATACTGCGTCTTATACGCCGCTTCCTTGGCGCTAAAGATCAGCTTGGCAAGTTGTCCTGCATCTGGCCCTGCTATCCGATCCTGTTCAAACGCTGAACAGATCATCGGTATCAGGTCTTGGTCCAAAGGCGTGGTATCTTCGATATCCACACCCAGACTTTGCACATCCGCACTGTGGCATAGGGCGGCAATGCAAAACCTATCTGTGTGCGAGATCGAACCGACCACTCCCGGTGGCCAAATCGGCGCGCGGTCAGCGCTGGTTAGGATCGCAGCAGGCTGCATATCCAATTGCGCCATCGCCGTACGTGCAGCAGCGCGGCCAGCGGCAAACTCCCGTTGGCGCGCCGGAATTGCATCAATGACAGCCCTGAATTCATCATCCATCAGCGCGGGTTGCGGTGCCTTTGGATCGGTGACTGCCACCGCGACGGGCACATCAAACAATGCCGTAACCGCCGCCTGCACCTGCGCAAAGTGATCAGGTGGCATTACTACCATCACACCCCGGCTTTGCTGCGTCCTGCGCGCATCATGCGGCGTTTCGACATCGTTTCGGTCTTGGCAGGCTCCGGGGTGGCGACAATCGCCTCCGCTGCGCCACCAGCGGCTTTATCAAGATGTGCCGCTAACCCTTCAAGCGTTGGGAAACGGAAAATATCCGTGATCGACAGGCGGTCTGCATTCAATCCCGCTTTGATGTCGCGGTGCGCCTGCACGGCAAGCAGTGAATGCCCGCCAAGGGCAAAGAAGCTGTCCTCTGCACGGATGTCTGGTACGCCAAGGATCGCAGACCATATCGCAGCGATCTTGGTCTGTGTTGCACTGGCAGCTGTTGCAGATGCTGCGGGGCGTACGGCCTTACGTGTTTCCGGGGCGGGCAAAACTTTGCGGTCAATTTTTTTGTTTGGCGTCAGCGGTATTGTATCCAGAACAACCACAGCGCTCGGGACCATAATATCAGGCAAGACTTTGGCCAATTGCGCGCGCATAGCCTCTGCATTCACAGGCGCATTCGCGGTCACATAACCAACCAATTGCGCGCCACCCGGTGCGTCGCGGGCGATCACCACGGCTTGGGTCACTCCTGCGATTTCCGATAGGCGCGCTTCGATTTCTCCCAATTCAATCCGGTGCCCCCGGATCTTGACCTGCGCATCAGCGCGGCCTTTAAAATGCAAAATACCATGCTCATCCCAAGCGGCCAAATCGCCAGTGCGGTATAACTTGCCTTCACCAAATGGATTATCCACAAACCGCTCTGCCGTCATTGCTTCGCGATGCCAATATCCCAAGGTAATCCCATCACCACCAATCCACAATTCACCTTCTGAACCAATGGGTTGCGACGACATCTTAACATCAAGGATGAAGGTCCGGGTATTCGCAATTGGCGTACCAATCGCAGCGGTATCGGCAGCAGTGTCATTCACCACATGGGTCGTCGACCAAATCGTGGTCTCGGTTGGACCATACATGTTTTGAATCGTCGCACGCGTGCAGCCCTTAAGCGTCTGTACCAGTGATCCCGGCAATGCTTCACCGCCCACCATCAGATGTTTGAGCCGCGCCATCGCCCCCTGTGCCACCTCATTTGTCACCAGCATCTGCGCCATAGATGGCGTGCATTGCAGATGGCTGACGTTATGACGCACAATTTGCGCAGCAAGCGAGAAATCATCCTCTGGCAGTGCGGCGGTTTGATTGGCCTGCGCCAGCACCTTGGCCAAGGGTTTCAACCCCGCCATCACCTTATCCGTAGCAATGCCATAGTCGATCAGGCAGGCGATTTCATCCACGCCAATACGCTTGAGCTGTTCAGTGCGGACCAGTCCATCAGCCACGGTTCCGAACATGCCACTGTCATTGAAATAACGCTGAAAAGCGAACTCTAGGATCGCGTCCATTTCCTCATCCGACAGGCCTGCCAGATCAACCTCAAAGGGATTGGTCACGCCTGCGGGTTTCTTAAACGCCGGAAACGCCCATGCGTATTGTTTGATCAGCCCCGCAGCAGAGCGCAGGTAGTCTTTCATCGGTTCGCGCGCGATCTCTTCGGACAGCTCCCGTGTTTCAGCCAGATAGGTGTGCAACATCACCGTGACTTTGTGAGCCACCGGATCATGGCCCGCGCTGCGCAATGCATCATGGTAGATCTTGATCTTATCCGCGACCTCATCCACCGATTGCCCCAACAGATGGGTCAGCACATTTGCACCAATCTCCCCCGCCTCTTTCCATGTCTGCGGATTGCCCGCTGTGGTCACCCAAATTGGTAGCTCCTTGGACACCGGACGCGGCTGCGTGACCACGGCAAAGGGGGTGCCGTCTTTTGTCGGGAATTCCACCGCATCGCCGCGCCAGAGGCTGCGCAACTGGTCAATCGCAGCATACATCGCATGTTTGTTTTCAGGTGGTGTGTTTTCGGGGCGCAAGACAAAATCATCCGGCTGCCAGCCACTGGCAATGGCCAGCCCAACCCGGCCATTGGTCAGATTGTCGATGACTGCCCATTCCTCAGCAATGCGTGCGGGATGATGCAGCGGGGCCACGCAGGACCCTGCCCGCACATCCAGATTTTGCGTGACCGCAGCAACCGCGGCACCTGTCACCGATGGGTTCGGATACGGGCCGCCAAAGGCGTGAAAATGCCGTTCCGGCGTCCAGACTGCGTTGAACCCATGGGCATCGGCAAATTTCGCACCTTCAAGCAGCAGTTCGTATTTCTTGGGGCCAACGCCATCATCATTGCCCCAATAGAACAGATTAAAATCAATCTTGCGGTCCGATGTACCGATGGGACCATTGGCAACAGCGGTGCGCGCGGCATCGCCTGCCAGCACCAGTTTGAAACCACGGCCAAGCGTCCAGAACAGCTCAAGCACCGAAATGTCAAAAGACAGACTGGTGACCGCCAACCACACAGCGCCTGCATCATGATCAATGCGGTCGTCCATCCCCACAAAGAAGTTTGCGACATTGCGGTGGCTGACCATCACGCCTTTTGGCGTTCCGGTGGAACCTGACGTGTAGATCAGATAGGCCAGATCATCCGGCGTGGCATTTGACACCGGGTTTTCCTGAGCGGCAGTTGCAAGCCGTGGATCAGTGTCCAAAACCAACACCTGCGCGGCGTGTTTGGGCAATTGGTTCGCCAAACCGCTTTGCGTCACGATGATCGGTGCGGCGCTGTCACTGATGTAATGTGCAATACGGTCCGCCGGATAGGCCGGATCAAGCGGCACATAAGCACCGCCCGCCTTTAGAATGCCCAGCGCACCAACCAGCAAATCAATGCCACGCGCGGTGCTCAGGCCAATTGGTGTGCCGGGGCCTGCGCCCATCTCACGCAACACATGCGCAAGCTGATTGGCACGGATATTCAGCGCGCCGTAGCTCAGCACCTCCCCCTCAAACACCAGCGCATCGGCATCCGGTGTCAGGGAAACCTGTGCCTCAAACGCGGTATGGATGGTTTGGGCGTCATAGGCCTTTTGGGTCGCATTCCAGTCCTTAATAATTTGTTGAGACTCAGATTTGGGCATGACCCAGACCACATCACAGGTCTGCGCAGTTGGAATTGCCTCAAATGCCGTTTCCAAACGTATTTTCAAAACATCAGCCGCTGCATTTGACAATCGGTTGGCGTCGTAAATCAGGGTCGCGGCACCATCCGTCAAAACAACTGTCACGCAAGCAGCGCTTGTCGCATCTTTGGCAAACGCCAAAGCAAAATCAGGCCGTGCGAACTGGTCAATATCGGGGTCGCGCAATGGCAGGTCAGCGGCAAAACCAGTGTTTGCCTGGGCGCGGCTCAACTCTGGTTCGATCTGTGCCACAAAGGCGGCAAAGCTGAGCTCCGCGCTTGCCTCGACATGCAGTGGCACCCAATCGGCCATCATCGCAGCGGGTTTTGGCAGGGCAATCGCCAGATCGCCCGCGTTGATGCCAGCGCTTCGCAAGGCCACCAAGGCAACAGCAGCGGCCAGTTGCGCGGGGCTCGGGCCAGCGGGAAAATCTAGCGCCAATTCCTGGTAATCGGGGGTGCTTTGCGATGGCTTGGCAAGGGGCAGCGCCACCGGATCCATCTTTTGCAAAGCGCTGCGCCAGTGTGCCTCATGCTTCGTGATCGGCGCAGACATCTTTGCGGCAGATAAAACATCGCCAACCTTGATCAGCGTTGTCAGATCAACCGCCCTGCCCGCAATATCGGTGACCTGTTGCAGAAGTACCGACGCAGTTGTGGTGCCGATGGTGATCTGATCCGCCGAAACCGCAATCACCGTGCCGGGGGCCGACGTGGCCTGTTCGAAGACCTCTAGCGCACCAACGCACAAAGAAACATCACCCAAGACCAGCTTGGCAGTGGTCAATGGGTTCCAATAGGTGCCAAAATCCAATCCCCGAACCAGCGCCGACAAGGCACGCGCGTCTTGGTTGAAATCCAACTGTGCATCTGGCCGCTGATCACGGCTATAATAACTGCGCTGGCTCAGATCTTGGCGCGTCCGCTCCAGTGCGCCGCTTTCCAATTGGCGCAGCACAGTCGCAAAACTTTCCATCCCGGCGGCATAACATTTGGAATTGAGGCTGAACGCCGTTTCATCTGGCGCAATGTCGATCATGATCTGCGCAAGCAGATCTCCTTCATCCACGCCGCCCTCAATCATGTGCCAACTGACACCATGGCTGGCCTCGCCGTTGATGATTGCCCACGCGGGCGTATTCAGACCCGCATAGCGCGGTAACGGGCCATCGTGAAAGTTAACCGCGCCTTTGCTGGCCAAGGCCAACGCAGCATCAGGGATCAACCGCAGGTTTGCGATGCTCAACACCCAATCGGCTTGCACGCCATCCGCACTCAAATCCTCGGCACGCGCAAAAACTTGAACACTTTGCTTTTCGCCCCAAGCCGTCACTGCCGCATCCTGAGTGACAACAGCCTGCAAATCATGGCCCGCCGCCTGCATCATATCACCGCAAGCGATGGTCAGGGATTCGTCCCCCATCAAAATGGCTGAAAATGCAGCAGGGTTGGATGTGGTGGTCATGTTCAGTCCTCCATCGCGGGACGATCGGTCGTTGAAATTGCTTTGGCCGGGCCAAGCCCCAGCCCATATCGCAAAAGATCACGTTGAAAATATGGCGGGTCTTGGGGTTTTCGTCCTGAAAGGACACAGCGCAATTGGTGGATCAGACCGCCCGCCAGTCGCGCAGCCCATGCAAGGCCAGCATAAATGCGACCATGATTTTTCACAAAGTAATAGTGCCGTGAGGCAAACCAATAGGACGGCATCCGTTGCCATTCCTTCATGCCTGTCGACACCGATCCGATATGCACAACCCGGCTTTGCGGCACATACCAGCAGTCCCACCCCGCAACGGCCGCGCGTTTGCACAGATCCGTTTCCTCAAAATAAAGGAAAAATGTTTCGTCAAAGCAGCCAATGTCCCGCAGCATTTTAGCGCGCAACAACACCGACGCTCCTGCCACCCAATCAACCTGCGCGGAGACCTGCGGCAAAGGCGGTGCCACAATTGATCCGCGCAACGCTTTGGAAATCAATCCCGTGCGCGCGGCCCCTTCAAATTCACCTGCAATGGAGGGAAAGCGAAAAGCGGTGCAATGATCCACATCATCGTCGCCGCGCACATGGCTGCCCGCGATACCGGCCTGTGGGTGGCCCTCAAGATGCGCCACCAACGTGCCGATGCAGCCCGGATCAACAAAGGCATCTGAATTGACGATGTAGAAATAGTCCGGCTCTGACCCGTCGGACATGCCCGCCCGCAGACCCAGATTATTGCCCGCGCCAAAACCACCGTTTATCTCAGACCGAACCAAACGTACCCGGCTCGCCGCATCCCAGCCCCGGTCAACAATGGCCTTTTGCAAAATATCTGCCGATCCGTCACCCGACGCATTGTCGACAATGATCATTTCCGCACCCTGATCGGGCATGTCAGCCAACGCAGCTTCTGCGGCGCGCAGGGTCATCTGTGCGGTCCGGTAATTGAGCACAATCACCAGCACTCGGATGGCTGCACCCTCTTTCATTGCGCCGCCGTGGCCCGGCCAATATCACTGGAGACATCAGCCTCCAGGGCCGTTGCGATCACCTCGCGCAATTCCTGCGCCAGAACGGTGACGCTTGGGGCAAGGACCATGCTGACGTGATCCCCCGGCACTTCGATCACATCCATATGGGGCGCGTATTGTCGCCATTCGTTGTCCTCAAGCACATATTCACGCTCTGCACTGACCCAAGCGCCCTGCGACACCTGATAATGGTGATCCAAAGGCGGGCGGAACAGAGTCAACGGACCATCCCATGTCCGCGTCTCATATTGGCCAACAGCCGTCAAAAACGCCTGTTCAATCTTGTGATTGTTGAACTCAGCGCCCGGCGCATGCATTGCCTGATCCTGCGGGGCAGAGCGATCACGCAATTCCCATGCGATCCGATTCTTGGCCCATTCCACCAAAAACCCCGGCCCTTTACGGCGCAATTCGTGAAGCTTTATCAAGGCTTTGTCTTTGCGCGTAAGGGATGGGCGCACAGGCAGCGGCGTGTCAAGCAGTGCCAGCACTGCAACCTCTTGACCCATGTCGCGCAACTGTTGCGCCATCTCATATGCGGTGATCCCACCACCGGAATAGCCGGACAACACATAAGGCCCTTCAGGCTGCACCGCCCGAATTTCCGCCAGATAATCCGCCGCCGCTTCTTTAACGTCCGTGTGTGGGGCCATGTCGCCAATCAGACCACGGGCCTGCACACCAAATACGCGCCGTTCCTTGCTAAAGGGCATCGCCAAATGGCGCAGGTTCAACACGTTGCCGAACATGCCCGCGATGATGAACAATGGTGCTGCGTCAGTTTGTGACGATTGGTTCAGTGGCACCAGATAGTCGAACTTTTTCACCCGTGTCGCATCCGCCACATCCGCTGCACCCAGCGCCGCAACTTCACCAGTTTCAGCGGCAATCAGGGCCGCACATTTGGCAATGGTCGGGGCCTCAAACAACACCGAAATCGGGAACTCCACCTTGAATGCACGCTTCACACTGGCAAACAGCCGCACCGCGATCAGGGAATGCCCCCCAAGATCAAAGAAACTATCCTCAACACCCACCGGGCTGACCCCCAGCAGGTTTTCCCACATCTGGGCTAAGCGTTCTTCGATTCCATTACGCGGCGCGACAAAGCTGTCGTCCAGATCGGTGCGCTCAAAGGTATGGCCCTGTTTAGGGCTGTCATGTGTGGGTTGATCGGCTTGAGCGATCAATTGATCCAATGGCACCGAGGAAACCAAGACCTGTGGGCGGCCCAACGCCATCGCCCGGCTCAGGGCTTGCGGCCCTTCTGCGGCGCGGATGCCTTGGCTGACCAGATAGGCCAACCGTTCCTCGGCTGGGCTACGCTGCTGATCGTCAGCCGCATCCTGATCAAACAGAACTTCACGCGCGTCCAGTGGTGCAGCGGCGGCAAAGCCACCTTCAAGCCTCTTCATCTCAAAATCGCTGACCTCTACCAAGACCTTGCCGTTTTGGTCGAAAATGCACATATCAAAGCGTGCGAAACCGTCACTGGCCTGCCCTTCGGACAGCCGCACCCATGATTTGACCTGCGCAGGCAGCGGTGCATAAACCGCTACGCGGCCATAAGACATGGGCACCCACAGGTTCTGCGCCCCGTAGCCCGGCACCAGCGCAATGGCCCAGCCGGTTGCCAAATCCATCAATCCGGCATGCAGCAAATGGCCCGCGTCCAGATCACCTTGAACGTCCTGAGGCAGTGCCAAGGATGCCAGTCCTTCGCCGGCACCCATTCTTGTCTCGCGCAGTACGTGCCAGCGTGGACCAAAAGTTAAATGCGCCTCTTGTGGCGACTGCAATCGGTCATCCGCCGCGGCGGTTTTTACCTCTGGGCAGCGCGCGGCAATTGATGCCACATCAATGTCTTGCGGCAGGTCGCCCGTAATCGGGGTCAGTGTCGCCTGCGCGTGCAATTGCCATCCCGCCTTGCCGTTCAGCACACAATCGCTGCGCAATTCGGCGGTAAACCCGGACCCCTCCGGGCGCAGTTTCACCTGCATCTGGCGCGGCGCGCCTTCGTTGACTGGCATGGCGCGCAAAAAATAAAGGTCGCTTATGTCAAAACCAGCCGTCATGCCTTGCGCCTGCGCCGCCTCAGCCAGCAGTTCAATATATCCGGTGCCGGGCATCACCGCTTGACCATCTGCGGTGCGATGCTGATCCAACACCCAATCGGTGTCATTCAAATTAGCCACAAACACTGGATCGCCGTGGGCACCCGCCCCAGCCGTGTCCAGCAATGCGGCATCAAGGGTCCGCGCCGGCAGCACGTCAATCGCCGCACCACCTGTTGCAAGAGCCGCCATGCCCACATCTGCCCAAACGCCCCAGTTGATTGCGATCACCTTCGTCGCAGCACCCCGTCGTGCGGCGGCAAAGGCGTTCAGCCATGCGTTTGCCGCAACATAATCCACCTGCCCCGCGCTGCGCGTTGCCGTGCTGGTTGAGGAAAACAGGATCATCAGCTCAAGCGTGCCGTCCGGCAACAATTGGTCAAGCACCCGCAGGCCTTGCACTTTGGGCGACAACACTGCGTCAATCGCAGCATCTGATTTGGCCAAAAGCGGACCATCATCCAGCACACCCGCCGCGTGGATCACCCCGGTCAGCGCACCATGGCGCGCATTCAGATCGTCAATGACCCGACGCATCTGCGCAAGGTTGGCCACATCACCCGCCGCCACCTCAACAGTGCCGCCTTTGATCTTGGCCAATTCCTCAAGCCGGATCACCGCACGCATCCGGCGGGCGGTCGTGTCAGCAGCACCATGTGCGGACAGATACCCATTCCACGCAGGGCGCGCGGGCAGCGCATCGCGGATCAACAGCACCACATGTGCCGCGTGGTTTTCTAAAATATCGTGCGCCAGCGTCAGGCCAATGCCGCCAAACCCGCCAGTGATCAGATAGGTGCCAGCATCGCGGAAGGCAGGTGCTTCGCTGGCAGGCAAAGGAATGGGTTTATAGCCCATTTCAAAACGCTTGGTGTCGCGATAGGCCGCAACGATATTGGCGGGGCTGGCCATCAAATCTTCGAGTAAGCGGTCCGTCAGATCGTCTTGGAGTGCACCTGTTTCTTTACGCCCAAACCACCCTTTTACAGGTACCTGTGTCACCCGAGGGTCCAGATCAATCTGCGCGGTTGTCACGCCGGGCATTTCGCGGGCAAAGACCCCAACAGGGCCGCTAATCATCGCTTTTTCAGGATGGTCCAGCGCCTCGTCTTTGACCTGTGCGGCACCGCTGGTGAACACATTCAAATGCAATGGCTTGTCCGACCCCGCCTCGGTCAGGGCTTGCGCCAACCACGTCAGGCTCCAGAAACCCTGTTCAAGATTGCGGTCAAAGGTGCTGCTGCCGGGGCGCGGGCTTTGGGCATCGTCGGTCAGCCAGAAATGCGCAATACGGTCCGGCATTTGGCCGTTTTCCTGCAAGGCAGCGATCAATTGGTCATAACCCGGGCGACCCTGTTCGGCTGCGATGGTGAATGTACCCTCTGCGATTTTGGCAAAGGCATCGCCCGCACGAACCGACACAACGGTATGACCTGCCTTGGTCAGCCGTGCCATCACCGGGGCCGCCAACCCCGCATCATCCGCAAAGAACAACCATGTCAACGGCGTTGCCGCCAGATCAGTGACCGCGTCGACATCTGCATTGGCAAAACGCGGATGCCACGCCGGGACGGACCCCCAGTCGGCAATGTCATCACGGCGCTGCACTTGTGGTGCTGTGACAGGCACAGATGCCGTGCCCAGCGTAATAAAATACTTGCTGCGCTGAAATGCATAGGTCGGCAGTACCACGCGGTTACGCTTGGCCTCGCCCCAAATCTGGCTCCAGTCCGCGTGCACACCGCACGCCCACAACCGTCCAATCACCGAGATGAAATAGGCATCATCCGCGATATTCTGATCCGGGTGGCGCAGCGAAGACAGGACTTGCGCCGCCGTCACCCCTTCGCCCATCTGTGCCAAGGCGCTAAGCGCTTTGCCGGGGCCGACTTCTAGGAACACCCGTTTGCGCGGGGCACTTAAGCTGGTGATGCAATCAGCAAAATTCACAGTATTGCGCAGCTGTCCAACCCAATAATCAGGATCTGTGGCCTCAGCATCGGTGATCTGCACGCCCGTGCGGTTCGACATGAACGGCATCTGCGGCGCTTGCAGGTCCAGCGAGTGCAGAAAGGCACGGTAGCGCGCCAAGATCGGCTCTAACATGCGTGAATGTGCTGCGATGTCGATGGCGATCCGTTGGCATTCGATGTCCTGCGCCGCCAGCCGTTCCTGCATCGCATCAAGCGCCGCTTGTGGGCCGGACACTGCAATCAATTCGGGCGCATTGATCGAGGCGATATCAAGGTCATCGCCCAGCAGCGGCATGATCACGTCCATCGTCGCAGAGATGCTCAGCATCCCCCCCGCTGGCACCTCGTCAAACAATTGCCCGCGCAGCAACACCAGATCAATCAAGCCTTCAAAACTCATCACGCCCGCAAGGCAAGCCGCAACGTTTTCACCCATTGAATGGCCCACCATCGCGGCGGGTTTCACGCCCCAGCTGAGCCAGAGCTGCGCCAGCGCGTATTCGACAATGGCGATCAGCGGCAATTGCACCGATGGGGTTTGCAGACGTTCTTCGGCGGCGTCCAGTTGATCATGCTTGGGCAACCATAGACTGCGAATGTTGTAGTCAAGTTGTGGCTGTAAGTGGTCCACCCCACGGTCCATCCATTCCGCAAACACTGGCTCTGTCTCATACAAATCCCGCGCCATGCCCGCATATTGCGCGCCGCCGCCGGGGAACATGAACACGACCTCAGGCTTGTCGCCCAAGGTCTCATGAGTGAATACGCGGCGGGTGTCGCCGCTTTCCAGCATCTCGGCGGCTTGGTTGTGGGTTTCGGCCACCACAACGCGGCGTTTTTCAAACCCACGCCGACCATTTTTCAAGGTAAACGCCACATCGGCCAAAGGTTGTTCAGGATGCGCCCGCAGGTGTGCGGCAAGTGCAGCGGTGTTCGCCTCAAGTGCTGCTTTGCTGCGTCCAGACACACAAATGGCGTGGAACGGCCAATCGCTTTCTTCAGATGCGGCGCGCTCAGGTGCTTCTTCCAACACGGTATGGGCGTTGGTGCCGCCGACACCCAGCGCATTCACCCCGGCCCGGCGCGGGGTGGTGCCTGCTGGCCAGTCGCGCAACGTGTCATTCACCGCAAAGGGCGATCCGTCAAAGGCAATTGCAGGGTTCGGTGCCTCATACCCCAGCGAGGGCGGCAATTGTTTGTGGTGCAGCGCCAGCGTGGTTTTCACCAAGCCTGCGACACCTGCTGCCGTGTCCAAATGGCCGATATTGGTCTTGACCGAGCCAATACGGCAGAAATCCGTGGCATCCGTAGTCTGGCGAAACGCTTCGGTCAGCGCGGCAACCTCAATCGGATCCCCCAGATAAGTGCCCGTGCCGTGGCATTCGACATATCCAATGCTTTGCGCCGCAACGCCCGCAGCGTCCAGCGCGTTGGCAATTGCAGCGGTCTGGCCATCGACGGAAGGTGCCAGATACCCAGCCTTGGCCGCGCCATCGTTGTTGACGGCTGATCCCTTGATCACCGCCCAAATGTGATCCCCATCGGCAATCGCATCTGACAGACGACGCAGGGCAACCGCACCCGCCCCCGATCCAAACACCGTGCCTTGGGCGCGATGATCAAAGGCATGACAATGGCCATCTGGTGATAGGATTTCATTTTCCTTGAACTCATAACCGCGGCCATGCGGCAATTCGATGGTCACACCACCGGCAAGCGCCATATCAACCTCGCCCGCGCGCAGGGCCTGACAGGCATAGTGGATCGCCACCAAAGACGTTGAACAAGCCGTTTGCAGGTTGATCGACGGACCTTTTAGGTCAAACACATGGCTTACGCGGGTCGACAGAAAATCCTTGTCGTTGCCGGTGTGGCGCAACAAGAACATGCCCACATCGTCAACCAGATCCGGGTTTGAACAGATGTTAAAATAGAAATAGCTGCCCATACCGCAGCCCGCATAAACACCAATCGGGCCAGAAATGGTTTCAGGGGGATGGCCCGCCTGTTCCATCGCGCCCCACGCCACCTCAAGAAATTTGCGGTGCTGTGGGTCAAGGATGGCAGCGTCTTTTGGCGAAAAACCGAAAAAGTCCGCATCGAAGGTGTCAAACCCATCCAATACAGCCGCCGCAGGTACGTAATTTTTACGCGCTATGGTTTCAGGTGTTTCACCTGCTTCCAGCAGGTCAGCCTCAGTCAGACGGCGAATGGATTCCACCCCGTCACGCAGATTTGCCCAATAGGCATTGGTGCCCTGCGCACCCGGCACATCAACAGACATCCCAACAATAGCAATATCTTCGCCTGAAAAAGAGCGGCTCTTTGCGGTGTTCATCCTACCAAAATCATCCCATTGCCCGTCCAAAGACAGGTATGAGCCCCCACAGGGCAACATAGTCTTTTACTGCCAATTTATATAGGAAAAACTGGGAAGTTCGGCCCAGATTTCCCCCAGATTTCCTGATTTACAACAGGTTTTTGTAAAATGTGGTGTATCTGCTCCAACAATACTAACACAACAAACGATCACCAAAGCGGCTATTTTTGCCGCAGGCGAAACAATCTTGCCATAATCGTGGGATTCGGTGGGCGGCTGGTCCAAGCGTACAGGTGCTTACAGAACGGTGCGCTTGCCTTGTGACGCAATCGGCTTGCCCAGTATCACCCCTGACCTACCGCGTACCTGCGCCACACCATTAGTACGTGGCATCAGTTTTTCAGCGTGACCCAAAATGGCCCCCGCCGTCAGCCAGGTAAACGGGGTCAGGGTCGCATTCAGCAGCATATCCATCATGGTAATGCCTAGGATCATCGCAAGCGGTGCCACATAAGGCGACATGCCGCTGTCTTGGGCACGTCGAACATAGAGACCCATCAACACCAACGGCCAAGCCAACAGCCCGAATTCGCACACATACCCAAGCCACCCAAAGGTGCCGAAAACAATGATCCAACGGCCATCCGGGATCGAAAGGATCGCACCCGTCTCGGCATCACGGACCAGATTACGGCCCCATCCCCCCCATCCAAACAAAGGCTTTTCCGCAGCCCGCGCCAAGAGTTGTTCTTCATTGTTGAAGCGAAAGCCAAGTGACTGTGCCCGGTCAGGGCTGAGCGCCTCTGCCTGTGCCAAAATCGCATCAAGCGGCACCAACCCGGCATTACGTAGCATCGGATAAACAACAGCTATCACGGCAAAAATCAACGCCACCCGAAGTTGCCACCGCAGCGGGGCAAACAGCACCAAAGGCAGCAACGCGATACCATATGTCAGGGCGGCCAAGCTCTTGCACAGCACCAAAAGCACCGCGAGGTAACCAACCAGCAGCAATACTTTCCAGCGATCAATCGCTTGGGACTGTCGCGCCAAAGCGGCCGCAGACAACAGCGCCGTGCACATAAAGAGTGCCAGCCAAAGCCCATGGGGCAAGAAAACAATGGGCCGGTAACCGCCCGCACGGATCGTTTGTTCAAAGGAATGCTGAAAGAACCCATAGACCCAGACGTTAATCTGCGGGCTAAGTCGAATTTCGATCAGCGATGGAACAGAATAAATCAGCCCCCCCACCATCAGCGCCAACAGGATTTCCTTCAATCCTTGCTCTGACGCCAAAAACTGTCTGGCCAGCAGGAACGGCACCAATGTCAACATCTGAGCAATCAGCACAGATCCCACATCGCGGATGGATTGACCGGGCAGTTGATCGGTCATGAACATAATCGGCTCTGCGTTGCCCATGATCTGGAAAACAATCGGGTCGCCATTGGTCAACACCGTTGGGATGGCCGACAACACCAATCCGATTATCAACCACAACGCCGCCCGAGAAGACGGAATGAAATTCAGCTTTTCCTTCATCCCAAAGGCCAAAACCAGCAAGACGCTAAGGTTCGGGATCGACACCTTGTCCATGGCCGGAACCAACGGCAGGTTAAACTCTGCCAGAGGCGGCAAAAACAGATAGCCGCCCAAAATGGACCAGATCAGCGCCCGTTCCAGTTTTTGCGTGCGAAACAGAACCAGCGTGACAAACGGCCAGAGCAGCAGCATCAAATATGCAATACTGTTGGGCATGTGGCTCCTATGTCAAATGTGGGGCTGAATATGGCTTGGCGCGGAAATTAACATCTGGTCTGCGGGCTGTCATCCCGGTAGATTTGGCATCATCTTCACGCTCTAGATTAAAATAGCTTGGTAAAATTTTGTTTTTAAATAATATTTCTGCAATTACCCACGCAAATTTCCGCTTCACGGATCGCTGTGCTATTGGCGGTGACGTGTGAAATTTGGCACGGGCGTATCACAGATAGAGGTCAATTTCGCCACCCGAGCGGGATTGTTTCGCGAAGTCACTGCACGTTTGCAACAGCAGACCGGATTCGCACTGGCAACTCTGAACCTTGATCATCTAACCAAACTGCCCGAGGACGCGGGGTTTGCAGCGGCGTACCAAGCCCATGATATGGTGGTCGCAGATGGTCGCCCGATTGTCTGGCTTTCGCAACTTGCGCACAGCCCCGTCGAATTGATGCCCGGTTCGGATTTGATTTTGCCACTGTGTGAAATGGCCGCCCGGCTTGATGTACCGATTGCCCTTGTGGGCAGTAGCGACAAAGCCCTTGAAGGGGCGACGGAGGCGTTAAAGCAGCGGATTTCCGGCCTGCGCATAAGCTATCTTCATGCACCTGCCTATGGCTTTGATCCTGCTGGGCCTGAGGCAGACGCGATATTTGACGGGCTCAATCAAAGTGGTGCGGGTTTGTGTTTCATTGCACTTGGCGCGCCCAAACAAGAAATATTCGCCGCCCGAGGCCGCAATAAGGCCCCCAAGGTTGGGTTTTCATCCATTGGGGCGGGTTTGGATTTCCTATCAGGTCATCAGGTCCGCGCGCCCAAGGTCATGCGGAAATTCGCACTGGAATGGCTCTGGCGCGCCGCGCAAAGCCCCCGCCGGATGGTGCCGCGCTATGCTAAATGTTTTGCAATCCTGCCAGGTTTGGTGGGTCAGGCTATGCGCCAACGTTAGATTGCTCTGACCCGCAAAACCTATTTGTACTCAATGATCTTGGTCTTACTGCCCCGAAAACGGCTCCAATAAAACTGTACTGCGCCAACCGCTTCGGGGAGCTTCCCAAGGACCGTGAAAAATGCCCATGGCAAATCAACGCGCAGGGCAAGGCGGGCGATTTGCAGGGGGTAAATCGCAAAAAGTAGCAGGGCGATGGGATGAACAATCAATCCCAAAAGCAAGATCGCAGTTGGTAGAAACGCCCCCCACACCAAGGCGCGGCGAGTCTCAGCTACCCAGTGACGTTCGGGTGGCGCGCCGTGCAGAAACGCCCCTTCGGCAAAGGCATGACCCGCCCGCTGGCTGCGCCGCCACCATTGTGAGGCCTGAGTGATCTGCGCATCATGCCAGGTCATCTCAGCATCCAAACGCCAGACGTGCCAGCCTGCCTGCCGCAACCGTACACAGAGCTCCGGTTCTTCCCCGGCAATCAAGCTGTCCCGGTATCCACCAACGTCGCGCAACGCGGAGGCGCGCATCAGCGCATCACCGCCACAGGCCTTTGCCTGCCCAATAGGTGTGTCCCATTCGCGGTCAATCAGCGCGTTGTATATCGACGCCTCTGGATGGCGTTCACGCCGACGCCCGCAGACCACAGCAACCTTTGGGTTTTTGTCCAAAAACGCGATAGCGCTGTCAATCCAACCGCCGCGCAGCACGCAATCACCATCAAGGAACTGCACCAGATCAACCTCTGGTCCAAGGGCCGCAAGACCTGCATTGCGCGCCCGCGCTGCTGTGAACCCATGATCCAGATTAAGCGGCACCACCGTGGCACCCAGATTTTTTGCAGCCTCAACCGATCCGTCGGTAGACCCGGAATCGACATAGACCACCTGATCCATCTGTCCTTGCAGCGCCGTCAAACACGCAACCAGCCGCTCCCCTTCATTGCGGCCAATGACAACGGCAGCAAGGCTCACTTGCCTGCCTCCGCAAGATAAGCCGAATAGGCATCTGAGGGCACCAAGAACCCGGCGCGGTACAGCAGTTCCACCCGGTTCCAACGCCGTGCGTCAAGGGAAAACAGCGATACATCAGGCTGTTGCGTCATCACCTGCACCCGCGCCGCATCTTCGCCGTGGGACACATCACCCGTCGCAAGCGAAGCAGTATCACGGCCAATCGGGTTGTTGGCAAATTTGTAGTGTTTGATCACCGCAGTGACATCCGCGCAGTTCACCCCCATCGACAAATGCGGATGCGGCGCGGGCGTGACGTTAGGCCCGTTAAAGATCAACGGGTGTTTGGTCAGACAGCAGTTTTCACCAAACACCTTGCCACGCACCCCGCCAAAGCAGAATTTGATATCGGGGGTCGCGACGGTGTTATTGGTCAAAAGTGCGGAAAACGAAATCTGATCGGAATGATACTCAAACTTTTCCACCGCACTGATGTCGAAATAGAGAAACTCCAACAGCGCCTGTTTGAACGGCAAGTCTGCGGCGGCACTTAGGGGCGATTTGGGGAACATTTCCAGCATTTGTGCGACCAAAGCCGTATGGCCCTGCGCCTCAAGATACCCGATCAGACCCTTGATCCCGATGCTGGTGCGCCCCTCAAAATCAAAAATCTCGTCCATATCGACGTAAAGACACCAGCGGTTTTGCCCATAAGTATTGGCGGGATATTGGCGGATCAGGTCTTCATACCCGGCCAGTGGCAGCTTGCTTTGATCAATCACCGTGCCTTTTTCGCGCTTGATCCGGGCGATGGTTTCGTCTGTGGATCCGTTGTCGATGAACACAAAGTGCTGCACACCCATGGCGCGGTAATGGCGAAAAAACGCATCCAGATAATAGCTGCCATTGCGCACCAGCGCGATCAGGACAACATCACCCGGGGCCACATCCAGCGTCTTTGGCCCATGCAGATGGTGCACAGAGGCGGCAAACCGCGCCTGGCGGCGGGCTTCGCGAAAGCGATGCAACAGGCGGCGGAGAATGTGAATTGGGCTCTTCATGGCATGGGTCATACGACAGCGCGCAGCGGTGGTCTACTGCGCCCCCGCGTTATTCGGCACCGGCACGCCATTCTTTGTACCGCAGATAGGCATTTGCCCCCAATGAGGCCAAAGGCTGTGGCGGCAACGGTTTTGGTGCGGGTTCAGCCGCAAAGTAATCCGCAATTCCTGTTGGCTGCGCCAGCGCAAGTTCTGCTGCTGCGATGCCGGTTAATGTACCCCGCGCCGTGCCAAGACCGTTTTGAACGCAGGCGGAAAAAACGCCTTCCTCTATCTGTCCCGTGACCGACACGCCATTACGGGTCAGACACAGGTGCCCCGCCCACTGATACTGCATCTTTTGCCCGGCCAGTTGCGGAAACCGCGCATCAAACTTTGATCGATGAACGGCTGCGGCGCGGGCCAGATCGTATGCGCTTGCCGTCATGCCGGGGCGCAGGCTGGCACAGGTGCGGGTGATGATCCGGTTGCCGCCTTGGGCGGTATCAATCCGACGCATCGTGGTCCCCATGGGATCAGATGGGGTCACCCCCCACCGCGCCGTGCCGCCCAATACCCCAAGCTGATCTGCATTCAATTCGGGCGTCATCGAGGCAAAGAGAAACAATTGCATCAACTGCCCCTTGGCGATGCCAAAGCTTTCCAAATGACCATTGTTGGCAAGGATAACACGCGGCGTGGTGATCTGTCCCTTTGCCGTCTTAACCACCCAATCTGCACCTTGCCGTTCGAAACCAACGACAGGGGATTGTTCAAATATATCCACGCCAACGGTCCGCAATCCTGCGGCCAACCCGCGAATATATCCGGCGGGTTGCAGCATTAACGTACCGGGGGTGAACAACCCAGACCGGTAATGGCGGCTACCTGTCAATTCAAACATCGCCTGCGCATCAAGCATTTCGGAAGGTTCACCAAGGGTTGCAAGATGGGTTGCATAGCTGCGGTTGTGGGTATCGCCTGCTTGCGACGCGGCCCCATTCACTTTGCCCACAGGATCAGCAAAGGCCGGATCAATGCCGTATTGCGCAACGGCCGCACGGGCAAAAGCAATGGCCTGCCGGTTCAATGTGATCAATGCCCGGTCATCGCCAGTCCCCGCATAATCGTCCGAGGCAAGATCATGCGGCAAATCAATCATGAACCCTGAATTGCGCCCTGCCGTGCCTTCACCAACGCGCAAGGCATCAAGAACGCAAATTTTTAACCCCGGATCAAGCTGGCGCAAACGCTGCGCTGCCGAAAGGCCAGCAAAGCCCGCGCCGATGATCATCACATCAGCGGTCTGGCTGCCACCAAACATCTGGGCTGTCGCATATCCACCTATGATCTCGGCCCAAGCTGCCGGGCTGTCAAACTGCGGTGTTCGCCGGGCTGTATACATCGCTCAAATCCCTAACCGAGGTTTCACTGGGTCACGTCCCGACGCCCGCGCCGCCGAAGCCGGGTACATCGCTGCGGCGATTTCTGTGGTTCTGATACAGCCAACGCACATCAGCTTACTGCCTCTTCTGCGTCATCGGACAAATCAATCCAGATGGTTTTCAGTTGGGTGTATTGGTCATGTGCATGCAGCGAATTATCCCGCCCGCCAAAACCAGATTGCTTGAACCCACCAAACGGGGTGGAAATATCACCTTCGCCGTAGCTGTTCACGGTGACCGTTCCCGCGCGCAACATCCGCGCCGCCCGCAAGGCGCGTTTGCCATTTGCGGTAAAGATCGACGCACATAAACCATAATCGGTATCATTGGCCACGCGGATCGCCTCATCAAAGCTGCTGATCTCAATCACGCTCAGGACCGGACCAAAGATTTCTTCGCGGGCCAGACGGTGATCATTGCCAGGCAGTTCTACCACTGTCGCCTCAACAAATGCGCCATCTTTGGTGCCACCGCCCACGCGCGGTTTAGGAGCGTCCTTTAGATATCCGGAAACTTTATCAAAATGCGCCTTACTGACCATCGCCCCCAGCCGAGTTTCAGGATCAAGCGGATCACCCATTGGCCATTCGCGCATATGCGCTTCGATCTTGTCTAGCAGGGATTCCTTGATGTTTTTATGCACAATCACACGGCTGATCGCACTGCAATTTTCACCCATGTTCCACAGCGCCCCATTGGCGATATGCGCGGCGACGCGGTCAAGGTTTTCGGCGTCATCCATTACCACGCAAGGGTTCTTACCGCCCATTTCCAGCACGATTTCCTTGGCGTTGCTTTCGCCTGCATAGCCCAAGAACCGTTTGCCGGTGACGGTAGAGCCGGTGAAGCTGACCATGTCGACATCCATATGCCGCCCCAAGGGTTCGCCCACATCTGCGCCGCCCCCAGGCAATACATTCAACACGCCGCGTGGCACACCCGCCTCATGGGCCAGCTCGGCCACCCGCAACGCGGTCAATGATGTTTCCTCGGCTGGTTTCACGATCACCGAACAGCCCGCCGCCAGTGCAGGCGCAATTTTCCATGCCATCATCAACAGCGGGAAGTTCCACGGCAGTACCAAGCCCACCACGCCAATCGGTTCGCGCACCACCAAGGCAATGTGATCATCGGACGCGGGTGCGACCTGATCATAAAGCTTATCAATGGCTTCGGCGTGCCACTTGATACAATGGATCGTTTCGGGGATATCCACCGTTTCACAATCGAAAATGGTTTTACCACTATCGACGCTTTCCATCACCGCCAATTCTCGTGCATTGCGGGTCAGCAATTTGGCAAACCGGATCAACACATCCTTGCGCGCTGATGGGTGTAGGCGTGACCAGTGCCCCTCCTCAAAGGCTTCGCGGGCCTTGGATACCGCAAAATCCACGTCTTGGGCTCCGCACGCGGCAATATCCGCCAGGTGATCACCCGTGGCAGGGTTTATCGTGGCAAATGTGTTGCCAGACATAGCAGGGCGGTACGATCCGTCCACAAAGGCCGCTGTTGGAAAGTCCAGCCCGGCAGCAAGCGAAGCGTATTCTTCTTTTGTCAACAATCCCATGATCTTAACCCTCTGCCTGAATATGTGCGATGGTGGTTTTCAACACGCGCACCACCTCATCAAGGCTGCGTTTGTCGTCTTTGTTCAGCGGTTTGAGCGGTGCCATCATACCGCCTGTATCAACCCCCGCCATTGTCGTGCCATGCTTAACACTGGCGACAAATTTCCCGCCCTGTTCAAGCACCCGCATCAGCGGCATCATTGCAGACATGATCCGGCGCCCCTTGGCGAAATCGCCCTGCACGGCACAGGCCTCGTACAGTGCCACATGTTCGCGCGGCAGGAAATTTGACCCCGCACAGACCCAGGACCGCGCCCCCCATGCAAAAAACTCTAGCGCCTGATCATCCATGCCACAGGACATTTGAATATGAGGATAATCCCGCGCCAACAGATGCACACGGTTGATATCACCGCTGCTTTCTTTGATCGCACAAATGTTGCGACTGCGCCCAACCCGGTCCAGAAACTCTTCGCCCATGTTCACGCCCATCCGGCCGGGATAGTTATACAGCATCACCGGCAGGTTCGCCGCGCGATCAATCGCCAATGCATTCAGCGCATTTTCTTGCTCAGTCGGGACCGAATAGGGCGGCGTGCCAAGCAGGATCGCATCTGCCCTCATCTCACGCGCACCAGTGGCTAAAACAATGGAATCGGGCGTCCGCATGGAGCCGGTCCCAACAATCAGCGGCACACGCCCTTTGATCTGGTCCTTGGTGAACCGTGCAAGTGCCAGCCGTTCTTCGACAGTCTGCGCATAGTTTTCTCCGGTGGAGCCACCAGAAATGATGCCATGCACGCCTGCATCAATCAGATGTTCAACCTGATCCACCAAACCATCTTGATTAAAGCTGCCATCGGCGTTCAATGGTGTGACAATCGGGGTATAAATCCCCTCAAACTTGAAAATCGGTGTCATAGCGTCCTCATCTTTGGCGCAGCAACCGCACCCAGTTGCAAATCCAGCCCCGTGGGCATCACAAATTGTTCGATACGGCCCCGCGACAGGTTCCAATGGTCAATCGCCAGCGCCGCGGCAGCATTTTCATCCCCCGATTCAATCGCGGCGATGATGGCGTCGTGTTGCTCGCTGGCGCGGGTCAGGTTTTCGGCCATTTCAGTATCTTGAGGTCTGAAAAACGTCATCGAGATACGGGCGTGATCAATCAACAGGCGCTGGAAACTGGGCAAGAGATAGATGTTTCCGGCCATCTGACCTGTCACCTCATGGAAATGATTGTTGGCCAAGGCGCGTGCAGCAATGTCACCTCCACGCAGCGCTTTTTTGAATGCAACCTGTGCGTCTTTCAGCTTGGCAATCTGCAAATCTTGAGCATTTTGCGCGGCCAACCGCAGCACGGCACCATAGATCATCGGTGCCGCAAGAAAGAAATCGCGTAGGGTGCGATGGCTCATTTCAGAGACGCGGGCACCCCGGTTGGCACGGATATCCAAGAAACCTTCGCCAGCCAGTTGCCGCAGCACGTCGCGCAACGGTGTGCGAGACAGACCCCATTGTTCTGACAATGTGGCCTCATCCAGATCAGCGCCGGGTGCTAATTCCTGAGTGAGGATCGCATGGCGTAGATGATACAATACGTCGGATTTGGTAAACTTCGTTGCTGCCATTATCCCCTGCCCTCAAATGACGACTCACTCGCTGAGTCGAGGCAGGCTTAACATTGAATACAATTTGTGTACAATATAATTATTGATCGCCAACACGCTGGCCGCGCCCCGGTGGCGGCACACCAGCATTTGCAGCCTCGCGCAATTCAGGGGTGTAAAACGTCTGTCGCGCGCGCCCGGCATGCTTTGACGCATAAAGAGCAATGTCAGCGTCCGACAACAGCGCTTCCATCGACGGATGTTCGCCCGATTGTATCCAAACTGTGCCGATGCTAGCAGATATCCGACATTCCTGCCCATTAAAGGGCACTGGCACCTCAAGGCGGTCTATTATGCGTCGACCAACACGGCGCAGGATGTCATCGCTGCTTACATCGGGCAAGATAACCGTGAATTCATCGCCGCCCACGCGGGCCACCACATCGGTTTCGCGGGTTTCCTCAACCATGATGCGGGCCACCGTTTGTAATACGTGGTCACCCGCCGCATGGCCTAACGTGTCATTAACCGCTTTGAAATAATCGAGATCAATGTGCATAACTGCAAAAGAAGAATTCCCCGCAACCAGCCGCGACAGGATCGTGTCCATCGCCCTGCGGTTCTTGAGGCCGGTCAATGTGTCGGTAAAGGCCTGCTCTTCTGCGGCAATCTTGGCGCCCTGCAAGCGCAGATTCAATCGGCGTGATGCCTCCATCGCGGCGGTTTTTGCCTCAACCAGATAAAGCATTTCAATGGCAAGGTCGGTGGCCGCAAAATCTGCATTGGTCAGCGAATAATCCCGCACCCCGTCCAAGATAGAAATACCAAATGACAGGTTCACGATCACACTGCCATTGGTGGTTGGCACCATGATCCCTTTGAGTTCGGTGCGTGGCGCATCCCGAAGTTCGAGATGAAGTTTCAGATCAGTTGCCCGCCGCAAATCGTCCATACAGGCAATGGACCGGGGCCGTTTGACGATAAACACTTCCAAAAACCGCTGCCCAATCATCGGCGCATCAGAGCGCATTTTTTGAATGGTTGGCCCCGCGTGGGTAATATGGCCCGTTTCATTTAGCGTCAGATGCATGGGGCACAGCACATCAAGGACAGCCTCAGATAATGTCGCGCTCATCCGACCCGCGCCCCCAAATCAAATTGGCGTCCTTGAGAAAACTCGGCCTCAACCAGCATGATGGACACGGTTTCGATGCCCTGCCCGCCGCCTGTATGTTCCAATAGTGCAAGCGCCCCGTAATCATCCGCCATCACCCGCAGGATGCCCATCATCACATGCCCGTATCCCGAAACAGGCGCATCACAGATCAAGCTGAACTGACCATCCGCATGTTCGCGCAATTCAATGCGTGGCAAGTTCAGATCAGAAACAGCAAGCCGGGCGCGGTCCGGCAAATCATCCAAGGAATGCAGGAAATCTTCAAAATTGACGCCGCCAAAGCGTAACAATCGGCGAACCGCTTCGAAACTGGGGTGTGACACAAGGTAGGTGCCAAAGTCTTCCATCACTTCATCGCGGGGACGGCCCAAAACCTGCGACATGGCATCAAGAATGCGCGGTGTCAGCGCATCATCATAGGTCAACATCGCCTCAAATTCGACAAAGTCGAGATCAGCGCGTTGGGTCGTCTCAACCCATATGTCGGTCCCGTAACTGTCACAAACAAACGTCTGTATGCTGCGGTTGATAAGCCCGTGCATGGCTGCGTTACTCCCAATTAACCCGAGGGCAACATGGGGTGAAAGGGGTTAAGATATGACTGATATATGGGATTTTAGGTATTTTGAGTGGCTAAGGATTGATGTGATACGACACACAATGCTGATATCGCTTCACGCCTCGATATCATCCATTAAGATGTTTGGGGGCGGCACCCTACGGTGTCTTCGTCAAACAGAGATCCTGTCATTGGCCACTGCCGGAGGAAAAGTCCTCTTAACCACAGCAGGCAAGAACGGATTTAACCCGAAGATATCTAAACTGTTCGGCAGGATATTCTAAGGGGCCACGCCAGACCTCAAAAATCCGTCGGAGCCCCGCCTTCTGCCTTACGCCGTGCCACGAAATCCGCTAGTTCATCACGGATGGCCACGTCCATCGGCGGCTCTTCAAAGCTGGCGACGATCTCTTTGAACATGTGGTGTGCGCGTTCTGCTGTCCAAATACCACCTGCGACTTCCCAGCCTTCAAAATTGCGCCAATCACTCAGAAACGGTTGGTAAAATGCCTTTTCATAGCGGTCTTGGGTGTGTTGAATGCCAAAGAAGTGGCCCTGATTGCCAACTGATTTGATTGCATCCAACGCGATCTCATCTGGCCCCGTCGCACAAATTTCGGGCTGCATGTACCGTTGAATTTGCTGCAAAACCTCGCAATCCATGATGAATTTTTCGGGTGAGGCAATCAGCCCACCCTCAAGCCAACCTGCCGCGTGATAGACCATGTTGGTGCCCGATTGCACCGCCGCCCAGAGCGAGTTTGAGGTTTCCCACATCGCCTGCCCATCCGGCACGTTGGCCGCACACACACCCGAGGACCGCATCGGCAGATCATAAAACCGCGCCAATTGCCCGGTCATCTGGGTCGCGCGCATGTATTCGGGTGTCCCAAAGGCCGGCGCACCTGATTTCATATCGACGTTTGAGGTGAATGTGCCAATCGCGCAGGGGCAGCCGGGGCGCACAATCTGCGCCAAAACCACGGCACAAAGCGCCTCAGCCAACGATTGCGCCACGGCACCGGACATCGTCACCGGGGCCATTGCACCCGCCAGCGTAAAGGGCGTCACAACCAACCCCTGCCCACGCTTTGCCATTCGGATCCAACCATCCATCATCGGCAGGTCGTGTTTCAGCGGCGAGGTGGAGTTGATGTTGGTATACATACAAGGTGTTGCATCAAATTCGTCATGGGTCATGCCGCCCGCGATGCGCACCATTTCCATGACGTCTTCGACACGTTCGCGGCCCAAAGAATAGGCGTGCATGACCTTGTCAGTGATCGTCAGCTTGTCAAACAGCACATCCAGATGCCGCACAGAAGCATGCACATCCACAGGTTCCACCGGATAGCCGCCGGCAAAATGGATACAGTTGAAATACTGGGTCAGGCGCAGCAGATTCTTACACATCTCGCGGGTGCCCGGAACCTTTTTGCCAATGGCCATGTCAAAATAGTTGGGCGGTGATGATACGTTGCCAAAGACAAGGTTCTTGCCGCCAATGGTGATCTTGCGGTCCTTATTGCGCGGGGTCAGGGTAAATTCGGACGGTGCTTTGCCGATCCACTCCATCACGAAATCACGGCCCATGCGGACGTTTTCGCCATTTACGGTGCAACCCGCTTTTTTCAAGATGCCAAGCGCTTCGGGGTTCAGGAATTCAATCCCAATTTCTTCCAATATGCGCATCGCACCATCATGGATGGCCTCAACCCCCTCAGGGCCAAGAGGTTCTGTCGGACGGTCAATGTTTACCGGCGGATTCCACGGCATTTGTTCGATAACGGACGTGCCACGCCGATCTTGGGCGCCTGCGCGACCGCCGGTGCGTGATCTGCGTTTGGGTGCGTCTGCCATATCCTGTCCTCCTGAAACGTTACACCAGAAGGCCCGACACTCAGACCCCAAACATTTCTATTCGCGACGATAGATGTCGTTTTCTTCTCAGGAAGGTCGATTATTAGCGTATTGATTTTTAGGCGTCGTTGCCATCCAGCCATTCGGGAATATGGCCGATGTCAGGCAGCACAACATCGGCATGCGGGGCCAACTCATCGGTTAGTGCAAGACCTGTGAGGACCGCAATGCAGGTCATACCTGCCGCCCTGCCTGCGCGCATGTCATGGGTGCTGTCGCCCACCATCCCAACCGTTTCGGGGGCAAGGCCGCATTGGGCCGCAAAAGCCAGCAATTGCCCCGGTGCTGGCTTTCCCCCATGGCCGCTGTCAAACCCTGCGATGAAATCAAACATCCCTGTTACACCCGCCTGCGCCAGATGCGCGCGCGCCGGGGCTTCGGCATCGTTGGTGGCAACACCCAATTTCAGCCCGCGCGCTTTTAAGGACGTTAACAATTCTGTCAAAGGCACAGCTTCGCGTTGCGGGGCGTTCTCCGCCTCTTCATTCAGCATGTTGAGCAACTGGGTATCTGAAAGGTGTTTGAAATGCGGTTTGAGAGCCGCGGCAATTTCGCCCGCTGTCCCAGCGATGACCACACTGTCCTGCTGAAACTTCTGTGCCACAAAATCAAAGCCTATTTCTGCCCCAACGCGTGTCGCGTAAGCCGCGTCACCGCCTGTGGCGCGACTTAGAAACGCGACGGCCCAAGCCTCCCACGTGGCCGCGAAATCAAACAACGTGCCATCCTTATCAAAGATCAAGCCCTTGATATTACTTCTATTAAAACTCATGTCCAATTCACCTGTTCACCACCCGGCAATGCCGCGCGGGCTTGCATAATCCGTTCGTAGGGTAATGTCGCACAATCGCAAAATGCGATCACCCATGCATCATCCATCATCAAAAAGTCCAGCACCGCGCCCAAAAACAGCGGATCGGCGGCCTGTGTGCGCAGGTCACTTTCTGAGGCACCTGTGCTGGCCAGAAAGGTTGGCAGCAGGTCATCGTTGGACGCCAACCACCCCAGTACCTGCAATCCCAATGTCTCGGCGGAATCTCGCGTAAATGCCATAGGCCCTGTTCGTTTTGTCTGAATTGCTCAATATCGAAACGCTTTGTTAACCAATAAGCGCAATTACAGAAGCATGAAATGTATTTTTACAGCGGGAGGATAACCTCGTGCAGGGTAAAATCCTCATCGTGGATGCCATTGCAACCAACCGGATTGTGTTAAAGGTAAAACTTACCTCTGCATTCTATCAGGTTGTTCAGGCGTCTTCGGTTGCTGAGGCAGCCCAGCTTGCGCGAAGCCACAATCCTCAACTGATTATCAGCGCCATATCATTGCCAGATGGTGATGCGGCCGAACTGTGTGCGTTGTTGCGGCAATCACCGCTCACGGAACATATTCCAATGATGGCAATTGGCTGCCGTCCAAATGCAGACACACGGATCGCCACACTAGAGGCTGGTGTACATGACGTGATCCTGAAACCGGTTGACGATACATTGTTGTTGGGCCGAGTGCGCAGCTTAATCCGGGCGCATAATGCAGCAGCTGAATGGCAAATGCGCGAGGATACCAGCCGCGCGCTTGGGCTGGCCGAACCGTCAACCGACTTTGAACCCATTTGCCATTGCGTATTTGTCAGTTCCGGTCAGGCAAAAACCCATGGTTGGGCCGCGCAATTACGGCCCTTAATGCGGACGAAAATTGTTTGTGCGACCGCCAAGGACACCATGCAAACCATTGAAGGTCAGGCAGTTCCAGATGTCTTTGTTCTTGTCCTGCCAGAGGATCATCAAGAAGGGATTGCAGCACTGAACCTTATTTCAACCCTGCGGGCGAACGCCAGTACGTGCCATGCCGGGGTTTTGGTGCTGCAAACCACGCCAAATTCAGTACTTGCCACCAACGCGCTTGATCTGGGCGCAGATGATCTGATGACTGATGGTTTTGAACCAGCGGAAATGGCGCTCCGTCTCAAGGCGTTGTCACGGCGCAAGCGCATGGCCGAGCAGATGCGTGCAACTGTCCGCACCGGATTGCAGGCCGCTGTCGTTGATCCGCTGACCGGATTGTATAACCGCCGTTATGCCATGCCACATCTTTCACGCGCCGCCGATCATGCGCGCACGACCGGACGGCCCTTTGCGGTGATGGTGGCCGATCTGGATCATTTCAAACGCATTAACGACCTTCATGGTCATGCCTCTGGTGATGCTGTCCTGACCGAAGTTGCGCAACGATTGCGCAGGTCAATGCGCTCCGTTGATATGGTTGCCCGAATTGGTGGTGAAGAGTTTATGGTGGTGATGCCAGGCACCACCCTTGCAGATGCACGTCTGGCTGCGGTTCGTATATGTAATGATATCAGCCAAGCCCCATTTGATATTCCCGGTCACACGCACCCCATTCAGGTGACAATCAGCATCGGCATGGCCATTGGTGGCGTCCTGACAAGTGATGATTTTCAAGACCACGACGAAAGCGAAGTACTGCTGGACCGGGCGGATAAGGCACTTTATTCCGCCAAAATACGTGGACGCAATCGTGTCACGCTGAGCCGTCCTGCCGCATGAAAAACCATACCAATGCCAGTACATACGGTTGATTTCTTTAACATCATCCTGTTGGGCCTTAGGGTGATAGATCGACATTTCCACGTCTGAAATAAACGACACCCAAACTGGATCATTTCACTTACAGTGTCGTCAAAAAACCCTACCGCAACCAATGATTGCAAAGGTCCTCCCCCCGCTCTAGCTTGCACAAATGACGCAAGACAAACCAATCCTAGGAATCGCCCTGATGTTGGGTTTTTGCATTGTAGCCCCCATTGGGGATGCCATTGCAAAAATCTTGGGTGAATCGGTTCCGTTGGCTCAGGTAGTTCTGGTTCGGTTTGCATTGCAGGCCGTGATCCTCGTTCCGCTTGTCTGGACCACAGGGCGGCTGTGGCGGATGCGGGGGCGGGTTCTTGCATTAACCTTTATTCGCACGGTGCTACACATATTTGGCATTATAGCTATGTTCACGGCGCTCAAATATCTACCACTCGCTGATGCGGTGGCCATCGCATTTGTTATGCCCTTTTTCATGTTGATACTGGGTAAATATGTCCTGAAAGAAGAAGTCGGGGCCCGGCGGTTGCTGGCTTGTACAGTTGGATTTATTGGCACGTTACTGGTCATCCAGCCTAGCTTTGCCACCGTTGGATGGCCTGCGCTCTTGCCGGTCTTTGTGGCTGCGAATTTCTCGGTCTTCATGCTGATCACCCGGCAAATCGCCAAGCAAACAGATCCAGTTGGCCTTCAAGCAGTCAGTGGCATCATGGCCGTTGGCATCATGGTGCCGCTGATCTGGCTCGGCGGTCAATTAAACGTTCCTGTGTTGACGACCATCACACCCAATGCTCAGGAATGGGGACTTCTTGTCACTATTGGCGTCTTGGGCACCGTTGCGCATCTGCTGATGACATGGTCGCTCAGGTTTGCGCCCTCAGCCACCTTGGCCCCGATGCAATACCTCGAAATCCCATTTGCAACCCTGCTTGGGTTTGTGATTTTTCATGACCTGCCTGACCCCCTTGCTGGTCTTGGGATCATCATCACAATCGCGGCCGGCCTTTATGTCATCCTGCGCGAACGGGCCACGGCGCGGGCTGTTGAGACAGTTGTTCAACAACCAGCGTTATAAACCGACGCGGCACAATCAGCAGCATTCCGGGGCCGTCCATTTGTATGCGTATCGGACCGGTGGCATGATTGGATGTGCCACTTTGATACCCCGGTCTGAATTCAATGCCGTCGATTGGCCAATGCAAGCCTGTGCTTTGCCCTGTCACTTTTGCTAATGGAAACAATGAAATTGTATCCCCCGCCGCGCAGTCCAATGAAAAATCGGGGGGGGCCACAAAGATAAGCTCATCTTCGGCAAGCAGAATGCACGGTTGGTGCGCGAATTTGACGATGGAGTTGAACGCCGCCAGTTGGTGATCCACCCGGGCACCGCAAAACCCAACACCGATAATCAACGGCGCGTCGATCCGTTGCAGGGCTTTTTCAAAATCTGTGCTGTCTTGCTCTGCTATGTGGAACTGGCGTTTTGCAGGGATCTTTGCCAAAACTTCCGCAGGGACTGAATCGAAATCGCCGACCGCCGCCGCCAGCTCTACCCCGGCCCTAACAGCCAGCGATGCGCCGCCGTCTACTGCCACACACATAGGGGCCAGCGTTAATGATTTGTGCAGATCATCTGGCGTAGCCTGCCCCCCACCCACAAGAGTGATTGGATACTGCGTTTGGACAATCGGTGCAAAAGTGTGAACAATGGGCTTTTTCATGGTCAATTACTGCCTTTTTCGGAAACAGGCCACAATGTCGCCATGAAATGATACGTTCAAGGGCACAGATTCGGGCCGCTTTGGTCTTGGACATCATGGTAAACGATAAGCTGCAAAACCGCAGAGGACGAGCATCCGATGATGAGTAACAATAAAATTTTAACGGTCTCCTATGGCACATTCTCGTGCACCCTAGAGGGATTTGACGATTCCTTTGGCACGATGAAAGCCATCGCAGAGTATTTTCGTGGCTTGTCGTCTGACGCGCCCTATTTTGGGGCCGAACCCCCACAGCCTGATGCAGAAATGCTGGCGCGGATCGCCCAGAAAGAGATTTCACGCCGTGTAGAAGCACGCGAGCATGAAGGCAAGATACACCTGTCAGCGATTGAGGCGCAAAACGAGGGTACAGGTGACGCGCCGCAAGCCTTGTTGAGCGATACCGCTGGCACCACAACGCCGATTGCCGAAAGTGCAATGGCTGCTGCTGCTATAGCGGTAGGTGCCGCAGGTGCAGATGCGAAAGATCAAGACGATGCACCTGCTGCTGCACCAGTGGAAGACAAAGCTGAAGCGCGCGTTGAGGTCGAAACCCCAGTGGCTGAACATTCCGAAGCAAAAGCTGTTGAGCCTACGGTTGAAGCCATCGAAGAAGATACAAAAGCCGAAGCTGAACTTGAAGAATTTGTAGAAGACGAAAATGATATTGTGCCGGGTCAACCTGACGCAGATGTCGAAGCGTTTTTTGCCAATTCCACAGAAGTGCGGCTGGCCGATGACGAAAACGAAGAATTCGAGGTCGATCAGGTTGCGGCAAAACCTGAGCCGGTTGTCGCCCAAAACGATAGCATTGCAGCCAAGTTACAGCGTATCCGGGCAGTTGTTGCCCAACATGACGAAATCCAAGACGAAGAAGATTTTGCCGAAGACCAGCACGCTGATAATTCTGACGAACCAACAGCAGAGCCTGAGCATCTGGTCGCAGATGCCCGCCGTGACATCGAAGATGCGCTTACGGCGGACGATACTGCGGATATGGACGTTGCCGATCACGACGAGGATGACGACGATGATATCGCCGCCATTCTGGACCGTTTGGGTGCCGCAGATGATGTGGAGGTTGAGACAGTTGACGAAGATATCGTTGCGGTTTCACAGCCAACAGATGCAGCTGACGACGCGGTAAGCAATCTCTTTGGCGAAGACGGTTATGAGGACAATCTTGAAGCAGATGCCGACAACGACGTTGAAGCAGACACCGACGATGTTGCTGAAGTTGCCGCCGCTGAGGAAGCACCACGCACGCCACGTGCCCGGGTGATCAAAGTCAAACGCGCCGATCTTGAAGCCGCAATAGAAAACGGCGAGCTTGAAGAATACGACGAGGATATTCCAACACTGGATGAACTGGCCCCGGCCAAAACCAAGACATCATCGCTGTCCAAAGAAGACGAGGCTGAGTTAGCCCGCGAATTAGCCGATTTGGAAGCGGATATGTCCCCAAAGAAAGCGAGATTGTCCGACGATTTGGATGATGCTTTAGACCACGAAGACGCAATCCTTGACGATGAAGACGATGTTGATGAGGAAGCGCAAACCGTTGCCCCCGCACCACGCCGCGTGTTGCCATCCATTGATGACGCCAAAAGCGACGACATGGACCGGCTGTTGGCCGAAACCGATCATCAGATGGATGAACCGGAAAGCGCCACACGTCGCAATGCGTTTTCGCATCTGCGTGCGGCGGTTGCTGCGAAAAAAGCAGATGTTGCCATGGGTGCATCTGAAAAAGCAGACGAAAATGACGGTGCATATCGCAATGATCTGGCCGATGTTGTACGTCCACGTCGCCCTGTCAGCACATTAGCACGCACCGAACGCCCCGGCGAAGGCCGCCCTGCCCCGCTGAAACTGGTTGCAGAACAACGCATTGATGTTGAACGCGCACGTCCCGCTGGCCCTGTTCGCCCGCGCCGGGTTGCAGCCGTGTCCGACGTCGCAGCACCAGCAGCAGAGGGCGAAAGCTTTGCCGATTATGCCGCTGAAATGGGTGCAACTAAGCTGCCGCAACTGCTTGAAGCGGCAGCCGCCTATATGTCATTTGTCGAAGGTCGCGAGCAATTTTCGCGCCCTCAACTGATGACAAAAGTGCGTCAGGTGGGCCCAGAAGATGGCTTTAGCCGTGAAGACGGATTGCGGTCCTTTGGACAATTGCTGCGTGCCGGCAAAATCGAAAAAATCAAAGGTGGTCGGTTTACCGTGTCAGACGACATCGGATACCGCCCGGATCATCGCGCAGCCGGTTAAGACGGATCAAATCCAACACAAAAGGCGGTGCAGTTGCGCCGCCTTTTTTCATTTGAACATCAGGATGCTCAGAACTCGTTTGGCGTACAAAAGATCAATTTGTTACCGCTGGGATCAGTGATCGACATATCATCCCAGCCCCAGGGCTGGCATTGAACACCGGGCCGGGCGTTACGGTCGTTTTTCGCGTTCAATTGTTTTGCATAGGCATGCACATCGGCCACCTCAATCCGCAAGGCAGCCCCCGGCGTTGCATCGCCAAAGTGTTCGGACAGATGCAGTTCACAATCGCCTTTCTTCACACCGAAATAAAGTGGCGTGCCTGGTTCAAAGCGATGTTCAAACACCACTTTAAAGCCGAGAAATTCAATATAAAAAGCCCGGGTTGCCGCCTCGTCAAAGCTGCGCAGGATCGGAATCGGCGCTTTCACTTTTCCGCATCCGGGTCTGCTTGGCCAATCCCTTTAAAAACGAATTTAAGTGGAATCGCCCAAACAATGCCCAAACAGACGAAGATCAAAAGTTGCAGAAACTTTGATATCTCTCCGAACAGGTCCACCACATTTACGGCAACCACAATATAAAGCGGCAGACCGATCAGCAGGATGACCAGCGCCCAGCGTCTGCGAGATTTATAGCTGAGTGCCATGTCGATCCTTGCTTAATCAGCGAACGGGTCAGTTACCAAAATTGTGTCTTCGCGTTCCGGTGAGGTTGAAAGTAGTGCGACCGGGCATTCAATCAATTCTTCAACGCGGCGCACATATTTGATCGCCTCAGCGGGCAGATCAGCCCAAGATCGCGCGCCTTCGGTCGATTCTGACCACCCCGGCATTTCTTCGTAAATCGGGGTGCACCGGGCCTGTTGATCAGCCGCTGTTGGCAGATATTCAAGCCGCTTGCCGTCCAAGTCATAGCCAACGCAGATTTTTAATGTCTCAAATCCGTCAAGCACGTCAAGTTTTGTGAAGGCAATGCCGTTCACGCCACTGGTCGCACAGGTCTGGCGCACCAGCACCGCATCGAACCAGCCGCATCGGCGCTTGCGCCCGGTGACAGTGCCAAATTCATGGCCGCGCTCACCAAGCCGTTGACCATCCGCATCGTTCAGTTCCGCAGGGAACGGGCCTTCGCCAACACGGGTGGTATACGCCTTCACGATCCCCAACACAAAGTCGATGGAACCCGGGCCGATGCCCGTACCTGTTGCCGCTTGGCCTGCGATTACGTTGGATGAGGTCACAAACGGATAGGTGCCAAAGTCGATGTCCAGCAGCGCCCCCTGCGCCCCTTCGAACAAGATGCGTTTACCTGCCTTGCGCTGTTCATTGAGCAGCTTCCAAACCGGGGCTGCATATTCCAGCACCGATGGGGCAATCTCGCGCAATTGCGCCAGCAAAGCATCGCGGTCTACCGGATCAAGGCCCAGACCCCGGCGCAGCGCGTCATGGTGGACCAAGGCGCGATCTACCCGCAATTCCAGCGTTGCATCATCCGCCAGATCAGCAACCCGAACCGAACGACGGCCAACTTTATCTTCATAGGCGGGCCCAATGCCGCGACCCGTTGTGCCAATCTTGGCAACTGAATTCTGCGCTTCGCGGGCGCGGTCCAATTCACCGTGGATTGGCAGAATCAGCGGCGTATTTTCTGCAATCATCAATGTTTCAGGGGTAATCGTCACGCCTTGACTGCGCAGACCTTCGATTTCTTTTCCCAAATGCCAAGGGTCCAGCACCACACCGTTGCCGATCACGCTCAACTTACCACCGCGCACAATCCCCGAAGGCAGCAAGCTCAGTTTAAACACTTCGCCATCAATCACCAGCGTATGGCCTGCGTTATGCCCGCCCTGAAAACGCGCGATGACATCCGCGCGCTCAGACAGCCAATCCACAATCTTGCCTTTTCCTTCGTCGCCCCATTGAGCGCCGACAACTACGACATTGGCCATTGATGGTATTCCTTTTTGAGACAACCCGCGCCCGTATAGCTGGCCTCGGCCATGGGCGAAACTGTAAAAAGTCCGCTCGGACCATTTGTTGGGCAAAGGCCATAGACTTTATGGTTCAGGCGGGGATATTTTCGGCCAAAAAGAAACAAAGGAAACCTTGATGGGCTTTATCTTGCGGTGGTTGTGCGCGTTTTTGCTGCTAGCGGCGACGTTTAACCCGACCGAATACAACTATGTGAATTGGGTGCGGGATTATGGTGGTATGAACCTGTCAATTGCTGTGTTGCTGGGGCTGCTGTTGGCGATTGGCTATATCATCTATCTACGCGCCACGCTGCGGTCGATCGGTGGGTTTGGCATGTTGTTGGTGCTGGCCTTGGTCGCTGCCGCGCTTTGGGTGCTTTATGATCTGGGTGTGCTGCGACTGGACAATTCAAGTATGAATGTCTGGCTTGCCTTGGCCGCCCTTAGTTTTGTTTTAGGCATCGGGTTGAGCTGGAGCCATGTGCGCCGCGCCTTGTCGGGTCAGGCTGATATGGATGATGTGGACGAGTAATCAGCCTAAAGTGACCGGCGCGCCATGTGGGGTCCGCAAATAGGCGGCCTCCCATTGGTCGCGTAGGGCGTTGACCAGATCGGGTTGGGCCATGCCAAGCTCGGATAGGTAGGATTCGAGCGTTTCGAGCCATGCGGCAAAGTAATCGTCGCCACCGTTCAAGTCACGTGCAACGCCATGCCGCGCAAGGGTTGCGCCAAAGCGTCTGGCCCAGTCTGACCAGACAAAATGGCCCGCCTCGTTCAAATACACTGTTAAGGCAAAGACCTGCGCGTGCCAAGGCGCCTCAAATGCGGGTTCCGGGGCGGTCATGGCGTGGACAGGTAGGATTGCCAAAGATCCAGTACCACTTCATCATCTGGATGTTCGGGGTGCGCCCAAAGCACGGATGCCGAAAAAGCCACGGCGTACAGGGGTTCAGGCGCTTCGCCGTGTGCGTGTGCATTGCTGTCAGGCAGAACATGCGTGCCGTGCAGGCGCAAAATACGACCCATGGCACCTGCGGCATAGCCGGGCAGACGGGTGTGACCGCCAGAAACCAACGTATTTTGGGCGATCTTGCGGGTGATGACCACGTCACCAACAGCAAAAATCGGTGCCACATCGCTTGGCCGATCCGCAGGTCCGCCTTTGGCCAACACGCTCGCGACCTGATCGGCGTGAAGTGTCTTTTCACGCAAATGGCTGGGTGTTGGGGCAGAATATCCAGCCAGTTCATCGCGGCTGACAACACCTTTGTGAACCAACATATCAGCAAGCCCGGCCATCCACTTTTCGTAGTATGAGAACCGCGCGTAATCCATCGGGGCCAAGGATTCGCGTGCATGTCGCGACACGTCGATATTCCATTTTCCCAAGCTGCCCGCGGCCAATGTGACGGCCAAGGCGCGCGGATGCCAGTCTGCGTGAAATTTCACGTCTTCGGGCTCAGGGATAACAGGGCCATCGCCAAAACGTCCGCCCATGTCGTGTACGCGGCTCACGTGTATGCGCCAGTATGTGTGTGTACGCGGCTCATGGTGTGATCGCCAATCCGGTGCCGATCATGCTGTCACGTGTGACCAACGCCATCAGTGCCTCTTCGTCCATGCCATTGGTGCCAGCGGGGCGCTCCGGGATCACCAGATATCGCACCTCAGCCGTCGAATCCCACACCCGCACGGCAGTTTCTTGCGGCAGTTCAACGCCAAAATCTGACAAAACCTTGCGCGGTTCGCGCACCACACGGGCGCGGTAGGCATCTGATTTGTACCACCCCGGCGGAATACCCAACAGCGGCCATGGGTAACATGAACACAAAGTACACACGACGATGTTGTGAACTTCGGCAGTATTTTCGACCGCAACCATATGTTCGCCCTGACGGCCATAAAACCCCATGCCATCAATCACTGCGGTCGCGTCCGCCAAAAGGGCCGCCTTGAAATCAGGGTCAGCCCAAGCACGTGCAACCACCTGCGCCCCATTGCGCGGGCCGATTTTGTTTTCATAGGTGTCGATGATCACGTCCAAGGCGGCTGGATCAATCAGCCCCTTTTCAGTCAACAGCGTTTCAATTGCCTTGATCCGCAGCGCCGGGTCCGGCGGCAGCAAGGTATGGGGGTGATCGTGGTCTGAATGATCATGGGGCATAATGCGATGCTGCCCCAGACATTTGGGCTTGTCCATGGCTGGAGCGCGCAAGTGCTTAAAAAACCCCATGATTTTTTGTGTGAAATTCGGCGCAAAATATGATACACTTATAGCGTGAAACGAGTCTGATCCACCTCAAATCCAGGATAGCCCTTCTATAAGACGTGGAAGTACCGTTTCAAGAAGACCGCCGCCCCCATGCGGCGGTCTTTCGTATGGCAAAATCAGCCCCGGATGGGCAGCGTCCGGTCAATCCTCCCTTGCCCCCAATGTCAAAGATGACTAAATACCCGCAAACAAATTCGAAAGCGCACGCCCACATGGAAAATGTCGTCCTGATCATCCACCTCATTCTGGCACTGTGCCTGATTGCGGTTGTCCTTTTGCAACGCTCCGAAGGGGGTGGTCTGGGCATGGGTGGTGGTGGTGGCGGCGGTGCTGTTGCAGGTCGGTCTGCGGCGACTGCATTGGGCAAATTGACTTGGCTCTTTGGCGTTGGTTTTCTGATCACGTCGATCACCTTGACCATCATTGTAGCTGAAAAATCAGCGGGTTCTTCAGTTATTGATCGGTTGAGCGCGACGCCCCCTGCCCTGAACGAAACGCCTGCACTGCCAGAAGGGGGCGCGTTGCTGCCGCCAACTGCTGATGATGCAACGCCGCTTGTTCCTACGGCTGATTGATTTAACCACCACAACAGCTTGAGGTTCTGCTGATTTTCGCAACATCATGTTGCGTTACAGCCTTGCCTTGATCCGCCGAATCCTGCTAAGCTTAAACCCCGTGGTGTTGCGGTTTTCCGCAACGCATTTGGCTGGTTTTTGTCACACACCAATTGAAACGCACGGGAGACCCACACGCACATGGCACGCTATATTTTTATCACCGGTGGTGTGGTTTCCTCTTTGGGCAAAGGTCTGGCATCGGCAGCATTGGGCGCCCTGTTGCAGGCCCGTGGGTTTTCGGTGCGCCTGCGCAAGCTGGACCCTTATTTGAACGTCGATCCCGGCACCATGTCACCGTTTGAACATGGCGAAGTGTTTGTGACCGACGATGGTGCAGAAACCGATCTGGATTTGGGCCATTACGAACGTTTCACCGGGGTGGCCGCGCGCAAAACCGATTCCATCTCATCCGGCCGGGTTTATTCCACCGTCTTGGAAAAAGAACGGCGTGGCGATTATCTGGGCAAAACCATCCAAGTGATCCCGCATGTGACCAATGAAATCAAAGACTTCATCGGTATTGGCGATGACGAAGTTGATTTCATGTTGTGTGAAATCGGCGGCACCGTCGGCGATATTGAAGGTTTGCCGTTCTTTGAAGCGATCCGGCAATTCAGCCACGACAAACCACGCGGCCAGTGCATTTTTATGCATCTGACCCTGCTGCCCTATCTGGCGGCATCTGGGGAATTGAAAACCAAACCGACCCAACACAGCGTTAAGGAATTGCAAAGTATCGGCATCGCGCCCGACATTTTGGTCTGTCGGTCCGAACATCCGATCCCGGAAAAAGAGCGTGAGAAAATCGCACTGTTCTGTAACGTTCGTAAAGAATCTGTTGTCGCCGCTTACGATTTGAAATCGATTTACGAAGCCCCCTTGGCCTACCACGCGCAAGGCCTCGATCAGGCGGTTCTGGACGCCTTTGATATTTCCCCTGCCCCGCGTCCAGATTTGACCGTATGGCATGACGTGTTTGACCGCATTCACAATCCCGAGGGCGAAGTGCGGGTGGCGATTGTCGGCAAATACACACAGCTTGAAGATGCCTATAAATCCATCGCTGAGGCGCTGACCCATGGCGGGATGGCCAATCGCGTCAAGGTTAAGATCGAATGGGTCGATGCCGAGGTTTTTGACACCGAAGATGCCGCACCACACCTTGAAGGCTTTCATGCAATTCTGGTGCCGGGTGGATTTGGCGAACGCGGCACCGAGGGTAAAATCAAAGCCGCCCAATATGCACGCGAACACAAGGTGCCCTATCTGGGCATCTGTCTGGGCATGCAGATGGCCGTGATCGAAGCTGCGCGCAATGTGGCCGGGCTAAGCACCGCCGGATCCGAAGAATTTGACCATGAAGCAGGAAAAAAGCGTTTTGAACCAGTGGTGTATCACCTCAAGGAATGGGTGCAGGGCAATCACAAGGTTGAACGCAAAGTGGGCGACGACAAAGGTGGCACCATGCGATTGGGGGCCTATGATGCGACGCTAAAAGAAGGGTCGCGGGTGGCACACGCCTATGGCACCACAACAATAGATGAACGCCACCGCCATCGCTATGAGGTTGATATTGCGTATAAAGATCAGCTTGAAAAGGCTGGCTTGACGTTTTCCGGCATGTCACCAGACGGCAAACTACCCGAGATTGTCGAGTGGTCGGATCATCCGTGGTTTATCGGGGTGCAGTTTCACCCTGAATTGAAGTCGAAACCCTTTGCGCCACATCCGTTGTTCAAGGATTTTGTGCGGGCGGCCAAAGAAATGTCACGGCTGGTCTAATCATTTAATGAGGAACGCCCATGAAAGAGCTTGATTTCGAAGTCTGGGATGTCTTTACCGATATGCCATTTGCAGGAAATCCATTGGCGATTGTCACAGGTGCTGACGGGCTTAGCACCGAACAGATGCAGGTCATGGCGCGTGAGTTTAACCTGAGCGAGACGATTTTCCTGATGGCCCCGCGTGATCCAAACAACACGGTGCGGGCACGCATATTCTTTCCCGCCGCTGAAATACCCTTTGCCGGGCACCCCACAGTTGGTGCCGCGTTGATGTTGGCGGGCAAATACGACTTGGCCGATGTCACGCTTGAGGAAGAAGCAGGGCTGGTTCCGGTCACAGTTTCCAATGGCATTGCTCAATTTCAGGCACCTGTCATCCCATTCCCACACTCCGTCACGATTGAGACAAAGCTTGCGGCACAGGCGCTTGATATCGACGTCGCGGATATTGGCGCCCACAGCATCGGTGTGCATGAAGGCGGGCCAAAGTTTCTTTATGTACCAGTCAAGACGCGGGATACTTTGCGCCGCGCCCGCCCGATTGAGCCGTTCTGGTCCGAACTGATGACGGCTGCTGGCGTCGATTCAGCTTACCTGTATACGCCTGAATTCAGTGTCCGGATGTTTTCGCCCACAGCAGGCATACCAGAGGACCCGGCGACAGGCTCTGCCTCTGCACTGCTGGCCTCACAGTTGCTAGCCAATGGCGCGATCAACGACGGCGAAAACCGCTTTGCGTTAATACAAGGCGAGGACATGGGCCGACCAAGCCAAATCAGCCTGACCGTCACCGCCCAAAATGGGGCTATTGAAGCGGTTCACGTCGCTGGCCGGGCTGTGCCAATTTCAAGCGGGCGCATCCGCGTCCCGGTATGATCTACCCGACTGTAATGTTCAACAAAAACGCCTGAAGCGCGGCTGTCAGACCCGATACACCACCATCAATGCCTGCAAAGGCGGCAACAGCTAAGCCGACAACAAGGGCGGTCAGAACCACCCAATCCACGGTGACGGCACCCTCATCGTTTTTGCAAAAACGCTGTAAAAAATTGATCATTTTTAGTCCTCTGAAAATGTCTTTAACCGGGCGTTCTGATCCTGCGATACGCAAAGCAAAGCGCCTTACTCATCCCAATTCGCCCATCCCTTAAACACCTTGTGGTTGAATATTGCGGCGCTTTTATGGCCCAACCCAACTGCTTTGCCCATTGCGCCCGCACCCCAACACGCTACACCGCTGAACATGCTCAGTTACCAACACATATACCACGCCGGAAACCTTGCGGATGTCCATAAACACAGCTTGCTGGCGTGGATGCTGGCCTATTTGACCCGTAAGGAAAAACCGCTGACCTACATGGAAACCCATGCCGGGCGCGCGCTTTATGACCTGACCGATGTGGCGGCGATCAAAACGGGTGAAGCAAAGCAAGGTATCACACGCGTCGCCAAGTGGTTTGGGCCTGACCACCCCTATTCACAGGTTTTGGACCAGACACGTGCTATCCATGGGCCAGATGCCTATCCCGGATCGCCGCTGTTGGCCGCAAGCCTTTTACGCCCGACCGACCATATCCATCTGGGCGAATTGCACCCGCGTGAACATGCCGCCCTTGATCTGGCGATGTCGCCCTATCCGGTCAAATGCCACCTGCGTGACGGATTTGAAATGGCCTTTGCTTTAACGCCACCCACCCCACGCCGCGGGTTGATGTTGATTGACCCCAGCTATGAAATCAAAACCGATTACGTCGATATTCCACGCCATATTGGTAAGCTTGCCAAGGCTTGGAATGTTGGCATTATCGCGCTGTGGTATCCGATCCTGACCAACAAGGCGCATGAGCCGATGTTGACCGCCCTATGCGGTGCCCATCAAGACGCCTTGCGTCACGAGGTGCGTTTCCCCCCTGCACGTCCCGGGCATGGTATGGTTGGGTCAGGCATGTTTGTGATCAATCCACCCTATGGGCTGGCTGAAACCACCAAGGGGCTCACCAATAAGTATAACACGCTGAAAACGTAAGGGAATAAGATGGCCAAAGGGTATTGGATTGCAAATATGGATGTGCGCGATGCACAGGCTTATGACCGTTACCGCGCTGCCAATGCAAAACCGTTTCAGGGTTTTGGAGCCAAGTTTCTGGTACGCGGCGGCACCCAGACCACCCCGGAAGGTCAGGCGCATCCAAGAACGGTCATTGTTGAATTTCCCAGCTATGCTGATGCTTTGGCCTGTTACGAAAGCGCCGACTATCAAGCCGCCAAGGATATCCGTCTGAACGCCGCCGACGGCACCTTGATGATCGTAGAGGGATACGAAGGCTAAAAAATATGCTAGGGTTGGCATTATGTCGATCCTGCGCGCCCTTATGCTTGCCTGTTTGCCAACTGCGGCGATGGCCTGCGGTGCGCCTGTGTGTCTGGTTGATCCTGACCATCTGCTGCTGCCTCAGATTATTACCTTTGACGACATCCAAAGTGGCGGTGGCCCGGGTTTTCTGGTGGATGACGTCTTGCCGCTGCCCGGTGCCACCTTTGGTGAACGTTTTGCCGGCCAGATCGTGACGCAGGCCGGGTCCCATGATCAAATCGAAGGCGCGGCCTTTTCCCCGTTGACCATGATGCCGGGGGCCGCCGGGCAAAACCTGTCGGTTGTGCGTTTTAGCGGCACGACGGTGTTGAACGGATATGGCGCGGCCGGATTTCCCAAACGCGAGGCGCAGGGCGAAGGCGCTATTGCGGTGTTGTTTGACCAGAACCAATCAGCACTGGCGTTCGATTTGCGCGGTGGAGAGGCGGGCGTTGCGTTGGTCAGCTTTATGCGGCGCGACGGCACGCTGATTGGGGTCGTTCCGATTGATCCAACCGGCGAAATGACCGTCGGATTTTCCCGTGATCGTGGAATTGACGACATTGCTGGCATAATAGTGACAAATACAGACCCTCAGGGACTGGCAATCGACACTTTACGCTTTGGAAAACCGCCAGAGGTGAGTTAAAGCTGCTTTCATGTTTGATCGTCTTTTCCCCCGCCGCGCCCCGGAACCGAAACCTTTGCCGCAGCCCAATGCGCAGCTTGCGCTTGGGGCATTGCTGGTGCGCGTGGCACTCGCCGATCAGACCTACGATGCCGCCGAAATAGGCCAGATTGACCGAATTTTGTCTCAGACTTTCAATCTGGGTCCCATCGAGGCCGCAAAATTGCGCGCCACCTGCGAAGCGCTGGAACTTGATGCGCCCGGCACCCCAGAGTTTGCGGAAATTCTGCGCGAAGAAATCGACTATGCTGACAGAAAAGCCTTGGGTGATGCGATGTGGTCAGTGGCCTTGGCGGACGGGCACCGCGATGAGGCGGAAGAAATTCAATTGCTGGCGATTGAAACAGCCCTTGGATTAACCGAGGTGGACATGGAAGCGGCCCGCGCAAACGCCCTGCGCATCGTCCCAGAATAGCAATGGCTTGGCCTTTCGCCGAAGGCAGCCTATATCAGATTTCATGTTTGGTGATTTTATAAAACGGCTGACACAGCCTGACCCCGCCCCGCTTCCTGACGCTGATGCGCGCCTGGCGTTGACGGCGCTGTTGGTACGTATCGCACGATCCGATAATGACTATGCACCACGCGAACGCGATTTGATCGACCAGATCGCCCAAGAACGTTATGGCCTTGATCCGGCCGCGGCCAAAAAACTGCGCGCTGATGCCGAATCTGTCGAATCGGAGGCCCCCGACACGGTGCGTTTTACCCGCGCGATCAAGGACGCCGTTCCCTATGATGACCGTGTAGAAGTGATCGAAGCACTCTGGCAGGTTGTATTGGCCGATGGCACCCGCGCTGACGAAGAGGACGCCCTTTTGCGACTTGTGGCCCACCTGCTTGGGGTTTCGGACACGGACAGCGCCATGGCACGCCGCCGGATTGATGCCGTTGGTGATTAGACGCTCGCCCAAGATAAAGGCTTGCAATCAAATCAGACAAAAACTCTGCGTTGCAATCAGATGGGAATTATTCCTTTATACCGCATTGAAACGAGAAAAGTGATCCGACACCCGTGACAACAGACACCCCAGTTATCCAGATTAACAATCTGCACAAAGCATACGGTGCATTGGAAGTTCTCAAAGGGGTCAGCCTCAACGCCCCCCGCGGCCATGTCATTTCGCTGATCGGATCGTCCGGATCAGGCAAATCAACATTACTGCGGTGCTGCAATTTGTTGGAAGACAGCCAGCAGGGTGATGTGATTTTCAAAGGTGAACCGGTGCAGTGGAAAGGCGCAGGCCACAACCGCCGCCCTGCGGACGCCAAACAGGTCCTGCGCATTCGCACAAACTTGTCTATGGTGTTTCAGCAATTTAACCTTTGGGCGCATATGTCGATCTTGCAAAACGTCATGGAAGCACCACTGACCGTATTGCGCCGGGACCGTGATGAAGTCGAAGCAGCCGCACGTGGCTATCTCGATAAGGTTGGCATCGGCGACAAATGTGACGTCTATCCAGCGCAATTGTCAGGCGGCCAGCAACAACGTGCTGCCATCGCGCGGGGCCTGTGCATGGAGCCAGAGGCGCTGCTGTTTGATGAGCCGACCTCAGCGCTTGACCCAGAGTTGGAACAGGAAGTTGTCAAAGTGATCAAGGACTTGGCCGCCGAAGGGCGCACCATGATGATCGTGACACATGACATGCGATTGGCCGCAGATGTATCGGACCACGTTGTGTTCCTGCATCAAGGCTTGATCGAAGAACAAGGGCCGCCCGAGACGCTGTTCGGCGCACCCAAATCAGAACGACTGCAAGGGTTCCTATCGGCAACCCTGCCCTCGTAAATAAAAACCAAAACGGGAGACGACAACATGAAAAAGATCTTACTTGCATCCGCAGCACTGGTGATGACCGCTGGTCTGGCTATGGCTGATGGCCACGGCAAAACCATCCGCATGGGCACAGAAGGTGCCTACCCCCCCTATAACTTCATCAACGACGCTGGCGAAGTGGATGGGTTTGAGCGCGAATTGGGCGACGAGTTGTGCAAACGCGCTGAACTGACCTGTGAATGGGTCAAAAACGACTGGGACAGCATCATCCCGAACCTCGTGTCCGGCAACTATGACACCATCATGGCTGGCATGAGTATCACTGATGAACGTGATGAAGTAATTGATTTTACACAGAACTATTACCCACCAACCGCGTCTGCCTATGCTGCGGCCTCGGCTGATGTTGATCTGAAAGGCGGCGTTGTCGCTGGTCAGACAGCAACCATTCAGGCGGGATTTGTTGCTGAAAGCGGTGCCACACTGGTTGAATTCGCAACGCCAGAAGAAACCGTTGCTGCCGTGCGCAATGGCGAAGCGGATGCGGTATTTGCGGACAAAGACTATTTGGTGCCAATCGTTGAGGAATCAGCCGGCGCATTGATGTTTGTTGGCGAAGATGTGCCATTGGGTGGCGGCATCGGCCTTGGCCTGCGTGAAAGCGACACCGAGCTGAAAGAAAAGTTCGACGCGGCAATCACTTCGATGAAGGCTGACGGCACGTTGAACACTATGCTGAAAAAGTGGTTCGGCGAAGAAACCACCACTTACGAATAAACCAACTTTCAGGCGCGCCCCGGCGGCGCGCCTGTCCTTTTACGTCACGGGTGATGACCCTGACGATCTGACAGGGCCATATGTTTTCATTCTGCGCCGACCCTTCCACACTTGATCGCCTGCCATGGCTCGCCTGTTATCTGACCACAGGCGTCCACATGTCGTTCTACGCCTCTTTCTTTAAGGTGCTGTTATTGCTGGCAATCACCGCCCCTGTGGCGCTGGCGTTTGGGTTTGCCGGGGCCATGGCCGCACGTGCGCATTTCTTTTTGGTCCGTTGGATCGGCAAAACCTATATCGCGCTGGTCCGCGGCGTGCCGGACATTGCGTTTTTTCTGTTTTTTGTCATTGCCTTAGACCAAGCTATCGAATTTATCCGCCACAAAGCACTTTGCCGCGATTGGGACATGCCGATCCGCCAAGGCAACGATTTTGTGGTCTGCCAAGCGGCCAAAATGCCATTGGGAAACTCCCCGCAATGGGTTCACGAAAGCTATGGTTTATCATTGGCTGTGATCACTTTTGCTATCGTGTTTGGCGCCTTTGCCGCAAACGTTTTATTCGGGGCAATGCGCGCCGTACCGCATGCTCAGCTTGAAACCGCCGAAGCTTACGGCATGTCGCGGCGTCAGACATTCTGGCGGGTGATGGTGCCACAGATGTGGGTTTATGCGTTGCCGGGGTTAAGCAACCTTTGGATGGTGCTGATCAAGGCGACGCCATTGCTGTTCTTGCTGGGGGTCGAAGACATTGTGTATTGGGCGCGCGAATTGGGTGGCACAAAAACCCCGCGCTTTACCGATTATCCGCACGGCGATTGGCGGATGTGGTATTTCTTTGTGCTGCTGGTGTTTTACCTATGCTTCACGCGGGTCTCTGAAATTGCGCTGGATCGGTTGATGAAACGCCTAACCCGCGGTCAAGCCACCACTGGCGGCGAAGCGCAAAGGAAAATGGCGTGAGTTGCCTGCAAACCATTCAGGACTACGGCCTGCGCTCCATTGGTATTGGCGAACGCCTGCTACCGCGCGAGAATTTTACCCTGTGCGAACAGTTCACGCTGATCGGATCGGGCATGATCTGGAACATCTATTTCGGCATTGTCGCCCTTTTGACCGGGTTCTTTCTGGCCACCGCCCTTGGGGTTGCCAAGGCGCAGCCAAACCCGTTGTTGCGCAAACCGGCTGAATGGTTCATTTTTATCTTCCGTGGCTCGCCGCTGTTTATCCAATTCTTCTTTGGCTATTTCCTGTTCCTAAGCCTGAAATCCGTGCATCCGTTCTTTGATGCCTTCACCGCCGCATGGTTGGGCGCATTGATTGTCTTGTTTCTGAACACCGCCGCCTACACGGGTGAAATTTTCTATGGCGCGCTGCAATCGATTCCAAAAGGCGATGTTGAGGCCGCTGATGCTTACGGGCTGACAGGATGGACCCGCTTTCGCCGGGTGATCTGGCCCACATCCCTACGCCTTGCTTGGCCTGCTTATACCAATGAGGCGATTTTCCTGTTTCATGCCACCACACTGGTGTTCTTCAGCGGGTTTCCGGCGTGGCAACAACGCGGTGATGCGCTTTATTACGCGAGCTACTTTGCCGACAAAACCTTCAACCCGTTTGTCCCCTATCCGATCCTTGCGGGCTATTTCATCCTTTTGACGATCTGTGTGATTTCAGTATTCGGCTTTATCAACGCCCGGTTGAACCGTCACTTACCACAGGCACAGCGCCGAAAAATTCGCTTGCGTCCTAATCTGATACGGTAGTATCCAACATTTGATCAAATTATCCGGCGCGTGGGCGGCGGATGCATATTGACCCCGGTTCGGGGTCAATCAGCCATCTTCATGCCCACCGCCAAATCAGGTGAGTTATGAATAATTGGCTACGCAAAAATCCTCAGGTCCGCACCATTCGTGTGGCCGCCGCTGATTTAAATGGTCAGGCACGGGGCAAACGCATTCCGACCCGTTTTGCCGACAAGGTCACCACCGAAGGCACACGGTTCCCGGTGTCCGTACTGAACCTTGATATCTGGGGCGAAGATATTGACGACAGCCCGCTGGTGTTTGAAAGCGGCGATGCCGACGGTGTTCTAAAGCCAACCGAACGCGGTTTCATGCCAATGCCGTGGCTGGATGCGCCCTCTGCCCTGCTACCCATCTGGATGTTTCACGAAGACGGCCGCCCCTATGCAGGTGACCCGCGCCACGCACTGCGCGCGGTTCTGGACCGTTTCAAAGCACGCGGGCTAACACCTGTTTGCGCGGTCGAACTTGAGTTCTTTTTGATCGACGATTCTGGTCGCAAGCTTCAGGTGCCGATTTCACCACGGCAAAACAAGCGCCGCAAGGCCGCTGAAACCCTGTCGATCCGGGCCTTGGATCAATTCGACGAATTCTTCACCGATCTGTATGACGCCTGCGAAGAAATGGACATTCCCGCTGATACCGCGATTTCCGAAGCTGGTCTGGGCCAGTTCGAGATTAACCTCATGCATTGTGATGACGCCCTGCGCGCGGCGGATGATGCGTGGCTCTTTAAGATGTTGGTTAAGGGCCTTGCCCGACGCCACGGATTTGCGGCCTCCTTCATGGCGAAACCTTATGAGGATTATCCCGGTTCCGGCCTCCACACGCATTTTTCGGTTCTGGATAAGGATGGCAACAACGTATTTGACGATGGCGGCCCAGATGGCACCGATGTGATGCGTCACGCCGTTGCCGGGTGTCTGAATGCAATGGCCGGGTCTGCGCTGGTCTTTTGCCCCCATGCCAACAGCTTTGACCGGATGGTGCCGGGTGCCCATGCACCAACCGGTGTATCTTGGGCCTATGAAAACCGCACCTCGTCGATCCGCATTCCATCGGGCAACCACAAGGCGCGGCGCATTGAACATCGCGTTTCAGGCGGTGATGTGAACCCGTACCTGATGCTGGCCGCTGTTTTGGGGGCTGCAATCAACGGGATTGAAGATGGCGCAGAACCACCAGCCGCCATCACCGGCAACGCCTATGCCGCTGATCTACCGCAAATCCCAACCGACTGGGCAAGTGCGATTGATTTGTTTGAAACCGACCCACATGTCGCGCGCATTTATGCGCCCGAACTGATCCGCAACTTTGTCCTGACCAAGCGGCAAGAACTGCACTACATGCAGGAATTGACCCCGCAAGAACAGGTCGAAATCTACTTAGACACGGTGTGACATATGAAAATTGGTATCCTGATCACCGGCCATCCGCCTGAAAACATGATGGATGGCGGACCTTATGACAAATATTTTGCGCGTCTGTTGGGTGAAGACGATTTCACCTATGAGGCGTGGACTGTTGTTGACGGTGAATTGCCCAAAAGCGTGAATGATGCTGAGGGCTGGTTGATCACCGGGTCAAAGCACGGTGCCTATGAACCGCACGACTGGATACCGCCACTGGAACAGTTCGTTCGCGACAGTTACGCGGCCCACGTTCCGATGATTGGTGTTTGCTTTGGTCATCAGGTGATTGCCCAAGCGATGGGCGGTAAGGTTGAGAAATTCAAAGACGGCTGGTCGGTCGGACGTACTGAATACGATATCAATGGCCAAAAATACGCCTTGAACGCATGGCACCAAGACCAAGTTGTTGAACGCCCTGACAGTGCCCAAGTCATCGGATCAACGGATTTTTGCGAAAACGCGGCATTGTTGTACGATGACCGGATGTGGACCATCCAGCCACACCCCGAATACGGTCATGATTTCATTGAAGGTCTGATCACCACACGTGGCAAAGGCGTGGTGCCCGATGCCCAGTTGGAAGCCGCAACCGAAACACTTGGTGCGCCTTTGAACAACACGGATATCGCTGCTGAAATGGCGGCATTCTTTAAGAAGAAGAATAAAAAGTAGAAAGAGAGGGCCACATGGCCGACTGGATCGCAAACCTACCTGCCCCGGCACGCGAATACCTTGAGGGAAAACGGCTGGACGAAGTCGAATGCATCATCCCTGACCTGCCCGGCATTGCACGTGGCAAGGCCGTTCCTGCAAAAAAGTTTGAACGTCAGGAATATTTCCACCTGCCCGACAGCATTTTTTACCAGACCATTACCGGTGAATGGGGCGAGGCCGCGGGTGAGGAAGGCTTTACCGAACGCGACATGATTCTGCGCCCTGATATGTCCACCGCAACAGCAGCGCCCTGGACAGGTGACTGGACCTTGCAGGTCATCCACGATGCCTATGGCACCAATGGCGAACCTGTCCCCTTTTCACCGCGCAATGTGCTGAAACGGGTGGTCGATCTTTATACCGCCAAGGGCTGGCAGCCGGTTGTCGCACCCGAAATGGAATTTTTCCTAGTCGCCCGCAACCTTGATCCCGCTCAGGAAATTAAGCCGATGATTGGCCGATCTGGCCGCCCCGCTGCGGCGCGCCAAGCCTATTCGATGACCGCCGTTGACGAATTTGGCCCAGTGATTGACGACATCTATGACTTTGCCGAGGCGCAAGGGTTTGAGATTGATGGCATTACTCAAGAAGGCGGTGCAGGTCAGTTGGAAATCAACCTGATCCACGGTGACCCGGTGAAATTGGCCGACGAAGTGTTCTATTTCAAACGTCTTATCCGCGAGGCGGCGCTGCGCCACGATTGTTATGCAACATTTATGGCCAAACCGATTGCGGATGAGCCAGGGTCAGCAATGCATATCCACCATTCGGTGCTGGATACAAAGACTGGCAAAAACATATTCTCAAACGCCGATGGCACCGAAACGGACGCCTTCATGCATTTTATCGCTGGATTGCAAAACCACATGCCTGATTCACTGGCCGTGATTGCGCCCTATGTGAACAGCTATCGTCGATACGTAAAGGATCATGCTGCGCCGATTAACCTCGAATGGGGCCGCGACAACCGCACCACCGGTATCCGTGTTCCACTTTCCAGTCCCAATGCGCGGCGGGTCGAAAACCGGCTGGCGGGGATGGATTGCAATCCCTACCTTGCCATCGCGGCATCGCTGGCTTGCGGGTATTTGGGTCTTGTTGAAGCCAAAACCCCTAAAGCGGAATTCAAGGGCGATGCCTATGATGGCGATGGCGATATCCCGCAAGTTCTGGGCGAAGCGCTGGACCTGTTTGAAGAGGCCAAAGCCTTGCATGACGTTTTAGGCCCGGAATTCGCCCGCGTTTACGCGATTGTGAAACGCGCGGAATATGACGAGTTTTTGCAGGTCATTTCTCCTTGGGAACGTGAACACCTTTTGATGAACGTCTGATTTGGTGAATGTCTGATCGGGCGGCACCGGTGGTGCAAAGGTATTTGAAAAAGGGTGAAACCCATGAACCTGCTTTATGCAAATGATCGGCGCGGCCAGTATCCTGACAGTTGGTATGCGGCGACGGCCACGCCGGGCGAACGGTTTCCCACGCTGAAAGGCGTCGTTAAGGCGGACGTTTGTGTGGTGGGCGGTGGCTATACCGGGCTGTCAGCCGCCCTGCATTTGGCCGAAGCAGGCCGTGACGTGGTGCTGATTGATGCGCAGCGGATTGGCTTTGGCGCATCTGGCCGCAATGGCGGGCAGTTGGGCAGTGGTCAACGGGTTGAACAAGACGGGTTGGAAAAGATGCTGGGCGCGGATCACGCCAAACATCTGTGGCAAATGGGCGAAGATGCCAAAGATTTGGTGAAATCGCTGATACAGCGTCATAAGATTGAATGCCATTTGAAACCCGGCGTGGCCCATACCGCGTCAAATGCAAGCGATTTGGCCCATTTGCACAGCTACGCGGAGCATTTGCGCAGCCATTACGGTTATGATCAGATTGAAGATTTGGATCACGCGGCGCTGCAATCGGTCTGCCCCTCGCCTGATTATGTGGGCGGCACTTTGGATATGGGTGCGGCACATCTGCATCCGTTGAATTATGCGCTGGGTCTGGTACGCGCGGCCAAAGCCGCTGGTGTACGTATTTTTGAAACCAGCCCCGCACATCATATTGAAGCCCGCACCAAGGCCGTGGTCCAAACCGATGCCGGGCGCATCGAGGCGGACCATGTGATCCTTGCCTGTAACGGTTATCTGGGTGGGTTGAATCGAAAGGTCGCCGCGCGGGTCATGCCGATCAACAATTTCATTGCGGCAACCGAACCTTTGGGCGACCGGATCAAAGATGTGTTGCCCCGCGACGTTGCTGTGGCGGATAGTCGCTTTGTGGTGAACTATTTCCGCCTCTCACATGATGGCCGACTGCTGTTTGGCGGCGGCGAAAGCTATGGCTACAAATTCCCCTCTGACATCGCGGCCAAGGTGCGCAAACCGATGTCGGTGATCTTTCCACAATTGCGAGACGTCAAGATCGACTATGCGTGGGGTGGTACACTTGGCATCACCATGAAACGCCTGCCCTATGTCACACGCGTTGCGCCGAACGTCCTGTCCGCCTCTGGCTATTCTGGTCACGGTGTCGGCACGGCAACCCATGCCGGACAGCTGATGGCACAGGCGATTCAGGGCGAGACCGACGGTTTTGACACGATGTCACGCATTCCCACTTTACCGTTTCCGGGCGGTGCTGCTTTGCGTAATCCGCTGCTGGTCCTTGCAATGACATGGTATTCCCTCCGGGACCGACTTGGCGTTTAACCGCTAACGCTGCAACATCACAATCTGCAAAAGCCCTTGGTTTGCGCGGCTACATGGCTTAAAAATCAACAAGAAAATAGCCGGAATTGTGAAATGAATATGCCAAACCTGCACCAAGCGGAATCCATCCCCGCCGAGGCACGCGATGCGATTGATAACTTGCTGCGGTCGGGCGATCTATTCCGCTACACGGCGGGCTCTGATGCGCCTGTTTCCCTGCTTGAGGGTGAGTTTGCCGAAATGATGGGCAGCAAATATGCGCTTGCCGTCTCATCATGCTCGGCCGCACTTTTCCTGTCGTTGTTGGCGCTCGATCTTCCCAAAGGCGCTCAGGTATTGATCCCCGGGTTTACCTTTGCGGCAGTCCCATCTGCGGTGATCCACGCCGGATATCATCCCGTTCTGTGTGAAGTCGGCGACAACTACCGCATTGATTTGACGGATTTTGCCGCGAAATTGCCAAAGATTGATGCGGTGATTGTCAGCCACATGCGGGGCCACACCTCTGACATGAATGCGATCATGGCGCTTTGTAATGGTGCAGATATTCCAGTGATCGAGGACGCTGCGCATTCGCTTGGCACGCTTTGGCATGGCCGCAAGATCGGTACCATTGGGCGCATTGGTTGTTTTTCCTTCCAATCGTACAAAATGATCAACGCTGGCGAAGGCGGGGTCATGATCACTGATGACGCTGATCTGGTGGCGCGCGCAATCATTATGTCAGGAGCCTATGAGCATAACTGGAAAAAGCACCCCGTATTACAGGACACATTCGCCCGTTGGCAGAACCAATTACCGCTTTATAACCTACGACTGTCAAACCTTGCTGCTGCGGTGATCCGTCCGCAATTGTCACATCTTGCGCGCCGTGTCGCAGATGGACTGTGCAACCATGATTACGTGGCCGCAAGGCTGTCAACATCGCCATTTATCGTTGTCCCGTCACCACTAAAAGGCGAGGTCCGCGCCCCTGATTCAATCCAATTCAATCTGCAAGATATGGACAGTGCAGCAGTTCAGGCATTCGCTGCCGCCGCCGATAAGGGGGGTGTAAAAGTACAGATATTCGGCCAAAGCACTGACAATGCGCGTGCTTTTTGGAACTGGAAATTCATCCCCGACTTGCCGGACCTACCACAGACCCGTGCCATGTTAATGCGCGCTTGCGATGTGCGCCTGCCCGTTCAATTGACCCAGGCCGATCTGGATTGTGTCTGCGAAGTAATCCTAACCGCACTTGAAGCCAGCGCCGATGCTCAAGCCGCTTAGATCACTTGAGCTTTGACAGTTTGTCCTGCAATTCAGCCAACTGCTTTTTGATCGCGTCCAGATCTTCGCTTTGATCAGGTTCTGCTTGTCGCTCAGCAGCGGACGTGGTGGTTTTGCCACCAGCGCCCCAACCGCCTGTCATCGCTTTCATGAACGCTTCTTGCTGCGCCTGCATCACACCCAAACCTGGCATCTTGGCCATTGGGTTCATCGACGTCATGTTTTCCATGACCCGTGCTTGCCCATCCCGCAGCATATCAAAAGAGGATTGCAAGAACTGCGGCACCACCGACACGTCACCTGACATATAGCTGCGCACCAGATCATTCAGCACAGCGACAGGCAAAACAGATTCGCCACGGCTTTCGTGCTCTGCAATAATTTGCAGCAGATATTGCCGGGTCAGATCATCGCCAGATTTTAGGTCTACAATCTGCACCTCGCGGCCATCGCGGATAAATCCGGAGATATCCTCAAGCGTGACATAATCGCTGGTTTCAGTGTTATAGAGCCGCCGCGATGCATAGCGCTTGATCAGCAATGGTTTGACTGTGTCCGCCACGGTTTTCCTCCCTCAGGTCTACGTGCTGCAGTGCAGCTTATGGCAGGCCCGCACAAAAAGAAAGGGCAGGCTCAATGAGCCCGCCCTGCCCTCACATCCAACAGGGAGGAAACGATGTGAGATCGGTCAACTTACTTGGATGTTGCTTTTTTCGCAGCAGCCGTAACGTCGTCTGTAGCTTTTTTAACAGCAGCTGTTGCGTCTGACTGCATGTCTTTGCCAGCAGACATCATCAATTCAACTGTGTCCATCTGAACTTTTTTCGCGATTTCAGCGAAAGCAGCCATATTTTCAACAGCAACTTCAGCAGAGGCAGATGCGAAATCTGTCATTGCTTTTGCGTAGTCAGCTGGCTCTGCCTTGGCTTTGGACATGTCGGCCAATTTCGCCAATGTGTCTTTGGTCCATTTGCTAGAGACTTCAGCAGACTTTTCAGCAGCTGTCAGGGCAACGCCGGACAGTTTTTCGTTCAGTGCTGATGCTGTCTTGAAAGAACCTTCCATTGCGGAAGTGTCTACTGGGAAAGAGCCCATAACGTCTTTAAACATTGCGGCCATATCTGGTGTCTTTGTCATCTTATCAATCCTTGATGCTTGGTGGAACATTCCACCGTTCTGCTTCTGCAAAAGGATATAGATGCTGCACTGCGGCATTTCAAGTTTTTTCTGCACTGCAGCATAAAAATTTTTAGCGGTCAAAAAACAAATAAAATCAAAGCCTTGCTTTCTTTGACACGTATTCGCCGGGCGCATCAGAGATTATTGTCCGTCCCTTATCACCAGGGAATCGGGCATTTATCTGGGTTCCAGACAGCTTTTTCAGCCAGCTTTCCCAACGCGGCCACCATGATCCTTCATGGAATTTAGCACCTTCCAGCCAATCGACGTGATCCAAATCCAGCGCCGTATTGGTGTAGTGGCCATATTTGTTCTTGCTTGGCGGATTGACGATGCCCGCGATATGACCCGATTGGGTCATGATGAAGGTCTTGTTCTTGGATCCCATCTGCTGAACGCCTCGATAGCTATCTTTCCACGGCGCGATATGATCGGTTTCGCAGGCAATTGCACAGAGCGGCACGTCAATGTCGCCCAGTTCCAGATGATGCCCCATCAGGTCAAAACCGCCCTCGGCCAGTTCGTTGCGTTGGCACAACCCGCGCAAATACTGCATCGCCATCTTGGCAGGCAGGTTGGCCCCGTCACCATTCCAATAGAGCAGATCAAAGGCGGGGGGGGTTTCCCCCATCATATAGCTTTTGACCGCAGGACCATAGACAAGGTCATTGGCACGCAAGAACGAAAAGGTCCGCGCCATGATCACTGAGGGCAGCACGCCCTTGTCCACGGTTTCCGCTTCAATCCCGTCGATGAAATCATCGGTCAGGAAAGGCTGAAATTCGCCTTGGTCAGAGAAATCAGTAAGCGCGGTAAAGAATGTTGCGGATTTGACCGACGTGTCGCCGCGTTGTTTAAGAAGGGACAGCGTCAACGACAGCGTTGTGCCCGCAATGCAATAGCCCACGGCGTTGACTTGTTTTTCGCCGGTGATCTCTTTGACCTCGTGGATCGCAGCTAGATATCCGTCTTCAACATAGTCTTCCATGCCGACATCGCGGTAGGTCGGATCGGGGTTCACCCAAGAGACCATGAACAAGGTATATCCCTGATCGACAACCCATTTCACATAGCTGTTCTGCGCTTTAAGATCGAGAATGTAGTATTTGTTAATCCACGGCGGGAACACGATCAGCGGTGTCTTGTGCACTTTTTCCGTGGTCGGAGTATATTGGATCAGTTCGAACATCCGGTTGCGAAACACAACCTTGCCCGGCGTAGTGGCGATGTTGCGGCCCAATTCAAACGCGGTTTCATCAGCCAGTTTAACCACCATCTCGCCGTTGTTGGCCTCAAGATCAGAAATTAGGTTTTCAAGGCCCTTAACCAGACTTTCGCCTTCGGTCGCGACGGCACGCTCCAACGCGTCTGGGTTGGTGGCCAGAAAATTGGTCGGGCTCATCATGTCGATGATCTGCTGGCTGAAATGTCCCAACCGCTTCTTTTCGCGCGGACTCATGTCTGTGACATCTTCAACCGCCTGTTTCAGCGCATCAGCATTGATCAGATACTGCTGTTTGACGAAGTTAAAATAGGGATGAGACTGCCAAAGTGGGTTGGCAAAGCGACGGTCGCTGGCGGTCTTGTCTTCGGGGGCCTTCAACTCGCCTTTGGACAGTGCCTGCTGGGCTTCCATGAAATGAGTGACGGTGCGGGTCCAATACCCCATTTGATGCTCCATCAACTTGGCCGGGTTCTGCATCGCCTCGGCCATATAAGACTGCGTGGCCTTGGTGAACAACTCTTGATTAGGACCATCCAATGCCTGCTGATGTGTCTGGCGGTTGGTCATCACCTGGGTCAGACGCTCCGTCAGTGCCTCTACTTTCTTCAAATTTTCGGCCATGCGGGTCAGGGCTGCCTCAGGAGTTACATCGCCTTGGGTGGTTTTAGTTGTCATCTTAACTTTTAACTCCTATCTTCGCACTTGCAGCATAACGTCGCCGACCCTGGGGAGGAAGAAGCGACGATGTGCCCAAGCTTTGGGCCTATAAACAAGGAGACCCTATCGTGCGCTATATGGCAACTTACGATTTGATGGAAACCATTCGGAATACAAATCAGTGGCTCGGCGCTTCTGCGCTTGCGATGGCATCCTACCCCGCTTTGTCGATGTTTCCAAATCCTGGTCTGGAGTGGATGGCCGCATGGGGTGAAGTCACCGAACGCACGTTCTCTCGTATGGTGACAAAACCCGATTGGAAAATCCCCCCTTTTGTGGGTGCCAACGGCCAAGACCGCCTTGTCACCATTGAAAAAGAGATCAGCCGCGATTTTGGCGACCTGATCCATTTCCGTGTCCAAGGCCGCACCGACAAGAAACGCAAAGTATTGTTGGTCGCACCGATGTCGGGCCATTATGCAACATTGCTGCGCTCAACTGTGATCAGCCTACTGCCCGATTGCGACGTCTATATTACAGATTGGCACAACGCCCGCGATATCCCTGTCAGCGCTGGCAAATTCGATGTTGAGGATTACACGCTCTATCTGGTCGACTTCATGCGCCACCTTGGTCCTGACACCCATGTGATCGCTGTGTGCCAGCCTGCCCCACTGACCTTGGCGGCAACGGCCTATCTTGCCGAAGAAGACCCCGATGCGCAGCCCCGCTCATTGACCTTGATTGGGGGGCCGATTGACCCCGATGCGACGCCAACCGATGTCACCGATTTTGGCCGCCGCGTCACCATGGGCCAGCTTGAGCAGTTCATGATCCAACGGGTTGGTTTCAAATACGCCGGTGTGGGCCGCAAGGTCTATCCGGGTCTGTTGCAACTGTCCTCGTTTATCTCGATGAACAAGGAAACTCATGAAAAAGCCTTTGTTGATCAGATCAACCGCGCCGCCAAAGGCGAGGCACATGAAAATGACAAACACAACAAATTCTATGATGAATATCTGGCCGTCATGGACATGCCTGCGGAATTTTACCTGTCCACTGTCGACCGCATTTTTAAAAAAGGCGAAATCGCCAAGAATGAATTCATGGTGGCAGGTAAGAAAGTCGATATCGGCAAGATCACAACCGTTGCTGTAAAAACCGTCGAAGGCACCAAGGACGATATTTCGGCCCCCGGCCAGTGTATTGCAGCACTTGCCCTGTGCACTGGTCTGCCCGACAGTAAAAAGGCCAGCCATGTCGAAGAAGGTGCCGGCCACTACGGTATTTTTGCGGGCAAAAGCTGGCGTCAGAATATCCGGCCACTGGTGCTGGCCTTTATCGACGCAAATGAAGCCCCTGCTCCGGCTAAAGCAAAGAAAACCGCCAACAAGAACGCGGCTGCTTAAACCGATATGCCAAAAATGCCCGACATCACGTTCAGCTGTAAATGCGGAACGCTCAAAGGGACGCTGTGCAGTGCAAATGCGCGCAGCGATACCCATGCAGAGTGTTTTTGCGCGGATTGCCGTGCCGCCGAAATACATCTGGGTCAGCCCGATCCGGCACCGGGTCCCGTGCGCATCTACCAAACGTCACCGGACCGGATTGTCTTTGACCAAGGACAGGATCAGCTTGCGGTCTTTTCATTTGGTGAAAAGAACCTGCTGCGTTGGTATGCCGCGTGTTGCAATGTACCACTGTTTAACACGATGCGCAGCCCTAAGGCGTCATTTGTTGGCATCCGCACAAATCGGTTGGCTGATACCACCACGCTTGGCCCGATCGTCGGGCGTGGCTTCATCCCCGTCGCAGGAGGTAAGCCAAAACATGAAGGATTGCCGCGTTTAATCTGGGGCATGGTCGCACGTGTTATCGGTGGGCGGCTATCAGGGCGTTGGAAACAAACACCCTTCTTTGACGTTGCCACACTTGAAACCAACAGCCCTGTTACCGTGCTTCCCAAAGGAACGCGCGCCGGTTTGTTGCAGACAAATAACTGATATTTACAGCGTTTCGCGAGACGCTTTAACGTAAAACCAAAGGCTGCCGCATCCATGCGCGCAGCGCCGCCGTGGTTTCAGCGGGCTGTTCCAATGTCGGCAGGTGCCCGGAATCTTCCAGCACAACCAACTCAGCATAGGGGATCAGTTCAGCCATAAACGTATGCCGCTTGACCGGACAAAGCGCATCATGCGCCCCGCATAACACAAGCGTTGGCACCTTACATTTGCGCAGGGTCGCCTGCTGATCCTTGCGGCGCTGCAAAGCACGCGACTGGCGAATGAACACCTCTGGCCCCAATGCCTCTGCCATATCCATCACCAGATCAAGCACTTCTCCTCGGTACGGGCCGGGGGCCAGATAATTCGGTTTCATCTCGTCGCGCATCACCTCAAGCATCCGGCCAGAGCGTACTTTGACGATCTGCGGTTCACGGTTTGCAGCGATCACCGGGGTTTCCGCCAGCGGGTTGGTGTCCATCAGTGCGATACGGGTGATCCGATCTGGTGCACGGCGCAAAAGCTCCATTGCGACAATGCCGCCCATGCTCAGCCCCGCCAATGCAAACCGCTTGGGCAATTGGTCCAGCAGGCTTGATGCGATCTCTTCAATCCGTTCGCCTTGGGTAATGGGCGCGACCATCACTGCCGTATCAGCAGACAATTCAGCGATCTGCGGGCCAAACAGCCGCGCATCGCACATCATGCCGGGCAATAGCACCAAAGGTTCAGCCACGATTGCGTACCTTGTTGAATTCAAAGGATTTCATCGCTGCCCTATTTGCCATACCCGCTCTCTCTATATCACGCATCAGGCAGGTCGCAATATCGGCTGCGGCAAACGGGGCGCAATTCCGCGAAAGGCTGGAAAATCGGCATATCTATGTGCCCTTTCAGCCTTGGTTTCACTCGGTTCCGCACCTGCGCGCAGCAACATGCCACGTGGCGCGATATAGCTTGAAATCGTGCGCAGTGGCTTGGGCCGCCAGACCAGATTAAGGGCTGCGAGTTTGGGAAAAAACCAAATATCTGAATAGGGCAGATGATCGTGCAACCACCATGCCAGATCACGCCAATCGCGGCCCTGATCATACTGATCGGCAAACCAGGGGATCACAATGGATGCCCCCGCAATGGCAGCATCGCCATCGCCACGATCCCAGATGTGACATTCGAGGGGGTGATCATTGTGCGCACAATTGAGTTTGTTTTCATTGCCATAGCGGTTCAGATCAGGTGACCTGTACCCAGATCGCACCGCCACCCGGCCAAAGGTTTCCTCCAACGGGTCCATCAAGGCCTCACAAAACGCCCTGCCATTTGAGATGGCCAAATCAGGATTCTCCGGCACATTGGGCCGCCCGTGAAACCCCGAAATCTCCGAATACATAAAATCGCGCATGTAGAAATACTGCGACAACCGCACCCGGCCAAAAGTCTCAAGGCTCCACATGCTGGCCGGTTTGCGCATCAGCTATAGCCATTCCAGCGGAATGCGCCGTCAGGGCCAAGCGGTGAAAACGGGTTATGCGCCACTTCCCAGATGTGTCCCTCTGGGTCAGAAAAATACCCAATATGCCCCCCCCAAAATACATCAGACGCAGGCCGCAACACCTTGCCGCCCGCCGCTTCAGCCTTGGCCAACAACGGGGCGACCTGATCTTTTTCAGGTACGTTATAGCCATAAGTCGCGGCACCGTGGCCAAGTGTGCCAACATCCACGCCGATATCCTCTGCTAGTTTTTCAAGCGGATAGATCCCCAAAGTCTGGCCAATCAGATCATAGGCAATAACCCCATCTGGGCTTTCTTCACGAGTCCAGCCAAGGGCATCATAAAAAGCAGCCAGTTTAATCGGATCGCGCGCGCCCAGCGTGATCAATGAAATACGTTGTTGCATTTATTCACTTTCTTCAATGTGTTACGCTACTAACTTCAACCACTGCATTAAGAATGAGATCAAGACATGGACCATCCGAAAACCGATGATCCGCATCTTTCACCAGTTGCAATTGCATGTCTGGCCCGCTTGCGTGCTCCAACAGCCGAACTGCCGTTGCCACGCTGACCGCCGTGTCCGCTGTGCCTTGCAAGAACCGTACTGGGAAGGACAACTGTAACGGATCGCGCAGCACCGATTGCTGGCGACCATCCTCAATCATCCGGCGGGTGATGATATAGGGTTCCATATAATCCGATGGCAATTCGACCTGCCCTGCGTCTGCCAAGGTCTGCTTTTGCGCTTCGGTGAAATTCGCCCAATAGCCATCCTCTGTGAAATCCGGGGCCGCCGCGATGGTGACCAATCCGGCAATCCGTTCCGGCTGTGCCCGTGCCAATAACAAGGCCTGCCAGCCCCCCATCGACGACCCCACAGGCACAATCGGCCCGTCCGTCAATGCGGCAACCGCCGCCGCCGTATCTTCGGCCCAATCGCCAATGCAGCCATCGGTGAACACCCCTGAGGATTCCCCATGCCCGGAATAATCAAACCGCAAGAACGCCCGGCCCTCGCGCCGCGCCCAGTCTTCCAAAAACACCGCCTTGGTGCCCATCATGTCGGACTTTAGCCCGCCCAGAAAAACGATCCACGGACCATGCCCCGGCGTACGATGATAGGCGATCCGCCTGCCCGACGCTGTTTCTAGAAATTCGGTATCGCTCATCTCTGCTCCCTTACGCTTGGCCAGATCATGCGCGGGGTCTGACCCAAGGGCAACCAGATGATTTTAGGTGACCCTATTGTCACGTGACTATTTAATCACCTATAAGCGATTCTATGGATAGCATTTTCAAAGCTCTTGCCGATCCGGCCCGCCGCACCCTGTTGGACGCCTTGCGCCAACGTGACGGGCAGACCTTGCAAGACCTGACAGAGCTGCTGGAAATGACCCGCTTTGGCGTGATGAAGCACTTAGGCGTGCTTGAGAACGCCGGGCTGGTGGTGACCAAGAAACAGGGGCGGTTCAAATTTCATTACCTGAACGCCGTCCCCCTGCAACAAACCATAGATCGCTGGATTGAGCCGATGCTTAGTAAACCAGCGGCGCGAGCGGTGTTGACCCTAAAAGCAACCCTCGAAAGGAACGACGATATGACCAAACCTGATTTCATCATGCAGACATTCATCCGCTGCACCCAAGACGCACTTTGGGATGCGCTGAGCAATCCTGACAGCATGGCCGCCTATCATTTCATGTGCGAACGCGTCGAAGGTGACGCAAAAGTTGGCGGCGAATTGACCTGGATTTTACCCGATGGCAACAAGATGCTGTCGCAACGCCCGACCAAAGTGACCCCAAAGACCCGGATAGAAGCAACATTTGAGCCCCATTTTTTCGGGCCAGACGCGCCCGGATCGCACATGGCGTTTATCATTGAGCCCCAAGGCCCGAACTGCAAACTCACCATCGAACATTACGACATCCCCGCAGGTCAAGAAGGCGTCTCGGAAGGATGGGCACGGCTTGCGGCATCGCTCAAGTCTTGGCTTGAGACCGGAACAGCCATGAAAACGGCGATGTAAGCAAATAGAAAGAACAGATTGATGACACCTGAACTCACAACCGAACTGGGCATTTTAACCTGCCTATGCGTGCTCGCGGCATCGCTTTGGATTCCCTACATTATTGGGGTCTCAAAAGAGCCATCCGCCGCCGATAACTTCACCCGGCCCAGCGATTTATCCAAAGTACGGCCTTGGGTGCACCGCGCCCACCGTGCGCATCTGAACCTGCTAGAGCAACTTTTGCCCTTCGCCATTCTGGTGCTGATCATGGACCGGGTTGATGGCTATTCCGCGCTGACCTTCTGGACCGCAATCACGTTCTTTTGGATACGTGTCGCCCACGCCATTGGCATGATCAGCGGATTTGCCAAGATGCCGCTGCGTCCGATCCTGTTCAATGCGGGCTGGCTGTGCTGCCTGATCATGGCCTATGCGGTTTGGTCGGCCTGAAAACCACTTTTGTCGAACAATGGCGCGGCGCTCCTTGCTGCGCCATTGACAACATCATCCCTCGCGGCCAAATACCCCAAACACATAACCCGCAACCGGGCGTCTCGTAGGCGCCAAACCGACGAGGAGTGCCGCACATGGCCCAAGTCTCCCTTACCCTTCCCGATGGCAATATACGGTCTTATGAGGCCGGGATCACCGCTGGTGAAGTTGCCAATGACATCTCCAAATCTTTGGGCAAAAAGGCAATCAGCGCCACCGTAAACGGCGCGCACTTTGATCTGGCTTGGCCGATTGAAGGTGATGCCGACATCGCCATTCACACCATGGCGGATGAAGACCAAGCCAATGAACTGGTGCGTCACGATCTGGCGCATATCATGGCCCGCGCAGTGCAAGAAATTTGGCCTGACACACGCGTTACCATCGGCCCGGTGATCAAAGACGGCTGGTATTATGACTTTGACCGCGCTGAATCCTTCACCCCCGAAGACCTTGGGCTGATCGAGAAAAAGATGAAGGAAATCATCAACAAACGTGATGCCGTGCGTACCGAGGTTTGGGACCGCGCCCGCGCGATCAAGCATTACGAGGACTTGGGCGAGGCCTATAAAGTTGAATTGATCGACGCGATCCCCGGGGATGAACCCCTGCGCATGTATTGGCATGGTGACTGGCAGGATCTGTGCCGTGGTCCGCACTTGCAACACACCGGGCAAGTACCTGGTGACGCGTTCAAATTGATGTCGATTGCCGGTGCCTATTGGCGCGGCGACAGCGACCGCGCCATGTTGCAACGCATCTACGGCGTGGCCTTTACCGGCAAGGAAAAGTTGCGCGCGCATTTGAACATGCTTGAAGAAGCCGCCAAACGCGACCACCGCAAGCTGGGCCGCGAGATGGACCTGTTCCACATGCAAGAAGAAGCGCCCGGTCAAGTTTTTTGGCATGCAAACGGCTGGTCAATCTACACCACTTTGCAAGATTACATGCGCCGCAAACAACGCGCTGCGGGGTATGTTGAAGTGAACACACCTCAGGTTGTGGACCGCAAACTGTGGGAAGCATCCGGTCATTGGGACAAGTACCAAGAACATATGTTCATCGTTGAGGTTGACGAAGACCACGCCCGTGAAAAATCAATCAACGCCCTGAAACCAATGAACTGCCCCTGCCATGTGCAGATTTTCAACCAAGGTATGAAATCTTACCGTGATCTGCCGTTGCGCATGGCCGAATTTGGATCGTGCAACCGCTATGAACCATCGGGCGCGTTGCACGGCATCATGCGGGTGCGTGGCTTTACGCAAGATGATGGGCATATTTTCTGCCGTGAAAATCAGATCGAAGCGGAATGTGCTGCATTCATCGACTATCTTTCCTCCGTTTACAAAGATCTCGGGTTTGAAAAGTTTGAGATCATGTTCGCCACCCGTCCCGACAAGCGTGTGGGGTCGGAAGAAAGCTGGGATCATGTCGAAAATGCGCTCGAAAGTGCGATCAAGTCAGCGGGTCATCCCTATACTTTGGACGCAGGCGAAGGTGCGTTCTATGGGCCAAAGCTCGATTTCAAACTGACCGACGCGATTGGCCGCGAATGGCAATGTGGCACGTTTCAAGTTGACCCCAACCTGCCAGAGCGGTTGGGCGCGCAATTTGTAGGCGAGGATGGGGCCAAACATCGCCCCTATATGTTGCATCGTGCCTGTCTGGGCTCTTTTGAGCGGTTCATCGGTATCCTGATCGAAAACTCGGCAGGTAAACTGCCGTTCTGGCTGGCCCCGCGTCAGGTTGTTGTGGCCTCTATCACCTCTGAGGCCGACGATTACGTCTCGGAAGTGGTTGAAACCCTGCGCGCAGCTGGTGTGCGGGTCGAGGCCGACATCCGCAACGAAAAGATCAATTATAAGGTGCGCGAACATTCTGTTGGCAAGGTGCCAGTGATCTTAGCCGTCGGCGCGCGGGAGGTTGAGGAAAAAACCGTCTCTGTCCGTCGTTTGGGTGAAAAACAAACCTCCGTTCAGGCGCTGGCTGATGTGGTCACCGCATTGAAACTTGAGGCGACCCCACCTGATCTGCGCTGATTGGGTTTGTAACAATTCTCACGGGGGCGGCCAATGTGCCGCCCTTTTTTGTGCATTGTAACAATAGATCACGGATTTCGCCGTCTATATTTCGAGATTCAGCGCTAAAACGCTCAATTTCTGACGGGATCGTGAAACACCTGCTCGTGAATGGTGTTAACGGACCTGTAATGCTTTATATATCTCATCAGACTTGATGCAGACCAACCAAAGGATATGAAATATGTCTACCACTCTTAAATCTTTTGCAATCGCTGGTGCAGTGGCCGCAGCCATGACAGCGCAGACCACCACAACCGCCGAAGCAGCCTCAAAAGAGAAGTGCTATGGCGTGTCTCTTGCAGGCGCAAACGATTGCGCCGCGGGTCCCGGCACCACATGTGCAGGTACGTCTGTGACTGACTATCAGGGCAACGCATGGACACTGGTTGATGCAGGCACTTGCGCCGAAATCGACCTGCCAAAAATGGCGGACGGTACTGAGCGTACTGGTTCGCTGGAAGCGCTGGACCGTGATCTGCCGGCATAAACGCAAGCACAGAAACATCAGCTTTGGGCGGTGCGCTGCCCAAGGCCAAATCCTAAGCTCGCAAAGACCGGAGGGCATCCGATGCGCGACAATCCCCCCCGCTTTGACACCCTGCCAAACACCCCCGGCGTTGGCTATAAACCTCAACATTTCACCCAATTGCTTGCCGACCCCGGACCCGTTGAGTGGATCGAGGTGCATGCGGAAAACTATATGGGCGACGGTGGACGCCCCTTGGCGCAACTGCGCGCCCTGTCGGAACGATTGGCCATATCCGTACATGGTGTAGGCCTGTCCATTGGCGGCGAAACCCCTCTTGACCGTGACCATCTTGCCCGCCTCAAACGCTTGTGCGATTGGATCAACCCCGCCAGTTTCTCCGAACATTTAGCATGGTCTACCCATGGCTCCGAGTTTCTGAACGACCTGCTGCCCCTGCCCTATACCGAACAGACCCTATCGCGGGTTGCAGACCATATTGACCAAGTCCAGCAGACGCTGGGACGGCAAATGTTGCTTGAAAATCCGTCAAGCTATCTTGTTTTTGCTGAATCTACCTTGTCTGAAACCGACTTTTTGCAACAGCTTATCCACCGAACAGGCTGCGCACTCTTGCTGGATGTCAATAATGTGTTTATTTCATCCACAAATCTGGGCCTCAGCCCGCAGGATTACATCGACGCCTACCCAATAGACGACGTCCGCGAAATACACGTCGGCGGTCACGACACTGACCAAGACGATGCAGGCGCACCTTTGTTAATCGACAGCCATGGCAAACCTGTGGTCGATCCGGTTTGGGACTTGCTTGACTATACATTGGCCCAAACAGGCCCACAGCCTGTTTTGGTTGAATGGGACAATGATGTCCCCGATTGGCCAGTTCTACGTGCAGAGGCGGACCGTGCGGCGGTGGCCTTAGCGCTATGACCACGCAATCTGAATTTCGTGCCGCCCTTTTAGACGCTGGCCAACCTGTTCCCGAGGGATTGTTGGACGGGGGAAATGCCCCCGCTGGACGGCGCTATGCGGTTTATCGCAACAACGTGACCGTGTCATTGATTGAAGCGATGAAAACTGCCTTTCCCTTGGTCCGCAAACTGATTGGGACCGCAAATTTCGACGCACTTGTGCCGATGTACATCCGTGCCCATCCCCCCTCATCACCACTGATGATGTTCTATGGTGCTGAATTCCCCGAATTTATTGCAGGCTTTGGGCCGCTCTCCCACATCGGCTATCTGGCTGATGCTGCGCGTTTCGATTTGGCCATGCGCAGGTCCTACCACGCCGCGGACGCCGCCCCGTTTGACCCATCCCGTTTGCAAGCAATGGACGAAGACGCGTTGATGCAGGTCACTTTCTCTCTTGCACCTGCAACGCAGATCATCCGATCAAGCTGGCCGCTATATGATATCTGGCGTTTCAACTTCGTAAAAGGTGCACCCAAGCCAAGCGCAACAGCCCAAGATGTCTTGATCACCCGGCCCGAGTTTGACCCAGAACCACATCTACTGCCCAAGGGTGCCGCCGAATGGCTGGAGCAACTGAATAACGGTCAGACGTTTGCAACCGCAATAGACGCGGCCACAACAAGCGCGCCAAATTTTGATCTCAGTGCCAGCCTGACCCTTGCCCTAACCACGAACACATTTTCGGATTTGATCCCCTTGAAGGAAAATACATGACTGCCCTCATATCGCTTTACTCGACCCTAGCTCATCGTTTGGCCGCTGCGGACTGGTTGATCCCAACCTTGGCGCGCTTTGTGTTTGCAGCCGTGTTGCTGGTCTATTTCCTGAATTCCGGTATGACCAAACTGGGCGACGGCATTTCCGGCCTCTGGACCCCATCCGCTGGCGCATATGCACAAATTTTCCCAAAGGCGTTTGAGGCCGTTGGTTATGACAGCGACGCGTTGTCGATCTTTCACCGTTTGGTTGTTGTGGCCGGCACGTTGGCTGAATTCATTCTGCCCACATTGATTGTGCTTGGGTTCCTCACCCGTCTTGCCGCATTGGGCATGGTCGGGTTTGTCATTGTGCAATCGCTGACAGATATTTACGGCCACGGCCAGGCAAGCGCGTTGGGGGCTTGGTTTGATAGGTTCGCAGATGCACCCATTTTAGATCAACGCGCTTTTTGGGTGTTTGTGCTTGCTGTCTTAGTGATCAAGGGGGCCGGACCACTCTCCTTTGATCGGGCTCTTCAGCCGCGAGTTGCTGCGTCTAGATAAAATTGGGAAACAAGCTTAGCTGAAGTTAAAGCAATGCATTAACTTCAGCTTCTATCTCTTTACTCCAAGACAGAAAAAGGTGATTATCTACCGCAATAAGTGGACGTTTCATCAATGCTGGATACTCCAGAATAAGCGCCCGTGGATCTCGTTGCCGATCCGCCTCGTCTAGCCCGCGCCATGTGGTTGATCGGGTGTTTAGCAATGCCGCCCCAAACTGGGTTAATGCGCGATCCAATATATCTTCAGGCAAACCAGTCTCGCGCACGTCAATCAACTGTGCAGACGACAAAGCCTTGAGCGCCTTGCGGCAGGTGTCGCAATTTTTCAAACCATAAATCTTCATAAATTCTGCCTCATTTTTCATCGCCACCAGTCGAGAACCCTACTGTTCTCAAACGACTTTGACGCTTTCCCTTGATTTTTCAACCAACCGAACAATCTTTTCTCTTATGGTCTGTTAACCATTTTACGATGGTGCGGGCCACCCTGCATATGCAGGCAAGTGAAAGACAACGGAAAGGGCAAAAGCATGCCAACAGGTACCGTAAAGTGGTTCAACACAACAAAGGGATACGGCTTTATCGCGCCAGAGGGTGGCGGCAAGGACGTGTTTGTCCATATTTCAGCCGTAGAAAGGTCTGGCTTGACCGGTCTGGCAGACGATCAAAAAGTCAGTTTTGAAATGATAGAGGGGCGCGATGGACGCGACATGGCCTCGGACATTGCTCTGCTCTGATGCCATAGCCCCACTGTGGACGAGTCGCAAATGGGCCGGATCAATCGTAGTTGCAGCCCTTGGTCCCAACCGGACAATGCGCCCGCGCTGACCGCACATAGCGCCTCTTCACCACCCGGTGACGTTTGACCGGGGCTGCCTTGGCCTGCTGATAGCTGACGGATTGGTTCGGTGTACCACAGCAGATCACCCCGGAAATTGAGATCGGCTGCATACCAGCAGGGCAGTAATTTGAACTGGCCTGATAGGGGTAAATGTTCACCTCGGCGGCGACCTGACCCGGCAACACTACCGCCATCATCAGGCTGGCCCCGGTCAATATTGCTGTTGGTAGACGCATATGATCCCTCGTTCACTATTTGAGTTTACCGTTTCTTAGTCGCAACTGTGCAGGGTGGTCAGGATCAAGTCCAGTGGTTTTTGGCGCTTTTACAACAGCCGCGCGGGCAGTTGGCTTGGGCCGTGAAACCGGATGCGCCCGCCGCCTTTGCGGCCGGGCAGGATTTCGTAACCGGGATAGCGCTGCAAAAATCGCTGCAAGGCAATGCGTCCCTCCATTCGGGCCAGAGTCAGACCAACACAGACATGAGGACCGCCAGCAAAGGCAAGGTGGCGGTTGGGATGGCGGGTGATGTCAAATTCCGCTGGGTTATCAAAAACATCCGGGTCACGGTTGGCGGCACCAATGCACAGGTGCAGGTTGGTGCCTTTGGGGATATGAACGCCGCCAATTGTGACATCCGCTGTGGTTTCGCGATTGCCAAACTGGTTTGGAGACCGAAAGCGCAGGACCTCTTCAACGGCTTTGTCGACCAGGGTCGGATCGTTAATAAGCAGTTGTTTCTGCTTTGGATAGTCATGCAACAGGGCAAGGCCAGAACCAATCAGATTGGTCGTGGTTTCATGGCCAGCGTTAAGGATGAAAATGCAGTTCTGTATCAGCTCAATTTCACTCAACCGCCCGGTGTCGTCGCCATTGATCAGCCGGGTCAGCACGTCGGTTTCCGGGTCGCCGGGGTGCGCTTTGCGCCGGGCGATCAGGTCTTGCAGGTAGGTTTTGAATTCAGTGACAGCGGTGTGGCCACGGGTGAGTTGCGCGTCACTCAAGGTCGGTTCCAACGCGCCGAGGATGGCGAGGCTCCAATCGCGCAGCGGACCGCGTTCATCCAAGGGGACGTCGAGCAGGTTGCCGATGATCTGGATCGGGATGGTGCTGGCAAAGTTGCCGATTAAGTCAGCATTTTCAGGCATTTGATCAAGAAGATGATCAACAACGGCAATCAATCCCGGTTCCATCCGCGCCAGCGCCTTGGGGGTCAAAGCGCTGGTCATAATGCGCCGGACGCGGGTGTGCAGAGGCGGATCGTTGAAGACGAGGCTGGTGGTGTGATGCTCAAAAAGCGGGGTGCCTTGCCCAAATTTCGGGGCAAAGGCGGCGCGTTTGTCGGAGATATAGAGGCTGGTATCCCGGTAGATCGCGTTCAGATCGGCGTGCTTGCAGATCAGGACAGAACCATCGGGCTGCGGCAACACGGGGGTGTCGCGCAGCAGGCGGTCGTAGTGCGGGAACGGGTCATCGGTGAAGCCGTCGGGGGGATTTGCGAGGGTGAACATTCGGCGAATGTTTGGGCGGATTTGGCGGGGAGTCAAATGGGATGTGGTTTTAGGTGCATGACTGGGCAGCGCTTGGACCTTGGGGCTGGTGCGAAGCGCCCTCCCCATGGGGGAGGTCTGGGCGCTGCCCGGCGGTGCCGGGCGAACAGATTGTTGCTAAAATAGATACTCAATCGGAGAATTGATTGACATCAATTCATATTGACCACCGTTTTGCTTCTTAGCTCGCCGATATAAGTGCCCCACGTCCCAATCCGGAAAGGATGTAATTTCTAAATCAATCGCAAATGAGTGGGCAGAATCTAAAATCTCGTTCCATCCGTAACTCGCGACAAGAAGCACAAAACACCCGGTAATGGCATCTATCGCATTTGCAAGATTTGCTTCCGAAAACTTTGCGTACCGATCATGTTTGGTAGCATTGTACGCTTTGTACCAATCAAGATTTGAGTTCTCTCCCCAATCAGCAAAGGGTCTGATCGGATTAATCTCAGGAAAGTCACGCAAACGCACTTTGTAACCCGATAGTTGCATCGCCTTTTCAAGTTTTTGATAGTCGAATATTGCAGTCTCTTTCTTTTTGTATTTGTTCTTCCGTAAAACACCTTTTGCGGTCGCCTCGAACTCAGTTGCAGCGAGGATCATCAAGTTTCTCGTTTTAGGTCCATAGGCATTAAGGTTATCTGGAGAAGGGTGAATAGACTGAGTTACCACGTCAAACTGACTTAAGATCGATTTGAAGCTGCCCAAGGCCTGTTTGCATTCTATTTTATCTTCTTCACTGAGGCCATATGCTGTTGGTGGATCCTTAATGTGGTCGGTAGAAGGTCTTGCTATTCGCGGGAAATAACAACCTGCGGGAACGTGCGCCTGCACCACTCTTACGTCTCTCCATCTAACTCCACCATTATCGGCACCAAAATCGTTTATCGTTTTTTGAAGCGAATCTTTGTTCCACTTCGATGACGTGGGAAAGCTAACGCCTGAGGCTAAAATTAGTCTGAGCGGAACCCTAAATTCGACATCGCCGCTTGAGGATACACTTACCCCTCCTACGACTTCATCCTTGTCGCTCAATACAAGATATTCCAGCCTAATTTTCCTTCTACCCACATTCCTTGCTTTTTGGCAAAAGCCTTTTGCCCCCGCTAAGCGGGGTTGTTCAAAACCCCCTCAAACTCCCGCCATTCCCCTTTACTCATCCCGCTATTCTCCTGCGTCACCTCCTCCCCCTTCAACATCCGACGCACACAGTCCAGCGCGCGTCCGGACATCGTCGCACCGCCCAACCGGTAATCCTCAAACGCGCCATAGGCCGCAGGCACCCAATCGGCGACGACCTTACAAATCGCATCGGCATAAACGCGAATTTCATACTGGGCATGGGCATCGGCGCGCAGGCGCAGGAAGTGGAATAGGTTGTGCAGGTCCACTTTCCAGTACCATTGGGTGTAGATGTTGGAGGGCAGGTTCATGCGGGCGAGTTCCCGGGCCAAACCGTCTTGCGGCTCGCCATCCGGGCCTTGAGTGCCGATCATCGCCTCATAGTTGTCATAGGCGCGATTGGAATCGGATTTCAGGATTTCTAGCACCCGCGCGGCCTCGGCCCCTTCCAGCACACCACCGCGGCCCTGATTGTTCACCACCGATTGCGCGTTCACATGTTCGGGTGTGGGGATATAGAATTCGCGATCCAGAATCGAATAGCGGGCGGAGTATTCGTTGACGTTGGCGGTGCGGTGGCGAATCCACTGGCGGGCCACGAACACCGGCAGCTTGACGTGCAGCTTTATCTCGCACATCTCAAACGGGGTCGAATGCCAGTGGCGCATCAGATAGCGGATCAACCCTTCGTCGTTTTGCACCGACTTTGTGCCTTTGCCATAAGACACCCGCGCCGCCTGACAGATCGCGGCATCGTCGCCCATATAATCAATGACACGCACAAATCCGTGGTCAAGCACGGGGAGCGCTTTGTACAGATGCTGTTCCATCCCGTCACTGACCGCGCGCAGGGTCTGGCGCGGCTCTGCGCGCTGCGCGTCGATTTCGGCTTGTTGGTCAGAAGAAAGAGGCATGTGCGGCGTCCTTGGTTGTGTTTTTTGGGGTCGGGATTCGCATTTCACTATATCTGCGCAAAATCGCCTGAGGAACCGCGATATGCGGTATTGCGTTTGGGATGCACTTTTTAGGTTAGTTTCCGGCACTCCGCATGGATCGTTGACAACCTACGGGTCCGTTTGTGACTGTGGGCAAAACAGAACAAACGACAATTGAGGGCAGATTATCATGACACGTCTTTGGATGGGCCTTGCGCTTGGGATCAGCCTTTCGGCTTGCGGCAGCGGCACGGCACCTTTTGGTGGTACGACAACCCAAACCGATGGATCGGGCGGCGGCACGGCGGGTGCCATTCCCGCAGCCTTGGCCGGAACCGTGGACAGTTTCACCTATAACCCAAACAGCCAGACGCTTTCGATCCAAGGGGTTGAGGGCGATAACAATGCTTTGAATGGCGCGTATCGCCGCCGTCCCGGCCTCGACCGTGTGGGGTATCAGGCTTATACGGCACAGGATGCGTCCAATGGTCGGCACAGCACGGTATATGTGCGTGATATTGATGGCACCCGTGCAGCCGTAGTGGCAACCGGTGTGCAATATCAAAACCTGTATGCTGGCGGTGCCTATTCCAACACCTCCTACACCCCGCGCGTCCAACCGGGGAGCAATGAACCAGACAGCGGTTTGGTCTATTATACCGGGCATTATGTTGGCCTCCTGAATGGGCCGGGCTCAAGTGAGGATTTGACACCACCAAATAACGGCGAGTCGCCTTCTGTAACCACAGTTCAGGCCGCTGAAATCACCGGTGACATGCAGATGACCGCGGATTTTGCCACGCTGAATGTGGATGGTATTATTTATAACCGTCGGTTGGTCGATTTTGCGGATCCCGCGACCCCGACTGTGCCTGCAGCCCTTGCCGACATTGCGTTGCAAGGCACCACAATTGCGGCTGATGGCACATTCTTGGGCGTTGCGGAACAGCAAAACCAAGCCCGTGGAGAGTATGGCGGCATCTTTGGTGGCACCGGTGCCACGGCAGTTGCTGGTATCGTGCACGTCGAGGACCATATCGACAACCTGACAAACGAAGAGGAATACGGCGTCTTTGTTTTGGGAGAATGCGTGCCACCGCTGTCAGGGCCCGACTGTAACTTGACACCGTAAGGATCTGGCGCGTGCAATTTGCGCGAGATATCCCAAAAGTCGCTTATGCTGCTGTTTGTGCGGTCGTTTGCTTGGTCCCGGTTATCGCCGGGGGCCAACAAATTGCACCTTCTAACCCTGCTGAGCGCACGGAAATCACCCTGCCCGAAGCCCGCCAAATTGCCACACATGCACTGGCCTCGCGGCAACCGGAGCTGGCGTATCAACTGGCCAAGGGGTTGTTGCAGGCCGATCCAAAATCATCTTTTGCCCATTTTGTTCTGGCACGGGCGCAAGGCCAGCTCGGCCAAACAAACGAGGCGCGCAAATCAGCGGCACGGGCGTACCGCTTTGCCGACACCAAGCTGCACAAGTTTGAAGCCGCTGAACTGGCCGCGCGACTGTCCTATGCGGACAACCGCCCGACCCTGACACAACTCTGGCTGCGCCGTGCGGTACAAAATGCACCTGACAAAAAGGTCGAGGCACAACTGGGGCGTGATTTTGGCCGGGTGCGGGCAGAAAATCCGTTTTCGTTTTCGTTGCGCGGCGGTGTGCGCCCCTCAACCAACGTTAACAATGGCGCGGACACGGCGGTGCAAACCATCGACGGGTCCCCCATTGTTGGTACCTTAAGCGGCAGCGCGCAGGCGCTCAGCGGGATGATCGGCCATGTCGATGCCAGCATGCGATACCGCTTGCGCGGCACCAAACGCAGCAGGACGGACATCAGCGCACGGCTTTATGTACAGCGTGTGGCGCTTTCCAGTGGTGCACGACGGTTGGCCACAACCACGTCAAATGGTGACTTTGGCAGCACATTTGCTGAGGTCAGCGCAAATCACACTTTTGCAATTGGCGACAGCGGCAACAGCGGCGATCTGGACGTGGCGATTGGGCAATATTGGTCCGGTGGCGATCCTTATTACAGTTTTGCGCGGCTAGAGGCGGGACGCAATTGGCGGTTGGGCGATCGGACCCGGTTTTCTTTGCGCGGCACCTTTGAAGTCCGAAATTCGGATCAGTCGTCGTTTTTCGACAGCACTGTGACTGGCCTGAGCGCAGGTGTGCAACACAAGCTTGAAGGTGGTGACCAGATCAACCTGTCGCTGAGCCTGCGTCAAACGGACAGCGATTTTTCCAATGCGCGCAATCTGTCCACTACCCTTGCGGCAAACTACTCTTTTGCTGATCAAATTGGTCCTGCCAAAGTATCTGCTGGTGTGGTCTTGGGGCTGGCTGACTATGCTGATTTTCGCGCCTTGTTTCACCCCAGCGTGGGGCGCGAGGACAAATCAGTCTATGCGGATGTGAATTTCTTCTTTCCTGATGTTGATTACGCCGGATTTGCCCCCACAGTGCGGGTGCGCGCAGGCCGGAAATATTCAAACATCAGCCGCTATGACACCCGCGAACTGTCTGTCTCCTTGGGCATACAATCAAAATTCTGAGAGCCGCTGGCATCGCCGCTCCTTCATGCTAGTTTGCTGTCAGCAGAATGCAAAAAGGAAACCAGCATGCCAACAAAATATTTGCACACTATGGTCCGTGTCAAAGACCTTGAGAAATCTATTAAATTCTACGAGATGCTCGGCCTAAAGGAACGCCGCCGCATGGAAAATGAGGGCGGCCGGTTCACACTGGTATTTCTATGCCCCCCCGATCAAGACGACGGCCATGCCGATGTTGAACTGACCTATAACTGGGACGGTGACGATGGGCTGCCCAGCGATGGCCGCCATTTTGGCCATCTCGCCTACACGGTCGAAAACATCTATAAGATGTGCCAAAAGTTGCAGGACAATGGCGTGACCATCAACCGTCCCCCCCGCGACGGGCATATGGCGTTTGTGCGTTCGCCCGACAATATCTCTATCGAATTGCTACAAGAAGGTGACCGGCTTGCCCCGGCTGAGCCATGGGCAAGCATGGAAAACACCGGACATTGGTGATGCGATATGCCTGTGCCGCGACGCTGGCCCTTGGGCTGGTGCCCGCAGCGGGACAGGCAAATTGCAGATTGGCCTTGGTGCTGGCCATTGATGTGTCCAGTTCCGTTGACGCGGTTGAGGATCAATTGCAACGGGGCGGCATTGTTGCCGCCCTGATTTCACCCAAAGTTGAAGCAGCGTTTTTTGCAGCGGATCAATCTGTTGCACTGGCGGTTTATGAATGGTCAGGGCGTTACAACCAGCAAATACTGCTGGATTGGACATTGATCGACAACCGCCGCACCTTGGTTGAAGTGGCGGAAAAGATCGCACAAAGCACCCGTGGCCATAGCAATTACCCAACCGCAATGGGTTATGCGCTTGGCTTTGGGGCCAATCTGTTGGAACGCGCGCCCACCTGTTTGAAACAAACCATCGACATCGCGGGAGATGGCCAAAACAACGAGGGATTTGAACCTGTCGTTGCCTACCGCGAGTTTCCATTTTCCGAGGTGACAGTGAATGGATTGGTGGTGAATGCCGCTGACTTCGAAGGTGAGGTTGGTCTTATTGCCTATTATCAAAGTCAGCTTCTGCATGGGCCTGGTGCCTTTATGGTGATTGCGAACGGGTTTGAGGATTATGAACGTGCCATGCGGATCAAACTGGAACGTGAATTGACGCCGCCCACCATCGGCATCCTCACCCCACATTCGCAAGACGCAGGATGATCCGAGCGGCAACAGTGGTCTTGGCTTTGATTTTGCCAGCCCCCCTTTTCGCTCAGGATTGCAGGCAGGCTTTGGCTTTGGGATTAGATGTCTCGGGGTCGGTCGACGCCCGCGAATACCGTTTGCAAATGGGCGGTGTGGCGACAGCACTGGACGCGCCGGATGTGCGCGCAAAACTGCTCTCCCTACCTGAGGCCCCGGTCATGTTGATGATATATGAATGGAGTGGCCCCAACGATCAGGCGGTGATCCTACCCTGGACCCGGATTGAAACGGATGTCAGCATCGACAGTGTCATCGAAACCCTGCGCCAGACCCAGCGACGCGATGCAACGCCGGGTACAGCACTGGGTGTTGCGATGCGCGTGGGTCAGATATTTTTGGCCCAGCAACCTGATTGCTGGAAACACACGCTGGATATTTCCGGTGATGGCAAATCTAACCTTGGCCCCCGCCCCCGCGACCTGCGCACCCGGATCGAGGCCAGCGGCATCACCATCAATGGACTGGTGATCGGCGTTGATGACCCCAACATCGGTGACATTCGCCAAGCGGAAATTGGCGAACTGTCCTCTTATTATCGGTCCGAAGTCATTGTCGGCCCGGACGCCTTTGTGATGACAGCCATCGGGTTTAACGATTACGCACGCGCAATGACCCAAAAACTGCTGAGAGAACTGGAAACCTTGGTTTTTTCGGAACTACGTCCTTAGGGTCAGGACCCTAATAGATGTAACGAATTTGGTCAGTCCAATACCGTTCCATCCGTTTGAGCGAGGATGTAATATCCGCAATCCCCTCATGCCCCAACACGCCCTTGTTTTCCAACCCTTCGGCGTGGCGGGCAAAAAGCTCTGAAACAACATCACGAACATGCCGGCCTTTTTCGGTCAGACGCACCCGCACCGATCTGCGGTCAATTTCGCAGCGTTGGTGATGCATATAGCCCATTTCGACCAATTTTTTCAGATTATAGCTGACGTTGCTCCCCTGATAGTATCCCCGGCTTTTCAATTCGCCAGCGGTCACTTCGTTATCCCCGATGTTGAACAAAAGCAGCGCCTGTACTGCGTTGATCTCTAACACGTTGACTCGTTCAAATTCATCCTTGATCACGTCCAACAACAATCGGTGCAGGCGTTCGACCAGCGACAGCGCCTCCAGATATCCGACCATAAAACCCTTGTCGTTCAGGGTTGGGACAAAGGGTTCTTGTATGCTCATTCTATACTCTCCGACTCGTTTGATTGAGAAGGAAAGTGACGAATAAAACAGAATATTTCGTTAAACCTGAAACATCAGTCCGCAGTGTTAGCAATATGGTTCTGAATATCGGCAATCAGCGCGCCATAAGGGTCGGGCGTTTCGACCTGCCGCGTGATCCATTGATACAGGTCATGATCATTCTCGCTGAGCATGGCATCATAAAGCGTCAGCGTCGTGTCATCCATCTGATCCAACCGATCCGAGGCATAAACCGTCAGGATCAAATCCATTTCTTTAATGCCGCGCCGGATCGACCGCATATAAAGCCGTTTGACCCGATGCTCTGGTGTTTCAGGCATCTGCATTTTCCGAGATCATACGCCGCATCCGCTTTTCCAACCGTCCCAAGCTTTGCGCGTTTTTCAAGATTTCTGCGCGTAACACCCGCATTTCATTCAATGTTTCGCGCAGGTCATGGGACACATCGGGGTTGTCATCTGGAATGGCAACACCGTCCCCTTCAGCGTTGATCAACCACATCATCGACACGTTCAACAATCCCGCCAAAATTGACAACCGGTTCGCGCGGGGCTCCGACAGATCGTCTTCCCATGACCGCAATGTGGCTGGGCGCACCCCCAGACGTTTGGCCAATGCACTTTGACTCATGCCGGATTTTTCGCGCGCCGCCGCGACCCGATCGCCAAATGTGGCGACGTCCGGCCCAAACCAATCCATATTATCATTCATATCATCATCTCCTGCCTGACACCGAACAACCTTGATCGGCGCGGGGGTGACCCCTATGAGTATGCGCGAACACATAGCCAACCTGAGGTAACAATGGAACTGCTGTCTGCAACTCTTTCCCGCGTCAAACCGTCCCCTACCATCGCTGTGACCACAAAAGCGCAGGAACTTAAGGCCGCAGGGCGTGATATTATCGGTCTGGGTGCCGGAGAGCCGGATTTTGACACACCGCAGAATATCAAGGACGCCGCAGTGGCCGCGATTGCGGCGGGTAAGACAAAATATACGGCCGTGGACGGTATTATTGAGCTCAAACAGGCGATTTGCGCCAAGTTCAAGCGTGACAACGGGCTGGAGTATAAACCTTCACAGGTCAGCGTTGGCACAGGCGGCAAACAGATTCTCTATAACGCGTTGATGGCCACCATGAACCCCGGCGAGGAAGTGGTGATCCCGGCCCCCTATTGGGTCAGCTACCCGGACATGGTGTTGCTGGCTGGCGGCACCCCGGTGATTGCACCCGCAACGCTGGAAGATGATTTCAAGCTGACACCCGAAGCCTTGGAAGCCGCAATCACACCAAAGACCAAATGGTTCATCTTCAATTCGCCGTCAAACCCAACAGGCGCCGGATATACTCAGGATGAGCTAAAGGCGCTGACCGATGTGTTGATGCGCCACCCGCATGTGTGGATCATGTCGGACGATATGTATGAGCACCTGTGCTATGACGGGTTTCAATTCTGCACCCCCGCCGAAGTTGAACCTGCCCTTTATGACCGCACGCTGACCACCAATGGCGTCTCCAAAGCCTATGCGATGACTGGATGGCGCATTGGCTATGCGGCGGGTCCTGAAAAGTTGATTGCGGCGATGCGGAAAATCCAATCACAGTCAACATCAAACCCCTGCACCATTTCACAATGGGCCGCCATTGAGGCGTTGAATGGGACACAGGATTACATCCCTGAAAACAACAAGATGTTCGTGCGCCGTCGCAATCTGGTGGTCAAGATGCTGAGCGAGATTGACGGCGTCACCTGCCCCACGCCCGAAGGTGCATTCTATGTCTACCCCTCGATTTCAGGCCTGATTGGCAAGACGACAGCAGCTGGCACTAAAATCACCGATGATGAGGTTTTTGCCACCGCATTGCTGGAAGAAACCGGTGTGGCGGTGGTTTTTGGTGCGGCATTCGGGCTTTCGCCAAACTTCCGGGTCAGCTACGCTACCTCAGACGAGGCACTTACAGAGGCCTGCACACGTATTCAGGCGTTCTGTAAAAAGTTGACGTAACAAGGGTTGGTGTATGGCAGGTGAGTTACCGGAATATTATTTTAGGGTCCGTGAAAACGGCGCTGCTGTGTTCCGCGTGGATACCGAAAACCGCCAGCGTCGGATCGAGATGGACCAGATCGCCGTGGTCAACATCCGTAACGGAGAGATCAAGCCGCAAGGTGACCGCACCCTGTCCGAAGAAGACCGCGCCACCATTGACACTTGGATGCAAGAGCGGCTTCAGGTGCTTGCCCACCGCGACATCGACGATATTTACCGCGCCGTTGATTACATGAATCTGACCACACAATGGGTGCAGTCAAAGGCAACTGATGAACAACTTGATGCGGTCACCGATGCCCTTTTGTTGGCCATGCACGATCTGCGCAGCACCTTGGTGCGTAAAAAGGCGGATCGGCTGCTTAAAGGGTGAGTTTTGCCGCCACATGCGTTGACGGTGTGAGGCAGCTATGCTGTTAAAACGTCGCAATCTGCCCTTTACTGCGGTCATTGCCGTGTTGATCTATGTCATTGTCGCCCCCAAGGAACAGCAGATGGATGTGTTTCTGACCGGCTATAGCTATTGGGATAACACGCCGCGTGCCTCTGCGGCGATTGCCCGCCCGGTGGTACATACTCAGGCGGCAGGCACGGGCACCTATGACGACCCCGTCACCCTTGCCGTGGGCCATTCGATCTACTTTGATCACTCGTTCATGGATTTCCCAACCGGCACCCGGTTTTACATCCCAAGGCTGCGGAAATACGCCATCGTTGAAGACCTCTGTGGCGATGGCAAAAAACCGCAACACGGCCCCTGTCATAGCGGCTGGGAAGGCTATCCTTGGCTTGATATCTACGTTGATGGCAGTGAGGCGGGCAATCAGGTCGCCAATGATTGCATGGCCAAGATCACCGGTGTGCAGCCTGTCATTGTGCGCCCAAAAGCCAAATACCGGGTGATTGCCGGCCCCATCACCGAAGGCGGTTGCGAGGTCTTTTAAGGTACTTTGGACTTTGGGTTGCCCAATTCAAGCGCCTTGATCGTCACGCCCCAGAACCGCGCGTTCAGCAACACAGCGGCCACACCAAGCCCGATCACCAGCCCGGTCCAAACACCAACCCCGCCAAACCCATAGATAAAGCCCAGCACATAAGAACAGGGCACACCAATCATCCAATAGCTGATCGCGGCCAGCACCATAGGTACTTTGGTGTCTTGCACCCCGCGCAACAGGCCCAGCGCGATCACCTGCGCCCCGTCAACCAATTGAAACAAGGCGGCCATCGCCAACAGACCCACACCAACGGCCATGATATCAACACGCGCCGGTTCATCGCGCTGCATGAACTGGGAAATCAACGGTTCAGGCCAGCCGACAAAAACGATGATCGTAAACGCAGCAAACCCCAGCGACAGGGCCAGCGCAATAACCGCACCCCGCGCCATATGCGGGCGGTCACGACGGCCATAGGCATTGCCCGCACGAATGGTGGCAACATTGCTGATCCCCAGATGCACCATAAAGGTGATCGAGGCGAGCTGCATCACGATGCCATGTGCCGCCAGTGGGATGGTGCCCAGCCACCCCATCATCACAGCAGAGGCCGCAAAAAGACCAACTTCGCTCAGGATCGTCACACCAATTGGCAGGCCCAGTTTGAACACTTTGATCAACATCTGGGAATCGCCGCGCCACATGCGGACAAACAAACTGTGATGTGGCATTACCCACAACACATAGATCACCACCCCCGCCAGTGATACAAATTGCGTGGTGACCGATGCCAGCGCCGCCCCGACAACCCCCAGTTCAGGCGCGCCCCAATTACCAAAAATCAGGGCATAGTTGGCCAAGCCATTGATCAGCGCCGCCAGCAAGGTGATCCAGAGCACAACTTGTGTCCGTTCCAACGCTGCCAGATAGGATTTTAACACCATCACAAAAAGTGCAGGTATCATGCCCCAACCTGCCACAGCCAGATACCGCCCCGCCGTCGCCGAAACCGCATCGCTTTGCCCCAAAAGCTGCATGATTGGTTCTGCAAAGATCATGGCGGGCATGGCGATCACGCCAAATGCCAATGACAGCCAAAGCGCCATCCGGGTGGAGCGGCGAATACCAACCTCGTCGCCCTCAGCCACATAAGATGCCACCATCGGCATTACCGCCAAGGCAAAGCCGGAGCCAAAGATGAACAATACAAAGAAATACGTGCTGGCCAGTGTCACCGCCGCCAAGGCCTCAACCGAATACCACCCCAGCATCACAGTATCCGTGACGCCAATGGCCATCTGCCCCAAGTGGCCGCCCACCAGTGGCAGCCCCAATGTAAGGATCGCGCGGACGTGGCCACCATATGTCATCTGCTGTGTCATCCCCCAGCCTTACGCCTGCATGCGGATAAGGGAAAGGGTGGCGGGGTGACTTTTCACTGCCGCAGTACGGTCAGCATTTTCGCGCTTGCCCAATGAAATTGTTGCCCGCACAATCGACGCACCAGAAGCCTTTGGAGGAACTATGACGCACCCCAACCGCATCGACCTGATCCGCCCCGACGCGCCATTTCTGGCACAGGCTGGACCGCATCCTATCGGCGTCCAATCCCATAGCTTTGATTTGATGCCTTTCTCAGGCTTGCCAGCACGTCAGCTAAAGGTTGAAATCTGGTATCCTGCCGCATCCGGCACCCTGCCCGGCACCACCTATCAGGCCCTTGGGCGTGATGGTGTTACACCTGTACAATATACCGGTGGCGCTTGCCGGGACGCGGAAACCGCCAATGGGGTGCAGGCACCACTTGTTGTGTTATCACATGGCTATCCGGGTGATCGTTTCTTGATGTCACATCTCGCAGAAAGCCTTGCTGCCAAAGGTTATATCGTCGCGGCACCGGATCATCCGGGCAGCACCTATGATGACCAACAGGCCTTTGGCCAGACGCTGCTGCACCGCCCATTAGATCAGCGCGCGCTTATTGACGCCATGGCCAGTATAGGTGGGGCTTTGGGTCAGTTGATGGATACATCCAATGTGGGCGTCATCGGCTATTCCATGGGCGGCTATGGTGCGTTGGTGCTGGCGGGTGCGGGCCTAAGCGAGGCCGCACTGAAGTATGAAAACGCTCCACAAGATGGCAGCCTCGCCCGACACCGCGCAGGCAGCAAGACGCACCAAGCATTATCTGACCCTCGCATCAAAGCGATCGTACCGATTGGGCCATGGGGCGGCGGCGTTGGCATGTGGGACGCCCAAGGTTTGGCGGGCCTAAGTGTGCCGATGCTGCTGATGGCTGGCACTGCGGACGAAGTATCAAACTATGACGCAATGCGCGGTATCTTTGCGGGTGCCACAAGCGTGAACCGGTATTTACTGAGTTTCGCGCATGCGGGACACAACGCCGCCGCCCCAGTACCCGCCCCCCATAACAGCTGGACGGTTTCACAAACGCTCGGCTGGGCCCCCTTTGCCCATCACGCTGACCCGGTGTGGGACACAAGCCGGATGAACAACATCGCGCAACATTTTGTCGCGGCCTTCTTTGGGCGCCATCTCAAAGCGGATCAGACAATGGCAGAGTTTATGGACGGCAGCAGCTGGCGCGGGTTTCCCGACCAAACTGCACGCGGTTTGACGCTGGAGCATCTACCCGCAGGGGCGTGAGGAACACTGACCGCGCACATCTGGACCTGCTGGTGCAAGGTATTTAGAAAAGGGTGAATGGGAACAGGTTGCGCAACCGTAAACGGGTTGCGCAATCGAGATGCTATTTATGACCCCAATCATCCGGATCGTCAGAATTGCCGGGGCTGAGCCCAATAACATCGCCTTTGGTGGAACATCCCAACCCCAACACCGTGCGGTTTGCATAGGCGAAATAAGCAACGACCTGATTGATCTCGAGGATCTCTCCGTCATCCCACCCCGCGTCACGCAGGGCACCCACATCGGCCTCTTTCATGTCTGACGGCTTTACGGTCAGCTTATGGGCATAGATCATTGCCGCCTGTTGCGGTCCATTCAGCGGTGCCGCATCAACATCGTTTGCCGCAATCGCCGCCCGAATGGCGTCAGCTTTTTCGTCATCTCGCAACAATCGCTTCATCCCTGCAAAATGATGCTCAAAACAATAGTCGCAGGAATTCAGCGCAGACACCCAAACGCCCAACACCTCCAAAAACCACTTAGGAATTTCATTGTCCCGGTGGTGCAGCACATATTTATAGATCGCCATGTGCCCCTCCATCGTATGGGGGCGCAAGGAATGCATCATCATGATATTATCGACATTGTCCCCCGGCCCGGTCACCCGCGCGTAAAGCTGTTTCAGTTTGCCGGTGGCGGCGTCGAAAGGGATGGTTTTGATCCAAGCCATGGGGGTCTCCTTTGGTTTTGCTGAGTTTGAGCGGATTGCGTGGCAATCACAAGATGGCTTGAACGACCAATACCCGCGAAAACCTGTGGATTAACCGATCAATGCGATTGCCCCGACGGCCCCGCCCTGTCAAAATACCGCCAACAATAAGAAAGAGCAGCACCTCATGTCCGATCTTCTCTCCGGGTCCAAACCCAGCGAATACGATGCCTCCTCCATCCAAGTGTTGGAGGATATGGAGCACGTGCGCCTGCGCCCCGGCATGTATATCGGCGGCAAGGATGACCGCGCGCTGCATCATATGGTGGCGGAAATCATCGACAACTCGATGGACGAAGCCGTCGCAGGGCATGCGACGTGGATTGAGCTGGAACTACACGAGAATGGCCATGTCACGGTGCGCGACAACGGGCGCGGTATTCCGACCGACCCGCACCCCAAGGACCCCAGTAAATCGGCGCTAGAGATTATTTTCTGTACCCTGAATGCGGGTGGTAAATTCTCTGGCGATTCATACGAGACATCCGGTGGCCTGCATGGCGTGGGGTCATCGGTGGTCAACGCACTGTCGGACCACCTGCGGGTCGAGGTGGCGCGCAACCGTGAGCTTTACGCGATGGAGTTTTCCCGCGGCATTCCGCAAGGCAAGCTGGAGAAAATCGGCGCTGCGCCAAACCGCCGTGGCACGGCAGTCACGTTTCACCCGGATGCCGATATCTTTGGCTCACTCAAGCTCAAACCAGCGCGTTTGTTCGCCATGGCCCGATCCAAGGCCTATCTGTTTTCCGGCGTCGAAATCCGTTGGAAAACGGCGCAGACCGATGGTGACACCCCGCAAGAGGCAACCTTCCATTTCCCCGGCGGTCTGTCCGACTACCTGAATGAAACGCTGGGGGGATCAACAACCTATGCCGAAACGCCTTTTGGCGGCATGGTGGATTTCAAAGAGAAATTCAACACGCCGGGCAAAGTCGAATGGGCGATCAACTGGACACCGTCGCGCGATGGCTTCATCCAGTCCTATTGTAACACCATCCCCACCCCCGAAGGCGGCACCCATGAGGCCGGGTTTTGGGCGGCGATCCTCAAAGGCATCAAGGCTTATGGCGAATTGGTCGGCAACCGCAAGGCCCCGACCATTACGCGTGAAGACCTAATCACTGGAGGCTGCGCGCTGGTGTCCTGTTTTATTCGCGAACCAGAATTTGTGGGGCAAACCAAAGACCGACTGGCCACTGTCGATGCCCAGCGCATGGTCGAAAATGCGGTGCGCGACCACTTTGACAACTGGCTGGCGTCCGATACTAAATCCGCCGGTGCGATCCTTGATTTTCTGGTGCTGCGCGCCGAAGAACGCCTGCGCCGCCGTCAGGAAAAGGAAACCGCCCGCAAGACGGCGACCAAGAAACTGCGCCTGCCCGGGAAACTGACCGATTGTACCAGCAAAACCCGTGAGGGAACGGAGCTGTTCATCGTCGAGGGCGATAGTGCGGGCGGTTCCGGCAAGGGTGCGCGCAACCGGGTCAATCAGGCGCTGTTGCCGCTGAAAGGCAAGATTTTGAACGTGCTGGGGGCCGCGTCGAACAAGCTGACCACCAATGCTGAAATCAGTGATCTGTGCGAGGCCTTGGGCGTTGGCATGGGGTCTAAGTTCATGCTGGATGACCTGCGCTATGACAAGATCATCATCATGACCGACGCGGATGTCGACGGCGCGCATATCGCGTCGCTGCTGATGACGTTCTTTTTCACCCAAATGCGCCCGATGATTGATGCAGGCCACCTGTATCTGGCATGCCCGCCGCTGTTCCGCCTGACCCAAGGGCCAAAGCGGATCTATTGTCTGGACGAGGCCGAGAAAAACGCATGGCTTGAAAAAGGCCTCGGTGGACGTGGCAAGATTGACGTGTCACGGTTCAAAGGTCTGGGTGAGATGGACGCGAAGGACCTCAAAGAAACCACGATGGACCCCACCACCCGCAAACTGATCCGCGTGTCGATTGACGAGGACGAACCGGGTGAGACCGGGGATCTGGTCGAGCGGTTGATGGGGAAGAAGCCGGAACTCCGGTATGCGTATATTCAAGAGAACGCGCGGTTTGTGGAGGAGTTGGATGTTTGAGGGATCATCCGACTTTCAGTTTTAAATTCCGCGGCGCATCGTTATTATACATAGCCATATGCGGATAGACATAATGCTCAGAATCTCTGTTTTCCACGGTTTCATACGCTCCAGAGAAGGCAGGATGAAGACAAATTTCATCCCTACGTGAGACTACGAGCCTACCAGGCATTGCATACTCAAATTCAGCATCCGCATAGACGGTCGATTTTCCCTTCACACGTCCCAGAACACCTAATTCAAAGAGTATTTCTTTAAAATCCTCAATATCAGGTTCGACAACATGACGATTTTCGATCAGTACTTTCTTACCTTTTGCCCTAAAAACTGCTTCTAAATCTTTTTCGGTGAAAAATCTTGGCAAATTCGGAACAATCCTTTTACAAAGGTTCTTGGCAAAAGGGTATTTGAAGTTAAAGGCGTTATAAACCTGTTCACATACATTTTGTTCAAACTCTTGAACTGCGTTAATCAAACCTTCCTCGACTTCCTTCACGTTAAAATTACCGGGCACGCCTCCACCAGCAAATGCCGTGTTGAGTAAGAGAATAAACTGCCTGGGTAAAAGTTGAGTATGACGTAATAGGTAAACGACAGTGATCTCTTTCTTGCCACCCCTGTTTAGAATTTCTTTTGGAAGAAAATTTGCAATAACTCGATGGATATGATCTCGGTTATTAAGGTCAACATCCAAAAACTTCTTAATTTCAGGAGAATCATAAGCCGCTAAACCGACAAGATATCGCCAAGCAGCAATTCTCAATAATTCGATCGGGGACCAGTGAAGAACCATCGTATCGCTAAAGTCTTTTGTTATACTAGACGATATCTCCCTTGTTTCAAACCATACCTCTGCCGGGATACAAAGCCTTATTTGTCGAAGACCATTTCCAAAATCGCCGACGCACTTAAGAAGACCTTTAACTACCATTTTTACCTGATGATCATCCACATGGTATTCTTCAATATTATCAATTATTGCTACAACCTTACGATTTTTTTCGGTCAAATACTCGTCTAACTCGAGAAGAGCGTCCTCATACTCTGTGGAGAACTCATTCAGAACCAATAGAGCTGCATTTACCGCTAAAGATACGACTGTATTAGTCGCATCAACACTAAGTTTTCGAAGATTGTTTAACCTATCCTTCAGGGGACTATCCGTCGCTACTCCAATACTTGAGAGATACTTTTTAATTCTTGCAAACTGATAGTTATGATCTTCGGCAATGACACGACTCATTAAAGATACATTTACGATCCTGTCCCACTTCTTTGAAGTTATCTCAGCAGAGATTTTACGATAGTCCTGTGGGTCGTCGAATATCAAGTCGCGAACTTCCTCCATATACTCCGCTAATGGAATACGATGTACGACATAGAAGTGAGACGTAGAACTTGTTCGTCGAAGGATTGTCGTCTTGCCGGCCCCACGCCGACCGACTATCAACCTTGTACCAGTCTGATATTCTCTCCAGATGTCGTTCTGGGTATTGAACATCAATTCTTGAACATCAGACTCACGTTCTATGTCTCTTGCACTACTAGGACCAAATGGATTGCTTTCCGAAAAGTTCCTTCTTAGAGCCATCTTCTGGCCATGGGTCAGCTTAAGTAACCCGGCAATACTATTCATTTCAAAACCCTGAAGTAACCTACATTCAAATAAATGAATTGTTTTTGCTTTGTGTCAACCCATTGAAAACTGTAGGTGCACAGGAAACTTAGCTGATTTCACATTAAAAGTCATAGCTCTCGGTTAAACTAAAAACCAGAGGATCAAGTTCGAGAGCGATTGAGATTTGAAGGCCCACAATACCAATTGTGGTGTGCCCACAAAAACGTGGCATATTCAGATTTCGAAAAGTCGGTCAGCTATCTGAACTTAACATAGCTAAAATTTGGAGGCCACGATGACATAAATCCCTTGCCCCTTCCCCAAAATCACCCCCTTACTACCCGCATGATCCGCACCCTTCTCCTCCTCCTGCTCCTCTCCTCCTGTGGTCGTCCGCTCACCGACAACGAGCGCGCCTATATCCAGACCATCCACGGCGACAGCCTGAACCTTGACCGGGTGCGTCTACACGACGGTGCGCCGACCAAGGCCGTCACCTTCCGCCGTAAACCACGCCCGCGCACGACCTGCCGCGAGCTGATCTTGCCGCCTGCAGAAGAGGCGATTGTCACTACCAAGCCCGCCGCTGTGGCGCTCTGGAACACCGTGTTGTTCGACAAGGATTGGTATCTGGATGACTACCTGCCCGACTACCCTGACAAGATTGGCCTCATCGCCGCGATGTTACTGTCGCATGAGTTAACCCATGTGTGGCAATGGCAAAACCGCAAGACCACGGGCTATTCCCCGCTGCGTGCGGCATCGGAACACGGCGGCGGGGCGGACCCTTATCTGTTTGATATCGCAAATGAGACAAAGTTTTTGGATTTCGGATATGAGCAGCAAGGATCAATTGTTGAGGAATTTGTCTGCTGCCGCGCCTTGGCCCCGCAGGCCCCGCGTACCAAGCGGTTGCACAGGTTGATATCAGGCGTGATGCCTGTCGCCCCGCTGCCACAAAGCCGTGAATTTGATGTGCGGCTGCCATGGGACGGGGTCGAGCTGGACGGCATCTGCGGTTAAGGCTCTTTGCGTTTGCAAAGCATCAAAAAACGCTGCCTCTCCCTACGGTCTAACGCGCCTTTTGATGCTGAGATTCCAGACAAAACCCAAAGTGCGGTTAACGCTGAACGCTTTCCAGATACGCCAGCAACCCGGCCAACACCCGCGGTGTCGGGGTCAACACGCCGTCCACCTCAATCGGCACCAGATCATCCGCCATGTCGCGGCCAAACTGCGGCATCACCCGGGCCAGATGGCCATCGTTCGGATCGCCGTAAATATAGCTGAGCGCGCGGGCGGTCGGAAATGTGCCGCCATTGCTGCGGGTCAATTGTGTCAGGTCCGGCGGGCTCGGCTCCAACCCCGTTGCCAATACGCCCTGACCCTGTGCCGTGGTGCCATGACAGGCCACACAGTTTTCAGCAAAGAACGTCCGACCCTCAGGCGCTTCGGGCATGGTGTTCGGCGTGCAGGCACTTAGCCCTGCAAGGGCCACTGTAGAGAGAACGATCAGACGGACGCGCATGGGAGAACCTTTATTCAGGGAATGGATGTTGATCCATGCTTGCTCATCCTCAGGAGGGCCGCCATGATCCAGATCAATTCACCTGAACAGGAAATACCCCCATGGCACATTATGCCTTCATCATGCTGATTGCCGGGATTGGTATTCCGATCCTTGCCGCGCTGAATGCCGCCCTTGGCACACGCATCGGTTCCCCTGCTGTGGCTGCTACGGTGTTGTTTATGATTGCTTTTACCTCATGCCTCTGCGCCGCACTGGTCACTGGACCACAGGCATTCGCCCGCTTTGCCGACACACCAAAACATCTGTTTTTGGCAGGTCTGTTGGTGGCGTTCTACGTGTTGTCGATCACCTATATCGCGCCACATTTTGGTGTCGGAAACGCGGTGTTCTTTGTACTATTGGGGCAGTTGATCTCTGCCGCAGCGATTGACCACTTTGGCCTGTTTGGGGCGCAGGTGTCGCCGCTGGGATTGGCCCGCATGGGCGGTATTACCCTGATGGCAGCAGGGGTTTGGCTCACCCAGCAGGTCTAGCTGGCAAAGCCTTTGATCTGCGCCCAGACCGCATCAGCAACCTCCACCGGATCGGACGGTTGTTTGCCCTGCCCCGGCATCCGCGCGCCTTCGTCCTGAGACGCGGCTTCTGTCAGGTCCGCAAGTCGGGCTACAAAATCACTTGAGGTCGATGGATCTATGATGATGTAGTATTGCCCCAGATCGTGTGGTGCGCCTTCGGGGGCTTTCAACGGCTTAACATCTTTGGATAAAAGGCCGCCGGTCATGCCTGCTGCCAAAATCTCAGCCATCAGGCCAAAACCCCAACCCTTGTAGCCACCCATGGACACCAGTGACCCTTTCAACGCCGCCTCCGGGTCGGTGGTTGGGATGCCGTTTGCGTCAATGGCCCAACCTTCAGGGATGCTCTCACCCGCCGCCTTAGCCATTGTGATCTTGCCCAAGGCCACGGTGGTGGTTGATTGATCAAACAGCAGCGCCACGCCGCCCTTGCCATCAGGCACTGCAAATGAAATCGGATTTGTGCCAATCACCCGCGATTTGCCACCCGGTGCCGCAACGATGGGGGATGCATTGGTGAAACCAACGCCGATCAGTCCAGCGCGGGCAATCTGTTCGGTGAAATACCCCAAAGATGTGCAGGTATGCGCATGACCCACGGCCAAGGTCGCAATGCCGTTTTTGCGTGCCGCGTCCAATGCCACGGGCAGTCCATAAGCAAATGCAGGCTGCGCAAAACCAAACCGCGCATCCACCCGCACCACCGCGGCACGTGGTGTGCTCACCGCCGGAACAACATCGCCTTTAACCCGGCCTGATTTCAGCTGCTGGCAATAACTTTCGACGTAATAAAGCCCGCAAATCTTGTTGCCCACAGATTCTGCGGCCGCCACAGCACGGGCCACTTCCGCAGCCGCAAATGCACCGGCCCCATGGGCGATCAGTGCCGTCTGGGTTGTATCGAGAATTTCTTTGAGCGGGACTTGTACCAATTGCCATTCCTTGATCTGAGCGGCAAAACCTCCGCACGTCAGTCTGACCAAACGAAGCGAGCAGCGTCAAGCAATGATCAGCATGAAGATCAAGTTGGTTTTCTGTATGGTTCGCACCTGCAAAGGGATGGGCCACAAAAATGGGCCCCAAGTAATTCTTGCAAGCCTCAAGAAAGGCAAGTTTTTGGGGCGTCGCGGACGGTTATGCGCCTAACCGCTTACTCATCATCTTCCAATATGTAGTCTACATAAATAAACAAGGGGCCAAGTGTTACGACAATCACGAGCAGCAGTGCGGTCATTTCAGTATCCTCCAATAGGAGAGATCAGAATACCCGACAACATGGCGAAACTGTGATCATTCCACGCTCAAAGGGGGGCGCGGCAAAATAATATCCCAATCAAACTGGGGCCAAACACCCATTATCCAAACGGATTTGCCGATCCATACGCGCGGCAAGCTCGAGGTTATGCGTGGCAATCACCGCTGACAATCCGGTGCTGCGCACCAGGTCCATCAGCGCGCCAAACACCTGATCGGACGTGCCGGGGTCAAGGTTGCCTGTGGGTTCATCTGCCAGTAACAAACGTGGCTGGTTGGCCAAAGCACGGCAAAACGCAACCCTTTGTTGTTCGCCACCAGACAGGGCCGCTGGGCGGTGGTCCGCACGGTTGGCAATGCCCACTTGCGTCAACAATTCTATTGCGCGCTGTTCTGCATCTGCACGCGGCACCCCATCCGCAAGCTGCGGCAGCACAATGTTTTCAACGGCGCTAAACTCTGGCAGCAGATGGTGAAACTGATAGATAAACCCAACATCTGCCCGCCGCACCCGCGTGCGCTTGCGGTCTGATTGCCCAGTCATATCTTCGCCGCCAATCGCCACAGTGCCCGCGTCCGGTGTGTCCAGCAGTCCGGCAATGTGCAGCAATGTCGATTTGCCAGCACCAGAGGGCGCAACCAAGGCCACCACTTCGCCTTTGGTCACCTCAAGGTCGATACCGCGCAACACGGTCACCTCATTGGCGGCACCCTTGTTATAGGCTTTTGTTATGCCTGCCAGTTGCAACACCAGATCATTCATAACGCAACGCCTCAACCGGGTTCATACGGGCCGCACGGCGCGCCGGGAAAATCGTCACTATGAACGACAGACCCAGCGATAGGCCCACGGCAGACAACACATCATTTAATTCCAGCTTTGCCGGCAGGAAATAAATCCCCCTGATCGACGCATCCCACGCATTGCCGCCGCTCAGGTAATTCACCAGCCCAAAAATCTGATCCACATAAACTGCAAACAGGCAGCCAAGCACCACGCCCATCGCGGTGCCAATAATCCCCGTGAACGCGCCGCAAATGAAAAACACCCGCAATACCGACCCCTCGGTCAGGCCCATGGTGCGCAAAATGCCAATGTCGCGCCCCTTGTTTTTAACCAACATGATCAGGCCCGAGACAATGTTCATTGCCGCGATCAAAACCAGAATACTGAGGATCACAAACATCACCCGATCTTCAATATCCAGCGCATCCAGAAACGACCCCGACGCGTCACGCCATGTCCAGACTTGAGAGCTGGGACCAGCGGCTTGCAGCAAGGCCGGGGCCAACTGATCAACTGCCTCAGGCTCTTCAACCATCACTTCAAGTTCATCCACCAAACCTTCACGATTAAAGAATGTTTGCGCCTCAGCCAGTGGTAAATACGCACGGGTGCGGTCAATGTCATATCGCCCGGCAGCAAAGATATAAACCACCTCATAGGCGTTCACCCGTGGACTGGTGCCAAAGGCGGTTTTAACGCCGTTGGGTGAAATCAGTTTGACCCGGTCACCGACGGTCACACCCAGCGTTCCAGCCACCCCAATGCCAAGCGCGATCCCCTCGTCAAACCGGTTGATGTCACCCTGCGCTTGATCCGAATGGGCAATACGTGGGATGGTTTTCAGATCATCAGCCGCAATGCCGTATACCTCAACACCGGCATTCGCCTGCCGATTGTTCGCCATGACCTGTTGGCGCACCAAGGGGGCCACCCGGGTGACCCCTGGCACCTTTGCCACTTCGGCGGCCATGTCGGTGTAGTTGGAAATTGAACGATCAATAACACCCGCTGCGTTGACTTCGCCCAGCGTATAGACCGTCACATGCGCATTTGCGCCTAGAATTGTATCGACAAATTCCGCCCGAAACCCTGATCGCACCGCCAGCGTCGCAATCAGCGCAAAAACCGCCAGCGTGATGCCGATCAGGCTGATCCAGGTCATCACACTGACCCCACCTTCAGCCCGGCGCGCACGCAGATAGCGCCATGCGATCATCCATTCAAAAGGCGCAAAGGGGGCAGTACTGCGGGTGGTTCTTGTGGCCATCAAAAGGCTCCTGAGATTTGGCCGCAACCTGCGGGTTTGCGGCAGCAGCGTCAAGCAGCGTTTGGGTCAGCACGGCGGCGGCGAAACGGCCAGGCCAGCAGCTTTAAACCCAAGCCCAACAACACTGTCGCCAGAACAAATCCAACACCACCAAAGACGATTCCGGCAAAGTTAAGCGGTACGGCGGGCTGATATTCTTCCCAAGCCGCTTTTGCAATCTGTGTGTCAGTCAATCTTGGCAGATGATAGGCACGCATAAATGGGCCCGTGCCGCGAAGCTCGATCAGATCGGATTGCAAGGTGGCATAACGCCCGAACGTCTGGGTCATGTCCGCCCTGCGCCGTTCCAGAAAATCAGTCCCCTGCATCTGCGCCAACGCCGCATCGCGGTTCAACCCGACGGCCCGTGCAGAGGCATCAAAATCTGCAACCACTTGGCCCAGCGCATCCACCGCGCCACCCAATCGTTGGATATATTGCTGCGAAAATTCGGGAAACTGCGATGTCGTCGCAGCCCCCGCCAGCCCGCCAGCCAATGTCAGCGCCCGTACAATCATTTCTCAACCGCCTGTCTAAACGCGCCCGTTTGCGTTTTTCACGCAATCTACCACAGGTCAGCCAAGTCCGGTCAAGCAATCCCTGCGTAAATGTGCGCCAAACGGGCGATCGCCTGCTCAGGTGGCAATTCTTCGCTCTCGCCCGTGCGCCGTGAGGTCAATTCAACCACACCGTTTTTCAAACCGCGTGGCCCCACAGTGATCCGCCAAGGCAGACCCAGCAAATCCATCGTGGCAAATTTGCCGCCCGCGCGTTCATCACGGTCATCATATAGCGGCTCAAGACCCAGCGCGGTCAGGCTGTCATAAAGCGCCTGACACGCTGCATCCGCCTCCGCGTCGCCCTGCTTGAGGTTAATGATACCCGCATGGAACGGCGTCACACCTTCGGGCCAGATGATGCCCTTGTCGTCATGGCTAGCCTCAATGATCGCGCCCAACAGACGACTGACCCCAATGCCGTGGCTGCCCATATGCACCGGGACGGGCTTGCCGTCAGGCCCCTGCACTTTTGCCCCCATGGCGTCGGAATATTTGGTGCCGAAATAGAAAATTTGCCCCACTTCGATGCCGCGCGCTGTGCGGCGGCGCTCTTCGGGAACTTCATTAAACAGTGCCGCGTCGTGGGTTTCGTCTGTGCGGGCGTATTTTGTGGTGAACTCTTCCATGACTGCGGCACATTGGTCGTGATCATCATAGTCAATCGCGCGGTCCCCAAAGGTCAGATCGGTCACGGCGCTGTCATAGAATACTTCGGATTCGCCCGTTTCGGCCAGTACCAGAAATTCATGGGTGTTGTCGCCGCCCATGGCCCCTGAATCCGCCCGCATTGGGATCGCTTGCAAACCCATCCGTTCGTAGGTGCGCAGATAGCTGACCAAATGGCGGTTATACGAATGCAACGCATCTTCCTTGGTCAGATCAAAGTTATAACCGTCTTTCATCAAGAATTCACGGCCCCGCATTACTCCGAAACGCGGACGCACCTCATCGCGGAACTTCCACTGAATTTGGTACAATGTCAGCGGCAGATCTTTGTAGCTGGACACATGGCTACGAAACACGTCAGTGATCAATTCCTCAGCCGTGGGCGTGAATAACATCTCGCGCCCGCCCCGGTCGGTGATGCGCAACATCTCGTCACCAAAGGCATCATAGCGTCCACTTTCGCGCCACAGGTCCGCCGATTGGATGGTCGGCATCAACATCGCCATATGCCCCGCCCGTGCCTGCTCCTGATGCACGATATTCTCAAGCTTGCGCAACACTTTGAAGCCCAGCGGCAACCACGAATAGATACCCGCAGACGCCTGTTTGATCATCCCTGCCCGCAGCATCAGCCGATGGCTGACAATCTGTGCCTCGGCCGGGTTTTCCTTGAGGACGGGCAAAAAGTAACGGGACAGACGCATCGGGCGGCTCCTTGGCTCAAAATGTGTTGTCTATTGCCTAATTCAAAGGCCTCTCAGACACAATCACCAACCCCATACCAATTCACCCTTTTAAAATACCCGGGGGAGTCTGAGGGGGCAAAGCCCCTCTCATTAGAGGGCGTGAGTTTGAGGGGCTAGCCCCCTCATCAGCCAACATAACATCCAATATGGCCATGACCGCTCACTCAGAGACCGCGCGCTGCGCCAATTCAATTGCGACTTTGGTCGCAAGTGCCATGTCCTGTACCGATATCCATTCAAGCGGTCCGTGAATTTCCTGCATGCCGGTGAATATATTGGGGCAAGGCACGCCCATTTCCGTCAGGCGTGACCCATCCGTGCCACCGCGGATTGGCACCGACACCGGGTCCATCCCCACTGCCGCCACAGCACCGCGCACCAATTCAACTGGGGTCATGTCCTTTTCCAACCAATAGCGCATGTTGCGGTATTGTGGGGTGATGTCGCAGGTGATCGTGGCCCGTGGTTCGGTTGCGGCAACAGTTGCACAAATCTGCCCCAATAGATCACCTTTCGCCGCCAGCCCGTCCCGTTCAAAATCGCGCAGGATAACGATCATCTCAGCTTCAGAAGACCCCCCCTTCATTTCAACCAGATGAATAAACCCCTCCATGGCTTCGGTCGTATCGGGGGTCATCGTCACCTGCGGTAAGGTCATCACAATTTTGGCCGCCAGATGCAGTGCATTAACCATCTTACCTTTTGCAAACCCCGGATGTGCGGAAACGCCGACCACTTTGATCACCGCCACATCCGCCGAAAAGGTCTCAAACTCTATCTCGCCGGGTTTGCCACCATCAAAGGTATAAGCAAAATCAACACCCAGATCGGCAGGCAAGCGCGCATCAACGCCACGCCCGATTTCTTCATCCGGGGTAAAGGCCAGCCGGATCGCGCCATGTTTGATATGCGGATTTTCAATCAGATGCCGCGCCGCCGTCATGGCAATTGCAACCCCGGCCTTATCGTCCCCGCCAAGCAACGTCAGACCACTGGCGGTGATGATGTCCTCACCCTGCTTTTGCCCCAGATATGGCGAATTTTCTGGTGATAACTTTAGCTCCGGCGCGTCAGCAAAAGTGATGTCGCCGCCGTTATACCCCCTATGCACCACCGGTTTCACACCCGTTGCGTTGAACTGTGGTGCGGTATCAACATGTGCGCACCAGCCCATCACAGGTGCGTCTTGGGCTGTTGCAGGGATGGTCGCCAGAACCACGCCATAGTCGGTCAGCGTGACATCCTGCACACCCATTGCCTGCAATTCATCCACCAACAACCTCGACATGTTCAGCTGGATTTCTGTACTTGGGGATGTGGCCGATGCGGCATCGCTTTGGCTGTCAATGGCCGCATATCGCAGCAACCGATTTTCTAACTCTGCATCAAACTCACTACGCATATTCGCCCCCAAATGATTTTGGGCATGAGGCCCCTACACGTAAAAAGTGTCAAGCCGCCTTAGGCTCCGATCTAAGCATTGCCAACGGTGATAGAATATTCGCGTGGAATGCCTTTAGTGACCACGAACCAATCAGAATTTTGCGCCCGTTCCTGATGGGCATCAAAGGCGGCCTGATCCACAAATATCTCCGCCACAATAAAACGGCCAGGCACAATATCGCTGGGCTGGACTTCAAATGAAATGCAGCCTTCCTCGGCGCGGGTCAGGGCAATATGTGTGGGCAACGCCGCCTTTACCGCCTCTAGGCGATCCTCTGGCACATCAATATATCCATTCAGATAGACTTTGCCGGTATTCGTATCTGCCATTATTTCGCCCTTCGGTCATTTGCCACATCGGCATTTGTTTTGCTTATCACCTGATATGATGCCAGCGTTATTTACATCAATGATCGAATTGATACCCTGACCAAACGTAACCACTGGCCTTTGCGCGCGCTTACTTTCCCTGTCGCGCCCCTTGAAACGTACGCGCACATGGGCGATGTGATAGGCATTCAACCCGGAGACATCCATGGCCCTGCCGATCAGAGATCAATTGAAATACTGGGGCGTTGCCGCAGCAGTGCTGATGGTTGCGCTGTGGTTCATTGGTGACGTCTTGATGCCATTCCTATTGGGCAGCGCCATCGCCTATTTCCTTGATCCCGTTGCAGATCGGCTTGAAGCATTGGGGTTGAGCCGCCGCATGTCCACTGCGCTGATCACCATAGTTGGCGTGTTGATCTTTGTGATCATGGCGCTTTTGGTGATCCCCACCTTGGTCAATCAGGCGATCAGCCTGTTCGAAACAGCCCCTAAACTGGCCAAAGATTTCACCAATTTCCTCACCGAACGCTTCCCTTCCTTGCTTGACGAGGGTTCAACCTTGCGGGCCTCTATCACCTCGCTTGGGGCGGCGGTTCAGGAACGCGGCGGTCAGTTGTTTGAAACCGCGCTCGCGTCGTTTGCAGGTATTGTGAACATCATCATTTTGTTTGTGATTGTGCCCGTGGTCGCGGTTTACATGCTGATGGATTGGGACCGGATGGTCGCCGCCATTGATCGGATGCTACCGCGCGATCACGCCCCGACGATCCGCCGGCTTGCCCGTGAAATAGACAGCACACTTGCGTCCTTTGTGCGCGGTATGGGCACGGTCTGCCTGATCCTTGGCACCTATTATGCGATCGCGTTGATGCTTGTCGGTCTGCAATTTGGCCTTGTGGTTGGCTTCATTGCCGGGTTGGTTACCTTTATCCCTTACTTGGGTGCATTAATTGGTGGTGTACTGGCCATCGGTCTGGCGCTCTTTCAGTTCTGGGGCGATTGGGTGTCGATTGGCATGGTCGCCGGGATCTTTGGCTTGGGTCAGGTGATTGAGGGCAACATTCTGACCCCCAAACTGGTTGGCAGTTCAGTCGGATTGCACCCTGTTTGGCTTATCCTTGCATTGTCGGTCTTTGGCACGCTGTTTGGCTTTGTCGGAATGCTGATTGCTGTGCCCGTTGCTGCCGCGATTGGTGTTATCGCACGGTTTGCAGTCGAACAGTACCAACACAGCCTACTGTACAAAGGCACTGACAACGTGCCGCACGAAACCTCGGACGGCATCTAATGGCCAAACAGCTTGGGTTCGACCTGCCTAGCCGCCCAGCGCTGGGGCGCGATGCATTTTTTGTCGCCCCCACAAACGCCATGGCGCTGGCGATGATCGACAATTGGCAATCTTGGGCTGGCGGCAAGTTGGCACTGACCGGGCCTGAGGGCGCAGGCAAAACCCATTTAACCCACGTTTGGGCTGACATGGCTGGGGCGACAATCATTGCAGCCACCGCCCTGCCCGACGCCGATATCCCCACGCTGGCCTCTGGCCCCCTCGCTGTTGAGGACGTGCCACTGATCGCAAATGATCCTGCGGCCCAGACAGCACTGTTTCATCTGCACAACCTTGTGTTGGCCGAAGGGCATCCGCTGCTCCTCACAGGCGCGCCAACAGTCCTGCACTGGGGTTTGACCCTGCCAGATCTGGCCAGCCGGGTCGCTGCGGCCACCGCAGTCTCGCTTGATCCACCGGATGATGCGCTTTTGTCAGCATTGCTGGTAAAGCTTTTGGCCGACCGCCAACTTACCCCCAAACCCGATCTGATCCCCTATTTGCTTGGCCGGATGGACCGTTCATTCGCTGCGGCGATTGATCTGATTGACCAGCTGGACACCGCCAGCATTGCCCTAAAACGCCCAATCACCCGCCATCTGGCCGCACAGGTTCTAGACAATCGCGCCCTTTAGGCGTGATACTTGGGGCACATCCACCCATCGCGTCGCATTTATGTTACAAACCAACTCCATAAGGCCATCATGACACACGCCGATTTTCTCAAAGCGCCCTTTGCAGACGCCACTGAATTGCCCGATCTGGACATTGCCGGAACAGGCCGGTTCTTTAACCGCGAGCTGAGCTGGCTGGCGTTCAATTGGCGCGTACTGGAAGAGGCGGAAAACTCCCGCGTGCCTTTGTTGGAACGGCTACGATTTTTGTCAATCTCGGCGGATAATCTGGATGAGTTTTACACCGTCCGCGTCGCGGGCCTGCGCGAATTGGCCCAAGCAGGCAACACGACGCCCGCCGCTGACGGATTATCACCCGCCGAACAGCTGGTCCTGATCAACGAAAACGCACGCAACCTGATGCTGAATCAACAACGCGTACTGGTCGATCTGATGACCGAGATGGACGCGCAAAATATCATGCTGGAACGCAGTGCGGACCTGACCAAAGACGACCTTACCTACCTTGAAGAAGTGTTCCTTAACCAAGTCTTTGCGGTGCTGTCACCGCTGGCGATTGATCCGGCCCATCCGTTTCCGTTTATCCCAAACACCGGGTACGCGCTGGCACTGCAACTGGAACGGTCCGCCGATAAACGCCCCTTGCAGGCACTGCTGCCGATCCCCGCGCAAATTGACCGCTTTGTGTCCCTACCAGCGCCTGATGGATGCCTGCGGTATCTGCCCCTCGAAGACTTGCTGGTCATCAAAATTCCCGACCTGTTTCCGGGATACAAGCTTAAGGCGCATTTCGAATTCCGCGTCCTGCGTGACAGCGACCTTGAGGTTGAGGACGAAGCCGAAGACCTTGTGCGTGAGTTCGAAGTCGCCCTGAAACGCCGCCGCCGGGGTGAAGTTGTGCGCCTGACCCATTCTGCTGGCGCGCCCGAGAAATTGAAATCTGTAGTGATGGCGGAACTCGCGGTGCGCCCTCAGGACGTTATCGAAATTGATGGCATGATCGGCATTGATGACCTTTCAGAACTGGTCACTGACGCCCGCCCTGATCTGCTGTGGCCGCAATTCACCCCACGCATCCCTGAACGTGTAACCGATCATGACGGCGATATGTTTGCTGCGATCCGTCAAAAAGACATGCTGCTGCACCACCCTTATGAAACCTTTGATATGGTCGTGCGCTTTCTGGCCCAAGCCGCCCGTGACCCGGATGTGGTTGCGATCAAACAGACGCTCTACCGCACCTCGCGGGACAGCCCGATCGTCGAGGCGCTCTGCGAAGCCGCCGAAGATGGCAAATCCGTCACCGCTCTGGTGGAACTCAAGGCCCGTTTTGATGAGGCCGCCAACATCCGCCAGTCACGCCGATTGGAACGCGCGGGCGCGCATGTGGTTTACGGTTTCATCGACCTAAAAACCCACGCCAAGATCAGCACCGTGGTGCGCCGCGAAGGCAACCAACTGGTGACCTATACCCACTACGGCACGGGCAATTACCACCCAATCACTGCGCGCATCTACACCGACCTGTCGCTGTTTACCTGTGACCAGCGTTTGGGCCGCGATGCCACCAAAGTGTTCAACTATCTGTCGGGATATGCCCAACCGGACAGCCTTGATAACCTCGCCATTTCGCCCACCACGCTGAAACCGCGCTTGCTGGCGATGATTAAAGCCGAGGCAGACCATGCCGCCGCGGGCAAACCCGCTGAAATCTGGGCCAAGATGAATTCGATCATCGACGATGAAGTCATCGACGCGCTTTATACGGCCTCGCAGGCGGGCGTCAAAATCAGCCTGATTGTGCGGGGCATCTGTGGCCTGCGCCCCGGCGTCAAAGGCCTGTCTGAAAACATCCGAGTCAAATCCATCGTGGGCCGGTTTCTGGAACATTCCCGTATCGTTTGTTTTGGCAACGGCTACGGATTGCCCCATAAAAAGGCCCGTGTGTTCATGTCCTCAGCCGACTGGATGGGCCGCAACCTGAACCGTCGGGTCGAAACCCTGGTCGAGATTGAAAACGCCACCGTCAAGGCGCAAATCACCAGCCAGATCATGGCCGCAAACTTGGCCGACGTCGCCCAAAGCTGGGTCATGGCCCCTGATGGCACATTTGAACGCCCTGCCCTACCCACGGGTCAATTCGCGTTTAATTGCCATCGCTTTTTCATGGAAAACCCGTCCCTGTCCGGGCGTGGGTCTGCGGGGGCCTCAGATGTGCCAAAACTCACCCACACCGAAGATTAACCCAACTCATATTCACCCTTTTCCAAATACCTTAACGCCCCGGTCACCGCACGAATGCACCCAACCGCAGGGCCTCAAAGATGGGCTGCTGACCCTCTCATTTAAATCACCCGCCCTTAACGATTGACCTCACCGCCGCACTGCCGCATTTTATCCTCCATCAGGGATGGCCCGCAGGAGACCCCATGGCAGAGCATACCGAAGCACTCCCGACAGCGGTTCCCGAAACCGGTGTGGCCGACTTAGGGCTTTTTGGCAAACCACTGTTTGAAGACCCAAGTGCCCGGGCGCTGGCGCGTGTTGGGGTGGTGGATGTCGGGTCAAACTCGGTCCGTTTGGTGGTCTTTGATGGCGCGGCGCGGTCGCCTGCCTATTTCTACAACGAAAAGATCATGTGTGCCTTGGGCGCAGGCATGGCCGAAACCGGGCATTTGTCACCGACAGGTCGCGTACGGGCGCTGTCCGCCATGCGGCGATTCAAAAAACTAGCCGTTGGCATGGGGTTAAGCGAGTTGAGTGTTGTGGCAACGGCTGCAGTACGTGACGCCAGTGACGGGCCCGACTTTTGCGAGGACGTCCGGCGTGAAACCGGGTTGCGCATCTGGGTTATCGACGGCGAAGAAGAAGCGCGATTGTCAGCCCAAGGGGTCCTGCTGGGCTGGCCCGGTGCGTATGGCCTTGTCTGCGACATTGGTGGTTCTTCGATGGAGCTGGCCGAAATTTCCGGAGGCCGTGTGGGCCGCCGGGTGACGTCACAACTGGGACCGCTCAAACTGCGCGACCTTAAGGGCGGGGCCAAGGCCCGCAACGCCCATATCAAAGACGTGATGGACAATCTACAAGCGAAAATGGGTGCGCAACGCGACCGCTTGTTCCTTGTGGGCGGGTCATGGCGTGCAATTGCCCGCATTGATATGTACCGGCGCGGCTATCCGCTGCACGTGCTGCATGAATACCGGATGACCGTGCGATCGGTCAGTGCCACGGTGAAGTTCATTCAGCAATCAAACCTTGATGAAATCCGCAACGCCTGTGGTGTGTCGTCAACCCGGATGGCACTTGTGCCCTTTGCCGCCGAAGTTCTCAGCCGTTTGGTGAAATCCTTTAAGCCCAAGGACATCGCGATCAGCAGCTATGGTATCCGCGAAGGGATGCTGTACGAACAAATGCCCCAACGCCTGCGCGACCGTGATCCGCTGATCGAAGCCTGCCGCTTTGCCGAAGCGAAAGATGCGCGCATGCCGGGGTTTGGCAAGATCCTGAACAACTTCATCGCACCGCTCTATAAATCCAGCCCGGCCCCACGCAAACGTCTGGTCAAAGCGGCCTGCCTTTTGCATGACGTCAGCTGGCGCGCCCATCCAGATTACCGCGCCGAGGTCTGTTTTGACAACGCCACCCGCGCCAACCTTGGTGGCCTCAAACATTCGGAACGCATCTATCTGGGGCTGGCCCTGCTCCACCGCTATTCCAACAAACGCGAAAACACCCGGTTTGAAGACCTCTATGATATGGTGGATGAAAAGACCCGCAACGAGGCTGAAATCCTTGGCAAAGCCATGCGATTTGGCGCGATGTTGTGGATGAACAAACATGAAGATCGCGGTGAAATGCGCTGGTTCCCAAAGAAAAAACAGCTTGAGATTTGGCTGACACCCGACATGGCGCCGCTTTTTGGCGAAGTCGCCGAGGCGCGTTTAAATTCGTTGGCCGCGTCACTGGGGGCTGAGGTCCAGGTTAAGATTGGCAAGACTAAATCGGAGAAATAGCGGCTAAATCTCTGCGAAAATCTCAAGCAGGTTATCGTCCGGATCACGGAAGAAAAGTGTTCGGTGGCCAAAATCCCGGTCTGTGGGCGGGGAGAGAACCGCAATGTTCTGCTCCATCAGCTCAGCAGCACAGGCATCGACCGCTGCAACGGGCACCTTAAACGCCAACTGCAAGGCCGCACTGCCAGCGGGTGTCGGGGCATCCTCGGCGGTTAGACCCGGATTGGACAATGCCAAAACAGTTGACCCGATTTGGTATTCCACCCAATTTTCGGACAGTTCCCGCGTCATTTGGAACCGCAACACGCCTTCGTAAAAGGCACGCATCGCCACCATATCACGCACAATAATAACCGTATAATCAACGGCTTGAATAACCTCAAAGGCCGAGATTTTTCTGCTCACGTCAAAGTTCAATCTGCGGAGCAGGCTCTGTTGGTGTTTCGGGCGGCACCATTGGATGATCCGGCTTGCGACGGATGATGATATCGCCGTTGGGCAGTATTTCGGGCGCAGTGTAGGCGCTCCAATCATCGACCTGTTCCAACAGCTCTGTCAGTTTTGGCCCCATCTCGGTAGCGAAATTTTTCAAAGCCGGACCCATCTGATCAGCAAGCCCTGAAAATTCATCAATGGCCGGCTCCATCTCTTTCAGGATGCCTTCCATAAACAACTGCGCGCCGCGTTCCATCAAGGATAACCCGCGGTCTTCTTCGGCCCCTGCAACAAGGGGGAACATTGTTAAAGCGGCGACGAGGGATACAACATGTTTCATGCGACCAGTATAGCACTTTGAGAGCGGATTTTCAAACGTCCGCCCCCCTTAATCCTCAAAATCAATGGTCACCGGGAAATGGTCTGACGCCGTGACCAAGGCATCGCGAAGCGCTGGTGTGTGCCAACAGTCAGGATCATCCAGCGGGTGCCAAATGCGCCACTTCGCGTTCCGTTTCTGGAAATCATCGGTCACCATGATGTAATCCAGCAAGGCCTGTAAAAACCGTTTTTCTGGCCTGATCCAGAACCGGGCGGTTGTTGGCATCGCGCCCAATTTACGGCTAAGTGCTTGTTTCGCATGCGGATCAAACAATGCATTTGGCCCCTCATGCCCCAAAACAATCTCAACCGAAGATCGGCCAAACAGGTTTTCGAATTCATCCAACCCCGGCCCATCGTTCATATCCCCCATCACCATCAAGGGGGTGCCCGCAGACAAATGCGCCTCAATCCGGGCGCGCAACCAGATCGCCTGCGCCAGTTGTTTACGGCGGTTGGCAATGCCAAAGCTCATGACTTCAGCAGGCGTTTTCGCCCCGTGCGGTGCTTTGGATTTAAGGTGCGCCCCGATCATCCGAAAGCCAAAGCCAGTTCCGGTTGTCACCGCCAGTTCCAAGGGCGGTTTTGAAAATACCACCAAGTCTTCTGTCGCATCAATATCCAGATCAATGCGCAAAGCCCCGTCAAAACGTGGTGCCCCCTTTGCCCCCTCAGGGCCTGAAAATGTGCCTTGTGGATCGTGATGCGCGCTCATCACATCAGGGTCATACAGCAGCGCGATCTCTTGCTGGGTGCCATTGGAATAGCCCATAACAGCCGCGCGGGCGCGCAATCCAAAATGTGTGGCAAAACTCTCTAACGCTTTGACAGTGGATTGTTTTTTTCCTTGGTCCGGTGCCTCGATGATCATCACGGCATCGGCATTCAGCGCCTGAAACACGACACCCAACGCCGCTGTTTGATCGGCCCGCGTCACGTTGTACCGTGCGGACCATCCATCGTCGTTAAACATCTGATTGTTGTCGTCAAACAGGCTCGCAAACCATTCGACGTTGTAGGTTGCGATACGCATTATGCGGCTTTGCCGGATATGGTTTCCCAAGCGCGGTTGATGTCAATCATCCGTTTCTCTGCCATCTTTACCGCTTCTTCGGGCAATCCGCGCGCCACAAGAACATCCGGGTGATTGGCGCGGACCAGCGCGCGCCACGCGGTCCGCGCCTGCTCCACTGTTGATCCGGCTGCAATCCCCAAAACGCTGTGGGGCAACGGCGAACTGTCTGGCACAAACCGGGCGCGCAGGGCGGCAAAATTATCGGGTGACACGCCAAAGATATTGGCCACTTCCTCAAGAAAGGCATCTTCGTTCGGATGATAGGTGCCATCGGCCATCGCAATATGAAACAACCCTTCCATCAGGTCACACATCATTTCTGGTTGATCTTTAAACATCTCGGCAATCCTGCCGGCGTAGTCTTCGAACCCTGCAACATCTTGACGCGCAAGGTTGAACACCCGCGCGGCCCCGGCAAAATCCTCATCAGCGATTTGGAACACTTCGCGGAACGCCGTGACTTCATCGCGGGTCACCAAACCATCAGCCTTGGCCATTTTGGCCCCCAGCGCAATCACCGCAATGGTAAATCCGACGGACCGCTCTGGCGGCGTGCGCAGGCGGTCAAAAACAGCCGACAACCCTTCGCCAGTGGCAAGGGCAGACAAGGCTTCGGTGATACGTATCCAGACTGACATGGGGGCATCATACCTGCGGGTTGTGGGGAAGTCAGGGTGCGGAAATGATTTTCTGCATCAAAATCAGATCAAGCCATTTTCCGCCCTTACGCCCCACTTGCGGCATCAGTGCAACCTGTTCAAACCCCAGCGTGGTGTGAAAGGCGACAGCCCCGGGATTGGCACTGCTGATCGCTGCGACCATCACGTGATGTTTTTGCGCCTTGGCTTCTGCAATGGCCTGTTTCATCAAGGCACGCCCTGCCCCATGACCCATGGCATCCTTCGCCAGTATGACCGTGTGTTCAACCGTTGCCGCATATCCCGGCCCGCTGCGAAAAGGCCCAAACGTCACAAACCCCTGCACGGTACCACTTTCAGCAACCCAAAAGGCCCGAGGGCGTTCTGTGATCAGTGCGGCAATCCCTTGGACAGTTTTTTCCTGCGTGGTAAAGGTTGCATCCGTATCGCGGATCATCCCGTTCCAAAGCTCGGCAATAGCCGCGGCATCTGCCAGTTCTGCGTTGCGTATTTTCATGTCAGCCCCCGCGCGCCGTTTGGCGTGTCGAAATATGCTTTTAATCCGGGCAGTCCGGTGCTGTATTTGATCCGATCATCAGTCAAATGAGGTGCCAGCATTTCATAAATCGCCCCTGAATTGGGGTGTGAGATGTGCATTTCCTTCAACCTGCATCCAGAGGCGGCCAGCATAGACGCGGGATGCACCTTACCTTCCCATTCGATCAATGCTGGAACGCAATTATCAAAAGGCAGAATGCCGGACACAGGCACCGCCATCCGCCAACGCAGATCGCCGCGCTGCAAGCTGACGGGGGCACCAAAGCCGTCCGGCAAGGCAGCAAGGGTTCGGTCAAGATCGTCACACCTGCATATCCAATTGCTCAGACGCGGGGTGCCTTGAAACCGATCCAAATCAAACCACCGAGCGCGCGACGGTTGAGGCGCATCGGGGTTCACGGCAATTGCTTCAAGATAAAGTTCATCCGCCAGCCCAAGCAATGTATTGTGGGTGTGAAAAACATCGTGCTGTCCACCAGGCTGCATTTGCACCCTTAATGCCTGCGCCACATGATCGGTGGCCGCCGTCAATGTCGCCCCTGAGACGGCAATATGATCTAATTCCATCATCGTTCCTTACAAATATTGAACAAGTGTTCGATTTTGGCCCGTCTTCCCTTGAACATCTCCCATTTTACCCCATGTTGCCAGTTGATACCTGAGTATTTTGGAGGGACTAATGCTGCTACGGGCCATCGACAACTTTTTTAAACATGACGCTGCTGGTGGAATCCTGTTGATGCTTTCCGCCGTTGCAGCACTTGTGGTGGCAAATTCAGCATTCTCTGGGGCGTACGAAAGTGCGCTTGGCAGCACCTTGGCCGTGCTGGTCAATGGCGAAGGCCTGCAAAAACCAATGATCCTGTGGATCAATGATGGTTTGATGGCGATTTTCTTTTTCCTGATCGGGTTGGAACTCAAGCGCGAGATACTTGAGGGCAAACTCAAAAACCCGCGTGATATTGTTCTGCCCGGTGTGGCGGCCATTGGCGGCATGGCCCTGCCTGCATTGGTTTTTGTGGCGATCAACTGGGGCTATGACGCCAACCTCAAGGGTTGGGCGATTCCCGCAGCGACTGATATTGCTTTTGCCTTGGGTATCCTTGCCTTGGTCGGCAAACGTGCCCCTGTCTCGCTCAAGGTGTTCCTGCTAACCCTTGCCATCCTTGATGACCTGGGCGCAATTATCATTATTGCATTGTTCTACACGGCGGAGCTGAAGGTTGATTATCTGTTGGCCGCGATGCTGCCGCTTGCGGGTCTTTTGTGGCTTAATATCAAGGGCGCACACCGCCTTGCCCCGGCGATCTTGCTGGGCATGATCATGTGGTATCTGGTGCTGAAATCCGGCGTGCACGCCACATTAGCTGGCGTTGTCACCGCGTTTTGTATTCCTCTCAAGGACAAATGGGGCAAGTCCCCCCTGCATTCGCTTGAAAATGGCCTGACACCCTATGTGCTCTACCTGATCATTCCGATCTTTGCTTTTGCCAATGCTGGTGTTGTCCTTAAGGGCATGAGCTTTGGCGACCTGCTGGCCCCCCTACCGCTTGGCATCGCGCTTGGCTTGCTGATTGGCAAACAGATCGGCGTCTTTGGATTAACCATGTTGATGGTAAAGACCGGGATCGCCCAGATGCCTCATGGTGCCAACAAATTGCATATCTATGGCATCGCTTGTCTTGCGGGTGTCGGCTTTACCATGTCGCTGTTTATTGGCGGGCTCAGCTTTGATGATCCTGCATTGATGAACCAAGTGCGCCTTGGGGTTTTGTCTGGGTCGGTCATTTCAGGGATCATAGGCTACGTCGCGTTGATGTTGGCTAGTAGTGGTGCCGAAGCTGCGGATTCCGCCCTAGAAGCCACCACATGATGTGCATTTTCTTCGCACTATTCTAAGACCAGCATTTGACTACTGATGCGAATTACCGCAAGCTTTGGCTGTCGGTACTTTCACATAGTGTCTGCTTTTTCAGTCATTCCCGACACAAAAACATTTAGATAGGGAAACAACTCCAATGTTCAGTCTTAAGAAAATCATGACGCTTGCCGGGCCCGCAGTGCTGGCCCTTGGCATGTCAGCAGCATCACCCGCCAAAGCCCAGGACGAACCATTTCTCGGCCAGCTATCGGTGTTTGGCTTCAACTTTTGTCCGCGCGGATGGGCCAAAGCGGATGGTCAGCTGTTACCAATCAGCCAAAACCAATCGCTTTATTCCTTGCTGGGTACAATTTACGGTGGCGATGGCCGTACGTCATTTGCACTGCCGGATCTGCGTGGGCGGTCGATGATCAATTCTGGTACAGGTCCGGGACTTGCAGATCGCAGACTTGGTTCAAGATCAGGCGCACAAACCAAGACGTTAATTATACCTGAAATGCCAAGTCACAACCACATGGTGAATGCTGCAAACGCAGAGATTGGTTTTGCTGATCACCGCGGACCTGCATCTGATTTTCTGGCATCTCCAGATGCCAATGATCCTGCAAACCCCGCGCCGGATATTAACATCTACTCAGATAAGTTTAATGTTCAAATGGACCCCCGCATGATTGCAAATACCGGCGGCAGCCAAGCTTTCTCCATCGAGGATCCATATTTGACGATGACCGTTTGTATCGCAATGCAAGGGATCTTTCCTTCACGAAATTGATCGCAAGCACATAGAACAGCAAAGCCTGCCCCTTTGGACGGTCTTTTTAAAATATTTAGATAGGAAAAACCTATGTTTAGTCTCAAGAAAATCATGACACTTGCCGCACCAATCGCATTGGCCTTTGGCATGTCAGCCCCAACATCCGCAAAAGCCCAAGCCTCGCCATTTCTTGGCCAAACGATGGTGGTCGGATTCAACTTTTGCCCGCGCGGATGGGCCAAAGCGGATGGTCAGCTTATGGCAATCAGCAGCAACTCTGCACTCTTTTCGCTTCTTGGTACAATCTATGGCGGCGACGGTCGCACGACCTTTGCACTACCAGATTTGCGTGGGCGGTCGATGATCAATTCTGGTACGGGACCGGGTCTTCAAAATCGCAGACTTGGTGCAAGATCAGGCGCACAAACCAAAACGTTAAATGTGACTGAAATGCCAAGCCACAACCACATGGTCAATGCCGCAAACGCAGAGATTGGCTTTGCCGACCACCGCGGCCCTGCATCTGATTTTATGGGTGCTCCAGACTATAATGATCCTGCAAACCCCGCGCCGGATATTAACATCTACTCAGATAAGTTTAATGTTCAAATGGATCCACGCATGATTACAAATACCGGCGGTGGCCAATCCTTCTCAATCGAGGATCCGTATTTGGTGATGACCGTTTGTATCGCAATGCAGGGTATCTATCCTTCGCGGAATTGATAACCGCCATATGGATTAACAAAGGTCGCCCTGTTTGGGCGGCCTTTGTTTTACGCCCGCGTGGCGCTGATCAGTTTAAGAATATCCTGTGCCGCAGACGGGATATTAGTGCCCGGACCAAAGATCGCTTTGACACCAGCATCATACAAATATTGGTAATCCTGTTGTGGAATGACCCCACCACAGATGACAAGAATATCCTCGGCCCCTACCTCTTTTAACGCCTTGATCAATTGCGGCGCCAATGTTTTGTGCCCTGCGGCCTGCGAACTGATCCCAATAACATGCACGTCATTATCCACCGCGTCTTGCGCGGCCTCAGCTGGGGTTTGAAACAACGGCCCTACATCGACGTCAAAGCCAATATCGGCAAAGGCCGTGGCGATCACCTTGGCACCCCGGTCATGACCGTCCTGACCCATCTTGACGACCAGCATTCGGGGACGGCGACCCTCTTCTTCGGCAAAATCCTCAACCGATTTCTGGATCGCGGCAAAACCTTCGTCACCCTCATAGGCGGCACCGTAAACGCCAGCCAGTGTCTTAACCTCTGCCCGGTGGCGGCCAAATTCATCTTCCATTGCCATGCTGATTTCCCCAACTGTGGCACGTGCACGCGCCGCTTCAACCGCCCCTTCAAGCAAATTACCACCCTCACGCGCCCGACGTGTCAATTCGGCCAGCGCTGCTGTGCATGCAGCCCCGTCTCGGCTGGCTTTGATGCTGTCCAGCCGCTTGATCTGGCTCAGGCGTACCGCGACGTTGTCGACATCCAGAATATCAATCGGATCTTCTTTGTCGCGGCGGTATTTGTTGACGCCCACAATCACTTCGGTGCCGCGGTCAATCATCGCCTGCCGGGTCGCCGCCGCCTCTTCAATCCGCAGCTTTGGCATGCCGGATGCCACAGCTTTGGTCATGCCGCCCAACTCCTCAACCTCTTCAATCAACTTCCACGCCTCTGTCGCCAGATCGTGGGTCAGCTTTTCAACGTAATAGCTGCCTGCCAACGGGTCGACGACATTGGTGATCCCGGTTTCTTCTTGCAGGATCAGCTGGGTGTTGCGGGCAATCCGCGCGCTAAAATCGGTGGGCAAGGCAATTGCCTCATCCAATGCGTTGGTGTGCAGGCTTTGGGTGCCGCCCAAGGCCGCTGCCATCGCCTCGTACGCGGTGCGCACCACGTTGTTGTAGGGGTCTTGTTCTTGCAAGCTCACACCCGACGTCTGGCAATGGGTCCGCAGCATGGAGGACTTGGGATTCTTCGGCTCAAACTCCGCCATGATCTTGTGCCACAACAATCGCGCGGCACGCAATTTGGCCGCTTCCATGAAAAAGTTCATACCGATGGCAAAGAAAAACGACAGGCGTGGGGCAAATTTATCAACGTCCATCCCCGCTGCAATTGCCGTGCGCACGTATTCGCGGCCATCCGCCAGCGTGAACGCCAGTTCCTGCACAAGGTTCGCGCCCGCCTCTTGCATGTGATAGCCGGAGATTGAGATCGAGTTGAATTTAGGCATCTCATTTGCCGTGAATTCAATAATATCCGCAATGATCCGCATCGAGGGTTCAGGCGGATAGATATAGGTGTTGCGCACCATGAATTCTTTCAGAATGTCATTCTGAATGGTCCCGGACAGCACAGATTTATCATGTCCCTGCTCTTCGCCCGCGACAATGAAACTGGCCAAAATTGGTATGACAGCCCCATTCATTGTCATCGACACACTGACTTTATCCAGCGGGATACCGTCAAAGAGGATTTTCATATCCTCAACGCTGTCAATCGCCACACCAGCCTTGCCGACATCGCCCTCAACGCGGGGATGATCGCTGTCGTAGCCGCGGTGCGTGGCCAGATCAAAGGCAACGGACACCCCCTGTTGGCCTGCCGCCAGGCCCCGGCGATAGAACGCATTGGATTCCTCAGCAGTGGAAAAACCCGCATATTGGCGGATAGTCCATGGCCGCCCCGCGTACATCGTCGCCTTGACCCCCCGGGTAAAAGGGGCCGCACCCGCGACTGACCCGAGGTGATCTACCCCGTCCAAATCATCAGCCGTATAGATCGGCTTAACGTCGATCCCTTCCAACGTCTTCCATGTCAGGTCTTCGGGGTTGCGCCCGCGCAACTCAGCCTCAGCCAGAGTGCGCCATGTGTCCCCGTTCGATGTCTTGTCCGCCGTCATATCCGTGTCCTCTTATCATATGGCCCGCAGGCTGGCTTGTGCCGGCTCTTTTGCGGGTTGGATCCTCTGTCAGGGTGGCCAGACCATCCGCACCGGCAATCAGCCAGTGCAGATCATCTGCGTAATTTTCGCGCAATTGTGCGGCTTGTTCTGCCCCAAAGGGTTGCCAGCGCTGCGCTTCGTCAGGGATTAGCGAGGGGTCGTTGCCCTGCTCTGCCAATACTCCACGCAACGTGCGCGCGGTCAATGATCGGTTCAACCAAGGGGGTGTCGCGTCTGCCGCAATCTCTAGGCCTGTCGCCGCTTTGAACAACGTCTGCGGGTTGCCATTGCTTTGTTCAAAAGGTGAGATCAGCAATTCTGCATACGGCACAGCGCAGGCCACATCGGTGATCACATCGCGCCACGTGCGCGCGTTTATCGCGATTTTTTCGCGTTGCTCTCGTGTCGGCACTTGATGCCCGCGTGCCACGGTAAAGGCTGCCGCTGAAGCCCACCACAGGTCTTGCGCCCGTATGGTCATCACAACCCGGGTCACCTGCCCACCAAATGCGGCTGAAATCCGCGCCATTCGATCCCCGATTGCCGGGTAAAGCGCACCGACACGCAGGCACTGAAGCGACGACCCAATCATGTTTTCATCACTGACCAGCAATTTCTGAACACCGGCTTGTCTCGTTTGCGCCAGATGCATTTGCACACGGCCCTCTGCCCTGCGGTGATCGCGCAACCCGCCCGGGGGGGGGAACAGCCCAGGAAAGATGGATTTGCGGGTGCGCACTGGCCCCCAAAAGCCCACTGAACGGGCCGCAAGCGCCGTCTGTTGAGTACGCATAAACTGTTGGAACGTCGTGGTGCCACTGCGATGCGCACCAATGTGCAAGATGATCTCCATAACAAAGCGGCCCATTCTGATAAGACAGGCCGCCCCAATCGGCCATGATACGGGGATCGCCCCATTCATGCCCCATAACCTCTTGCATTGTGCTTAATACAAAAATGCCCCAACACTTGCGTGGCAATTGCTTTGTATGCACCTATATCAAGTGAAACAGGAGCCCAGATGAAACGTCTTATCCCACTTGTTTTTACAGCATTATTTGCGACCCAAAGCGGCGCGCAAGCAACGGAGCAACCCACCATGGACACTCTGTTTATGCCCGCAGATATGAACGATTTGAGCCAATTCCACTGGAAAAAACGCCCCGTCGTGGTTTTTGCGGACAGCGCGGATGACCCTGCATTCATCGAACAGCTTGAGCTTCTGCATGCCCGCGAAGGCGAATTGATCGAACGTGACGTGGTTGTGCTGACCGATACCGACCCCGCCGCGCGCAGCCCGTTGCGGCTTAAAATGCGCCCCCGCGGGTTCATGCTGGTGCTGGTGGGCAAGGATGGTGGCGTCAAATTGCGCAAACCCTTCCCTTGGGATGTCCGTGAAATTACCCGCAGCATCGACAAAATGCCAATGCGGCAACGTGAAATCAGGGAAGAAAAAGAGCGCGGCCAAACCAGATGATACCCCCCCACGAAACGCATCAGGCTTACTCGTGAAATTCCTGAACGTCCGGCACCCGCGCAAAAGCGATCTTGGCCCCCGTGAACGGTACTTTGTAGGGCGGTAGTTCGCCAAATCTGACGGTGTCTTGGCCAAATCGCTGGTTCAACGTGTCGATAAGCCTGCACAGTTTTAATCTGGCTTCGGCCACATTCACATCTGGTGTGTCGCACGTGTCGAACAGGTCCACACTTTGTTGAGCCACGGGTCGCAATCCGCCCAGCATGACACTGACAGAGATCGGGTTGGTCACGTTCAGTGACTGCCAATATCGATCGAACACCGTCAGCAATACAAAGGTATCTTGGGTTGCTTGGATCTCGCCTTGCTGACTGCGCCGTCCCCGATCGGCTGACTTGAAACTGACATGAAGCGAACGTGCCACATACCCCTCGCGACGCAAACGAGACGCCGCTTTTACCAACAATCGTCGCGCCACCAGCCGCGCGGCGTCTGGTGATCGGTTCGCTGGCACCAGCATTTGACCATGCCCTAACGAGCTGCGTTTTGTGGCCGGATAGATCACCACCCCGCCATGTAACTGGGTTAAAAACCGTTCCCCTTCGACGCTGCCCCATATCTTGCGCGCTTGTTTGGGCGAAATCGCAAGTAGACTGGATACATCCCCTATCCCACTCCCTTCCAGCCGCACCTGAATACCTTTGGAAATACCCGGCAGATCTTTGAGGGAAAGATGCGCGATTTTGTCGGGCAACACATCTGTATTCAGCCAATTCAACCCGGCTGGTTTGTCTAACTCGGCGGCAATCTTGGCCAGTAGTTTGTTGGGTGCCACCCCAACCGAACAGCGCAGTGCCGGGCTGACCTGTTGCAGAATACTGCTTTGCAGGTCTCTGCCAATCTGTAGGGCCGTGTTCAGATCGCGCTCTGCGCCCAGCAGATGGCAGGAAAATTCGTCCACCGAATGGGCCGTATGGATGGGAATGACCCGCTCCACCGCTGCGCGAATACGGTGATGATAGGCCACAAACACATCGTGCTGGGCCGCGCGAAAGGTGATGCCCGGGCACAATTCGCGCGCCTCCTTGACGCGAACCCCCATGCCGACGCCACAGCGTTTGGCCTCGATGCTCGCCGCGATACAGGCCGCCCCGGCTGACATCGTGGTCACTACGCCCACGGGTTTTCCGCGCAATTCCGGCTCTTCTGCCTGCACGACAGAAGCAAAGTAGGAATTCATGTCGAAAAACAGCGTTCGAAACGGCGTGCTCACTGGTCCAGCTCCTATTGCTCAGATTTGTGAGATTAGAACAAAAAGAGAACATTATGCAATTTGATTCACCAACCCACGCCGCAAAAACATCCTTTGGCACACAGGATGTTATCAAATATGCACACGCAGGCTGTATCATCCATCCAAACCCGAAGGGTCAGATGTATGCAGAGCCTTGATATGTGAATGTGGTGTGATCACCGCTCATTCAAACTCCATGATCACATCGTCAACGGCCAGTGAATCACCTGCTGAGGCGTTCACCTTGGCAACAACGCCTTTGCGTTCAGCGCGCAGGATGTTCTCCATCTTCATCGCCTCAATCGTGCACAGCGCCTGACCTTCTTGGACTTCATCGCCCACTTCGACGTTCAGCTTCACAATCAGACCCGGCATGGGGCAAAGCAACATTTTGGACGTATCCGGTGCCACCTTTTCGGGCATCAAACAGGCCAACTCTGCCTGCCGCGGGGTGCGCACGTGCACTTTTACATCCGCACCGCGGGTCCGTATGCGGAAGCCGCCAGAGATTTTGCCAACCTTCAGGATCAGCGGCGCGCCACCAACGGTCATCACCGCAAGCTGATCACCCGGCGTCCACGCGCCGCTAACACGCAGATCGCTGCCATCGTCAAAAGTTACGGTTGATCCGTCCTGATCGGCTTTGATCACCACGTCATAAGAGTGCCCCTGAACCGCGACATTCCAATCAGCACCCACTTTGCGTTCGTGGTTGTCCATCCGGCCTGACACCCGCGCGCGGCGGATTTCAGCAACTCGGTGCATCGCAGCCGTTGCCGCAGCGATTCGGCGCAACTCGCCATCAGCCAGTTCCACACCTTGGAAGCCATCAGGATACTGTTCTTCGATAAACGCCGTTGTCATCTCGCCCGCGATAAAGATCGGGTGGTCCATCACAGCGCTAAGAAACGGCAGGTTGTGGCCAATGCCTTCAACCTCAAAACTATCAAGCGCCACCCGCATCCGCTCGATTGCCTCAGCCCGTGTCGGGGCCCAAGTGCAGAGCTTGGCAATCATCGGGTCATAATACATGCTGATCTCGCCGCCCTCATAAACGCCGGTATCATTGCGCACGATATGGGTATCTTCGACCACTTCGGCGGGCGGGCGATAGCGGGTCAAACGGCCGATTGACGGCAGGAATCCACGATATGGATCCTCGGCATACAAGCGATTTTCGATGGCCCAACCGTTAATTTTCACGTCCTTTTGGGAAATGCTCAGCTTCTCCCCATTGGCAACGCGGATCATCTGTTCGACCAGATCAACGTCAGTGATCAATTCGGTGATCGGGTGTTCCACCTGCAAACGTGTGTTCATCTCGAGGAAGTAGAAATTACGTTCTCCGTCGACGATGAATTCCACCGTGCCTGCGCTGGTATAGCCGACGGCTTGTGCAAGTGCGACGGCTTGCTCCCCCATCGCCTTGCGGGTGGCTTCATCCAAGAACGGGCTTGGGGCCTCTTCAACAACTTTTTGCTGACGCCGCTGGATCGAACATTCACGCTCGTTCAGATAGATACCATTGCCGTGCGCGTCGCACAGCACCTGAATTTCAATGTGTCGCGGTTGCGTGATAAATTTCTCAATGAAAATCCGGTCGTCACCAAAGCTGTTAGCGGCTTCGTTCTTGGACGATTGGAATCCCTCGCGGGCTTCTTCATCATTCCATGCGATCCGCATGCCCTTGCCGCCGCCGCCCGCTGACGCCTTAAGCATCACCGGATAACCAACGTCATTGGAAATCTTCACGGCCTCATCCGCATCCGCAATGATCCCCATAAAGCCCGGAACAGTTGAGACACCTGCATCCTTTGCGATCTTTTTCGAGGTGATCTTGTCGCCCATCTTTTCAATCGCGCCAACAGGCGGGCCGACAAAGGCCACGCCTTCCGCCGCCAATGCTTCCGCGAACTTACTGTTTTCGCTCAAAAAACCATACCCCGGATGCACGGCCTGCGCGCCTGATGCCTTGATCGCGGCCATCACTTTGTCGATAACGATATAGGATTGATTGGCAGGCGGTGGCCCGATGTGGATTGCCTCATCCGCCATCTGCACATGCAGCGCCTGCGCATCCGCATCGGAGTAGATCGCCACTGTACCGATGCCCATCTTGCGGGCGGTTTTGATAACGCGGCAGGCGATCTCGCCCCGGTTGGCGATCAGGATTTTCTTGAACATGGGACGTCCTTTTGAGTCTTGAGGGAAACGCGCAAAACCGCGTCAGCCTGAGCTGCGCGGTCTGCATGGAATGGAGGACTGACGGCAGGACAAACCGGGCGCTGCTGCGCGCGGTTCTCAGATGTCAGACGGTGATAAAATCTGTGGGTGTCAGAAGCTGCGACACTTGCCGGGGTTAAGTTGGCAATATGCGACGTTGCCGGCCGCACCGATGGCCGCACCCTGAATGAGCGTACCGCCCGTGACCGCCGCAGCGCCCGCGCCGATAACGCCGCCGCCAAGGGCCTGTTCACCCAAAGTGTCGCCGCACGCTGCGAGGCTGACACACCCGGCAAGCCCCAAAATGATGTTTCGAATTGACATATACCTGTTCCTTCACTGCTTTTACATGCTTGGCCAAACCGCTGGGCTTTTCCCAGTTCAGGCAGGGCTGCATTCTTTGTTTTGGTCTGCCCGACATCCGGGCCCACACATCCCCCTGCGAAAAAGTCGGGCAGCGATGCCAAACTGTCGGCACGCCGCCCGCACAGGGAAGGGGTATGGTCTTGGTGTGCATCGGTTGAAACCCTGGGGGGATTTCCCGCTACACGCCTGATGCTGGCCCAATCTGCGCCCCGCGCCAAGCCTGACTTTTGCGACGCGCGAAAATCGGCCAAGGATCGCTGAAAGGGGCCGCGTTCAAGCAACAACATGCCGATCAATCCTCAAATGCATCAGGAAAGGCCGCACGCGCTGCGGCTTCGTTGATCACCAGCATGGCTTCGTAATGTGCAGGATCAAACGGATCGGTTGCCGCCACCACTTCGCGGCCAAACAACCACGACAACCGCCCGGCATCCAGATTGCCGCGCTCAAACGGCTGATCGCCAAAGGCCTCCCACAGCGCTGTCATAAACCCGATATCCGCACGCTTGTCAGCAGGCCGCCTGTCAGAACGGCGTTCGCGCACGGTTAAGGGTGTCGGCCCCTTGGGGTTCGCACGCCGCAATGTGAATTGGAAATCTGTTCCCGGCAAACGCCCGGGGAACCCGCGATGCTTGAGCATATAGTCTAGCATGCTGCACCTCCCATCTGGGCGGTGCGGGGGGTCAGGACAGGCGCGGACGCCTGCCCTGTTGTGGTATTACTTGTACTTGCCTGTGTACGTAGGCTCAACCGAGATAGGCTCGGGTGCAACCACAACGTATTCTTCGTCTGTTTGGCCGCTTGCGCAGGCCGATACGGCTGCAACAAAGCTGAATGCTGCCAGCAGTTTAATGCTCTTTGACATTTAAGTCTCCTGTAACTGTTTATGAGGCGCGACACTGCTTGATGCCTCGCACGCCCCGATTCTGAGGTAAGGGATACGTGGGTATTCCTTGATCGGACATTACTAGATGTGATTTGCCAATGATACTGGGTTCCACGCAATCGGCAACATTGTGACTCCAAAGCCTCAACTTTGGTCCGAGAACCGGGTTTATCCTCAATATATAGTGGTTTCACTGCAAACCCTCCCAAATACAGGCATCACCTTCGGGGCGAAAAGCTTCAAAAAATTGTGTGGCGTCGGGGTCTGGCACCCCAAATTCAGTTGACCTGTCGGCAAAGGACACCACGATCATTTGCCCGTTCAGGTCGTATTGCGCGATATAGGGCAGCGCCAAATTGGTGCAGAGGTCAAACATATCTGACGCCGCGACATCGTATTCAATGCTGCCACCGTCGCGGGCAATTTCAGGGGTGATAAAGCGGAAACGCAGCCACGTCTCACCACCCACATCGTCCACCAACACCTCTTGCAGCTCAATCGGCTGGCCGGAGGGCACATCAATCGCCAGCGCGGGCGTGGCGGCAAGGGTCAGGGCAAGGATCAGCTGCTTCATGGCGCGTCTTCGTCGATTGTGGGGAAATCAGCGGGCGAGATTATTTCAATGAGTTCCATATCATCGGAATGCCGCACTTCGCGGTGCTTGATGCCGGGGGGCTGGAGGACGCAGGACCCTGCCCGCAGGATATGCTCCCCCTCGCCCTCGTATTCAAACACCACCCAGCCTTGGGTGACATAGACCATCTGGAAATCGAGGTCGTGGGAATGCCACGTGCCGGGGGATTCCTCACCCGGAACCGCCCGGATCACATGCGCGCCGTGGGTGCCTTTGGTGCCGGCTTTGATACCAAGGTCGCGGTATTCAAAGAACGGACGGAGACCTGCGCCTTTGAAGGTGCCGGAGTCCGCGTGGGCAATTGTGAAGGATTGGGTTGCGAAGGGGGAGGTCATTTAACCGGCCCCGTCCAAATAGCAATGAGCAACAGTAACACCAATGAGCCATACGAGACAAAAAACAGAATTTTTACAGGTCTTTGAAGCCATTCTGAATGGGCAACAAATGCCTCCTCAGAGGTTACAAAACCGGCTGGCTCCATAACGCCTTCAAACCATTTCAAATAGAGAAAGCCCTTGCCATCTTGATTTCCATCCCGCGTCAACTTCTCCTTGGCAAGTAGCGCATGCCCTCTATACGAGGAATCGATTGCTAAGTAGGTGCCAACTACCAATGACAATGCAGATACTGTCGCTAATGCAGAAACCCAGAAACCGTCTAGCGAGTGGAGGAATCGCAGTTGCGATAAAAGCAATGCTAGCGGAGCGCCGAAGAAAGCTATTGATGACCGCGACATTTTTACGATCTCTTCCAGAGCCTCAATAAAGTTTGCGTTGCTCATGTCCTACCTCACAACGGAATATTGTCGTGCTTCTTCCACGGCATCACGACCTTCTTGTTCCGCAGGGACGCAAACGCCCGTGCGACCCGTTTGCGGGTCATGCGCGGCTGGATCACCTCGTCGATGAACCCACGCTCGGCGGCGACAAACGGGTTGGCAAAGCGGTCCTCGTAATCCGCCGCATGTTTGGCGATCTTCTCGGCGTCCCCCAAATCAGCGCGGTGGATGATCTCAGTCGCGCCCTTGGCCCCCATCACGGCGACTTCGGCCGTCGGCCACGCATAGTTGAAATCAGAACGCAGGTGTTTGGACGCCATCACGTCATAGGCCCCGCCGTAGGCTTTGCGGGTGATCACCGTGACCATCGGCACTGTCGCCTCGCCGTAGGCAAACAACAACTTCGCGCCGTGTTTGATCACGCCGCCATATTCCTGTGATGTACCGGGCAGGAAACCGGGGACATCGACCAGCGTCAGGATCGGGATTTCGAACGCATCACAGAACCGCACAAACCGCGCGGCCTTGCGGGAGCTGTCAATATCCAGACACCCGGCCAGCACCATCGGTTGGTTCGCAACCACACCCACGGTGCGGCCCTCAATACGGATGAACCCGGTGATGATGTTCTTGGCAAAATCTTCCTGAATTTCATAAAAATCGCCCTCATCGCCCAGTTTCAGGATCAATTCCTTCATATCGTAAGGCGTGTTGGCGTTGGCAGGCACCAGCGTGTCCAGCGATGCCTCTATCCGATTTTGATCATCAAAAAACGGACGGACGGGGGGTTTTGATCGGTTGTTTGACGGCAGCAGATCGACCAAGCGCCGCACCTCGGCCAAGGCTTCCACATCATTCTCAAACGCGCCATCCGCGACAGATGATTTGCGGGTATGGGTGCTGGCCCCGCCCAATTCTTCGGCGGTGACCACCTCATTCGTCACGGTTTTCACCACGTCTGGCCCGGTCACAAACATGTAAGAGCTGTCTTTCACCATAAAGATAAAGTCGGTGATCGCAGGGGAATAGACCGCCCCGCCCGCGCATGGCCCCATGATCACACTGATCTGCGGGATCACGCCGCTGGCTTCGATGTTACGCTGGAACACTTCGGCATAGCCCGCAAGCGATGCCACACCTTCCTGAATGCGCGCGCCGCCGGAATCGTTGATGCCGATAACAGGCGCGCCGTTTTGGATCGCCATGTCCATGATCTTACAAATTTTCTGGGCATGGGTTTCCGACAATGAACCGCCGAACACAGTAAAATCTTGGCTGAACACATAGACCAGCCGACCATTGATCGTGCCCCACCCCGTGACCACGCCATCCCCCGCAGGCTTTTGTTTTTCCATGCCAAAATCGGTGCAGCGGTGGGTGACGAACATGTCAAATTCTTCAAAACTGCCTTCGTCCAGCAACAGATCAACCCGTTCGCGTGCTGTCAGCTTGCCACGCGCGTGCTGCGCGTCAATGCGTTTCTGACCGCCACCCATACGGGCCGCTTCGCGCCGCTGTTCCAGCTGTTCGTGAATATCTTTCATGGTGCACCCCTGATGTTGGTCAGACTTTGATTTGGCGCATACTATCGAAGCGCAAGCGACAACCAAAGTCGATTTATGCAAATTTGCAAAGTATATTCAGCGTCACCTTTGCTAATTGCAAATTAGCAAAACCTCATAACCCCATGGACAACCCCCCAGCATCGGATTAAATGCATTTGCATGGATACAATGCCCCGCATCCGATTTCTGGATCGGACAACCCCACCTCACATCACCACTCTGATCCTGCTGGCAGGCATGTCGGCCATCGTGATGAACATTTTCCTACCCAGCTTGCCGCAGATGGCCGAGCATTTTCAAACCGATTATGCGGTGATGCAACTGTCCGTACCGCTCTATCTGTTATGCAGCGCGGTGATGCAGCTGTTCATCGGCCCGATTTCGGACAATCTGGGTCGGCGCAAGGTGATGCTTTGGGGGTTGGGGTTATTCCTGATCGCGACCCTTGGCTGCATCTTTGCCCCAAATGCCACGGTATTCTTACTGTTTCGGGTGGGCCAAGCGGTGATTGCCACAGCCATGGTTCTCAGCCGCGCGGTGATCCGCGATTTGTACACGCAAGATCAATCCGCATCGGTCATTGGCTATGTCACCATGGGCATGGCACTGGTCCCGATGGTCAGCCCGGCATTGGGCGGTCTTCTGCAAGAACTATTCAACTGGAAGGCGTCATTTTGGGCCCTATTCATCATGGGCGCAGGGGTAATGGCACTGGTCTGGGTCGATATGGGTGAAACCGCGCAGGCATCAAGTAAGTCCCTGCTGGCGCAGTTTTCAGAATACCCCGAATTGCTACGCTCACCACGGTTTTGGGGCTATGCGCTGGCCTCGGGTTTCTGTTCCGGCGCGTTTTTTGCCTATCTGGGCGGCGCACCATTTGTGGGCAGTGTGGTGTTCCACCTTAGCCCGTTTTGGCTGGGCATATACTTTGGTGCGCCTGCTGTTGGCTATTTTGTCGGTAACTTCATCACCGGACGTTTTGCCACGCAGTTTGGCGTTAATAAACTGGTGCTTTGGGGCTGTTTGGCCAATGCGATTGGCGGGCTGGTCTCCTTGCTGATCTTTCTGGCCGGATACGGCACCGCGATCACTTTTTTTGGCATGATGACGCTGGTGGGGCTGGGCAACGGGTTGTGCATCCCCAATGCCACCGCGGGCATGTTGTCGGTGCGCCCACATTTGGCAGGCACTGCATCGGGCCTTGGTGGGGCGATCATGATTGGCGGCGGCTCTGCGCTGGCCGTATTGGCGGGCGCATTACTGACCCCTGAAACCGGTGCTTATCCGCTGTTGTGGCTGATGTTGCTGACCGCAATTGCAGGGGTCTGTTCGATCTGGGTCGTGGTGTTACGCGAGAAAAAGTTGTCGCTAAACCCTCGTTAACCACAAACTCCTATCTTGCGACAGGCAGTTTGCAAAGCTACGCTTGACCAACTGCAAAGTTGCAAAGGATGCGTCATGGCCATTCAAAAACTCTATGCCGGGGCCAAGCTGCGCGAACTGCGCACAAAGGTGGGGCTGACGCAAAAGGATTTTGCCGCACGGCTGGGCGTGTCCCTGCCCTATCTCAACCAAATGGAAAACAACAACCGGCCCGTCAGCACGACAGTGGTGCTGGCGCTGGCCGCAGAGTTTGGGCTGGACGTAACCGAGCTGAGCACAGGCGACGGGGAGCGCATGGTCAGCGATATGCGCGAGGCGCTGGCCGACCCAGTTTTTGGCGGCGACGTGCCACCGCTGGCCGATCTGCGGTTGGCCGCCTCAAATGCGCCCGGCTTGGCGCGGGCGTTTCTTGAACTGCACCAAAGCTATCGTCAAACCCATGAACGGCTCGCCTCATTGGACGAGGCGTTGGGCCGCGAGGACGCCCGTGCCAGCCCAAGCCCATGGGAAGAAGTGCGTGATTTCTTTCATTATTGCGACAACTACATCGACGCAGTGGATCGGGCCGCCGAACATTTTGCTGCCCGCGAGGGGGGCCATCGCAACATGCGGGTTGCTGCGGTTTCCACCTTGGCCAATGCTGGTGTCACGGTCGAATTTGCCGACATGGATAGCCTGCGCAACTTTGACCCCGATGAACGCATTCTGCGACTGTCTGCGCGCGCGGCACCGGAAACCCAGACCTTTCAATTACTGCTTCAGGTCGCGCTGACCCGGCAGGATGCGCTACTCGAAGCGACACTCGATCTGGCGCGATTTCACAGCGCGGCGGCCCGCGACATCGCAAAAATCGGGCTTGCCAATTATTTCGCCGGGGCGGCACTGCTGCCCTATACCGCGTTCCATGCCAAGGCCCAAAGCTGTCGACATGATCTGGAGGTGCTGGCGGGCCATTTTGGGGCGTCGATTGAACAGGTTGCCCATCGCCTGTCCACGCTGCAACGGCCCGGCAGCAAGGGCATTCCGTTCTTTTTTGTCCGGGTGGATCAGGCCGGCACCATCACCAAACGCCACTCCGCCACCCGGCTGCAATTCGCGCGATTTGGGGGCGCCTGCCCATTGTGGAATGTGCACAGCGCCTTTGAAACGCCGGGGCGGTTTCTGCGCCAACTGGCCGAAACGCCTGATGGCGTGCGTTATATCAGCCTTGCCCGCGACATCTCAAAACCAGCGGGGCGATTTGGCGCGCCAGTGCGGCGCTATGCCATCGCCTTGGGCTGTGAGGTCCGTCATGCGGCAACAATTGTCTATGCTGACGGCATGGATGTGGCGCGCGATAGCGCGTTTGAGCCGATCGGGATTTCATGCCGAATTTGCGAACGTAAAGACTGCCATCAACGGTCCGTGCCGCCACTGGAACGGCAATTGGTTGTGGACCCGAACAGCCGTGGTGTTTTGCCTTACCGCGTTGAATAATCAGCGTTTAGCGCGCCGCCAGCCCGATGCGCGCGCTTGTGCTTCGGAACAGAACCAACGTTCGCCTTTGGCCAGTTGAATCCCCGTCCGGTCATAAAATTCCTGTCCCGGCACGTGATAGATATGTTCGCCCGCCGCATTGATGTTGCCTTTGATTTGGCATTTGGGGTCATCGGCCACCCGTCCCTTGATCCGGGTCAGGCGATACCGTGCAGGCGACTGTATCACAAACCCGTGCACACCGCGATCTGCGACATAGGCGGCTTTTTCATCCAGATCATAGTCCATTGAATATTTGCGATAAGCAAAGGCCAGCCCCTCTTGGACCAGCGTTTTTCCAATATCCTTGCCGCCAACAAAACAGCGCGCAACGATGCGGTCATAACGGTCCTTGTCCAGCGGCTCACAGCGCGCAGTTGCTCCTTGAAACTGGTCGCGCACTTGCCGCGTAATCCAATCACCACAAGCCCAGTTTTGGCCTGTGAGAGTGGTACAGGGCTGATCGCTTTCGGGGGCATCCACACCGTGCAGTCGTATGCGGATCCGGCCAACGTCCAGCGTGTCACCGTCAATCACCTGCACTTTTCCAGTGATATCAGCCAAAGCAGGCACCGCGCCAAAAAGCAGTACCGCGATCAGGGCAAAACGTGAACAAATCCTTAACATTTGATCTGTATGGCCGAGCGTCACCCCGCCATCAATGCCTATTGTTAAGAAAGGTTAACGAAAATCAGGTCACCTTAACGTTGTGATATTTGCCAGTTCGGGTGGTTCCATGGTTCATCATTTGCACGGGGCAACGGGGTCAGACCCAGCAGATGATCAGACACTTTTTCACCCACCATAATAGACGGCGCATTCAAATTTCCGTTGGTGATCCGTGGGAAAATTGAGCTGTCTGCAACGCGCAACCCGTCAACGCCAATCACCCGCGCCTCTGGGTCGACAACCGCATTTTTATCATCTGCCGCACCCATCCGGCAGGTGCCGCAGGGGTGATAGGCGCTTTCCGCATGTTCCGCGATCACCGCGTTCAGTTCTGCATCGGTCTGTGCCGCGGCACCGGGTTGGATTTCGTGTTTCACAAAGGGCTTAAACGCCTCTTGCGCAAAAATCTCGCGGGTCAGGCGAATGCAGGTGCGGAAATCCTCCCAATCGCTTTCCTGCGACATGTAATTGAACCTGATCAGCGGGTCAGCCGCGGGATCAGAGGACGCAAGCGAAACAGACCCCCGCGAGGTCGACCGCATTGGGCCAGTATGGGCCTGAAACCCATGCCCTTCCGCCGCCGCTTGCCCGTCATAGCGCACCGCAATTGGCAGGAAATGGTACTGAATATCGGGGTAAGGCACCCCCGGTTTTGAGCGCACGAAAGCCGCAGATTCAAACTGGTTCGAGGCCCCCATGCCGGTCTTGGTAAAGAGCCATTGCGCACCGATCACCGCCTTCGACAGCAGGTTCCAGTGCTTATACAGCGTGATCGGTTGCGATGCGGCCATTTGGATGTACATTTCCAAATGGTCTTGCAGGTTCTGCCCCACACCCGGGCGGTCTGCGACCACCTCAATCCCGTGTTCGGCCAGATGCGCCGCCGGGCCGATGCCTGACAGCATCAACAACTTGGGTGAGTTGATCGAGGAGGCGGCCAACACCACTTCGCGGTCAGCCTTGATTATTTCAATTTTGCCGCCGCGTGACACTTCAACACCGATGGCACGGCCATCCTCAATCACTATCCTTTGTGCCAAGGCACGGATTACTTCGACATTCCCGGTTTTTTGCGCAGGCCGCAAATACGCGTTTGCCGCTGACCAGCGCCGCCCGTTCCAGACGGTCTGCTCCATCGGGCCAAAGCCCTCTTGCTTTTGACCGTTATAATCGTCCGTCACCTCATAACCCGCCTGCGCGCCTGCCTGAACAAAGGCGTCGAACAGCAGATTTTCCCGTGGTCCCCGGCTAACATGCAAGGGGCCATCGGTGCCGCGCCACGTGGCATCACCGCCATGGCCGTTGTCATGCCATGTCTCCATGCGTTTGTAGTAGGGCAGCACATCTGCAAAGGACCAGCCGCGCGCGCCTGCCTCTTCCCAATGGTCGAAATCCTGTGCGTGACCGCGCACATAGACCATGCCGTTGATTGAGGATGATCCGCCAATGACTTTACCACGCGGACAAACAAGACGGCGGTTGTTCAAATGCGGTTCCGGTTCAGATCTGTAACCCCAGTCATACCGCTTCATGTTCATTGGATAGCTGAGCGCCGCAGGCATCTGGATGAATGGCCCGGCATCGGTGCCGCCGTGTTCAATGACGATGACCTTACGCCCCGCCATGGCCAAACGATACGCCATCGCGCAGCCCGCGCTGCCCGCCCCAACAATCACAAATTCCGCGTTCATTTTGTTTCCCCTGCCGTCCCGTTCAGAACGGTGCTTCAACATCGTCCATCCGCACAAAGACGGACTTCAACTGGCTATAATGGTTAATGGCAGCCTTTGAGTTTTCACGCCCCACGCCGGAGTTTTTAACCCCGCCGAAAGGGGCCTCAACGGGCGCATCATTGTAGGTATTGATGTAGCAAGAGCCCGCCTCAAACCGTGCCGCCACCCGGTGGGCACGGGTCAGGTCATTGGTGAACACGCCAGCAGCCAGCCCAAATTCGGTATCATTGGCGCGGGCCATCACATCGTCTTCATCCTCAAAATCCAGCACCGCCATCACCGGGCCAAAAATCTCTTCTCGGGCGATGACCATATCGTCAGTGACATCGGCAAAAACCGTGGGCTGCATGTAAAAACCGTCACGATCAATGCGCGTGCCCCCGTAAACCAGCCGCGCCCCTTCGGCCTCGCCTTTTTCGACATAGCCCAGTGCGATGTTCATCTGCCGCTCTGACACCATCGGGCCAAAGCTGGTATCCGGGTCCATCGGATCACCGATCACCGCATTGCCAAGGCGTTCGGTCAAACGGTTGAGGAATTTTTCCTTGATGGCCTTATGCACAAACACCCGTGTGCCATTGGAGCATACCTGACCGGAGCTATAGAAATTGCCCAAGATCGCACCGCTGACCGCGTTTTCAATATTGGCATCGTCGAACACGATCATCGGTGATTTACCGCCCAGCTCCATCGTGACATGTTTGATGCCCGCCGCTGCTGCTGCGTACACTTTGCGACCTGTCGGCACTGATCCGGTCAGCGATACCTTGTCCACGCGTGGCTCGGTCACCAAAGCGCCACCAACCTCGCCCATGCCCTGCACCACGTTGTAGATACCCGCAGGTAAACCTGCCTCAAACAAAATTTCGGCAACTTTCAACGCGCAAAGCGGTGTGGTTTCCGACGGTTTGAAAATCATCGCATTGCCACAGGCCAGCGCGGGCGCACCTTTCCAGCAGGCGATTTGCGTCGGGTAATTCCACGCGCCGATACCCACGCACAGGCCCAGCGCCTCGCGGCGGGTATAGACCCAGTTGTCGCCCAATTGGATGTGTTCGCCCGTCAGGGTGGCCGCCATCCCGCCGAAATATTCCAATGCATCTGCGCCGCTGGTGGCATCCACAACGCTGGTTTCTTGATAGGGTTTGCCAGTGTCGTAGGTTTCCAAAACACTCAGGTCATGATTGCGTTCCCGCATGATCTCGGACGCGCGGCGCAGGATGCGGCCCCGTTGGGTGCCTGTCATTGCCGCCCAAGCCGCTTGGGCCCCTTTTGCTGAGGTGATCGCCTGTTCGATGATTGCCGGGGTGGCCGCATAAACGGTTGCGATTTTTTCGCCCGTCGCGGGATAGATCACCTCAATCGGTGTACCGCTTGTGTCCTCGACATATTCACCGTTGATGAAATGGCTGGCTTTGGGTTGAGTGTCGTAGGTCATTTTTCAGAACTTTCTTGCGTTCGGCTTTTTAGGAATTGGGCGTCGAGATGGTGTTTCAGGACCAAAAAGAACGGCTATTCGCCACGAGGGAAGCGTTTGTTTTCTTCCAGCACGTTCAGGTCCATGTGGTTGCGCATATAGGCCTCGGACGCTTTTTTCAGGGGCTGATAATCCCATGGATAATACCCCCCTTCACGCAGCGCTTCATAAACCACCCAACGGCGGGCTTGGGATTTGCGGACATCCGCGTCATAGGCATTTAGGTCCCACCGGGCCTCTGATTTGGCGCGCAGGGACGCCCGCGTGCCCTGATGGTCGGGGTGTTCGGCCAGATTGGTCAGCTCGTGCGGGTCCGCATCCAGATCAAACAGTTGATCAGAATCCAGCGCGCAGCGGTTAAATTTCCATTTGCCATAACGCAGCGATACCATCGGGGCATAAGACGCCTCGGCTGCGTATTCGACGGCAACAGGTTCAGTGCGTTCAACCCCCTGTCCCATCGGCACCAGCGATTGCCCGGTGGTCCATACCATCACCTCGTCCATGCTGACGCCAGCGAGGTCACACAGGGTTGGACATACATCAATATTGCTGACGGGCGTTGTGTGCAGACCCGGTTCCATCTGCGGCGCGCATATCATCATCGGGACGCGGGAAGACCCTTCATAAAAGGACATTTTGAACCACAACCCGCGTTCGCCCAGCATGTCGCCGTGATCCGAGACAAAAACGATGATCGCCTCTTGGCGGGTGTCCTCAAGGGTTTGCAAAATCTCGCCAACTTTGTCGTCAAGATAGCTGATATTGGCGAAATAGGCGCGACGGGATTTTTCGATATCATCCTTTGTGATGTCAAAATTGCGCCAATCGTTGGCGTCAAAAATACGCTTGGAATGGGCATCGTGATTATCATAATCCATCGCGGCAACTTCGGGCTGCAAGTGGTCACAATCTTTGTACAAATCCCAGTATTTCTTGCGGGCGACATAGGGGTCATGCGGATGGGTAAAACTGACCGTCAGGCACCATGGCCGCGCGTCAAGGCCCCGTGACAGATCATAAATTTTGCGCGTCGCCTCATAGGCCACGGCATCGTCATATTCCATCTGGTTCGATATTTCGGCCACACCCGCACCGGTGACCGACCCCATGTTGTGATACCACCAGTCAATCCGTTCACCGGGCTTGCGGTAATCGGGTGTCCAGCCGAAATCAGCCGGATAAATATCGGTGGTCAGGCGCTCTTCAAATCCGTGCAATTGGTCGGGGCCAACAAAATGCATCTTGCCCGACAGGCAGGTGTAATACCCGGCCCGCCGCAAGTGGTGCGCATAGGTCGGGATGGATGAACAAAACTCTGCCGCGTTGTCATAGACGCCCGTTGCCGATGGCAATTGGCCGGACATAAACGCCGCCCGCCCCGGCGCGCACAGTGGCGATGCGGTATAGGCATTCTTGAAACGGGTTGACCGCGCAGCCAGTTTTTTCAAGTTGGGCGCATGCAGCCATTCAGCCGGACCATCAGGAAACAGTGTGCCGTTCAACTGATCCACCATCAGAATCAGGATGTTTGGTTTGGTCATTTGGGGTCTTTCAGCAAAAGATCTAAAGTAGAGAGGGCACTGGCCCTCGCGGCATTGGCTGTGCCGCGTTCAGACAACGCCGCACGCAGATAAAGGCCGTCGATCAGTGCGGCCAAAGTTTCAGCGTCCGCAGCGGGATGGGCACTGACCCCGCGCAGGGCATGGGTCAGATTTGACCGCAAACGACGTTGGTAAAGCCGCAGCAATCGCCGAGTCCCACTGTTGGTCCGTGACGCCGCATAAAGCGTCATCCACGCGTTGACCGTTTCAGGCGCAAAACAGGTTTCATCAAAGCTGGCGATGATGATCGCTTGGGCACGTGCCCGCTGTCCACGTGCCTGCGCCAACCGCGCCCGCACCTCCGCCCCATATTCGATCAGGATATGGCGCATGGCAGCCAGAAAAATCTGATCTTTACCGCCGAAATAGTGATGCGCCAACGCTGTCGACATGCCCGCGCGTTTGGCAATCTGCCCCACGGTGACGTCTAATGAATGCGCCGCACCGATTTCAGCAATGGTCGCCTGAACCAGCGCTGAACGGCGGATGGGTTCCATTCCAACTTTTGGCATAACGGGATTCGATCCTTGGGGGTTACTCGACCAAGGATAATGCGTGTTTTATTGACCCGTCAATCAAGAAAAATTTTTAGACCTTTGTTGCCAGGCTCGCAGGCGTAATGTGCCGCTTGAGCATTGCCTCGCGCCACGTGATGAACGTCACCGATCCCAGAATGACAAAACCGCCGATGATAACCCAGATATCAATCGCCTCATCAAAGACGATGGCACCTAGCGCAGTGGCCCAGATCAGTTGTAAAAAGGTGACCGGTTGCGTCACCGTCACCGGGGCGGCGGCAAAGGCCAGTGTCATGGTGTAATGGCCAACAGTGGCAAAAAACGCGACCCCTGCAAGGATCATCAACTCGTGCCATGTGGGGGTGATCCAGACCGGAAGGGCAAAGGGCGCTAACCCGATGGTTACAAAGATGGACAGCATGGCCACCACAACCGATGGCTTAACCTCATCCGCGAGAATTTTAGCAGATAAATAGGACCCCGCGAACAATACAGCCGCGAACAACATCGCCAGATGTCCGGTGCTGACCTCGCGAAAGCCGGGACGCAGGATAATCGCCGCACCGAGAAGCCCCAGACACACCGCCACAATCCGCCGCGCTGCCAGTTTTTCACCCAGAAACACCGCGGCACCGATAGTCACATAGATCGGCGCAAGGTAATTCATCGCGGTGACTTCAGCGATAGGGATGCGCGTCATTGCGAAAAACCACAAAATCACGGCCATCGCATGGCTTAACCCACGGACCCCAAAAAGCGTGAATTGCCGACGTGTTAAATGCGCCGCCTTGAGCGCCCCAACCGCGGGCAGCAAAAACACCAGACCCATGGCATAGCGCAGAAACGCGGCCTCAGCCGAGGGCAGTCGCGGCCCCATATATTTCACCAGCGCCGTGACCAGGATGAAACACAGGCCCGTTATCAACATCCAAAATATCCCGGTCACCGGGCGATGAGGCAGTGAAGTTGTCATTCACCTGTTGTTTCGCAGGTGCGCGGCAAGGGCAAGGTCACATCAGCAAAAGTTTGGCGGCAATCGCCCACATGGTCAGCGCGATAAACGCATCCAACACTTGCCAGCTGACCGGTTTGGCAAAAAGCGGACTGAGCAACCGTGCCCCATAGCCAAGCGCGAAAAAAAACACAAAGCTGGCGCTGACAGCACCGGTGCCAAACGCCAGCCGATCCGGATATTGGGCTGAAATAGACCCAAGCAGCACAACCGTATCAAGATAGACATGTGGATTAAGCCAAGTCAGCGCCAGAAGTGTCAAAATCGTACGGCGCAGGCTTTGGGTGCTTTGCCCTTCGACCTCAAGCGCACCGCCGCCGCGCCATGCCGATTTAGCGTTCTGAAAGCCATACCAGATCAGGAACCCAGCCCCGCCAAAACGCATTGCCGTTTCAAACCATGGCATGGCTTCGGCCAATGCGCCAAAACCCGCAACGCCCGCGGCAATCAACAGCGCGTCAGACACAGCACAGGTCAAACAGACCCAGAACACATATTCGCGCCGCAACCCTTGACGCAAAACAAACGCATTCTGCGCCCCGATGGCCAGGATCAACGTCAGGCTAAGCGCGAAACCGGGTAAAAATGAGGTCATCACAAGCGCACATATCCTTTGTCTGAGTGGTAAAACGCCTAGTCGGTATGGCTGGATAACTCAAACACAAAGACATCAGGCAAAACGATGCCACCTTATCATTTCAAAGGATTTTAGACCGCGCCGTAAATCCCTCGTCCGAAAGAGTTTTGTAACAAAAGTGACACATTTAGGTGATCCGTATCGTGACCACTGGCGTACACCTTTCACAGTGCCTATGTGCAGCGTCTTAGTAGAAGGAAAACGTCGTGTTTGACAAACAACAGAAGCTGGAAATCAGCCAAGATGAGCTTGCTGTGATTGAAGCAGCTCTGCATACGCAGTCAAAGATCCTGAATGTTCAGGCCAGCGCAGGCGGGCGGATCGCCAGAGATCGCCTGAATGAGGTGAAACGGGTGCTCGCACGTGTTGCACAGCACCGTGTGGTTGAGGGAAAACCATGCAGCAAACCGGTGTTTTGTTGGTTTAGAATGTCGCGTATTTTTGGGTAAGATGTTCACCAAATGGATAAATCACCACAACGTCCCTTTCGGGGCGTTTTTTATTGGCTGGTGAAGCATGAGCCAAAGCAGCGTTTTAGAAGCAAGGCCTTTGATGACTGCAATACGGACTTTGCGACCATCGAAGCAATGCCCTAACATAGGCGAAGTATCTCAGGAGTTTTCAGATGCGACGTATTGGTGCTTTGCTTTTTCCCGGGTTCGAATTGCTCGATGTGTTCGGGCCAATGGAGATGTTTGGGCTTCTTGACGAGGACTTCCACATTGATCTTGTGGCCCAAAGCGCCGGACCTGTTCCAAGCAGCCAACGTCTCGCTGCCCATGCGGTTACAACTATCGATAGCGGAACAAAGTATGACATTTTGTTCGTGCCCGGCGGCAGGGGGGTACGGCATGAAATCAACAATCAAGAATTGCTCGATTGGATCCGCGAAACGTCTGAAAATGCTGAGTATACCTTAAGCGTTTGCACTGGAAGTCTATTGTTGGCAAAGACAGGCATCCTGAACAGTCGTCGCGCGACAACAAACAAAGCGGCGTTCTCTTGGGTCGTAGGTCAGGCTCCAAACGTGGAGTGGGTACGACAAGCTAGGTGGGTAAAAGAGGGGCCGTTCATGACGTCTTCCGGTGTCTCAGCGGGTATGGATATGACTCTCGGTGCCATCGCCAAGATAAAAAATGTTGAAACTGCCGAGAAGGTCGCTGAGATTTGCGAATATACATGGCATAGGGATAGCAATTGGGACCCCTTCGCTAAAATTCATGGCCTCGTCTAGATTGGCAAAGAAGCGTCTGACTTCGCGCGAGGTTCTGCAACAACAACGTATTGCTGTGATCGCAGCATCAAGAATGATTGCTGTCGCATGGTATGTTTCTAGGCTTTACGTATTTGTCTTACAGTCGGGACATTGTTCTGCCCAATGGCAATGATTTAGGCATGTTCGGAACAGCCGCTACAGCTGCTCCATCACCTCGTCAGAAGCTTCAAAGTTGGTGGTCACACGTTGCACGTCGTCGTCATCTTCTAACGCGTCCACCAGCTTCATCAGCTTTTGCATGCTTTCAAGGTCCATGTCGGTTGTGGTGGTTGGGCGCCAGGTCAGCTTGGTTGATTCACTTTCGCCCAATTCCGCTTCAAGCGCTGTGGCAACCTCGTTCAGGTCGGTGTCCGTGCACCAGATGGTGTGACCTTCTTCGGTGCTTTCCACATCTTCGGCACCCGCCTCAATCGCGGCCATCATCACAGTGTCCGCATCGCCCACACTTGCGGCATAAGACACTTCGCCCTTGCGGTCGAACATGAACCCAACGCTACCAGTTTCGCCCAGATTACCGCCATTCTTGGTAAACGTTGAGCGCACGGTGGATGCAGTGCGGTTGCGGTTGTCGGTCATCGCCTCAACGATCACCGCCACGCCATTCGGGCCATAGCCTTCATAGCGAATTTCTTCGTAATCCTCGCCCTCGCCGGCGGTTGATTTTTTGATCGCACGGTCAATCACATCCTTGGGCACGGATTGCGATTTTGCTTCTTTGACAGCCAAACGCAAACGCGGGTTTTTATCTGGATCCGGTTCACCCATGCGTGCCGCTACCGTAATTTCCTTGCTCAGCTTGGAAAACAGCTTTGAGCGTTGTGCATCAGCACGCCCTTTGCGGTGTTGAATATTTGCCCATTTTGAGTGGCCGGCCATGACAAACCTCATGTCTGAAAGTTCAAGTTGGCACTCTATAGGCCAGCCGGACGGTCATGTGCAATCCGCCCAAGCCACTCTATGACCCCGGCGGTTCATAAAATGCCGTTTTCAGCGCCTCCGAATCCAATAGAATTCATGATATATTGACCTAGCGTCACCAAAGGAGCCCTGCCATGATCGTTATCCCCGCCATCGAACTTCAGAAAGGCCGATGTGTCAGCCTGCACCGTGGGCGTCTGGACGAGCCGCAAATCTGGCATGTTGACCCAGCGAAAACGGCACAGAATTGGGCACAAGCCGGTGCCGAAATGATCCATGTAACGGACTTTGACGCCGTGCAAGGTGATCCCGAGGTGAACCGCGACCTGATCGCCAACCTAATTCGCAAGGTAGACACGCCGGTCCAATTCGGCGGTGGCCTGCAAACGATGGACGCTATCCGCCGTTGGATAGACGCAGGCGCGGCGCGCGTTGTGCTCAGCTCTGCCGCGGTTCAAAACCCTGATGTCGTTAAGGAAGCGGCACAGACTTGGCCGGAGCGGATCGTTCTGGCAGTTGATGTGTATCAGGGCAAGGTGATGGCGGGTGGCTGGCGTACCCAATCTGCGTTTGAGCCCGGCTCCTTTATCCGCAACTTTGCCAACGACCCGCTGGCCAGCGTCATCGTCACTGACATCGACGCAGCGATTGAAGACGCCGACGCATCTTTGTCCTTGATCACCCAACTAGCGACCGAAGCGACAACACCCGTCATTGCCCGTGGCACAGTGCGTGGTCTGGATGACATCAGCCGCCTGAAATATGTCCCGCATATCGCTGGCACAATTGTCAGCCGCATCCTGTTCGACAAGTCACTTTCATTGTCCGAAGCATTGGCCGTTGCCGCCGCCGTCCAAGAGGAGACCGCGCCCTTCGTTTAAGTCTGCCGCTTTAACTGGTCAATCGCGTCACTCTCGGCCATAAAACCAGAATGACAACAGATCAAATTATTCTCTTCTCGCTCTTTGGGGCCGTCTTTGGGCTGCTGCTTTGGGGCCGTTTCCGCTATGATATTGTGGCCTTTACTGCGCTGATGGTGGGGGTCGTGCTGGGTGTTGTCCCAACCAAAAATGCCTTTGACGGCTTTGGTCACCCCGCGACACTGGTGGTGGCGCTGGTACTGGTTGTTTCTGCCGGGTTGGTCCGCTCTGGAGCGGTGCTGCTGATCACCCGCACGCTCGTGGATGCCTCGCGCAGCTTGGGCGCGCATATTACGTTGATGGGGGCCGTTGGTGGCATCCTGTCTGCGTTCATGAACAATGTCGCGGCCTTGGCCCTGCTGATGCCCGTCGATATTCAGACCGCGCGCAAGGCGGGCCGCCAACCGGGCCTGTCGCTGATGCCGCTCAGCTTTGCCACCATCCTTGGCGGCATGGTCACGCTGATTGGCACACCGCCTAACATCATTATTGCCTCAATCCGGCAGGAATCACTGGGTGAGCCGTTCAAGATGTTTGATTTTGCCCCGGTTGGCGGCATTGCCGCAATTGCTGGTTTGATCTTTGTCGCCCTTGTCGGGTGGCGGCTGATCCCGGCTCGTGATGACGCCAGCCTCGCCTTAGAAGATATTTCGCAATATATTGCCGAGCTGACCGTCCCTGAGGACAGCAAACATATCGGCAAACGCTTGGGCGAATTGCAAGAAATCGCGGATAAGTCTGATGTCGCAATTCTGGGTCTGATGCGGGACGGCAAACGCCGTTACGGTCAGGCGCGCAGTGTGAAACTGCAAGCGGGTGATGCGCTGGTGCTTGAGGCCACGCCGGATGCCTTGGATGAATTCCGCAGCACTCTTGATTTGGCCGTGGCCGACACCCAGCGCGAAGAACAGTTGAAGGCTGGCGGCGAAGGCGTTGAGATCATTGAAGTTGTTGTGCCCGAAAATTCGCGACTGATGGGCCGCACTGCTCAATCTGTGGGCATGGCATGGCGGCAACGCACCATTTTGCTGGGTATCTCCCGCCAGGGTCAGAAAATCAAGTCGCACCTGCGTAATACGGAGCTCAAGGCGGGTGACATCCTGTTATTGCTGGTCCCACGGGATATGGCCAGCCACGTCACAGATTGGCTGGGGGTGCTGCCCTTGGCCGACCGTGGTTTGGCGGTGACAGAGAATTCCAAGGTTTGGCTTGCCATCGGACTGTTTGGCGCTGCCGTGGCGGCGGCTTCCGTTGGCTTGATCTATCTGCCCATCGCCTTGGGGCTGGTTGTCATCGCCTATGTCCTTGCCAAGATTGTGCCGCTGTCAGAGCTTTATACCCATATCGAATGGCCCGTGGTTGTTCTGCTGGGCTCGATGATCCCGCTGGGGGCAGCGCTTGAGACCTCAGGTGGCACAGAATTGATATCGGGCGCCCTGCTCAGCCTGACCCAAGGGATGGCACCGTGGATAGTTCTGACCGTCCTGATGGTTGTAACCATGACCCTGTCGGATGTGTTGAACAACACCGCGACCACCATCGTGGCAGCCCCGGTGGGCATCCAGATGGCACAGACGTTAAACGTCTCGCCTGACCCGTTCCTGATGGCGGTGGCCGTCGCCGCCTCCAGCGCGTTCCTGACGCCGATTGGCCACAAGAACAACACGCTGATCCTTGGTCCGGGGGGCTATTCCTTTGGTGACTATTGGCGCATGGGCCTGCCGCTGGAAATCATTGTTGTGGCGGTGTCTATCCCTGCCATTCTGGTCTTTTGGCCGCTGTAAGCCGATGGATCTGTGGACGCAAATTGCCTATGGCACGCTGATCATGTCGATTTGCTCAGCGCTGCATTTGGGACTGATCATCGGTTCATTGCCTTGGCTGACCCGCGTGGCCCAAGCGCAAAAGCATAATTTTCGCCGCCACCGTGCGGGTATTCTTATCGGCTTGGGTTTTGCGGTTATTGTGTTTGGCCACACCGTGCAGGTCTGGCTATGGGCGTTTGCCTATCTCTGGCTTGAGGCGCTGGAAGGGCTTGAACCTGCAATCTATTTTGCACTGTCTAACTACACCACCCTTGGCTACGGCGATTTGGTACTGGGCGAAGACCTGCGGGTGTTTGGTGCTTTTGCGTCGGTCAATGGGATGCTGATATTTGGGGTCAGCACGGCATTCCTTGTGGGGCTTATTGGGCGGGTGCTCCCAAAGGGCTTGCACTAGGGTCAGCGCAGCCCATAGCTTGAGGCAAACCGGAGGAAAACATCGTGGATATTCTGATTACTGTGGTGCTACCCCTCTCGCTGGCCATCATCATGCTGTCGCTGGGCATCGGTTTGACCATGGCCGATTTCACCCGCGTGGCGCAACGGCCCAAGGCCTTTGCCGTGGGGGCCGCTGCTCAGGTTCTGTTATTGCCTGTTGTGGCCTACATCATTGTACGCATCTTTGGTCTGCCCGGTGAATTAGCCGCCGGGTTCATGTTGCTGGCCTTTTGTCCGGGGGGCGTCACCACCAATATCATCAGCAAGCTGGCGGGCGGCGATGTTGCCTTGTCAGTGTCGTTGACTGCGGTGGTTTCCTTGCTCAGCATCATTACCGTGCCTGCTTTGGCCGCTTGGGTTGTTGTGCATTTCATGGGCGACGCGGCACCTGATGTGTCAATCGCTTCGTTGGCGCTGGCGATGTTCCTGATCACCACACTGCCAGTCGCCATTGGTGTCACCATGCGTCGCATTGCCCCCACTGCCGCTGACCGAATTGAACCGATCCTCTCCGTTTTGGCCGCAGTCCTGTTTGTAGTGATTATCATTGCGGCCCTTGCAGCTAACTGGTCGATCTTTATCGCCAACTTGGGCATACTTGGGCCTGCACTGATCTCGTTGAATGTTGTGATGATGGCAGCAGGCTTGGCTGTCGCAGCCTTTGCCGGATTGACGTGGCAGGCGCGCAAAACCATTTCGATTGAGGCAGGCATCCAGAACGGCACGCTTGGCATCACGTTGGCTGCCCTTATCTCGGGTCAGTCCGAGGGCTTCAGCACCATCGCCCTGCCCTCTGCCGTGTACGGGATCACAATGTATCTGGTTGCTGTGCCGTTTGTGCTTTGGTTTCGTCAGCGTTGACCTAAAGCCCAGCCCGCAACCGCTAGGGTCAGGCCCCTAGAATATCATCGGTATAACCGCTGACGCCAGCAACGACATCGACAGGTTTAGCGGGATACCAATGCGCATGAAGTCGGTAAAGCGATAGCCACCGGGGCCATAAACCAGCGTATTGGTCTGGTAGCCAATCGGTGTGGCAAAGGCGCAGGACGCGGCAATCATCACAGCAACCACCAGCGGCCGTGCATCAATGCCAAGGGCCGCAGCAAGGCTGATGGCTATCGGCGTCATGATCACCGCCACCGCGTTGTTTGAAACGATTTCGGTCAGGATCGTGGTCAGCAGGAACACGCAGAAAATCACCGCTGTGGGCGGCAGGGTTCCCAAGGTCGGTGCGATGTTATCAACCAAAAGCGTGATCGCGCCCGAGTTTTGCAACCCCGCACCCACCGCCAGCATGGAAAAGATCAACGCCAACAATCGGCCATCGACAAAGGAAAATGCTTCTTCCGCATCGATACACCCGGTCACCAGAACAACAGCAACGGCCACAACAGCCAGCAATAGGATCGGCGCGACATTGAGCGCCGCCAAAATCACGATCCCCGCAAGGGCGGCAATGGCAATGGGGGCGTGCCCCCGACGAAATGCACGCGCAGACGGGTGGCTGACATCGACCATGTCCATATCAGAGGCCAGCCGCGCGATATCTTCGGCGGCCCCTTCTAAAAGCAGCGTATCGCCGACTTTGACGATCAGATCATCCAACTGCCGCCCGATGTTCTGGTTTCTGCGATGCACGGCCAAGGGATAGACCCCGTACCGCCGTCGCAATCGCATCGACCCCAAGGACCGCCCCACCATCCGGCATCCCGGGGTGATCAACACTTCTACCGTTGTGGTTTCAACCGCTGACAGCTGATCAACGCGTTTGAGTTCCTTGTTTGCCTGAAGGCTTAACAATTCCGTCATCTCGGTGCGCAAAATCACCCGGTCACCAATTTGCAAGGCAACATCCTTGAGATTGCGACGCAACGATTGATCACCGCGCACCACGTCAACCAACCGCACGCCTTCGCGTTTGAACAACTGCACATCCAGTACTTCACGCCCGATCAGGTTGGATTCCGGTGGGATCACGGCTTCGGTAAAAAACTTCATCTTGGAGCGGTCACTCAGCATGTTTGCCATGCTGTCCCGGTCGGGCAACAGTTTGCGGGCGAACAAGGTCATATATATCAAACCCCATGCACAAACGACCAAGCCAATTGGCATAATCTCAAAGATACCAAAGGGTTCCATGCCTTGGCTACGCGCCACACCATCCACCAACAGGTTGGTGGATGTCCCGATCAGGGTCAGTGACCCGCCCATAATTGCCGCATAGCTCAGCGGGATCAGCAGTTTGGAGGCTTTGGTGCCCAATGTCTTGCTGAGTTGCACCACAACGGGGATCATCACAACAACGACGGGGGTGTTGTTCATGATGGCTGATGCCCCCATCACCGACAGAATCACCCCGACAACTGCCGTTTTAGGATGGGTGCGTGCATATTTTTCGGCCAGCCGGGTTAATACATCCAGCGCGCCCGTTCGCACCAATGCCCCCATCACGATAAACATCGCCGCAATGGTCCATGGGGCCGAGTTTGACAGCACAGCCTGCGCATCGGCATAGGGCAGCACGCCAATCGCCAACAAGGTCGCAGCCCCAGACAGCGCTACCACTTCCGTGGGCAGGGTTTCGCGCAGAAACATGATGAACATCGCCACCACGACCAAAATGGTCACGATGGCAGGGCCTGTTTCAGACATGTTCAGAAAATCCATGAAGACGGCCCACCAATAGGGATAAGATCAGCGGGCATTTTCACCTATTGCCGGGGGCACCGCAAGCGCCACTTTGGGCCGGGGTTGCACCAGATACATCCCCACAAACATTGCAGCCAAGGCCAACCAGATTGTCGGCGCATAGGCTTCGCCTAAGATCAGATTGGCCCAGAGCAAGCCAAACCCCGTCACCATGTAGCTGACCTGCACCGCAAACACCGCACCCGCCCGGCCCACCAGCCAGACATAGGAGGCATAGACCAACACATGAACCACTGACCCGGCGATCAGCGCCAGTTGCGCCTTGGGAAATGGAAAGCTGGGCAGGATGAATTGATCCGTCACAAAGGTCAACGGCGTGACAATGATCACCCCCACCATGGATGCCCCGAACATGACTTGAAATGGATCAAGGTTCAGCGTTCCCCATTTGTTAACATAGTTACCCTCAAAGGCATAAAATAACGCGGTAACCATATATATCGCCGCCCAGCCCACCGGGATATCTTGGCCCAGATCGACCGCCGGGGCGACGATCAGCAACACGCCGACCAGACCAAAGATTAATCCGAACACCCGCCGCCAGCGGAAATGGTCGTTGCCCAGCATCAGCGCGATCACAAAGGCAAACATCGGAACGGTGCTGATCAACAACGACATGATGCCAGCAGGCAAATACACCGCCGCTTGGTAAGAGATGGAGTTGGGCAAGACCGTGCCAATCATTGCCAAAATCAGATAAAGCCGAAGCGCTGCAAAGTTCAGCGGCAAAGCAACCCGACGCAGCGCACAGACCATTCCCATCAGGGCGGCCCCGATCACCATTTGCCACAGCACCAGACCAAAATGACCGTATCCCGTGCTGACCGCAATTTTTGTGAAAGGCTGGGTTATGCCCCACCCTGCGCCCATCACCACGAGAAACGCGGAATAGAGCATGACCTGGCGCCGGGTCATCGGGATGTCACGGCGCGCTGGCCTGCAACAACCCACCCTCGCGGATCGGTTGGACCCGCTTGGCGCGACCTGTACGGTCATCGGTTTCGATATAAACACCCGACAGGGTCGCCTCACCATTCGCGGGGGTGAACCGTTCTTTGGGCATGCCGGTGATGAACCGGCGCAGCGGTTCGACCTTGTCCATGCCAATGACCGAATTGTAATCGCCGCACATGCCCGCATCGCTTAGATAGGCCGTGCCAGCCGGCAAAATCATCGCGTCCGCCGTGGGCACATGGGTATGGGTGCCCACCACCAATGACGCACGGCCATCACACCAATGCCCCATCGCCATTTTTTCGGATGTCGCCTCGCAATGCATGTCGACGATAATCGCCTGCGCCAATCCACCAAGGGGATGGGTTTTTAGCACCGTATCCAGTGCAGAGAACGGATCATCAAAGGGGCGCTTCATAAACACTTGGCCCAGCGCCTGCGTGACCAAAACTTTCTTGCCGTTTTGTGCCGTGAACAGACGCGCGCCCTTGCCCGGTGCGGTTCTTGAGAAATTCAAAGGCCGGATAACCCTCGGTTCCTGCTCAATAAAGCTTAGCATGTCTTTTTGATCAAAGGCGTGATCGCCCAGCGTCAGACAATCGGCCCCCGCCTCCAGCAGGGTCTTGGCATGCGCCCCCGACAACCCCATACCGCCCGTCGCGTTTTCACCATTCACCACAATGAAGTCGAGTTTCCACTCGCGGCGCAGACGCGGCAGATTTTCAGTGATGGCGCGGCGCCCGGCGCGGCCCATCACATCACCAAGAAAGAGTATTTTCATGGGGTGTAGCGTTAGGCTGCTGCGCCCTTGGGTGCAAGAGCGCAGCACAGGTTGTTTTCAGAACTTGCGACTGAGACCCAAGGTGATCTGTGTCAGTTTGTTGTCTGTTGACGTTGTTGTGCCGTTAAAATTGAAATCAGGACCATCAAATTTGTGGTGTACCGCTTCGATTTTGGTGCGCCAGCCACCGCCCATCGCGAACTCTGCACCCAGACCAATGGATGGCGCAATCACCACATCGGTCCCTGATTGACCCGCTGGCCGGGCCATTGCGTCAGTGATGCTAAGCCCGACAATCCCATAATAAAACATCCGCTCGGTCGCAAAACCTGCGCGCAGACGCGGATTTAACAAGAAACCGCCATCAAATTGGCTACCGCCCAACGCCGCATCATTACGGGTGCCTTCGGTCGAGATTGAGGTCAGCGATACCTCCGGCCCCCAAACAAATCCATTGTCGCGCACAAAGTTGTAGCCGCCATAAATCCCAAGATTTGCAGTCTTGTCCTCGTAGCTGTGCACGGTGTTTGCCCCCACCTGCGACGTTGATTTGACCGCATCAATGCTGATCCCGCCATAATATCCCGCCCAATCATCCTGAGCCTGCGCCATTGTGGCGCTCACCATCAGAACCACGCCACCAATAGTATTTCGACAAATGCCCATAGTCTTTTCCTTATTGTCAGATTAACATGCAAATAATAATGCAATGGTTGCATTAATTATTGTTTTACGATAATTAATGCAAGTCATTTATTGGAGTCTGTGATGAACTTTTATCCGCAATCTGTCGACCGCCTGCACCGCACCGCCACTGCGGGCATTTGGCTCAGCACGCTAGTCTTATTTCTGCTTTTGGGTGTTCTCACCTTTTTTGTGACAACGTCACTGACAGATGGTGATGAACTGTCCCGTTTATTGACCGATCAATTGGGTCTGACGTCGCCTGCGCCACTGTTAAATTCTGCGCAGGCGTTTGGCCTGACCTTGCTGTGGATGATCACCGATGTCTTGGCGCTGATCATGTTGGTCCAAATTCGCACCCTGTTCATCGGCATCCGTCGCCGCGGAATTTTCACCGATCAGACAGCCCGGCGTTTGCGGCGCATCGGTTGGCTGTTGTTCGCCATTGGCCCCGGCAATGTCTTGGTCAATGCGGGCGCCTCCATGTTACTGGGATATTGGCGCGATCCCACGGGTTTTCACCTGAGCATATCAGTGGATGACGGTGATTTTTATGCCATGGTCATTGGATTGGTCATTGTCGCGGTGGGGCATATCATGATTGATGCCAACCGAATTGAATCCGAAAACCGCGCCTTTGTTTGAGCAGATCGCATGCCCATTGTTGTAACCCTTGATGTCATGCTGGCCCGCCGCAAAATGCGCTCAAAAGAGTTGGCAGAGCGGGTCGGCATCACCGTCCAAAACGTGTCCTTGCTGAAATCCGGCAAGGTAAAAGGCGTGCGGTTCGAGACACTGGAACGTATTTGCGAGGTGCTTGACTGCAAACCCGGCGACATTCTGGATTTTGAGCCGGACAGTTAGTCGCATGCAGCTATTGAGGCTTGTGTTTGACGTGGCCGCGAGTCAGTTCTGGCGATATGATCTTCCTTCTGCGCTCCTTGCTGATCTGTCTATTATGTCTTGGCATTGTCTTGCCCAAGGCCACAGCTGCACTTGCACTAATCGTACCAACGAACGGGCAAGTCATCACGATTTGTACCACCACCGGGATTGAGACAATTGTGCTGGATGCAAACGGCACTCCGGTTGAAGGTCAGACCGTTTCCTCAGAGCCTTGCCTGTCCGCCCATGTTGATCTTGGGACACCAACATATCAACCGCAATGGCTGCGTATCGCGCGGCGTTTTGATATCAAAGCGGCCCTTTTTTCTACGCCAGTTCACCGATTTTCCCAACACCACCAGCGCCCACCGTGCCGCGCACCCCCTATCGTCTGACCTTTCAAACACTTTTTGAATATTGTGCAGTTCTGCTTCTCGTCCCGCGTGGGCGTTTGCGATGTTCTGCCATCTACACTGTTTAAAGGAACGACAAAATGTACGTAAAAACAATCTCCTCCGCCTTACTCTTTACACTTCTTACATCCACCGCATCTTGGTCACACGCCACGCTGGAAACCCAAAGTGCGGCAGTTGGCAGTACCTACAAAGGTGTGATGCGGATTGGCCATGGCTGTGACGGTCAAGCCACCAAAACTGTCAGCATCAAAATCCCTGAAGGGGTGATTTCGGTCAAACCAATGCCAAAAGCAGGCTGGCACGTTGAAACCAAAATCGGGGCCTATGCTGAAACCCACGACTATTACGGCACGCCGCTGTCCGAAGGCGTGCGCGAAATCATCTGGACCGGCTCACTGGAAGATGCGCATTACGATGAATTCGTATTCAGAGGATCATTGGTGAAATCGCTTGAACCGGGTAAAACGATCTATTTCCCAACCTTACAAACCTGCGCAGATGGCACCGCAGAATGGGTCAATATCCCCGCTGAGGGACAAGACCCGCATGACATGGAAGGCCCCGCACCGGGTCTTGCGCTGACCGAAGCAGGCCACGCGCACCACTAAACACGCGGCGCGCGCCTGATCAAACAGGTGCGCGCTTCACTTCGATTACGCCCACTTCCGTCACAATCAGATCAAGCGGCTGATCCGTTGCTTCCAACGGTACATCGTCGCTTTCCTGCCCCGCAAAAGCAAAGCCGATTGCCATCGTCGGCCGATTGGTCCGCAGCATTTCAAGTGTGCGGTCATAGAAACCGCCACCATAACCCAGACGCCCGCCCGCACGGTTGAACGCCAGCAGTGGCACAATCAAAATCTCTGGCTCAAGAAAATCGTCGACCTTAGGGATCATCGCCCCAAACGCCCCTGCAACCATTGGCGTATCGGGCACCCAGCGTGAGAATTTCAGCGGCTGCCCTGCCCCGATGATCACGGGCACGCCAACCGGGCCATGTGCGCAGGCTTCTGCCATCGCGGGCACCGGGTCGATTTCTGTGCGGATCGGCATAAACCCCGACAACGGCACACCACGGTAGCCTGCCAGAACCTCGCTCAGATATCCAGCCTGTGCTGCGGTGGCATTGTCAAACAACGGCTTGCGACGGGCAAATGCCGCCTTGCGCGCCGCATCTTTGATTGCTGCCAAATCGGTCATAGCAACACCGCGGCTGCCAATCCGAGAAAGGCAAAAAAGCCCACAACATCCGTAACCGTTGTCACAAACGCGCCTGATGCCAACGCCGGGTCAACCCCGACCCGTTCCAGCAAAATTGGAATGCCGGTGCCTGCCAGCCCGGCAACCACCATGTTGATCACCATCGCCGTGGCAATCACATAACCCAGCGCGGGTGAGCCGAACCAGATAAAACCAACAATCCCCATCACAACGGCAAAGATCGCGCCATTGATCAATCCCACCAAACACTCACGACGGATCACCCGCCAGACGTTTGATCCGGTCAAATCCTTGGTCGCAATCGCGCGCACGGCCACGGTCAGGCTTTGCGTGCCGGCATTGCCGCCCATCGACGCGACAATCGGCATCAGAACAGCAAGTGCGACAATCTGCGCCAAAGCCACTTCAAACTGCGAAATCACCATCGAGGCCGCAATCGCGGTGACAAGGTTCACCGCCAGCCACGGCAAGCGCTGCTTGGTTGTTTCAATCACCCGGTCACTCAACGACCCTTCACCAACACCAGCCAGACGCAGAATGTCTTCTTCGTGTTCTTCATCCAACACCGCCATCGCGTCATCAATGGTGATCACACCAATCAAACGTCCTTCGTCATCAACAACAGGCGCAGAGATCAGGTGGTACTGGTTGAACGCATAGGCCACGTCCCCCTCATCGCGCATCGCCGGAATGATCTGAAACGATTCCTCCAAGATGTCGCGCAGCATGGTGACACGTTTGGACCGCATCAGCTTGCCAAGCGTGACATTGCCCACCGGGTGCAGACGCGGATCAACCATCACGATATGATAGAATTGATCCGGCAAATCTTCTTCCTTGGTGTTGCGCAGATGATCAATCGCCTGACCCACATTCCAGTGTTCCGGTGCCATCACCACCTCGCGCTGCATCAAACGACCAGCGGAATATTCCGGGTAGGAAAGCGATTGTTGCACCGCCGCCCGGTCGGCGTCTTCCAACGCACCCAGAATCGCGGCCTGTTGGTCGTCTTCAAGGTCTTCGATCAGATCGACAACATCATCGCTGTCCATCTCGCGCACAGCTTGGCTCAATACCTGCGGCGTCAACAGTGAAATCACATCTTCGCGGATCGCTTCGTCAAGTTCGGATAGAATTTCACCGTCAAATTCGCGGTCATACAGCCGGATCAAGTCTGCCCGGTCGCCTGCGTTGATCTGCTCCAAAAGGTCCGCGATATCCGCCGCGTGCAGTGGTTCCATCAGCGCGGTCAGCGTGGCTTGATCACCCGCCTCCACAGCCTCAAGAATCGCTGCGACTTCCTTGCGGTCCAACTGATAGGCTTCGGCCTCGTCTTCCTCTTCCAAGGGCACGTCCAGTTCTTCAATTTGATCTGTCATCGCGTGCTCCCGAGCTGGCCTTGATACGTGCCCGGACCATAGGCATGCAGTGTTTCAGACACAATGGCGGTTGGGCGTTGCCCCGCCCGGCGGACACGAATAATGTTGTGGGATGACTGAAAAAACTCTCATCATCGGCCCGACCCTGCGCTTTACCGGCGATCCCATGATCCAACCTTGGCAAGATGTGATCACCATTGACACCAATGGCGGCGTGTTGATTGAAAACGGTATGATTTTGGAAGTCGGAAACGCCGATCTTTTAGCGTCTGCACACCCTCAGGCGGCGCAGACGACATACGGTGCCGACACGTTAATATGCCCCGGTTTTGTTGACGCACATGTGCATTATCCGCAAACCGCAATCATCGCATCCTGGGGCAAACGGCTGATTGATTGGCTCAACAGCTATACCTTTCCCGAGGAAATGCGCCTGTCCGATCCTGCTTATGCGAATAAAATCGCAGGGCGTTACCTTGATCTGACATTGGACCATGGCACCACCACGGTTGCCTCTTATTGCACCATTCATCCCCATAGCGTTGATGCCCTTTTTAACGCGGCTGCGTCGCGGGGCCAACGCATCATCGCGGGCAAGACCTGCATGGACCGCAATGCCCCCGAGGACCTAAAAGACACTGCGCAATCAGCCTATGACGACAGCAAGGCCTTGCTGGAACGCTGGCATGGAACAGGCCGCGCGTCTTATGCCATCACCCCGCGCTTTTCACCCACATCAACGCCAGATCAACTGGCCGCCCTTGGGGCGCTTTGGGCTGAGTTTCCAGAATGCCTGATGCAAACCCACCTAAGTGAACAGACAGATGAGATTGCATGGGTGCGTGACCTCTACCCCACAGCCCGCGACTATCTGGATACCTACGAAGCGCATGGGTTGATCGGCGCCCGCGCCCTTTACGGCCATGCCATCCACCTTGAGCCGCGCGAAATTGACCGCATTGCTGAGACAGGGGCGGCATTGGTGCATTGCCCGACCTCGAACACCTTTATCGGTTCTGGCCTATTCGATATGGCAGGCCTGACGGCACGTTGTATTCCTTGCGGCTTGGCCACTGACACCGGCGGCGGATCGTCCTTTTCAATGCTGCGCACCATGGCTGCGGCTTATGAAATTGGTCAACTGCGCGGCACGCCCCTGCATGCAGCACAACTGATCTGGCTTGCCACCGCAGGTTCCGCCCGCAGCCTACATCAACAGGCCCATATCGGCGTAATCGCAAAAGGACTGGAGGCAGACCTGACCATCCTTAATCTTGCCTCTACCCCCGCCATCGCCCAACGCGCCGCCAACGCCAAAGACCATTGGGAAAGCCTGTTCGCCACAATCATGATGGGCGACGATCGTGCGATCGAGGATGTTTGGGTGGCAGGGCAACGGCGTCAGCTCAGCAAGGTGCCGCCAGCACCATAACCCAGACATTTCCCTTGGCGCGCGCCAAGCCAAACTCCGCGACACGTTTATGAACCATATTTTTGTAATGCCCCTTGGATTTGGTCCAGCCCTGTATCACCTGCCCCAAATCCCGCTGCCCCTTGGCAATGTTTTCAGCAACAAAACACCATTTGTAGCCTTGGGCGCTGACCCGGTCAGACACAGCCGACCCGTTGCGACCTTCGTGAGAGAAAAAGCCGTGGCGGGCCATGTCATCCGCATGGGCCTGTGCCGCACGCTCCAAGGTTGCCGAATACGCCAATGGCGCTTTGCCCGCACTGGCGCGCAGGTCATTAACCACACCTGTTACTGCCGGGTCCGCCAGCGCAGGCAGTGCCAAAATCCACGTCAAAACAATGATCAAATACCTCATACTGCCTCACTTAATGCTTGTGCCAACTGGTTCTGCCGCGCCACTTGTGCTGCCAGATCAATGGTCTGGATATGACCATCTCGAACAATCTGACGGCCTTCAACAAACAAATCCTTAACGGTGGTCGGCCCGGCCAGCAGCAATGCCGCCGGGTCCCAACTGCCGGCTGAGGCCAGACCACTGACATCCCAAATCGCGATATCGGCGCGTTTGCCGACAGCCAGACGGCCGCAATCGGGCCGCCCCAGAATATCTGCACCGCCCCGCGTGACAATCTCCAGCGCCTCTCGGGCGCTCATCGCGTCTGCCCCGCGCGCCACCCGCTGCAACAACATCGCCATGCGCGCCTCAGCAATCAAATTGCCCGCGTCATTGCTGGCGGACCCATCGACACCGATACCCACCGGCACCCCGGAGTCCCGCATCGCGCGCAGCGGTGCGATCCCAGACCCAAGGCGGCAATTGGAACAGGGGCAATGCGCCACGCCTGTGCCCGTTTGGGCAAACAACGCAATCTCGTTCGGGTCCAGTTTGACACAATGAGCATGCCAAACGTCCGGCCCGACCCAGCCAAGGTCTTGGGCATATTGGCCGGGGCGACATCCAAATTTCTCAAGGCTATAGGCGATATCTTCGTCATTTTCGGCCAGATGGGTATGCAACATCACGCCCTTGTCCCGCGCCAACAGCGCCGCATCGCGCATCAAATCACGGCTGACTGAAAACGGTGAACAAGGAGCGATGCCAACCCGGCACATCGACCCTTCGGCGGGGTCATGAAATCCATCAACGACACGGATGCAATCTTCCAAAATCGCCGCCTCGTCTTCTACCAAGTCGTCAGGCGGCAGGCCTCCGTCACTGACGCCAATGCTCATCGCGCCACGTGTGGGATGAAACCGCAAGCCCAGTTCAGCGGCGGCGTGGATCGTATCCTCAAGCCGTGATCCATTGGGGTAAAGATACAAATGGTCTGACGACAAAGTACAGCCGGACAACGCCAATTCCGCCAGACCAATTTGCGCGGAAACATACATATGATCTGGCGTGAACCGCGACCAGATTGGGTAGAGCGTTTGCAGCCAGCCAAACAACAACGCGTCCTGCCCGCCCGGCACAGCGCGGGTCAGCGTTTGATACAGATGATGGTGGGTGTTGACCAAACCCGGCGTGACAACGCATCCGCGCGCATTGATCACCTCACCAGTGGTGGTCAGCCTGGTCCCAATCGCCGCAATCACGCCGCCCCGGATCAGAACATCCGCGCCGTTCAATTCACGGCGCGTGTCATCCATTGTCAGGATATAGTCGGCATTTTGGATCAAGATTTCGGTCATGAGGCACCTATCTGCGTTGGCCTGCCTCATGCAAAGGTGCAATCGCTGAGGGAAAACAGGCTCAAGACCCAGCATTGTGTAAAATTAACCGCCCCGATGGCCTGCCGTCAATGATCTTTCAGGATCGCCAAAGCTTGGGCGTGAATCGCCGGATTTGCTGCTGCAACGGCCCGCCCGCCTTGGTGAGCAGGGCCGCCGTGCCAATCCGTGACAATCCCACCAGCGGCCTGAATAACCGCAATCGGCGCTTGAATGTCATAGGCGTTTAGTCCGGCTTCAATCACCAGATCAATTTGACCTGCCGCGACCAAGGCATAGGCATAACAATCCATCCCGTAGCGGACCAGCTTTGCCTGCCCTGCAACCGCTTCAAACCCGGCCCGGTCAGTCGCAGTGCCCACTTCCGGAAAGGTTGTGAAAACAATTGCTTGGTCGAGGTCCTGGGGCGGCAAGGTCTTCAAACTTTGCGATCCTGCGGGGCCTGTCATCTGCGCACCATCCGGTGCCCCCTCAAACCGCTCGCCAATATAGGGCTGATCAATGATGCCATAAAACGGGCCAGAAGCGTCAGAAACCGCAATCAAAACACCCCATGTTGGCGTGCCACTAACAAATCCGCGGGTGCCATCAATCGGATCAAGAACCCACGTCAGACCGGATGTCCCGGCTTGCGCGCCGTATTCTTCGCCCAAAATGGCATCATCCGGGCGCTCTTGCGCCAGAATTTCACGCATCACCCGTTCAGCGGCACGATCCGCCTCTGTCACCGGATCATAGCCCTGAGTTAATTTATTGTCCGCCGTAAGCGACGCATTGCGGAAAAACGGCAAGATCACGTCGCGTGCAGCATCTGCCATCATATGGGCGACGCGGCGAATATCGGTATCGAAAGCAGTCACATCAATCACACCAATGATCTGCCCACCAGAGCAGAGCATTTCAGGTTAGAGTTCATTTGTTACATTTTTAGTCTGAAAGGCTTATGCAACATCACTCAGCACCCGGGCAAGTTCGAACAAGCGCCGCCGCTGGTTTTCTGGAATGGCATAATAAGAACGCACCAAATCCATCGCTTCTTTGTCACCCATCAGATCAGATGGCACCGCCGCATCGTCCGCTAGGTTATCTTCTTCATCTGTTTTGAGGCCCTCAAAGAAGAACGAAACCTGCACGTCGAGCGCATCGGCGATGTCCCACAACCGAGAGGCGCTGACACGATTTGCACCGGTTTCGTATTTTTGGATTTGCTGAAATTTAATACCAACCAGATCAGCCAAACCTTGTTGGGTCATACCCGTTAGCCACCGTCGTTGACGAATGCGTTTTCCAACGTGCACATCTACTTTATGAGCCATACTCTTTCGTTTCCTTAGTTTTAAGCACTCGAAAAGTGTCAATCGTTACAATTTTTCCGACGAATGCACATGTTTTGCAAACCGGAATTACTTCATAGCATACGAATTGCGACCCACACATCAAACAAATTAAACGAGAGGACCAACCGTCCAGCTTGTTTTGACTACAACTTAAAGTGTTAATTGGCAGTGAATTTGAAACATAATTAACAAAGCCATCGCCGGGTTCTTAGTGATTACCTTAACATCCAAAGCCGCTTATCCCGAACACTCAATTTGTGTCATCCCTTGCGAACGCGGGGAACTCTGCACTTAGATTCCCCGCAAACGAAGCCGATCTGGGGCCACATTTGATCTAATTTTGCGCACCACACGCATGGAGAAAGTAAAACAAAGTGATTCTGCCAAAAGGTTTAGTGTGCTCCAATCAGCAAGAAGCTGAACGAACGACGCCACATGCCTTAGACCGCGCGCAGCTTGCTGACCTGCGCATGAAAAGCATTGCGCAGCAGCGTAGCCAATGTGCTGTGCACCTCGCCCAGAGATCCTTGCGCGCCATAAAGGTTAATTTGCTGGCTCGGCAAAGCAGGCAAGGCCCCGTTGTGATCCACCTGAGACAGATAAGGTGGCTCCGTTCCGTCAATCATCGCATGAACAGCTAAGTCAGCGCTCACAGCCGCCTCGATGGTACGGTCACTTTCGGTTTCAACAGCCATTTCCCAATCAATGCCAGCAGCGTCCAGTGCTTTGGCCACATGCGGGCGAAAGGTACAAAATTTGCAAAATGCCAGCCGCAAGGGCCGTTGTCGCCATGCCGCCCCGCCCGGTGCGCCGATCCACATTAGTTCTTTTGTTGCAAGGGTTTCGCCGCCCCGATCAAGACCGGTTTCGGTGGTTACGATCAAGTCACAGTCGCCCTTTGCAAACTGTTCTTTCAACGTCTTGGTATAGGAGGCCTCCAGCATCACGCGCACCCTTGGGAACGCTGCGTGGAACTGTTTAAGCACCTGCGGGATCGCCGGATAGACGATGTCATGTGGCACCCCCAGTTTGATTTCCCCTTCGTAGGCTTGATCGGTCAGGCGGCCAATCACCTCGTCATTCAGGGCGATCATGCGGCGCGCATACACCAACAGTTGTTCACCAGACGCGGTTAACCCAATGGTGCGGCCCGTGCGGTCCAAAAGGTCCAGACCCAGCATTTCTTCCAGCCGCTTAAGCTGCATGGATACCGCCGATTGCGTGAGGTGCAGGAAACCAGCCGCCCGCGTCACCCCACCAGAATCGGCCACAGCTACAAATGATCTAAGGGTCGTGATGTCGAGATTTCTCATATATCAATTCCTGTGATGCGGGCTTAACAAACATTCGTTTTTATTATGATTTAGTATTTGACATATATCAAGCACCGAAATGCAAAGTGGAAAAGCATCACAAAATCTAAAGGATCACATCATGACCTCCCTCGTCCGTCGCAACAGTTCCTCCTCGCTCAACTCTACCAACAAAGCGCGCTCCATCGTTGACGTTATTGCACGCGCCTATGGCCTGTGGTGCAGCAGGCGTGCCTTGGCCCGACTGACCGCAGCACAACTACAAGATGTTGGCGTGTCTCCATCAGAGGCCCGCAACGAGGCCAATCGCCCCGTTTGGGATGTTCCTGCGAATTGGCGCGACTAAGCGCGCCAATCAAAGGCAGTTTTACACAACTAAACCCTTGAAAACTTGAGCCGTAGCGCCAATATTCGATGCAATACCGTGACCGACCCTGTCGGCACTTAACTTATTGCCAGTTTGGAGGTCAACAAATGGCTGACGTGAATACAATCCGGGGCGTAGCCGGAACCCGCGCCGCCGAAATCGACGCGGGTTTGCGCGCCCACATGAACAAAGTCTACGGCACAATGTCCGTGGGCATGCTGATCACCTTTGCTGCGGCTTGGGCGATCTCTGGCTTGGCCGTGACGGCCGACCCTGCTGCGGGTGTGGCGCAACTTGGCGCTGATAAGTATCTGACAAACTTCGGATATACGCTTTATGCCTCTAATCTGAAATGGGTCGTGATGTTCGCACCGCTCGCTTTTGTCTTTGGCTTTAGCGCGATGATCAACAAAATGTCCGCCGCCACTGCGCAGGTCGTATTTTACGCCTTTGCTGCAGTGATGGGTGTGTCGATCAGCTCGATCTTCCTGGTCTTCACAGGATACTCAATCGCGCAGGTCTTTTTGATCACCGCCATCGCTTTTGCGGGCCTATCGCTGTGGGGCTACACCACAAAGAAAGATATTTCTGGCTGGGGCAGCTTCCTGATAATGGGTGTGATCGGCCTGATCGTGGCGTCGATTGTGAATATTTTCCTCGCCTCTTCGGCGTTGATGTTCGCAATTTCCGCCATTGGTGTTCTGATCTTTGCTGGCCTCACCGCCTATGACACGCAAAAGATCAAAACTGAATATCTGGCGCATGCGCATACCGGTGATACCGAATGGCTGGGCAAAGCGGCCATTATGGGCGCGCTGAACCTCTACCTCGACTTCATCAACATGTTCATGTTGTTGTTGCAACTGTTCGGCAACCGCGAATAATCGCGCGCACCAGACGATATGATGGGGCCGGTTCTGAAAAGAGCCGGCCTTTTTTGATGCTGTGTCCATTATTGCAAAACGAAAGTTACGCCATGACAATTATCAAATCAGGCACCGCCAAAATAGACCAAGGTGATCTGACTGATCCGCTGGGCCCCTACACCGCCGAGTTGATCAGCGATACGGGGCAGTTGACGCAGTTCGGCGCTTTTATTGAAGAACTGCCGCCGGGGTCCCATTCATCCCACGCCCATTGGCACGCTATAGAAGATGAAATGATCTTGATCCTAAGTGGTGAAGTTGTGGCATCTGAAAATGGTGTGCAAACAGTACTCACTGCTGGTGATGCAGCCTGTTGGAAAGCTGGCGACCGGGTGGCACATACATTGCACAATCAAAGCGATACGCCCGTGCGATATGTTGTGATTGGCACCCGCGCTGCGCGTGACGTGGTGACATATCCAGACCGGGATCGCATCTTGCACTTTGACCGGGAAAACAACACGCGTCGTTATACAACATTGTCAGGCGAACCTAGCGACACCCCTTACAAAGGCTAAGCCAACACACCAAACGCCTTGCCGACAAACGCGGTCACAGCCATCGCCAAGGTGCCCCAAATGACAACCCGTTGGATCGCGGGCCATTTTGGTGCCCCGCCCAGATGCGCGCCGCCACCACCCAACAAGATCAGCGCCAGCACCGCCACGCAGGCCACCGCGATGCCACGGCTGCCCGCAGGGGCAAGCAAAGCCGCCAAAAGCGGCAGCGCACCACCCAAAGCGAAGGCAGCCGCAGAAGCACCAGCCGCCTGCAAAGGGTCCGCCTGCCCTGCCAACCCGAACATCCCCAGCTCTTCGCGGGCGTGAGCCCCCAGTGCATCGTGATCCGTCAACTGGGTCGCCACCTCAAACGCAAGATCACTCTCAACGCCACGGCTTTCCAACCCTTCAGCAAGTTCGCTCAGCTCATAGTCAGGATCTTCGATCAGCGCGACGCGTTCACGCTCCAGATCGGCCTCTTCGACATCCGCTTGCGCCGACACGGACACATATTCACCCGCCGCCATCGACAATGCGCCAGCGGTCAGTCCAGCCAAGCCAGTCAATATGACATTGCCATGCACCATCCCCGCCGAGGAGACCCCCACCAGCAGGCTGGCCGAGGACACAATACCATCATTTGCCCCCAAAACGGCAGCGCGCAGCCAATTGCTGCGATTTATGTAGTGGCCTTCTTTGGGCATGATGCTTTAGCAATCACCTGCACGAATATGCACGTGATCACCCACAGATTAGCGGAATAGCGATCCCGGTTGGGGCAGACCGGTTTGGTCCATAGCCATACCCCGCACCATCAGCGCTGCACCCTGTGAGGCTGAGCAATTGTGCGGCAAATGCCGATCTGGTCTGGCTTGACATGGACGCGTTAAAAATCTCGGGACGCTTGTTTAATACGCCAAAGCGTGTGCCGTTGACCTCAATCAAACTGAACGACAGCGGTTGTCCCGCCACCAAAACCTCAGAGCTTGCCGCGCCAAATTTTGCACCGTGCAGAATCGCAACTTTTGCCTGTTGACTGCGTGTTTTTTGACGTGACTTGATGATGACAAGCGAACGTCCCGATGTATTTGCGGCCAGTCCGGCCCCGACTGGGACGCCGCGGCGTTGAAAGTTCACCTGAGCTGATTCTGTACCCACACCGGTGAATCCGATGCTTTGAGAGTGCGTTCCTCCAAAAACAGGCGCAGGAGGCGGCCCCCCCGGCACACTCGCGCAAGCAGACAGCAGACCTGATGAAATGAGGGCAAAAATAATCGTGCGTGGCATTTTATGTTCCTTGGCAGCTAGGATACCTTCTGTATCGCGTGATGCGGGGTCGGACGCAAGCTCTGGTGAATGACGTCCCCAGAACCGAAGTGATGCACTGCACATAGCAACCATCGTTTACCATACCCCTAAAACGCAAAAGACCGCGCAATTGCGCGGCCCTGATAGCTGTAAAAGTACGGTGATCTTACTTGATCTTGCCTTCTTTGTATTCAACGTGCTTGCGAATAACGGGGTCGTACTTTTTGATGACCATCTTTTCGGTCATGGTACGAGCGTTTTTCTTGGTGACGTAAAAATGGCCTGTGCCCGCGGACGAGTTCAGACGGATCTTGATCGTGGTTGGCTTCGCCATAAGTCTTCTCCTGCTGCACCGCCCGCCGCTGCGGGGTGCTGTAATCTTGAACTCGGCTTTTACCCGGATGCGGGTCCGAGTCAACAGCAAAAGGCGGGGAATACCATAGTTCATCTAGGGCATGGAAACTTTCAAAGTTTCCCTCCGTTTTCTTTAAAAGAAAACGAACACCAATTGGGAAATATGCGCGGAAGGCCTATAAGCCGGATTTTGTCCCCGTCGTCAGGCAAGCCTAACGACGATAGATGACCATTCCTCTGACGACACCGTTGCCGATGCCGCTATAGCTGCCAACCCGGACCTGCTGGGGCAAAAGCATCCCCGCCTTACGGCACGCGGTCCCTATTTGGCATTGCTCCCGGTGGGGCTTGCCGTGCCATCGCTGTTGCCAGCGACGCGGTGGGCTCTTACCCCACCGTTTCACCCTTACCTTTTGCGGTAGTTTCGGTTGCCCGACCCGCCGCAAAGGCGGTTTTATTTCTGTGGCGCTGTCCGTCGGGTTGCCCCGCCCGGGAATTACCCGGCACCGTATCTTCTTGGAGTCCGGACTTTCCTCCCCGTGCATGTGCCAAGGCGCATGTCACAAAGCGGTCATCCAGCCTTCCGCGCAAGCGCGGCGTAGCGCTTCATTATGGGGGTCGTCAATGGGGGCAGATGGGGCGCAGGGATATTTAGGGCCAAAAAGAGATTTACCTCAGTCTGAAAACTTATGGACCAGTGCCATGTCAGCGGCGGTAAAAGGTCCTTGCCGCCACGGTGCAAAGCGCAAGCGGCTGACCGTGAGCAGATCATCAAAGGGCACATCTGCGGTATATCCCGCTGCCCGTGCGATCGTGACAAAGGCTTCCGGGCTTGGCGTTGCAGGCAATTGCGCAGGTAATCCCGAACCCGCCAAACCCTGTCTGGCAAGCCGCGCCCAATCAAAATGTGGTCCCGGATCACCTTTGCGCCCCGGTGCGATGTCTGAATGGCCAATCACACCCGTTGCTGGGATTGCCCAGCGCCGCATGATCCCGTCCAAAAGCGTTTCAAGAACGGCCATTTGCGGCTCTGAAAATGGATGGGTGCCGCGATTGTCCAATTCGATCCCGATGGAGCGTGAATTGACGTCGTCTTGGCCCAACCATGAGCCCGCTCCGGCATGCCACGCCCGCTGATCTTCCGGCACCAACTGGCTGATTTGGCCCTGATTGGAGATCACGTAATGCGTCGATACCTCTGCGTCAGGATCACAAAGGCGCGCAATTGCGGCCTCAGCACTTTCCATCGCGGTATAGTGGATCACGATCAATGTCGGCAGCAACCCATCGCGTCGGGACCCACAATTGGGCGATGGATGATCCGTAATATTTAGTGCAGTCACTTAGCCGCCCTGGGCGGCCCGCCGAAACGGGCTTGGGTCCCAGTCACAGGCAAAGCCATCGCCATCAGGGTCCATGCCCTTGCGGTCACGGGTTGGCCCGCCAGCGTCCAAAAACGCGATCTGCGCCTGATCCGGATGGCTGTACTGGGCACAGGCGCGTGCATATTTTGCCGCCTTGTTCAGACCCAACCGTTTATAAATCTGCGTCCCGCGGGCATGTTTATTTTGTAACGCATAGGCCACTATGTTTGGGCCTGCATCGGCACGGTCGGGCAATGCCTCTGGCTGAACCACCTGATACTGCGCCCGGTTGGCAGCGATCCGTGCAGCATCATCACCAATGCTGCGCTGGCCTGAAACGGCGTCAAAGTTGTTTTCATTGGAAATGCCGCCACTGTTGATAACCGCAGGTGCAGGGTTCGAGGGGCTGGCATTGATCGGTTCAATGCCCGAATTGGAAGACGCGTCATTTCCCAACCCATTGCTGGCCCCACCGGGCCGGGTCGCGGCCAGAATCCGCGCCGTTTCAGCAGCCGTTGCCTCGGGCGAGCCATCGTTGATCGAAGACAAAGGTGCGGAAGAAACCGAAGACGGGGCTGGTACCGACGATGCTGCATCGCGCTGGCGTTGTTGCTCAAAAGAGCCGTCAAAGCCAACGCCGCGCCCGGAATCTGGGACGGCAGGCTGACAGGCGGACAGCGCCAAACCGGCGGCAATCGCTAAAAATACACGTGTGAACATCTGACCTGCTTTATTCTTACTGCTTTGTTGACCCGCATTTACCACCATTTGTCCGCTTTGGCTACAAACCCGGCGCTGCGTTCCAACGCATAGGCGGAAGACAGCAAATCGGCCTCTTCCCACGGGCGGCCAATCAATTGCAGACCCAATGGCAACCCTTGCGCGTTTTGCCCGGTTGGCACTGCGATACCCGGCAACCCGGCAAGGTTCACGGTGACGGTAAAGACATCGTTAAGATACATTGCCACCGGATCGGCATCGGTCATTTCACCCAGTCCAAAAGCCGCAGACGGGGTTGCGGGGGTCAAAATACAATCGACCCCTTTTGCAAACACATCTTCAAAGTCTTTCTTAATCAGCGTGCGCACCCGGCGGGCGCGGTTGTAATAGGCGTCATAAAAGCCCGCCGACAACACATAGGTCCCAATCATCACCCGGCGCTGCACCTCTGGGCCAAACCCTTCGGCGCGGGTTTTTTCGTACATCTCGGTGATGCCGTCGCCTTGGTCGAGGCTGGCACGATGGCCATAGCGCACCCCGTCATAGCGTGCGAGGTTCGACGACGCCTCAGCGGGCGCAATCACATAATAGGCAGGCAAGGCGTATTTTGTATGCGGCAGCGAGATATTAACAATCTCGGCCCCGGCGTCCTTCATCATCGCGATGCCATCCGCCCAGAGTTTTTCAATTTCCTCTGGCATGCCGTCCATGTGGTATTCTTTGGGGATACCAATTTTCTTGCCCCGCACGTCCCCGGTCAAAGCCGCCTCAAAGTTTGGCACGGGCAAGTCTGCGCTGGTGGAATCCTTGGCGTCATGGCCACACATTGCCTCTAGCATAATTGCAGCGTCGCGGACTGATTTGGTCATCGGCCCGGCCTGATCCAACGAGGATGCAAAGGCGACGATGCCCCAACGCGAGCAACGGCCATAGGTCGGCTTAATTCCGGTTATGCCTGTAAATGCCGCAGGCTGGCGGATGGAGCCCCCCGTATCGGTGCCCGTTGCCGCCAAGCACAGATCCGCCGCAACTGCCGCCGCCGACCCACCGGATGAACCACCCGGCGTCAATTCAGCCGCATCATTGCCGCGCCGCCAAGGGTTCACCGCGTTGCCATACACCGATGTTTCATTACTGGACCCCATCGCAAATTCGTCCATGTTCAGCTTGCCCAACATCACCGCACCTGCGTCAAACAGGTTCTGGCTGACGGTGGATTCGTACTGCGGCAGGAAGCCTTGCAAAATCCGCGATCCCGCCTGTGACGGCACGCCTTTGGTGCAAAACAAATCCTTAATGCCAATCGGCAATCCGCACATCGCCGGCGCATCCCCCGCTTTGATCCGCGCATCTGCCGCTGCCGCTTGCGCCATCGCAATCTCAGGGGTGTGGTGGACAAAGGCGCTCAACGCGCCTGCCCCCTCAATCGCACTCAAACAGGCTTCGGTCAGCGCTGTTGAGGTTGTTTCACCAGACCGCAACGCATCCCGCGCGTCAGCCAAGCCCATTTTATTCAGATCAGACATTATTCAACCACCTTCGGCACAGCAAAGAACCCCTCACGCGCATCTGGCGCATTGGCCAGAACCGCCTTTTGCTGGTCCCCGTCCGTAACGTCATCAACACGCCGCTTCAACACTTGCGGCGTTACCGATGTCATTGGCTCAACCCCTTCCACATCCACTTCATTAAGCTGCTCAATGAACCCCAGAATGGTGTTAAATTCCTGTGCCAAGGCAGGCAGCGCATCCGGCTCAACCTTGATCCGGGCCAGTTTTGCCACCCGTGCGGCGGTGCTTTCGTCAATGGACATGGGCATTTCCTTCTCTCATCCCCCGCCATTTACCGCCCAGAACGCCCCCTCGCAAGGGTGCCACGGGTTTTCCGCTTCACCCTTTTGAAAATACCTTCCCAATCGCGCCAAACACGCTACTTTCGGGTCAAATTACCAAAGGAAACCCCATGAACATCATCTGGCTTGGCCACGGATCATTCCGCATTGAAATTGAGGATCAGGTTCTGTTGATCGACCCTTGGCTGGCGGGCAATCCAATGTTGTCAGAGGATCAGCATGCGGTGGCCAGCCAAGGTGCCACACATATCCTGATAACTCATGGCCATGATGACCATACCGGCGATCTGGTGCGCCTGTGCAAAGCTCATGACATCGCGGCGGCGGGGCCTTATGAACTGATGACCCATTTCCAAGAGGTCCATGGGATCACTGTCACCGCCTTTAATATGGGTGGCACCCTTCAATTGGGCAAAGCCGCTGTTTCCATGGTGCCGGCGTCCCATTCATCCTCCCTCTCCGATCAGCGCACCAGCTATATGGGGCCGGAAGCAGGCTATATCCTTCGGGGCGAAGGGCATTGCATTTACCTGTCAGGGGACACTGGCATCATGGCGGACATGGATTGGATTGGTGATTTTTACAAACCCGACATCGGCATCCTTTCGGCCGGGGGGCATTACACCATGGGCATGGCCGAGGCGGCTTATGCAGCCAAGCGGTACTTTAACTTCAAAACCCTGATTCCCTGCCACTACCGCACGTTTGCCCTGCTCGAACAATCAGCCAAGGTTCTGATTGACGCCTTGCCCGACGTGAATGTGATTGAGCCGCAGGTAATGCACCCCATCCCCTTTTGATCCGCTAACCTTTGCGCTTTTCAGCAAAGAACGCCTTGAGCATCTCTTGCGCCTCCGCCTCTGCGATACCGTCAAACACCTGCGGCGCGTGATGACATTGTGGGTGCGAAAACACCCTCGCCCCCTGGGCAACACCGCCAGACTTTGGATCAGAGGCGCCGTAGTATAACCGTGCCAGCCGTGCCGCTGAAATTGCCGCGGCGCACATCGCGCAGGGTTCCAACGTCACATAAAGCGCATGACCCAGCAGCCGTTCAGACCCCGTCGCGGCACAGGCCGCGCGGATCGCCAACACCTCGGCATGGGCCGTTGGATCCATTAATTCGCGGGTCCGGTTGCCGGCCTGCGCCACCACTGCGCCGCCCTCGTCCACAACCACGGCCCCCACAGGCACCTCGCCGCGTGCCCCTGCTGCACGCGCTTGCGCCAGTGCCACATCCATGAATGATCGAAATGTCATGCCCCTAGATGCCCGCAAAAGCCGCCCTTTCGCAAGCGCTTGAAACAGGCTAAGGCGGGAACATGAACACCAAACCAACCTCACAGACGCCCAAAGGCGACCGCATTGCCAAAGTACTGGCGCGCGCTGGCGTGGCATCGCGCCGCGAGGCAGAGCGGATGATCGAAGCCGGGCGTGTCCGTGTGAATGGCGAACAAATTCTGTCCCCAGCGTTGAACGTGACAGAAAGCGATAAAATCACCCTTGATGGCAATCCGGTTTCTGAGCCTGAACCACCCCGGATGTGGCTGTATCACAAGCCCACCGGTCTTGTGACCACCGACCGTGATGAAAAAGGCCGAGGCACGATTTACGATGATCTGCCAGAAGACATGCCGCGGGTGATGTCCATCGGACGGCTTGATCTCAACTCCGAAGGGTTATTGTTGTTGACCAACGACGGCGGCATCAAACGCAAGTTGGAACTGCCCGCCACTGGATGGCTGCGGCGCTACCGGGCGCGCGTCAATGGGCGGCCCTCTGATGAAGCCCTCGAACCGCTGCGCCAAGGGATCACCGTGGACGGCGAGAATTTTCAACCCATGACCGTCACGATTGACCGTCAGCAAGGCGCGAATGCTTGGCTGACCATTGGCCTGCGCGAAGGCAAAAACCGCGAAATTCGTCGGGCGATGGATCATGTGGGCCTCAGCGTGAACCGCTTGATCCGTATCAGCTATGGCCCCTTTCAACTGGGTGAATTGAAACCCGGAGGGATCGAAGAAATCCGCCGCAAGATCGTGCGTGACCAAATGGGCATCACGCTTGAGGACGACAGCGGCACAGCCGTGAAAAAGAAAAAGCCCACCGGCGTCAAACGTACGCCAAGACGCAAAACCGGTGAATTTGGCGGCCCCGGTCAACCCGGTGCCCCGGATCATGTGCGCAAGAACCAGCGCAATGACAAACCCGGCAAACCCGGTCCCGCCCCCAAGGGTGGGCGCAAGCCGCGCGGCTAGGTCCGTTTTCTTTCAAAGAAAACGAACCGGAATTTTTCAAAAATTCCGCCCCCTTCGGAGCCAGTTTCCCAAAAATTCCCCGTCATAAGCAATTCACATTAAGCCGCATTACCCCTAAGACATTGGTTCGCGACGTGTAAAACGAGGGATAAAATGGCCGACCTGCTGACAATCGAAAATCTGGGCAACCTGTTGATGCTATGCTTTTTGCAAGCAGTGCTTGGCTTTGACAACTTACTTTATATCTCAATCGAGAGCCAACGCGCCCCAGTGGCCCAGCAAGCGGCCGTGCGCAAATGGGGTATCCTGATTGCCGTTGCCCTGCGGGTGGTCCTGCTGTTTGTGATGATCCGGTTGATCAAAGCGCTGTCAGAACCTTTCATGATCCTTGAGTGGGAGGGCGTCATCACCGGCGGCGTCAACTTTGCCACGGTTGTGTTCATCATCGGTGGCATTTTCATTATGTACACCGCCGTCAAAGAAATCGGTCACATGTTGGCCATTGAACATCTGGACACCGATATGGCCGCCAAATCAGGTAAATCCGCCACGCAGGTGGTTCTTCTGATCGTGTTCATGAACTTGATTTTCTCTTTTGATTCAGTACTTTCGGCCCTTGCCATCACGGATGTATTTATCATCCTTGCAACGGCGATCATCCTGTCGGGTCTGGCGATGTTGCTGCTCGCTGAACGCGTCACGCAGTTTTTGGAAGCCAACAGGATGTATGAAGTTCTGGGCCTGTTCATCTTGTTGATTGTGGGTGTGGTTCTGCTGGGCGAAGCAGGTCAGGCCGCGTCACATGCCATGCATGACCCCGATCTGGCCTTGCGGTTCTTTGGCTACGAAGTAGTGCCCATGTCCAAGACCACGTTCTATTTCTCGGTCCTGGTGTTGGTCGCTGTTGAAGTGATCCAATCAGGCTATTCCCGCAAGCTGAATGCCGAACGGCGTACTGGAACACGTCATTAATACGTGTTGGGCAAAAATATTCGCTGAATCGCAGCGATCTCCGGTGTTTTTCGGCACTATCGTTGTTATGATTGGTTTACAGGGGTCACCCCACGCGCAAAGGAATGCTCAATGAGGTCAACTGGCTTTCAGAAAATCGCTTATATCGCGCTGGTGGTTGTTCTTTTTGGTGTCAGTTCTGGCTGGCTGGGAGGCCTGTAAAACATGGCAAAGCGTTTCGGCGGCAAGTACAGCCCGGATGGTGATGATACGCCACAAATCCAGCACGCGGAACGCGTCAAGGTTGACCCCGTTGGCGGGCGCGCGAACATCATGTTTGTGCCCCCGGTCGTACTTTTGGCCACGACACTGGGTGGTGGCGCGCAAAGCCTGACATTTGGCTTGATCGGCGCAGGTGCATTGACCATCGGCGCATGGTTGCTGCGTGACGGCCTGCGGGCAGAAGCGGAATATACGGCACGCAAGGTTGCGCGCCGTCCCGCCGTTCCGCGCAAAATATTTGCCGCAGTTGCAACGGGCCTTGGAGCGGGTCTGGCAGTGATCGCTCATCTGAATGTGGCAAGTGATATCGTCGCCGCGGTTCTTTATGGGCTCTGCTCCTTGGGCCTGCACATCGCCGCCTTTGGCATTGATCCCCTCAAATCTAAAGGCATGGAAGGCATCGACACATTCCAACAAGACCGCGTTGCACGGGTGGTGGATGAAGCGGAAAAACATTTGCTGGCGATGAGTGATGCAATCAAACGCGCCGGTGACCGCCCGGCGACTGAACGGCTGGCTACGTTCCAAACCACCGCGCGCAAACTGATCCGCACCGTCGAGGAAGACCCCCGTGACCTGACGGCAGCCCGAAAGTATCTATCGGTCTATCTACGCGGTGCGCGCGATGCGACGGTGAAATTCGCTGACATCTATAGCCGTACCCAAGACCCACAGGCACGCACAGATTACATGGCATTGCTGGATGATCTGGATCAGAATTTTGCCGCCCGAAACCAAAAATCATTGCTGGATGATCGTGGTGATCTGACAGTTGAAATAGATGTGCTGCGCGAGCGGCTTTCCCGTGAAGGTGTGCGTTTGGAATAACCCGCATCTTTAACCATCACTTTAAGGAACCTGAGTATATGTCTGAATCCGTACGAGAAAAAGCCGCCCAATCCCTTGCCATGGTAGAGGAAGTCACCGCCGTGGTCCTTGCCGAACCGATGGATGCAAATGCCGTTGTGTCCCTCAAGGAAGCCGACAAACCGCTGAGCGCCGAGATCAAACGCCGCATGGGCGAGATCGACATGGAGGACACCCAATCCATCGTGTCTTTTGGATCTGCCGCACAAGCTGAATTGCAAGAAATCAGCCAAGCCATGTTGCAAGACGTGCGTAACAAGGATGTGGGCCCCGCCGGTGACAGCCTGCGTAATATCGTCAGCACCATTCGCGGCTTCTCAGTCTCCGAACTGGATGTACGCCGCAAACGCAGCTGGTGGGAAAAGCTGTTGGGCAAGGCCGCGCCCTTTGCAAAATTTACGGCCAAATTCGAAAAGGTGCAGGGCCAGATCGACCGTATCACTGACAACTTGCTGAGCCATGAACACACGCTGCTGAAGGATATCAAATCCCTTGATATGCTCTATGAAAAGACCTTGCAGTTTTACGATGAGCTGGCGCTTTACATCGCAGCAGGCGAGGCGAAATTGGCCGAGCTGGATACCAAAACGATCCCGGCAAAAGAAAAAACCGTTGCCAAGGCCAAAGAAACTGATCAGGTGATGGTGGCCCAAGAACTGCGCGACATGCGCGCCGCACGGGACGATCTGGAACGCCGGGTGCACGACCTGAAACTGACGCGCCAAGTCACGATGCAATCGCTGCCATCCATCCGCTTGGTTCAGGAAAACGACAAATCCTTGGTCACCAAGATCAATTCGACCTTGGTAAACACCGTACCGCTTTGGGAAACCCAACTGGCGCAGGCGGTGACCATCCAACGCTCTGCCGAAGCGGCCGCAGCGGTGCGCGAGGCCAATGACCTCACCAACGAACTTTTGACCTCGAACGCCAAGAACCTGCGTGAAAGCAACAAGATGATCCGTCAGGAAATGGAGCGCGGCGTGTTCGACATCGAAGCGGTCAAACAAGCCAACGCCGATCTGATTGGCACCATCGAGGAATCACTGCAAATCGCTGACGAAGGCAAAGCCAAGCGCGCCGCAGCCGAAGTGGACCTCAAGGAAATGGAAGCCAAATTGCGCGACACGCTGGCATCGGCCAAGGCCAAAAAGACCGGCTTGGGCGACACGGCCTCTGGCGCGGTGCCAAGCTAACAAAATGGGCGCATCAGGGCGGATCAGAATGTTAAAATGGGGTGCGGTGGCAATGGCTGTCACCGCCCTTGTTGGCTGTGAACCTGCTGCCGTTGCGCCCACCATTAAACCACAAGCGCGGCCTGTTCCTGTTGCCCTGCCGGCCCCGGTTGTGGCCAGACCAACATCGGAAAAAAGTGCTGCCATGCGCAGTTACCTCAATCAGGTACAAACCGCACAGTTAAGCCAAGGCTTGCTGCGGCGTGATGGCGGCGGGGCGGACACGCCCTTTACCGCCGATGTGTTGGCCCGCAATTTTGAACAAATCGCATTTTTTAACGAATATAGCGGCGGCTTTGTCGGGCGCGGCGGGGCCAGCCCCCTGCACCGCTGGCGTGTTCCTGTTCGCATTGAAGTGATCTTTGGTGCGGGTGTACCGCCCTCACAACGCAAAGATGATGCGGCGATCATTACCGAATATGCAGCCCGATTGGCCCGGGTCTCAGGCCACCCGGTTTCGACAAGCGGCAAACCCAACTTTATTGTCATTGTCACCGGAGAAGATGACCGCGCAGATACTTTGAAACAAGCCGCCGCGCGCGTTCCGGGCGTTTCAGGTGCCTCGCTGCGCGCGTTGCGTGATATCCCCCGCGACACCTATTGCGCGGTCGCTGCTGATGCAGACGGCAGAGATGCCAACACCTATACTGCCGCTGTCGCCGTGATCCGCGCCGAAAACCCTGATCTGTTGCGCCTGTCCTGCATCCACGAAGAACTGGCCCAAGGTCTGGGACTGCCCAACGACAGCCCCGGCGCACGACCGTCGATTTTTAACGACGACGACGAATTTGCCTTGCTGACCGGGCATGACGAACTGCTGCTCAAGATGCTGTACGATCCCCGGCTTAAGATTGGCATGACCGCCAGCGAGGCCCAGCCCATCACCCGCACTATTGCGCGTGAATTGACGGGTGGGCCGATTTGAACCACGCTAGATACTGACCAACAAAAGGACCACACACATGGGTATTTTCGATTTCCTCTCAGGCGAATTCATCGACGTCATCCATTGGGTGGATGACACCCGTGATACCATGGTTTGGCGGTTTGAGCGTGAAGGCCACGAGATCAAATACGGGGCCAAGCTGACAGTGCGCGAAGGTCAAGCAGCGGTGTTTGTCCACGAAGGTCAGTTGGCCGATGTGTTCACCCCCGGTCTTTATATGCTTGAAACCAACAACATGCCGATCATGACGACCCTACAACACTGGGATCACGGTTTCAAAAGCCCGTTCAAATCCGAGATTTATTTCGTCAACACCACCCGGTTTAACGACCTGAAATGGGGCACCAAGAACCCGATTATCGTGCGCGATCCTGAATTTGGTCCGGTGCGTCTGCGCGCCTTTGGCACCTATTCAGTCAAGGTCAGCGAGCCGGCACGGTTCCTGACCGAAATCGTCGGCACCGATGGTGAATTTACCATGGACGAGATCAGCTATCAAATCCGCAATATCATCGTTCAGGAATTCTCGCGCACCATCGCGCGGGCGCAAATTCCGGTGCTGGACATGGCCGCCAATACCCGCGAACTCAGCACGTTGGTTGGCAAGGAAATTGCCGCTCAGCTTGCTGAATACGGCCTCGCGATGCCTGAGCTTTATATCGAAAATATTTCGCTTCCGCCCGCTGTCGAAGAGGTCATGGACAAACGATCCTCAATGGGTGTGATTGGTAACCTGAACGAATACATGCAGTTTCAAGCCGCCGAAGCCCTTGGCCGTGATGGCGGCGGGGCGGCGGCCCTTCAAGCGGGTCTGGGGGCAGGTCTGGGTATGCAAATCGGTCAGCACGCAGCGGCAAGTGCGGGCCCATGGGGCGCACGGCCACAAATAACGGCGGCCCCGGCCCAAGTCGCCCCCCCACCGCCTCCGGTCGAAAAAGTGTGGCACATTGCGGTGGACGGCAAAACCACCGGGCCATACTCAAAAGCCGCATTGGGACGTATGACAGCTGACGGCAGCCTGACCCGAAAAAGCTATATGTGGACCCCCGGTCAGGACGGCTGGCAAATGGCCGAAGATGTCGCCGAACTGGCGCAGCTTTTCACCGTGCTGCCACCGCCCCCTCCGGGCGCATAAACTGAAACCCCGATGCCTTAGTGATACGGCATCGGGGCTCAGAGACGCGTACAATCTAAGGTTTAAAAACGGCCCTATTTGTGCTTAGGATACCCTCACTGATTAAATACAGTGAAAGGCATCATCATGAGATTAATTATAGTTGCGTTTGCGGCAATCTGGCTGGCACTACCTGCCTTTGCAGACACCACGCCTTGGATGTCTCACAAAAGCCTTGAGGCCTATGCCAAAACGCACATGTATGGCGGCAAGGCCTATGCTGTCGCGATCGAGTGCAACGCGAAGGGGGGCAAACCACAATTAAGAATGACCACCAAAGCCTTCGGCGGCACGCCGCCCTTCCACAAGTGGCAATGGCTACATGTGCGCTCAAACAAGCTGAATTCAGCAATATCTAAACTTCGGCTAAAATCGAAGCCAGAGCTGAAATATCGTATCGTTCATCAAGAAAATTACGAGTATCGTTCAAAATCATATACTTGTGTGGTGATACACCGATAGCCATACCTCTTTGGCTTGCCTAAAGACGGGCAAATATTTTGAGCCAATGAAAATAACATAAGCGTGTATCTTAGCATATCATCTGAAAACAATGTTATGCTAAGACCATGACCCCAGCTTTTCAATTCCAACTGCCCCGCCGCCGCACCCTTCTCAAAGTCTTGCATTGGTCGATGGTCCCGCTGCTGATCTGGTTTATCCTTGTCACCCCTTCCGATGTCCTACCATTTGGTCCCCGTGCTTTTCAGTTCCACTCAATGCTGGGGTTGCTGTTTGTCACCCTGTGCCTGCTCTGGACCGCTGATTACCTGCGCAAAGGACTGGCCAGCCGCCCCGGACCGAAATTGCCATCATGGGCGCGCAGAGTGCATCAAATCATGCACAAGGTTCTGATCTGGGGGCTGTTTGGTGTGGCGCTCAGCGGATTTTTTCTGGGGCTGACCTCGGCCACATTGCTGAAGGCCGGGGGCATTTTACCCATCGCGCCGCCCTTGGGGCTGAAACGTGCCAATGACGTCATCGGCACAATCCACATTTATGAATTCTATTTGTTGGCTGGTCTTGCTTTGGCCCATGCAGGCTTTCACATCTGGCGTCATCTCCGCCTGCGCGACAACGCGCTGCGCATTATGGTTCCCCGGATTTTTCACCGATATTTATAGCCATGCGGCGAAGGGAACTGGCACGTCGCGCCCGCCCGCGCTATGTCTTTGGCCACGCATCTGTGACGGAGCATCCATGACCGACCCCTATGACACCCCTGCCCCCGTCTCTGAACACCGCTTTCCCTGCGATAATTGCGGTTCCGATCTGCGATTTGATCCTCAAGCGGCTGAACTGACCTGCGATCACTGCGGCAACACCCAACCCATCGACGACGCTGGATTTCAGTTTCAACCGATTACAGAGCTTGATTTCCGCGCCGGGTTGCGGGCGGATTTGCCTACCGCCGAAATGGAAGAAACCCGGGTGACGTCTTGTCCGAACTGCGCCGCGCAGGTTGAGTTTGAAGATGGCAAACACGCCACCGAATGTCCGTTTTGTGCAACTCCGGTGGTGATTGATACCGGCGTGCACCGCCATATCAAACCACGCGCCGTCCTGCCCTTTGCATTGACCGAAGACGTAGCCCGCGATGCGATGAAAGACTGGCTGGGCCGGTTGTGGTTCGCCCCCAATGGTTTGCAGGAATATGCCCGCAAGGGCCGCAAGATGCAGGGTATTTACGTGCCCTACTGGACCTATGACGCTGACACAAAATCCAGCTATCGCGGCGAACGGGGCACCGTGTATTACGAAACCCAGACCGTGACCCGCGACGGCAAGCGAGAGCGGGTACAGGTCGCGAAGGTCCGCTGGCGCGCAGCGTCTGGTCGAGTGGCACGGTTCTTTGACGATGTGCTGGTTCTCGCCTCCACCTCACTGCCCAAACGCTTTACCGATGCGCTGGAACCTTGGGATCTGGCCGCCCTTGAACCCTATGCACCTGAATACCTCGCAGGTTTCCGCGCCGAGGCTTATGCGGTATCGCTGGAAGATGGCTATGCAGAGGCCCGTGCGCAGATGGACCGGGTGATTGAACGCGATGTAAAGTTTGACATAGGCGGTGATCGGCAACGTATCCAAGGCATCGACACCGCTGTTTCTGACGTCACTTTTAAACACATCTTGTTGCCAGTATGGCTCGCCGCTTACAAATACCGCGGTAAGACCTACCGTTTTGTGGTGAATGGCCGCACAGGCCGGGTTCAAGGTGAACGCCCCTATTCCGCGATCAAAATCACCGTTGCGGTGATCCTTGGCCTGATTGCCTCCGGGGTGGTTGGCTATTTCATGGCGCAGCAATGATGACATCCTATGACACCCTCACCGACCTGCTAAAGTCGCGCTATTCCTGCCGCGCCTTTTTGCCCGATCCAGTCCCGGATGATGTGGTCACCAAAATTGTCGATGCCGCACGCCACGTCCCGTCTTGGTGCAATGCGCAGCCTTGGCAGGTGACCGTCACCAAAGGCGACGCAACCGAACAGTTCCGCGCGGCCCTTTTGGCTGAGGCGTCCCAAGGCACTGCGCCCCAGCCCGATCTGCCTTGGCCATCGGGTTATTCCGGGGACTATGCCGAACGCCGCCGTACCTGCGGTTTTCAGCTCTATGATGCGGTGGGGATTGAAAAATCAGACCGCGCCGCCCGGATGGCACAAATGCTGCGCAATTACGCACTTTTTGACGCGCCACATGTTGCGATCATCCACGCCCCAGCTGAGCTTGGCCCCTACGGCGCGATGGACTGCGGCGGCTTTGTCACCGCCTTTACTTTGGCAGCCACGGCCCTTGGCGTGGCCACAATCCCGCAAGCCGCCATCGCCGCTTATGCGCCTTTGGTTCGAGAACACCTAAGCATTGCGGAGGACCGATTGATCCTATGCGCGATCTCATTTGGCTATGCCGACACAGACGCCGCAATCAACCAGTTCCGCACCACCCGCGCCGACCCGGCCCATATCATCGATTGGAAATCCTGAATGCGCGCCATCCTGCAACGTGTCAGCCAAGCCGCAGTCGCCGTTGACGGACAAGTCATCGGCCAGATCGGCCCCGGCCTGCTGATCCTGATCTGCGCTATGCCCGATGATACCGAAGCAACGGCAGATGCGCTTGCGCTCAAAATCTCAAAACTGCGCCTGTTCAAAGATGACGCAGACAAAATGAACCTAAGCATCATCCAAACCGGCGCGGCGGCATTGATTGTTAGCCAATTCACCCTCGCCGCTGATACATCACGGGGCAATCGACCGGGGTTTTCAGGCGCCGCCAAACCCGATCAGGCCAAACGCCTTTATCAATATTTCAGCACGCAGCTGGCCGCGCTTAACATCCCGATCCAAAATGGCGCATTCGGTGCAGACATGGCCGTAAGCCTGACCAACGATGGCCCTGTCACGATTTGGCTGGATACAGACGCGCCCTGACCCTTCTTTTTGGCCTTAAATATTCCTCGGGGGCTTGGGGGCAGACAGCCCCCAATTCTACGGCTCGCGGAACGCTTCCTTGGATTTATAAAGCGGCTTTAGCAGATACTGCAAAACCGTTTTCGACCCGGTGTGTAATTCAACACTTGCTTGCATGCCCGGTCTGATTTGCAGCGACGCCTGCCGTTCTGTCAGATGTTCTGTATCCACCTGCAACGTCACTTTGTAATGCGGATTGCCGTCAGGGTCGCGCGCACGTTCATCTTTGAACGTATCGGCTGAGATCAGTTTAACCTTGCCCTTGAGCGTGCCAAAAATCGTGTAGTCATAGGCACTGAGCTTGATCGTTGCTTCCTGCCCTGGTCGCACGCCTGCGATATTCTCGGGCTTGACCCGCGCTTCGACAAACAGCTCCTCGTCCAGCGGAATGATCTGCAAAATCTCTTCCCCAGGGCGCACAACGCCGCCGATAGTGGTGACAGACAGGTTGTTCACAATGCCACGCATCGGGCTGTGAAGAACGGTGCGGTTCAACTGATCGGTGCTTGCTTTCAGGTTTTGCCGCAACGTGCTCAGCTCTTTGAGGACGTCGGAATATTCCTGCGCCCGGTCCAGTTCCGTCTGCGTGATAATCTCGTCGTATTTGATCCGGGCATCCGCATGCACCTTGCGGGCGCGGGTCACTTCAATCAGCGATACGATCTTTCGGGTCAGCAGGTTTTCCAGCAGGTCGCGTTCTTTTGCCGCCTCGGTCAGCACACGTTCGGCACCTTCGGTCCGGGACACAAAGTCAGATTGCCGGGCGCGCAGCAGCGTTCGTTCCGACGCCACAATGTCCGGAGTGCGGATGGCCAACAGTTCAGGCACATCAAAGTCAAACTGCCCTGCCAATTCGGCCTCTAACCGCAGGCGGCGGATATCAAAGGCGGTGATCTGATCGCGCAGGTCATCCACGGATGATTTAAATTGCGTACCGTGCAACCGGGCCAACACGTCACCCTTTTCAACGATATCGCCCTCACTCACAGCCAGTTCAGCCAGAATGCCCCCTTCGAGGTTTTGGATGATCTGGGGCCGTGATGAAGAAATCATCGACCCTTCGGCACGGACAATCTCATCGACCCAAGCAAAGGCAGCCCAGATCAAGAACACCACAAGCGACGCGCCGCACAGCCAAATCACCAAGGATGGCCCGCGCATGTCCCGGCCCAATTGCGCGTCCAAGCCATTTGGGTTGGTGGCAAATGTATTGGTCACAGTCATGCCGCCCGCCCCTTTTTAGTGGCCAGATGTGTCATCACCTGCTTTTTGGGACCGTCGATCGTCATGCGGCCACCCTCTAAAATCATCGTCCGTTCTGTCAGTGCGAGGATCGGCGCGCGGTGGGTGGCGATCACGGCGGTACGGCCCTTCATCCATGTCTGGAGCCGCGAGACCAATGTGGCCTCTAATGTCTGGTCAAGGGCGGCGGTGGGTTCATCCAGCAAGCAAATTTTAGGGTCTTGCAGCCACAGGCGTGCCCAGCCGATGGACTGGCGTTGCCCAATCGACAGGCCCGCACCATTGTCTTGTATCTCAAGATCCAGACCTTTGTGGTGCGCTTTTACAAACGGCCCCAACCCGGCAAAATCTAGTGCTGCATGCAAGCGGTCATCGTCACGTTCCAGCATGGTCAGGTTCAGGTTATCGCGCAACGTGCCCGCAAACAGCCGCACGTCTTGACCCAGATACCCAATCAGCCTACGCAAATCGCGCGGCTCAATCTGGCTCATCTCGGTGCCGTCAATCATGATCCGGCCGGTTTCAGGTGCATAAAGTCCGCTAAGCATTTTGAGCAGCGATGATTTGCCGGATCCGTTTGATCCCAAAATTGCAACATGTTGACCCGGTTTAATCGCCAACCCTTTCAGGTCCAGCGTCGGTGCGCCGTCTTCCTCATAACGAAATGTGACATCTCGCAGTTCGAAATGCCCCTGAAGCGTCTCGCGGCGCAGATAGGTTCGTTCTTCGTTTGCGTCTTGTGGTGCTGACGCGATCCCCTCAAGCCCATCCAGCGCACTTTTCACGTTGCCCCAGCGCGCCATGGTTCCGGCAAGCTGCGTGAGGGGCGACAGCGTGCGACCCGTCAGAATACCCACCGCAATGATGGACCCCACAGTAAATTCGCCGGCAAACACCAGATAGGTCCCCATGATCACCGCAGACACATAGGTCGCCTGTTGCACACCTTGGGACCAGAACGTCAGCGCCGAGGCCAGCTTGCGTTGCTCGGATGATTTCATAGCTGATAAGGTGTTCAACTCGGTCCAGATCCGCATCACACGGTCCTCGCCGCGCTGGGTTTTTAATGTGTCGAGTTCAAAAATCGCCTCGTGCAGCAACCGCGAAGATTTGGCAGAAGCCCCTTGGGTTTCCTGCGTCAGCCGGATCATTTTGCGCTGCAAAAAGAACCCCGGCACCACCATCAGGATGCCCCCCAAAACCAGCACCCAGACAACGTTGCCTGCAATGCTGGCCACCAGGAACAGGAAAACAAAGATAAACGGCACATCAGCCAGCGTACCGATGGTCGAGGCGGTGAAAAATTCTCGCACAGACCCAAATTCACGCATGGCGGAGAAAATCTGGTTCGGCGCTTGACCCTTGGTGTCAGACCGCATGCCCAGCAAACGCTCCATCAAGATGTTAAGCACGCTCAGTTCAATCTGACGACCCGACCCATCCATCAAACGCGCGCGGGCGATTTTCAGGAAGGCTTCCATCAACAGGGCCAATCCGGCCCCGGCTGCCAATACCCAAAGCGTCGCCTCAGATTGGTGTGGGATCACCCTGTCATAGACTTGCAAGGAAAACAGTGCCACGGCGACTGCCAGCAAATTGGCGACAAAGGACCCCAAAGCAACTTCGCCAAACTGACGGCGGAAACGGCCAAATTGACCCCAGAACCAATGGGCGGGAGCGCTTTCGGTTTTGTGGGTTTCAGCAACTTTCTTGAGCGGTGCCTCAGCGCGGACCAACAAACCTGTAAAGAACGGTTTGAAATCAGCAATTGGCACATAGGCGCGGTTATCAGTGCAGGTCGTATCAAAAACAATCAGATCACCGCGTGATTGGCCCAAGATTAACAGCACCTGACCAGAAGTCATATAGGCCATCGCGGGCCAATAATCTGCACTTAACGCCTCAACACGACCGACCTGAGACAGCAGCCCAAGCCCCTGCAAACCATGGCTGATTGCAGCGGCTTCATCCTTGTCTGCGGCGCCTTCTTGGGTCGCAGCACCAATGCTCTCAAACAGGTCCCGCGGTACGGCCTCGACCCCCAACAACCCGGCATAAGTCGCGGCAAGTTGGGCGCGGGCGCGAATGCGGTCCTCGAACTTGTTTACATTGGTGGCGACTGGCGGTGCAGAGGCCATGTCAACGGGCGCAATGCGGCCCGTGTTGCCATTGCTGATCGTTAGGGTAAAAGCACGTTTCTGGGTCAAATCTCTTTCCCATCTGCGAGCACACCCAAGATCTGAGCCATCTCCAGTTTCAGGCGCACGGCCTCATATTTCAGGGTCACTTCGGCCTGTTGCTGACGAGAGAATGTTTCATAGACACCAACCACATCAATGACTTGGCGCTGTCCTGCATCGTATTGTTCTTGGAATAGATCCAGATTTTCCTTGGCCGCAATTGTCAGGGTTGCAGCTTCGTCTGCCTGCCGTGACTTGGCAGCGATCTGTCCTTCAAGTTTGCGCAATTTACGGTTCGCATCTTCGTTGGCTTGGCTGACACGGCGCCCTGCGGCTTCTTTAGCCGCCTCAATCGCTTGAAGCGACGCGCCGGTGCCAAAGCCAATGAGCTGATCGGATTTAACATTCAGTCCCAGATTTGTGCTGTCGCCCACTGTGCCCCCGGCGGAGAGGCCCGGCAGTTGGCCCGCGCGCTCGACCTTGGCCGCGGCAATCGTTCGGGTCTTTTCCGCTTCGGCCAGAACCACGCTCAGCGGTTGCGCAGCGGTTGAAGACACCTTGAAGGCAGGGACACCGCGCAAATCCGACAAGGACTGGATCGACATCGCGTTAAGTTCAGCCACCGAGGTCGCAGCCTTTTCGGCGTTTGCGATTTCGCTGGCTTTGATTTCTGCAAGTTTCTGGTTCAGGATATTGAGGTCGGACATGTCAGACACGCCGCCTTTGACACGTTCCTGCATGATCCAGGCAAAATGGCCCATGTCCTGCAAAGACCGTTGGGACAGCGCAGATTTTTCACGCGCTTCTACGGCATCGGTATAAAGACCAAGGGCGGTATGGACGCGGTTGTTGGTGTCTTGAGCCAGCGATACGGCGGCCACTTCGACATCAGCAATTGCAAATTCGCGTTCACCCTTGCGACGGCCATTGTCAAACAACACCTGATCGACCACCAGATTGGCCACAAGCGACCCAAGCGAGGTCAGGCTGATCTGTGGGCCAATTTTCGGCAACCAGTTTTTGCTTGCCGCTTCTGACCGCAACCGCGCTGAGCGCAATTCAGATTCCGCTGCCCGCGAATTTGCCGCCAGAACAGATGTTGCAACCTGATCAAATGCACTGCCGGATGGCAATGCGGACTGTCGCTTGGACAGACCTTGGATGATCTGGCTTTCCGCGTTTACTTTTTCTGAATGTGTAGGTTTTGGAACCGATGTTCCATCCGGCGTTTTCAGCCGTGAAACCAAATTGGCCGAACCTGACCCATCACCCATATCCGAAAGGCATCCCGTAAGGCTGAACGCAATTGCGCACACCCCGACTGCCTTTTTTACACCATGCCTCATGTCCTGCCCTTAACGTGCCGGTTTTTTACAGGGCGCGGGTCGTTAACCGCCCGCGCCTCTGGTCGTAAGTCTTCGTCGTTTAGATAAGGCCGTTCACACCCACATCTGCATCAATATAGAGCGTACCTTCGTCACCCAGAGTATAGATGTTATAGGCCTGACCGTCGCGTACCGTTGATCCGGCCAATTGCCCGCCATTGATGGTGACGTTGTCATCGCTGCCGCCATTGATCTGCAATGAGTTGGAGTTGGCAGACAGAGCAACCAGCAGTGCCTCGTCAATGGTTAGGTGGCCATCTTCTACAAAGCTCAGATCAACTGTTTCGATATTGTGCTGACCCAATGTGCCTGCATTCAGCGCGATATTGTCGATCCCGGCAACTTCGTCATCCAGCGCTACATAGGTGCCAGATGCATTACCCGCATCGTCCGTCGCGGTGATCACAAGATGCGAACCATCTGGTACTTGCTCGTTGAACGTAAAGAACGTCTCATTCACCGGTGCGCCCACTTCTGTTTGCGCGGCGCTGACCTCTGAAACACTTCCATTTTCGCCAACCTGGTAAACGGCCAGATCTTCGGCGCTCATCTCAGTTGATATGCCGCGAATACCTGTCCCGTCTCGGGTATAGGACGCGATGACCGGACCTTCGGGCGCATCGGTGTCGATGGCCAGTGTGTCATTGATCATATCAACGTTGTCGTTCGCATCTGTTGCGGTGACAACAATCGCCGCATCATAGGTGCCCAGACGGATATCGGATGGTGCAATGGTCAAAGACCAGTTGCCCGCCGCATCCACCGTGGCTGTGTGGTTTGTACCGTCAAAGTTCACAATAACGGTCGACCCCGGTTCAACTTGCCCCCCAAGATCAATACCTGTTGTCGCCTCTGCGATATTCGCCACACCATCGGTGCCGCCGCCAGAGTTGGTCATGTTCAGCGGCACAACTTCGGTATCGACCAAGATACTGTCAGACACTGTTGCGGTGTTACCGGCACGATCTGTCGCGTCGACAGTGACGGTGGCATTATACGTACCTTCGGCAACCTGAGAGGACGCATAGGTTGCTGTCCAATTGCCGTTTGCATCCACAACCGCATTCACCGGTATACCGTTCAGCGTCACAACAACGGAGGTTGATCCAATTTCAGTGGTACCTGTCACCTGCACACCGCCGCCTTCAAGACGTTCGGCTGCGTTGATCACGCCGTTACCTTCGACCGTGTTCGCGTTGATTGACAGGTTGTTCACCAGCGTATCAACCTGAACACTGTCTGTGGCATTCAACACGTTGCCCGCACTGTCAGTGGTCGTTGCGTGGATATCAGCTGTGTATTCACCCGGCGTGATTTCCGCGTTGGTATAGGTTGTTGTCCAGTTGCCCGATGCGTTTGCCGTCACAGTATGGCTGACGCCGCCCATGGTCACAGTGACAACCGCGTTCGGGTTTGATGTCCCGTTCAAAACCACACCATCGCTGGCCTCAACCGCGTTGATAACATCGTCGCCCTCAACAGGGTTTGAACTGATCGTCAAGATGCCTGCATCACGGTCAACAGACACGTCACGGGTAATCGTATCGACGTTGCCCGCCGCATCTGTTGCAATGGAGGTCATCACAACCGTTTGTGTCCCGGTTGGGATTTCGTTTGCCGCAAAATTGACGGTCCAAGATCCATTTGCCGCAACAGTCGCCTGATGGGTAAAGCCGTTCATCATTACGCTGACGGTTGACCCAACTTCGGTTGTGCCCGTCATCGTAAAGCCTTGTGCGGCTTCTTCGATGTTGATGATCCCGTCCGCACCCCCTGTGGTCCCGGTAAAGGCGTGATCACGCACCAGCGTATCAACCTGAACACTGTCTGTAGCGTTCAGCACGTTGCCCGCACTGTCGGTAGAGGTCGCATGGATATCAGCCGTGTATTCACCCGGCGTGATTTCCGCGTTGGTATAGGTCGCTGACCAATTGCCCGCTGCATCTGCGTTCACGGTATGGCTGACGCCGCCCATGGTCACAGTAACAACCGCATTTGGGTTTGATGTGCCTGTCAGGGTCACACCATCGCTGGCCTCAACCGCGTTGATTACATCGTCACCCTCAACCGGGGTCGAACTGATCGTCAAGACACCTGCATCGCGGTCAACATTCACGTCTTGGGTGATTGTCTCAACGTTGCCCGCCGCATCCGTCGCTGTCGCAGTCATAACAACAGTCTGGGTTCCGGTTGGGATTTCGCTGGCGGCAAAGTCAACTGTCCATGTGCCGTCTGCGGCCACAGTTGCCTGATGGGTAAAACCATTCATCACTACACTAACAGTCGATCCAACCTCGGTTGTACCTGTCATGGTAAAGCCTTGGGTGGCTTCTTCGATGTTGATGATGCCGTCGGCCCCGCCTGTGGTCGCGGTAAAGGCAAAGTCACGCACCAGCGTGTCGATATCGACCTCACCGGTGGCGGTTGACGTGTTGCCAAAGCTGTCTGTTGCCGTTGCGCTGACGGTGGCGGACATTTCACCTGTTGGCACTTCGCTCATCGCGAAATCCACGCTCCAGTTGCCGTTGGCGTCAACTGTTGCTGCATGGGTGCCAGTGCCGAATGTCACTACTACCGTTGATCCAGCCTGCGCTGACCCCGTCAGGGTCACGCCGTCTTCACGCTCTACTGCGTTTACAACACCGTCCGTTTCAACATTGTCTGTATCAATTGTCACATTGGCGATTGTATCAACAACCAAGTTATCCGTGACCGTTGTGGTATTGCCAAAGGCATCCGCACTGACAATCGTAACCCCCGTGGTGTATTCGCCCGCATCAAGCGTGCCCGCGGCCCATGTCACCGACCACGTGCCATCCTCAGATACAGTCGTAGATTGCGCGATGCCCGCGATTGTCACAACAACAGACGCACCTGCTTCACCAGTACCGGTCAAAGTGACACCGTCTTCGAAGCTTTCAGCGTTAAAGAAGTCATCAACCGACTGGGTGCCTGTTGTTACGGCAACCTCTGGCGGTGTGGTATCAATTTCGTAATCAGGCCCGTCCAAAACGACGTCGCCTGTGGCGGTTGTGACTGTGACAACGGCCTCATAAACACCGTCGTCCGGGAAATCATCACCTTCAAAAACAGCTTCAAAAACGCCATCATCGTTGATAACCGTTTCAACAACTTCATCGCCGATGGTCACGACCACCGTATCGCCGGGCTCACCACCACCTGTGACGGTAATGACATGCGGACCGCTATCGTCGCCGCCAATTGTGCTTGATGCGTCGGGGTTATCGACAAACGGTGCCGCAGGCGTTGGTGTACCACCGCCGCCACTGCCACCGCCGCCAACACCACCGATAACCGCAGCACCACCAACGACGGCCGCTGCCGCCGCACCACCGCCGCCAAGCAAGCCAGCACCCAACAAAGGTGCGGCGAACATGGATACTTCATCATCTCCCGCAACCGCAGCAACTTCGGTCCGACCCAAATAGATCAGATCATCAGACGGGGACCATTTGCCCCATTGTTCGGTTGGCCCGAACTGCGCAAACAAGTCGCCGCCATCGGTTTCAACAAAAGCAACTTCGTTCAGATATCCATCTGCCGAGATGAACAAACGGTTCGGAGCACCCGACGCATTGAAGTAATTATCAATGGTGATGACGCGCCCGTCCGCGAGCGTGATAATCAGGTCCTCACCAACACGTTGTTGGTTGATCAGATCAATCTGCCGCAAATTTAGGGAAATCTCTTGGCCCGCTTGAGCCTGAATTACGTGGGTTTGAGCCTCACTAGAAACCACGCCACGCTGTAATCCGCCCGCATTATCGCGAACGACGAAATCAATCGCCTTCATAACACCACCACTCTACCTCGAAACACCGTTCTATGCGGGATTTCTTCAATTATTGTTCTCTTTACGAAGCCAGCCCGTTTAATCGCGCCGTGCATTCATCTGTATAGCCTCTAATTACCTCTAAACTATTCATAAATCTAGGGACTAATTTTCAGAACCGTTCCCCTAAACCTGAACGTGCGGAGCAAACTGACACAATCCCGGTCAGGGCGAACACCCCAAATGACTCTTTTAAAAGGGTTATTAGCCGACGCAACGTCAACTGGGCACAGATGCAACAGTTGACAAAAACTGAACGCCGCAGGACGTATATCATATGACACACGCACAAAACACACTGCGCGCCCTCGCAGAAGACGCCGATCTGGGCATCCTTCTAAGCGATGGTTGCCGATTGTCGGCACGGGTTTGGCGACCCGCTGATGCGGACAGCGACCCCGTTCCCGTCATACTAGAATATCTACCTTATCGCAAGCGTGACGGCACCTGTGCCCGTGATGCATTGACCCATCCGTGGTTCGCGGAACGTGGCTATGCGTGCGTGCGGGTCGACATGCGCGGCAATGGCGACAGTCACGGTGTAATGGCGGATGAATACACCCCGCTTGAGCAGTCAGATTGCGTTGAGGTAATCAACTGGTTGGCCGCACAATCATGGTGCAATGGCAATGTTGGCATGATGGGCATTTCATGGGGTGGCTTTAACGGGCTTCAGGTCGCCGCACATGGGCCTGAACCGCTCAAGGCGGTGATCACGCTCTGCTCAACCGTTGATCGGTTTGCCGACGACATCCATTATAAAGGTGGCTGCCTGCTGAATGAAAACCTTGGCTGGGGGGCGACGATGTGGGCCTATTCCAGCCGCGCCCCAGATCCGGTCCTACGGCCCGATTGGCGCGAGATGTGGCTGGAACGTCTGGAAGCGGAACCGTTTCTGCCCTCGCTCTGGCTGCGGCATCAACGTCGCGATGCCTATTGGCAACAAGGATCGGTGATCGAAGATTACAGCGCGATCAAGGCCAAGGTTCTGGCCATTGGCGGTTGGGGGGATGCGTACAAGAACGCGGTGCCGCAATTGGTCGAAGCCCTGCCGGGGGCAAAAGGCATTGTCGGGCCGTGGGTGCACAAATACCCGCATTTTGCCATTCCCGAACCACGCATCGGCTTTCTGCAAGAGGCGTTGCGTTGGTGGGATCGTTGGCTCAAAGACATCGACACGGGCGTAGAAGATGATCCTGACTACCGCGCCTATCTGATGGACGGGGTGCGCCCGGCAACGTGGTATCTGGAACGGCCCGGTCGCTGGATTACCGAAGAAACCGGCGCTACATCACATCTGGACACCGAAACATTGCACCTCACCAATGAGGGCCTAAGCACACAGGCTGCGCCACTTGACCGCACAGTGGCGTCACCGGCCCATTGCGGTGCTGACGCCGGTGAATACTGCGCAATTTGGTTGGGCCCGGAACTCCCCGGTGATCAACGCGGCGATGATGTGCTCTCAACCGTTTTTGAGTCTTCCCCCCTTAGCGCCGACATGGACATCGTCGGGGCACCGCGTCTGACAGTCAAAATAGCGTCAGACCAGCCACAGGCGCAAATCGCGGTGCGGTTAAACCATATCCATCCCGATGGGGCGGCAACGAGGATAACATTCGGTGTGCTGAACCTGAGTCACCGCAACAGTGCTGAACACCCAACGCCAATGACACCCGGCACAGTCGAGGACGTTACCCTTGATCTGGATCATATTGCTTACCGGGTGCCCGCAGGCCATCGTCTGCGCGTTTCGATCTCAGACGCCTATTGGCCGCTGATCTGGCCCTCACCAACGGCGACCACGCTGACCCTGAGCGCCGGATATATCGCCCTGCCCCAACGCCCCACACCCGGTGGCGATGAACATGCATTTGCGCCACCCACTGCCGCTGACCCTTGGCAGGCCACCACCATTCGCCCCGAAAATCATGTCAGACGCCGTGAGGTCGATATGAACACAGGCGTTGTTACTTTGGTGATTGAAGACGACTTTGGCTGCGCAAAGGACGATGATCATGGTCTAATTTCAGGCTCCATCGCCCGTGAAAAATGGAGCATTCATCCAGACGACCCGGTGTCAGCCCGCGGCATCTGCCATTGGACCGAAGAACTGCAACGGGGCGATATCACCCTGCGCACAGAAACCCATAGCGCCATGTGGTCAGACACCACAGACTTTCACCTGACAGCAAGGCTCGAAGTCTATGAGGGCGACACATTAATCTATCAGCGTGAGGTGACTGACAACATCAAAAGGGACTGCATGTAACACGGCCGTCATGATTGCATGGGTATTAACCCTTGCGACCTCACAGAAAATCGGCACACTTGACCCATCAATCAATAAAACGGTGCAACCAAGCGCCATGATTCCAACCGGGAGTATAAAATGAACGACCAACTGAAACATATGACATCTGATGTGGCCAAAGGCCTGATGACGCGCCGCGAATTTGTGGGCCGCGCTGCAGCACTTGGTGTGACAGCGGCTGTTGCCAACTCGATGCTGGCGACACAGGCCCATGCCGAAGGTCCTGTTCGTGGCGGCACTATCAAGCTTGGCTCTTCGGGTGGTGAATCCACCAACACCCAAGATCCGGCCTTAACAGCCTCCGAAGTACCATTGGCGAATATCCGTCACTGGGGTGAAACCATTGTTGATGTGTCTGCTGACGGCACACTTGAATACCGTCTGGCCGAAAGCGTCGAAGCCTCCGCAGACGCCAAATCTTGGGCATTCAAGATCAAAAAGGGCATCACATTCTCTAACGGCAAAGAAATGACGCCCGAAGATGTGCTGAAAACTTTCCAGCGCCACTCAAACGAAGATGCGCAATCGGGTGCCTTGGGCATCATGAAGGGTATTTCCGGCATGAAAGTTGATGGCGACAATGTCATCATCGACCTGGAAACAGCCAACGCTGACCTGCCTTATCTGATGGCCGATTATCATTTGATGATCCAGCCGGATGGCGGCATGGATGACCCCGGTGCCGCAATCGGTACAGGTGCCTATACGGTTGAATTTGATGAACCCGGTGTGCGCCATGGCTATAAGCGCCGTGAGGATTATTGGGATGCCGACAACCGCGGCTTTGCCGAATTCTCAGAAGTTTTGGTGCTGAACGATGCCACCGCACGGACAGCGGCCTTGCAGTCTGGTCAGGTTCATTTCATCAACCGTGTTGATCCAAAGGTTGCAAGCCTGCTGGGCCGCGCGCCAAACCTTACTGTGGAATCCGTTTCGGGTCGTGGCCACTATGTGTTTATCGCCCATGTTGATACGGCACCATTCGACAACAACGAACTGCGTCTGGCGCTGAAATATGCGATCAACCGCGAAGAATTGGTCGACAAAATCCTGCGGGGCTTTGGTGGTATCGGCAACGATTTCCCGATCAACGCCTCCTATCCATTGTTTGACGCGTCGATCCCGCAGCGTGAATTCAACATCGAAAAAGCAAAAGAGCATTACGCGGCTTCCGGCCATGACGGCAGCCCGATCATCCTGCGCGTTTCTGATGGGGCGTTTTCTGGTGCGGTTGATGCGGCATCGCTGTTCCAAGAAACCGCCAAAGCAGCCGGTATCCCACTGGAAATCAAACGCGAGCCGAATGATGGCTATTGGTCAGAAGTTTGGAACGTACAGCCGTTCTGCGCCTCTTATTGGGGTGGCCGTCCGGTGCAGGACCAGATGTATTCGACAGCCTATCTGTCGACCGCAGACTGGAACGACACACGCTGGAAACGCCCGGACTTTGATGCCAAATTGCTGGCGGCACGTGGCGAATTGGATGAAGGCAAGCGCAAGATGCTTTACTCCGAGCTTGGCCAGGAATTGCGTGAAGAAGGCGGCTTGATCCTACCAATGTTCAACGATTTTGTTGCTGGGGTTGCCAGCAATGTCGGCGGCTGGATCGCAGATCCAAATGGCGAAATGATGAACAACAAGGCCAACATTAAATGTTGGGTGAAAGACGCATAGGGCGCATCGAAAATGCACCCCATCCTGAAACTCATTGCCCAGCGCCTCGCGCTGGGCATCATGTTGCTCTTTGCAGCTTCAATCTTGATCTTCGCGGGCACCTCCATTTTGCCCGGGGACGTCGCACAATCCATTCTCGGCCAATCAGCCACCCCCGAAGCGCTGGCCAACCTGCGCCGCGAATTGGGCCTCAATGAACCGGCCCTCACCCGATATTTCTCGTGGCTCGGTGGTTTCCTGCAAGGCGATCTTGGCACCGCTTTAACCAATGGCCGCGACATCGCAGAAAGCCTTGGTGGACGTCTCAAAAACACCCTTTTCCTTGCCTTCTGGGCGGCTGTTATCTCAGTCCCGTTGGCAATCTTCCTTGGCCTGCTGGCCGTGCGTTACAAAGACCGCTGGCCTGATAAGCTGATCTCGGCCGTAACCCTGACGACAATCTCAATCCCGGAATTCATGATTGGTTATGTCTTGATCTATTGGGTCTCGATCAAGTGGGGCATGTTTTCATCCGTGGCGATTATCAATGACAGCATGTCACTTGGCGAAAAGCTAAACGCGATTGCCATCCCGGTGATGGTGCTGACGCTAGTGGTGCTGGCGCATATGATGCGCATGACCCGAGCCGCGATCCTGAACGTGATGCAATCTGCCTATATCGAAACTGCCGAACTCAAAGGCATGGGGATGCTGAAAATCATCCGCAAACACGCCTTTCCAAACGCCATTGCACCGATCGTTAACGTGGTGATGCTGAACCTTGCCTATCTGGTGGTTGGCGTCGTCGTGGTTGAGGTGGTATTCGCCTATCCCGGCATGGGGCAATATCTGGTAGATCACGTATCAAAACGTGACGTTCCGGTGGTGCAGGCCTGCGGTCTGATCTTTGCTGCGGTTTACATCGGGCTAAATCTGATTGCGGATATCGTTTCGATCCTTGCCAACCCACGTTTGAGGCATCCGAAATGAAAAACATTCCTATCTCCGCCCTCATCGGCCTGTTTTTTACCGGTCTGTTTTTCCTGATGGCCCTCGCGGCCCCAATTATCGCGCCCTACGGCATGTCCGAAGTTGTCGGTGATGTCTGGGAACCATCCTCATCGCAGTTCCTGCTGGGCACTGACAGCATTGGCCGTGACCTGCTGACCCGCCTGATTTACGGCGGGCGCACCACGATCTTTATCGCGGTGATGGCGACAATTCTCAGCTTTGTGACCGGCTCCGTTCTTGGCTTTTTCGCCGCCGTGTCCGGTGGCTGGGTCGATCAAGCGCTGTCGCGATTTGTCGATCTGATCATGTCGATCCCGTCGCTGATCTTTGCGCTGGTGGTGTTGTCAGTTATGCCAACCACCATGCCGATCCTGATCTTGCTGATGGGCTTGCTCGATTCCACCCGCGTGTACCGTCTGGCCCGCGCTGTTGCCGTGGACATCACTGTGATGGACTATGTCGAAGCAGCGCGCCTGCGCGGTGAAAAAATCGGCTGGATCATCTTTCGCGAAACCCTGCCCAACGCGTTATCGCCACTGGTCGCTGAAATGGGTCTGCGCTTTATCTTTATGGTGCTCTTTATCTCGACCCTGTCGTTTCTTGGCCTTGGCGTGCAGCCACCCTTGGCGGATTGGGGCGGTATCGTGAAAGAGAACAAGGAAGGTATTAACTACGGCATCCAAGCAGCGCTTTATCCCGCCTATGCCATCGCCGCTTTGTGCATCTCCATTAACCTTGTCGCGGACTGGATCTTGAACCGTACGACATCTTTGAAAGGCGGTAGAGGATGACTGAACCCCTTCTCAAAGTCCGTGGCCTGAAAATTGGCGCAACCATCTATCCACCCGGCGAACGCCCCCGTGACATCGAAATTGTGCACGGCGTTGATTTCGATCTGGAGGCCGGCAAAGTTCTGGGCCTGATCGGGGAATCTGGTGCGGGTAAATCCACCATTGGTCTGGCCGCAATGGCCTACGGCCGCGGTGGCGTGGAACTCACCGGGGGTGAAGTCTGGGTCAATGGCCGCGACATGCTCAAGGCAGGCCTGCGCGATGTGCGCCGCCTGCGTGGGGCCGAAGTAACTTACGTTTCTCAATCTGCCGCCGCGTCGTTCAACCCCGCGAAAAAGATCATGGAACAAGTGATTGAAGCCGCGGTTTTCCAAAACAAGTTCAGCAAAAGTGATGCCGAAGAACGCGCGGTTGAGCTTTTCCGCAAGCTCGGCCTGCCAGATCCGGAAAACATCGGGTCACGCTATCCGCACCAAGTGTCCGGCGGCCAATTGCAACGCTGTATGACGGCGCTGGCGCTGTGTCCTGAACCCGATCTGGTGGTGTTTGATGAACCCACCACGGCGCTGGACGTGACCACACAAATCGACGTGCTGGCCGCAATCAAAGACGCGATCCGTGATACCGGTGTGGCCGCCCTTTATATCACCCACGATCTGGCTGTGGTGGCGCAGGTCAGCGACCACATCATGGTGTTGCAACAAGGCGCGATGGTTGAATACGGCACCACCGATCAGATCATCAACAACCCACAAGAAGAATACACCCAAGCGCTGGTGTCGGTGCGGTCGATCAAACACATCGAAAAAGAGCCAACCGACAATCCGCTACTGCGTGTTGAAAACATCACTGCGCGGTATCGCGGCACAGATTTTGATGTCCTCAAGGATGTGAATGTCGAACTGCACCCCGGCCAAACGCTGGCAATTGTGGGTGAATCCGGGTCCGGCAAATCGACGCTGGCGCGGGTGATCACCGGTCTTTTGCCGCCCTCGGAAGGGGTAATCACCTTTGATGGCCGCACCTTAACGCCTGATCTGGCCACCCGGCCTTTGGATGACCTGCGCGAATTGCAAATGATCTATCAAATGGCCGATACCGCCATGAACCCACGCCAGACCGTTGGCACGATTATCGGCCGCCCGCTTGAATTTTACTTTGGCCTCAAGGGCAAAGCCAAACAAAAGCGTATCCAAGAATTGCTGGACGAGATTGAACTGGGTGAAGGGTTCCAAGACCGCTATCCGGCTGAGTTATCAGGTGGTCAGAAACAACGTGTCTGCATCGCCCGCGCGCTGGCGGCAAAGCCCAAACTGATCATCTGTGATGAGGTCACATCAGCGCTTGATCCGCTGGTGGCAGACGGCATCCTGAAACTGTTGCTTAAACTGCAAAAGATCGAGGATGTGTCTTATCTGTTCATCACCCACGATCTGGCCACGGTCAAAGCCATCGCGGACAGCATCGCAGTAATGTTCCAAGGGCAAGTCGTGCGCTATGGACCAAAATCGCAAGTGCTGGTCCCGCCATTTGACGATTACACCGACCTGTTGCTGAGTTCTGTGCCCGAGATGAAACTGGGTTGGCTGGAAGAGGTGATCGAGCATCGTAAAATGGAGAGCGCAGGGAACTAGAGAACTGCGCTCTTTCTCACACCTTTTGCCTTCGAAACATCCTGAAAATAACACCACATATAATTCAGATTTTGCGCGAAAATGAGTTACGTCAGTGTAAATCTCAATTTTTCAAAGTGTTACATGAGTTCAGGCATTGTTTGGCCGGCTCACCAAACTGTGTTTTTACATCCTTTTAAGTCAGGCGCTTGTTTAGCGCAGTTGATCAAATGAGGTACCTTTTCAAAGGAAACTCTCTGACGGTCGACTTGCTTCAACGTCAAAAGGATATCACCATGCATAGTAAGTCCATCCCAATGTTTGCTGCTGCAACAGCGTCTCTGCTTGCCCTTGGCACAGTTGCACAGGCCGAAGAACACCCGCCCGTGTCAGATCAAATCATTGCGGAACAACGTGCAGAGCTGGCACAGAATACCGCTGGAGCTGGATTTGGGCCGCAATCCCCGCGTGATATTACGGCTGTGGATGGCACCAATGTACATGCTTTTGCAACTGCCCCCGCCTATACCCAAATGAACCTGTGCGATATTCATTTTCACGAAAATGCGGAACACAAAGGCGGTGATTTCACCAAATACGCTGGCAATGGCGATGGACACGGCTATGGCACAGGTTTCAAATATTCCGGTACATTGACCGATGCTGAATTGGCCCCCTATGACCACGCAGTTGGCACAAGCGAACACGGCGATCTTGAACCCGGTGACACCATCGAAGTCCATTATGTATATTCCACCGCGCAGGCCAAACCCGGTGCCACACTTGGGACCTGCCTGACGGAAGCCATTAACAATCCACAATTGCGCGTTGAGGCACAGGTTTTTGTTCTGGTGAACGATGACACCGCACAGGACTTTACCAAGCTGGCGAATGTGGAGATTGTGGATGGCTACTATCAAGCGACAAATATTCCAGCCGATACTGGCACGCCTGTTGTCTATGCGGGGTCAACCACCGGGCCCGGATACAATGAAAAAGGATCCCCTTTTCAAGTGACATGGAGCGTTCGCCCCCAAACGGCCCGTGTTAGCATTGCGTCAGTTGATGCATGGCTTCAGAAAAATGAATTTGAAGAAGATCACGCCCACGGTGTGCGTAATCTCGTGACAAATCCTGAATTGCTTTCGACGATTACAAACTAATATCAGTCAAAGACAAAACACCAGCGGTGCGTATCGCACCGCTGGTCATTCCATCAGATAACGCCTGCAAAATATCCAAAACACCCATTGCAACAAGCCATTAATCACAACATATTTGGGGGAATTATACTGGGGCATTGAGCATGAAAAACAAACTACTCCTGATTATCCTCGACGGTGTTCCTTATCGCAACTGGCGTCGCCTGTTTGGCAACCTCGAGGGCTGGGTGGAGAGCGGCGATGCAAGGGTGTGGAAAATCCGGTCGGTGCTGCCCTCAACATCGGCCTCTTGTTATGCCTCGATCCATACAGGCGTGGCCCCGGCGGTGCATGGCTGTACCGGCAATGGCAATGTATTCCGCCTGACAGAAAAGGACGTGTTTGCCCAGACCCGCGCAGGCGGGGGTGTAACGGGTGCGGTGGCGCATTCGTTCTGGTCAGAATTTTTCAACCGCCATCCGTTCGATTACGTCCGCGATGTCGAATATGATGAACCGGACAGTGATACGATCAACCACGGCCGTTTCCACACGATGACGGGGTATGGCCATGCAAACCAAATGACCCCCTCCGATGTTGATCTCTTTGCCTCGCTCACCAACCTGTGCCTGCGTTTTGGCCTGAATTACGGGATGCTGCACACCTGCACGTTGGACAGCATGGGCCACCGGTTTTTCCATGATTGTCAGGAAATGGATCACGCCTGTTTTGTCATGGACGAAATGCTTGCACCGTTCATCCCCCGTTGGCTGGACGCCGGATATGAGGTGATCGTGACAGCCGACCATGGCCAAGACGCGCGGGGCCATCACGGCGGCCGCGACCCGCTGCAACAAGAAGCTGCTCTGTATTATTTTGGCCCGGCAGAGGGACCGTCTGCGGACACCGTGATTGACCAGCTACAACTGGCACCGACAATCCTGCACCGCCTTGGCGCACCAATTGCCGATACGATGAAGGCAAAGAGTTTTCTAAGTTAAGTTTGTTTCGGTGGGTGCGCTCATCGCCCGCGCAAATCCTAATCGGGCCACTCACCGCGCCCCAGCACCGAAACTGCACCGACAACATGATCAAAAAAAACACCCGCCTTGCGTGACATCACCCGTGCCCGCAGGCAGCCATGCACCATACCCGGCACATTGATCCATTTTGCGTGGATACCCGCACCTTGTAGGGCATCACGGTATGCCTCTCCATCGCTGGCCAGCGGGTCACATTGCGCCGTTATGCAAACAGTCGGCGGCAACCCGGTAAAGTCTGTGTCCTGCAACGGCGCATAGCGTGGATCGCCTTTGGGAGGTGCAGAACCACCCGTGCGGACCTTCATATAGAACGCCATGTCCGCCGTGCTCAGATGCGGTGCATCGGCATGTTCAACATACGACCCCTGCCCCCAGTCGCCGCCCAAGCCAGGATAAATCAGCACTTGCCCGACAATACGCCCGCCGACCTTGCCGCGTGCATGATGCGTCACGGCCGCCGCCAGATTGCCGCCCGCGCTGTCCCCCGACAGCACCAATGGGCCGTCAAAAGCATCAGCAACCGCAGCAAAGGCAGACCAGGCATCGTTAAAACAACCCGGGAACACCACCTCGGGTGCCAAGCCGTAATCGACCGATATCACCCGGTATCCGGTGCGTGCGCACATCTCTGCACAGACGTCATCGTGGCTATTCAAGCCACCAACCACAAACCCGCCGCCGTGGTAGTAGACAACTGTAACCGCACTTTGCCCCGCCTCATAGCGACGGCAGGGCACGCCGCCATGGTCTTCATCCCAAACCTGCACGCCTGCGGGGCGGCCTTGATAAAACACCTTGCACATGGCGTCATAGACACCGCGTTGTTCCGCGATGGTCATATCCACCACACCGGGGGGATATGTGCTGTCTAACTTGTCAATAAACACCCACATTTCGGCGTCTATGATTTGGCTGTAATCGGGTGGTGTCATGCAGGGTCCCATGGCCGGGTAAATGCGCCAAGAACACCGCTGACATCCGTTTCAGATGCACCATTCAACGTCACCTGCGCAACCAACCCACGTTTCTTGTCATCAACCACCGATGTCACCCGTGCCGCAACTGACGCTTTCTCAAGCGCGCCATTATAGACCCGTGTGATAGCATGTTTACGCAGGTCAGGTTTAAAGATTTTGCCCACGGCGGTCTTTGGTAACTCATCCATGATCGTCATGTGTTTGGGCTGTGCGGCGCGTTCGTGCACCTTATCCTTGCAGAAGGCCAACAGCTCTTCTTCGGTCACTGATGCACCGGCGACCAGTTCGACAAAAGCACAAGGGATTTCGCCAGAATGGGCATCCGGTTGGCCAATCGCCCCGGCAAAAGCCACGGCTTCGTGCCCCAACAGCGCTTCTTCAATCTCAGCAGGGTCAATGTTGTGACCGCCCCGAATAATCAAATCCTTGGCGCGGCCCGTGATCCAGACATAGCCATCAGGATCAACACGACCCAAATCACCGGTCCGCAAGAACTTACCTTCGTAGTAAAGGTCCTTGTTCTTATCTTCCTCGGTATAGGTATGGCCTGCAAAGACACCCGGGTTGGACACGCAAATTTCGCCAATCTCATCTATACCAGCCTCAATCGGGCCATTTTCCGTTCCCTTGATGATCTGAACCTTGGTATAGGGCAGCGGTAATCCGATACTGCCGACTTTCTTTTGGCCATCAGGCGGATTACACGACACCAAACAGGTCGCCTCGGTCAGGCCATAGCCCTCAACCAAGGTAATACCTGTTGCCTTTTCAAAGCGACGAAACAGTTCCAGCGGCAATGGGGCAGAGCCAGAGAATGCCGTCTTCACGGTGCTGATATCCGCATCAATAGGCCGCTGCATTTTTGCTGAAATGGCCGTTGGTACTGTGATGATAAAGCTGATTTTCCAGCGCTCGACCAGCTTCCAGAAATTATCAAAAACGCCCTCACCACGATAACCTTGCGGCGTTGGGAACACCACATGCGCGCCCGAATGAATGGCGGCCATCAAGATCACATGACAGGCAAAAACGTGAAATAACGGCAGCGGACACATGATGTTGTCAGTTTCATTAAACAGCAACGTGTGGCCCAGCCAGCCATTATAGATCAAGCCACCATAGGTATGCTGTGCCACCTTCGGCATGCCCGTGGTGCCACCGGTATGAAAATAACAGGCAACGCGGTCCTCTTGCGGATCCTCAAATGCCAAAGTGGTTGGCTGCTTGGCAAGCTCCTCATTAAAACTCAGGTATTTGGCCTGATTGCCCACCTTCAGCTTGGGCCGGATCAACGACACGATCCACGACTTTGGGGGCGTCAGATAGCGCAGCAAATCGACCTCAAGAACCGTGTGGACCCCCGGTGCCAACTTAACTGCTTCGGCAGTTTTCTCAGACACATCAGTTTTTGGAAAGGGCCGCAAGGTCACAACAACGGACGCACCGGTTTCGCGCAGAATCGACCCGATCTGTTCGGGATCAAGCAATGGATTGATCGGGTTGGCAATGCCAGCAACTGCGCCCCCCAACAACGTAATTGTCGTTTCATTACAATTGGGCAGCACATAGGCCACAACATCTTTGGGGCCAATACCAAGGGACCGGAACATGTTTGCGGCTTGCGTCACTTTGCCGTGCAATTGTTGCCACGTCAGCGTTTCGGCCTTGTCTTTCGGGCCTGAAAAAATCTGATAACTGACAGCGTTATATTGCGGAAATTTTGCCGCCGTAGTGCTCAGCAACCCATACAATGTGACAGCTTTGTCGCGGGTCTCCCACGGGCCCTCCGCTTCAAGTGCCTTGCAATCATTAATCCCGGCAAATGTCATGGCCGTTCCTCCCCTGAACGCTGGTTTTCCAGCTTTGTTTTTCATCTGCAAAAAGGATGCGTCGAAATCGGTTTTTTCGCAAGTATTGCTGATCTGACGACGCTGCGTCAGATCAGGTAACGCAGCGGAAAAATAAAGGGCAGCAGTGCGAAATGCACCCCTGCCCTTGTTCTTTTGGTCGTAATGTTCCCGGGGTCTGGTGACAGCCCCCAGTCCAAGCAAATTGTTTAGGCTGCGGGGATGCGCAAAACCTGACCGGGATAGATTTTATCGGGATGGCTCAACATCGGCTTGTTGGCCTCAAAAATCTCTTCGTAGCGCGCGCCGTTGCCCAATGTCTTGGCAGAGATCGCCCAAAGTGTGTCGCCTTTTTCAACAGTGTGGAAGGTGGGATCGCCCCCTTCGACGTCTTCTTCGACAGCGGCAACGCCTTCGACATTACCAACAGCAAGGATGACTTTTTCCTTCATCTCTTGGCTCACGGCTTTGCCGGTGACTTTGACCTTGTCGCCATCAACGGTGATATCCAGACCCTCGGCATCAAGGCCCAAGTCCTTCAACTCATCTTGCAATGCGGCACCTGATACTTCTGCATCATCACCACCGCCGAACACTTTTTTGCCGGCACCTTTTACGAAACTCCACAAACCCATTTGGTTCTCCCTTGGTGTAAAACTTACCCCAGATTGTCTCGTCACTGGGCCCAAGACGCAAGGGGGAATTAAGCCTCCAACGCGCCATCGGTGAATTGCAGCCGTGCCAGACGGGCATAAAGCCCACCCTTTGCGACCAATTCGTCATGCGTGCCAACCGCCACGATGTGTCCGGCCTCCAACACAACAATACGGTCCGCCTTTTTCACCGTCGCCAACCGGTGCGCCACGATCAAAGTTGTGCGATCCTTGCTCAGCTTATCCACGGCTGCCTGCACGGCGCGTTCACTTTCGGCGTCCAGTGCGCTTGTGGCTTCGTCCAGCAACAGCACGGGCGTATCCCGCAAAATGGCGCGTGCAATGGCAATGCGTTGCTTTTGACCGCCAGACAACATCACGCCACGTTCGCCAAGATAACTGTCATATCCCTCTGGCAAAGCCGTGATAAATCCGTCTGCCGCTGCGGCTTTGGCGGCGGCCGCCACCTGTTCATCGCTGGCATCGGGCCTGCCGAACCGAATGTTCTCAGACGCACTTGCAGCAAAAATCACCGGATCTTGCGGCACCAGCGCCACATGCTGCCGGAACACATCCCGGCGCATGTCACGCAGGTCAACATCATCAAGGGTAATGCGTCCTTGGCTGGGGTCATAGAATCGCAAGATCAGCTGAATTATCGTTGTTTTCCCCGCACCAGATGGGCCGACAAAGGCAACGGTCTCACCGGGCTTGATCTCAAGATTGATACCATCAAGTGCGGGAACATCCGGCCGCGCGGGATAGGAAAAATGCACGTTTTCAAAAGCGATGCGCCCTGTGACAGTCTGCGGCAATGTCTGACTTTGGCTGGGGTCCTGCACGGCATCTTCGCTTTGCAAAAGATCAACCAAACGCTCTGTCGCACCCGCCGCGCGCTGTAATTCAGACCAGATTTCAGACAGCGCCGCCACGCCCCCCGCCACCATCACGGCATAGATCACAAATTGCACCAAAGCCCCGGCAGACATGTCACCGGCACGCACATCGCGTGCGCCAATCCACAGCACGCCAACCACCCCGGAAAACACCAAAAAAATAACAATCATGGTCATCAATGCACGGGTTTTGATGCGCCTGCGGGCGGCGTCATAAGACGCCTCTGTCATTTTGCCAAACTGGTGTCGGCTGGCCGTCTCGTGGGTAAAGGCTTGCACGGTCTGCACCGCTGTCAGGCTTTCTGACGCATTGCCGGATGACGCCGCAATCCAGTCCTGATTTTCCCGGCTCATCACCCGCAACCGCCGCCCCAGTGTCAGAATGGGCACCACGACAGCGGGGACAATCAGCAAGACCAATAGCGTCAGTTTAGCAGAGGTCAGCATCATCAACACCAACCCACCTATAAAAATCAACAGGTTGCGCAAGGCGATGGAAACAGAGGAGCCAATCACACTAAGGATCAAGGTTGTATCCGTGGTGATCCGGCTCAGCACTTCACCGGTCATGATTTTTTCGTAAAAGGCCGGGCTCATCCCGATGACACGATCAAAAACGGCCTTGCGGATGTCGGCCACAACCCGTTCGCCCAAACGGGTCACCAACGCATACCGCAGCCCGGTTCCGATCGCGAGCAACACAGTGATCGCCAAAGCAGCGATAAAATACTGGTCGAGCAATTGAGTTTCACCAGTACCAAAATTATCAACCACACGCCGAACCGCCAACGGCAAGGTGAGCGAGATCATCGCCGTCACCACCAACGCGCAAATCGCCGCCGCCATCAGCAAACGGTAAGGCCACAAAAACGGCACCAATGCCCGCAACGCACCAAGCTGGCGTGATTTTTCCCGTTCTTCGGTCTGGGTGGGGGCTGGGGCGCGGGCCATGGATCGTCCTTTGGTTACTGTCGTGCGGTGATGACCCGGCTTTTCGACGGGGTCAAGCGGCGCAGAGGTCGCATGGCCTGCATAAATGGGAATGTTGGAGCGGGCGGAGGGAATCGAACCCTCATCTTCAGTTTGGAAAACTGAGGTCTTAACCATTACACAACGCCCGCGCGCCTTTTGTGAGTAAGATAATCCACAGCGAGCGTCAAGCGGCCAACCGCTCTTTACGGCGGATCATCTATCGCGCAAATTCAGGCCAAGTTGCTGCCAAAAAGGAAACACCATGGCCAATCCACTTTACGACGCTCTTTTTGGTCGCCACGAAGGCAAGCAAACCCCGTTTTTGTATCTGCCAACCGGTCAGATCATTACCCATGCCGGATTTCTGGCGGTTGCTGCACGCTATGCCCATGTTTTTGGGGTTTGCGGCCTGACACCCGGTGACCGGGTTGCGGTTCAGGTTGAAAAATCACCCGATGCTTTGGCGATTTATGCGGCCTGTGTGCAGGCAGGGTTGGTTTTTCTACCCCTGAATCCGGCCTACACAGCCCCTGAGGTCGATTATTTCGTGGACAATTCCGGCGCGCGGTTATTGATCTGTGATCCGACAAATGCCGCCGCCTTGGCACCAGTGGCCGCCAAATCAGACGCCCGACTGGAAACCATGGATGGGTCAGGCCAAGGCAGCCTGCGGGATATGGCCGCACAGCAGCCCGCGACCTTCAAGACTGTGGTCCGCGCGCCCGACGATCTGGCAGCTTTGCTGTATACCTCTGGCACCACGGGGCGGTCAAAAGGTGCAATGTTGAGCCAGAACAACCTGTTAAGCAACGCCAAGACCCTCGTTGAGGCATGGCAGTTTACGGACAAAGACGTGCTTTTACACGCTTTGCCGATCTTTCATACACACGGTTTGTTTGTAGCCAGTAACGTTATTTTGCTAAGCGGCGGCGCGATAATTTATATGCCAAAGCTGGATATCGATCAGTTGATCAAATTCATGCCCCGCGCCACCAGCCTGATGGGAGTGCCGACGTTTTACACTCGATTGCTGGACCACCCCGACTTTACCGCGCAAAGCACCGCACATATGCGGCTGTTCATTTCAGGTTCCGCGCCACTATTGGCCGACACCCACCGTGCATTTAAAGCCCGCACTGGGCAAAGCATTCTGGAACGCTACGGCATGACAGAAACCAACATGAACACCTCGAACCCCTATGCAGGCGAACGGCGCGCGGGCACCGTGGGCCATGCCCTGCCGGGGGTTGAGGTGAAAGTGACGGACCCCGAGACCGGGGTCACTTTGCACGATGGCGAAATTGGCGTGATCGAAGTACGTGGGCCAAATGTATTCCAAGGCTATTGGCACATGCCCGAAAAAACCGCCGCTGAACTGCGCGATGATGGGTATTTCATCACCGGAGATTTGGGATTGATCGACGATCAGGGCTATGTCCAGATCGTAGGTCGCGGCAAGGACCTGATCATATCAGGGGGCTATAATATCTATCCCAAGGAAGTCGAAATGGTGCTGGATGATCAGTCTGGCGTGGTCGAATCTGCGGTGATCGGCGTGCCGCATGGCGATCTGGGCGAAGCGCCTTTGGCGATATTGGTGCGCGGATCGGTGGCGCCGGACCTAGAGGCGATCACAGCCACGCTGGGTGCCCAATTGGCGCGGTATAAATGCCCACGCAAGCTGATGGTGGTAGACGCCCTGCCCCGCAATACCATGGGCAAAGTGCAAAAGAATGTGTTGCGCGAGATGTTTGTGGATGCGTTCAAAAGCTAGACCTCCCAAACATTCGAGATATTTTTGCCAAACGATTTAAGCAACGATTTGTCAGATTGGGTTGGGTTTATTCTGGCGCTTCGCTGAGCACGCAGAACACAACCGATGTGGCATCAATACCAAGCTGTTGCCGCTGCGCGTCGTTTAATGCCAACAGACCCGAAATCCCCGCGGCACCCGATGGTGTCGACGGCAGGCCTGCCACCATCGCGGTGCCTGCCCCTGCTTGCCCTTCGTGTTCAGAAATCAACGCATAGGCGTCTGCGTCACGCGCCAGCCCTTTTAGGGCAATCAGCGACGGCATTTTGCAATCCAGCCGCCCCATCTCGCTCACGGGGCCGCTGCCCTCTACCGGACATCCTGCCGCAACCGATCCGTGCAATGCAGGGGCCGCGTCGGGTTCCACCACGATGATACAAGGCGCATCCCCCCAGACGTCACGCGCCAGTGCGGCACATGCCCCGGCAAGACCACCGACGCCTGCTTGCAGAAAAATATGGCTCGGGATCTCTGGCATCTGCGCAATCGCCTCGGCCATCAACACCAAGTAGCCCTCCATCAACCGATGGGGCCGCGCTGTATAATCGGGCCACGAACTGTCTGACAACAGCGCCCAACCCTGATCCGTCGCGGCTTGCATCGCTGCCGCCATCGACCCCTCATACGTGGTTCCGGCACGCACAACCTTGGCACCTTGCTCTGCCAACCGCAGCGCAAAGGCCTCTGGCACTGTTTCAGCGATATAAACAACCGAGGACGCCCCAAAGGCCGCAGCCCCCGCCGCGACCGACATGCCGTGATTGCCCGCACTGGCCGTCACATAGGTCTGTCCGCGTGCCAATCCCTGTGACGCATCATGGGCGATGACATAGGCAGCGCCCAACGCCTTGAAACTGCCCAGCCCCATGCGACCACGTTCGTCTTTGACCCAGACCTGGGCAACGCCCACCTCTTTGGCAATCGCTGCGGCATCAACCAAAGGTGTCTCAGCCGCCACCGGACACCGCGCCGTTAAGGTTTGCGCGGTTTCTACATCAACCGAAGGGAACGGAATGTCGTCCACTCCGGCCACGGGCAGCGGGCGGGTTACTTGCAATATGTCCATGTCTCACCCGACATCGGACGCGCGCAACAGTCAAGCGTTTCGCGCCACAATCACCATCAAACACTTCGCCAGTGAACAAACCATCACGCCCAGAATGTGCCATGCTGGAGCCAAGCCAAAGGGGATATCATCCATGACCATCGAAACACCAATCCGCGCCAGGTCCGGGGGCCGCGCCGCCCGCCGTGCCTTACGCGCCATCCCAAATGTGGACATGTTGCCGGGGCTGCACACCAAAATCCCCACCTGCGAAATCATGACCGGGTCACAGGTGGAACGCATTGATGCGGCATCCATGGATATTCTTGAAAACACTGGTGTTGTGTTTCGCGATGACATCGCCCTTGCTGATTGGAAACGCGCCGGGGCCAAAGTTGTGGGGGACCGAGTGTATATTGACCGGGCACTGGTGCGCGAGCTGATTGCGACGATCCCGGCCAATTTCACCTATCATGCCCGTGATCCACAAAAGAATGTCGCACTTGGTGGCAATAAATCCATCTTTGTCCCGATGACCGGCGCACCCTATCTGCGTGATCTTGAGGACCTCCGCCGCAATCCGACGCTGGATGATCTGGCGATGTTTCACAAGCTGGCCCATATGATGCCCGCACTACATTCCTCGGCGCATCACATTGTCGAACCCTATGATCACCCGATCAGCCAACGCCACCTGCGCATCACCTATAGTTCGATGAAATATTCCGACAAGACGTTCATGGGCATGACCACCAGCCCCAAAAACGCCGAAGACGTGATTGAAATGTGCCAGATCCTGTTTGGCGCAGATTTTATCGATACGCACCCGGTGGTGACTGGCAATTGTAACGGCAATTCCCCACTGGTCTGGGATGAAACCATGCTGGGGGCGATGCGGGCGTTTAACCAGGCAAATCAGCCTGTGCTGTGCTCACCCTTCGTCCTAGGTGGGGCAAATACGCCTGCGTCGGTCGCCGCCTCTGTGGCGCAACTCAATGCCGAAGCACTCAGCGCGCTGGCCTATACCCAAGTTGTCCGGCGCGGCTGCCCGGCGATCTATGGGCATTACCTCAGCACCGTCAGCATGAAATCCGGTGCCCCGATGGCAGGAACGCCGGAAATATCACTGATGAATTTTATGATCGGTCAAATGGCGCGGTTTTATGATGTGCCGTGGCGTACCTCCAACACCCTTGGTGGGGCCAAGACGTTCGACGCCCAAGCCGGGTATGAAAGTGCCACAACCCTATCCGCCGTCATGCATGCCGGGGCCAATTATATCTGGCATTCCGCAGGGTGGAACGAGGCCGGGATGCACTGTTCTGTCGCAAAATTCATGGTCGACGCAGAACAATGCGCGATGGCCTACCGGATGGCGCAGGGGCCGAACTTTGATGACTTTGACGCAGCCCTTGCCACCGTCCCGGATGTGGGGCCGGGTGGGCATTATCTGGGGCACCCGCATACCCAAGAGAACTTTCAAACCGCGTATTTCATGCCGGAGCTTTTTGACAACAACTCCATTGAACAATGGCAGGCAGATGGATCCGTTGAGATCACCGCGCGTGCGTTGAAACATGCCAAACAAATGTTAAGCGAGTATCAGGAACCGACGCTTGACCAATCTAAAAACGAAGAGTTGCTGGCCTATATCACCCGACGCGAAGCGGAAATTCCCGCAGCAGATGAGTTAAACCAAAGCTACTGAAATCACAGCGTCATTTCACCTTTTTACAAATACCTTTGTGATCCCGCAACCTTACACATATCTTCAGCGATCTGCGCAGGGTGTCCCCGCAGCGCCCCAGACCGCAACATCGCGCGCCATGTCCTGTGCTGTGCCGGGTGGAGTGGAGCGATCTGCACCGGGCTGAAACCCCCAGTTCACAAATGCTGAGGTTTGAATATGGTCGACCAATTCGGCAATTGTGTTGTCATCATTGGTCTCAGGGTTGCGCATCTGCGCACAGACCTCGGCGCTGGTTTTGTCCAGCCATTCCAATTCAATCGGCGGTAATCGCCACGCTTCATCAATATGCGGCGGCGCGTGCGGCACGGTATTTTGCGCGGCACTGGTCACGTGGCAGGTCCGGCAAGGCACGCTTTCTGCGCCAATCCGGCTTTCGTCGGCGCGCACATTCATGCCGTGCTTTGCACCCGCAACACCGCCCAACCCTTCCCACATCGGCACGCCCTGATCACCAACATGACAGTTCGTGCAGCGCGGGTGCGATGTCACCGCAAAGATGCGGTCCCATGCGGCCAGCCCTTCTTCGTGGGTAATGGTGGTCTCCTGCGCGGCCAAAGGCGAAGCGGCGAGGACAAAGGCAAAGAGCATCCGCATCACACAAACCTCACTGAATTTGACAGGGGCAGCGCCCGGATCCGTTGACCTGTCGCGGCAAAGATCGCATTGGCCAAGGCCGGGGCCGCAGGGGGCACGCCGGGTTCGCCTATGCCTTTGATCTTGTCACCGGTTTCCAACCCGCGCACCTCAATCTGTGGGGTTTGGTACAACCGCATCCCTTCAAATGCGTGATAATTGTCTTGTTGGGCAACACCGTCCACATAGGTCAATTCACAGTTCATCGCATGGCCCAGCCCCCAGATCACACCGCCTGTCACCTGTGCCTCAAAATTCACCGGATCAATCACCCGACCGACATCAGCAGCCACATAGACCTTGTCGATACGGATGCCATAATCTGTATCCGTCACCTCAACCACCTGCGCCACGGGCACGCCAAAGGCCAAAGTGAACGCCAAACCCCGTCCCTGACGTGGGCCCATTTCTGAGCCCCAGCCAGACATCTCGCCCACGGCTTCAAGCACCTTTTTGGACGGTTCATGAAAACACAGATGCAGCCGCTCCGTCAAAGGATCAACCCCCGCCGCATGGCACATCTCGTCCATAAAGCTTTCGTGCAAAAACCCATTTCCCGACGCACCGACAGAGCGCCAAGACGACACAGGCACCATCGCTGGTGTGCGGTATCCAGTCACCCGGTAATTAGGAATACTGAACGGTTGATCCCATGCGCCCGCAACAATAGCAACGTCTGGGCCAACGGCGGGTTGCCCCAAGCGTCCCAAAGACGACTCCGCAACCGACGGCGATGCAATCGCCAGATCATAGGTGTCTATGGCACCTTGCACGACTTTCCCGCGTCCCCGCGCAACAGCCAAGGGGCGGGGGAAATCATGGGTGAAATCCTCTTCCCTGCTCCAGACCATCTTGATCGGCGTATCGGGGACTTGCAGGGCAATCTCAACCGCTTGCAGCACATAATCATCCTCAAGCCGCCGTCCAAAACTGCCACCTGAGACCAGCACATGAAGATGCACCGCATCCGGTGCCAGCCCGGCCAGTTTTGCGGCATTGTCGCGCATAAACCCGGGTATTTGCGTCCCGGTCCAAATATCAAGCTGTCCCTTACTGAGCTTGACGACCACCGACATCGGCTCAAGCGGCGCATGGGCCAGATAGGGCACGCGGTATTCGGCCTCGATCACCTCGCCGCCCGCCAAGGCCGTGTCCACATCGCCCTCGTCTTTAAAACGGCTGTCTTGGAAATCTTCACCAAAACTTGCCGCTACGGCTTTAAACTGCGCCTCAGTATCTCCAATATAGGGGGATGGCCCCCAGTCGCAGTTCACCGCATTTGCCGCTTGAAACGCCCGCCACGTGTTATCGGCCACCACCGCAATACCACCCGTAATCGGGTAAATCCCCTGCACGCCTCGCATGCCGTCAGCAGCACTGCTTTCATACCCCTTGAGGCCGCCGCCAATCGCCGGGTTGGTGCGGGTGGTGGCATAGACCATGCCATCCATCATCATATCAATGCCGTAGATCTGAGTGCCGGTGGATTTACCGATGATATCCGTCCGCATCTGGGGTTTGCCAATATATTTCCAGTCGGACGGTTCACGCAGCGAGACATTTTGCGCTGGCTCAATCTCTGCCGCCGTGGCTGCCAGATCGGTATAGCTCAGCCCAACGCCATCAGGTAATATTACCGCACCCATATCCGTTTTCAGGTCGGAACGCGGCAGACCTGTCTGGCGCGCCGCCGCCAAGATCAGCGTTTCGCGTGCCACTGCGCCTGCCATACGCAACCGATCAAACATATCGGGTACGGTTGAGGACCCTCCGGTGAGTTGCAGCCCCAATACTTTGCCAACAACCTCAGCTGCGCCACGGCCAGTACGGGCCATAAATGTTTCTGATGTTGCCGCAATCGGCATCGCTTCGACCGCCACAACGCCATTATAATACGCCGCACTTGGCGGGCCGGGATCAATGCGCACTTGACTCAAGTCCACATCCATTTCTTCGGCAATCAGATGCGCTTGGACGGAATAAGCACCCTGCCCGACGTCCGCACGTGGCGTGATCAGGGTGATCCCTTCTGCATCAATCTTGACATAGGGGTTAAAGGTAACGTCACCTGGTTTCAGCCCCGCCAAAAGCGGATTCTCCACGCCGCGTTTGTACATGTAGGTGCCAAAGATCACGCCGCCGATTGTGGCGGCTGACCCGATCAAAAAGCTACGCCTGGCAATGGTTTTAATGCGTCCCATGGTCTAGGCCTCCTGCAATTTCGCGGCAGCGGTTTTGACGGCGGCACGGATACGGGGGTACGTACCGCAACGACACAGGTTACCGCTCATTGCGGCATCAATCTGGTCGTCCGTTGGGTCGGGATTGAGGTCAAGAAATGAGGCGGCCTGCATGATCTGGCCGGACTGACAATAACCACATTGCGCCACCTGATGTTCAACCCATGCTGCCTGCACAATGTGCAACGCTTCTGGGCTGCCCAATCCTTCAATCGTGGTCACTTCGCCGTCCAGATCGCCCGCCAACACTTGGCAGGATCGCACCGCAACCCCGTCTACATGCACCGTGCAGGCCCCGCATTGCGCGATCCCGCAACCGTATTTCGGCCCGGTAATGCCAAGAACATCCCGCAAGACCCAAAGCAGCGGCATGTCATCTTCGACGTCCGCCTCTTGCACTGTTCCGTTGACGGTGATTTGCATGGCGATGCCCCCATTCTAAACTGTTCAGTTCAGAGTAGCGCGCCAAACGTCGCTGTAAAGACGCGAACGGCCACAAAGCCTATGCCGTTGCGGCAATCAACCGCCGCTGCGATTGCGCCGGATCAGATAAACACCGCCGCCAATCAGCAGCCCCCAAACTGGCGCGCCAAGGTCGAACAAAGTGATCCCAGATGCGGTGATCAACAAAGTCACAATCGCCGCTTCACGGTCAGCGGGCTCAGCCAAGGCCGCTTGGGTCGATCCGGCCAAAACATTGACCAAAGCCAGCCCTGCAAGGCTGGCCACCACCATCGGCGGGGCGAGGGCGGCAAAAGCCGTGACAAGACCCGCAAACAAGCCAAAGAGACAATAAAATACCCCGGCCATAACCGCCGCCCAGTACCGTTGATCGCGGTCCGGGTGTGCATCAGGATCAGCACACATCGCCGTGGTGATTGCCGCCAGACAGGTACTGAATGCCCCAAAGGGCGCGGTGAGCAGTGAGGCCACGCCGACCGAGGCAAAAAGCGGCCCGGGCGGCGGCGTGTAGCCATAACTGCGGACAATCGCCATGCCGGGAATGTTTTGCGTGGCCATGGTAACAATGAACAAAGGCACGCCGATGCCGATGGCCGAGGTCAGCGAGAATGTCGGTGTTACCAGAACGGGCCTTGTGATCAGCCCAGTCGCGGCCACATCAGGCAGGCCCCCGGTGTACAGTGTGATGAAGGCCGTGACCAAAACGGCGGCAGGCACGGCGGCTAGTTTGTTAACTTGACCCGCCAAAAGCCACGCCAGGAAAATAGGGATGATATACTGTGGAATGTCCGCCAAGGCCCGGAACGGCCCCATACAGATTGGCAGCAATACCCCGGCCAACATCGCCTGCGCCAGCGGCACGGGTACGGCGGCTGCAAACCGCGCGATTGGCCGCCATACCCCCGCGATGATGTACAGCAGTGCTGCGACGATAAACGCGCCGACGGCCTCAGAAAGCCCACCCTCAGGCGTGATCGAGACCACCAACAGCGCCGCGCCGGGCGTGGACCACGCAACACTGATCGGATTGCGAAACCAGATGCTGATCACGATGGCGGTCAGCCCCATGGACACCGCCGCCAACATCAGACCAGACGCGGATTGCCCCGCATCTGCGCCCATTTTGGCAAGTCCCTGCAAGACGATGGGAAATGAGCTAAAGAACCCCACCACCGCCACGACAAACCCCGTAGCGATGCAAGATGCAGGGGGCAGTTTGCCTGCGATCAAAACTCCACGACAGCCCGAATGGACTTACCCTGATGCATCAATTCAAAGCCATGATTGATCTCGTCCAGTGTCAGTTTGTGAGTGATCATCGGATCAATCTCAATCTTGCCGTTCATGTACCAATCGACGATTTTCGGCACATCGGTACGGCCTTTTGCGCCACCAAACGCCGTCCCACGCCAAACCCGGCCAGTGACCAGTTGGAAAGGACGGGTTGAAATTTCAGCACCCGCAGGGGCCACTCCAATGATGATGCTTTCGCCCCACCCTTTGTGTGCCGCCTCAAGGGCTGTGCGCATCACAGAAGTGTTGCCCGTCGCGTCAAACGTATAGTCAGCGCCGCCTTTGGTCAGCTCAACCAAATGCGCCACCAGATCACCATCAACTTTGGACGGGTTCACAAAATCGGTCATGCCGAAATAACGACCAGTCTCTTCTTTGTCGTCGTTCAGATCAACGCCAACAACCTGATCAGCACCCGCCAACCGCAGCCCTTGGATGACATTCAGACCAATGCCACCCAGACCAAAGACCACGCAACGCGCGCCGATCTCAACCTTGGCTGTGTTGATCACCGCGCCGATGCCCGTGGTGACCCCGCAACCGATGTAGCAAATCTTATCAAACGGTGCGTCTTTGCGGACCTTAGCCAATGCGATTTCAGGCACAACCGTGTGATTGGCAAAGGTCGAACAGCCCATGTAGTGGTGAATCGGCGTACCATCCAGCATCGAAAACCGGGTGGTGCCATCTGGCAATTGCCCGCGTCCTTGGGTGATGCGGATTTTCTGGCACAGGTTGGTTTTACCCGACAGACAATATTCGCATTCGCGACATTCCGGGGTGTAAAGCGGGATCACATGATCACCCGGTTCCAGCGTGGTGACGCCTTCGCCAACTTCCAAAACAACCCCCGCCCCTTCGTGGCCAAGGATGCACGGAAAGATACCTTCTGGATCGTCGCCAGAACGGGTAAATTCATCGGTATGGCACAGGCCTGTGGCCTTGATCTCAACCAGAACCTCACCCTTTTTCGGGCCTTCAAGGTTCACCTCCATGATTTCAAGCGGTTTGCCAGCTTCAACAGCAACAGCGGCGCGGGTTCTCATCATGGTGTTCTCCTTTATGTCAGTATTTGATTTGAAAAGGCCTGAGCCACCGCCCCTTGTCAAGCCACGCTAGACGTCCATTTCCGCAATCAACGCCGCCCAAGAGGCGCCATGCATATCGCGGTCTTGGATCGACCCTTGAATAGTCGGACGCGGCAGGCTGATTTTGATGACATTCAGCGATGGGATATCAAAGCGTTTGATATCTTGGCTATTGGCCCCCAAAGCCTGTGCAATTTGGGCCGTTTTCAGACGTGTTTGTACATCACTGTATGCATCATCAGTGCCACAAAAAATATCAATGGTCAGCCAGAATGGCCCGGCGTTTTTTGACCTTACCTTTTGTACAAGGGTTCCAAGCGCGCTCATAACTCAACCACCTCAAGCGCAAAGGCCTGCATCGGATCATCAAGCGTTAACACATGGTTCAAAACAAATTCAAAGGTCTGTCCGCGTGGCATTTCCGCGGGCGAAAACAAGAAGGCAAAGGTCGGCTGTTCCTCGTCTGCGGTCAGCGGATGATGCAGCATATACGGATTCAACAGCTTGCCAATTTCCAGCGATAGCGCATCGGTGGATGCGGTCACAATCCCGATCACCCCAATCTCGGTTGGCGTGGCGCTGCGCGGTTCCAACGCGCCAAAGCTTGCGGATTGGCCCATCAGGCGTAACTCAATGGTGAAATCATCAGCGCTAAGTCCAAGGCGATCACACACTTTGGCGGCGCATTTACCTTCGATATCCGCCGCCCATTTTGCTGCATTCGCCACATAATGCGCGTCGCGCAAAATAGCGATCAGCACAGTTTGGAAACCCGCAGGACGCGCGCCTTCCAATTTGACCGTATAGCGGTCTGAGGGAACCCATTTTGACCCAGTCACCCGCACCGATGTATCGTCAAGGGCGGTATATTGCGCATCCGTCACGTCCAGATGCCCACCGGGTTCATACAGGATAAACGGGTCTGAATTTTCATACAACATATGTGCCGACACCGTATGCGGGCTGGCTTTTGCCCCATCGGCAAGCGGCGTCACGGTAAAGCTGTCCTCGTCAAAATCGACCAGAATAACACCTGATTGCGGGTTGGTTGCACAAAGCGCGCCACATTCGCCAATCTTGGCCCCATGCCATGCGGCCCCGGCGTGACAGCCATTCATCAGCGGCAGCGCCGCGATGATAGCCGTATCTGTTGTGCGCCCCGCTATGATGATGTCAGCACCAGTATCAATGGCCGCGGCAATCTGTTCGGCCCCGGCAAGGGCAACAATGTTAGAGCAGCTTTGCAGCACATCCGCGGAAATATCGGGTGCGTTGGACAGCGGTGTGATGTCACCTGCAGCCAGAGCCGACACCATGTCATCCGCATCTTGCTGCGACCGCAACACCGCGATCTTGAGCGGCCTGCCCTGCTCTGCCGCGATCTCTCGGGTGATGTCGAGCATCCATTCCACGGCACTATCCGCCCCGCAGGTTCCCGCCGTGCCAATCACCAGCGGGCAATCCGCTTGCGCGCGTGCCTCCATCAATCCGGCCCATTCAATCTTGGTCGAGGCGCGGGCGTATTTAGACACCCCGCGCCCAAGGTAGGACGGCCCGCTGTCAGTCGAGCCGCCATCAATTGCAATGATATCGGGCTTCGCATCAATGCCGCGCCCAAGGGCCGCCTTGTCGTAGTTCAGACCCAGCGCCCCAGAAGGGATTAACACGCGCACCATCAGATCAATCCGTTATGGCTTGGGGTTTTTTGATGATCCGGCGCAGGAACATCGGTGCGACAAAGCCAAGCACAGCAGCCACAATCAGACCTATGGAAATGCCCGATGAGAACAGATAGGTCCAGTTGCCATCCGACAGCACCATCGCATCACGCAGGGATTTTTCCATCGCATTGCCCAAAAGGATTCCCATGATCACCGGCACCGTGGGGATATCGAGTTTGCGCAGCAAATAGCCCAGCACCCCAAACGCCACCACCAACAGCAGGTCAAAATAACTGCCCGTCAGAGAATAGATGCCGACAAACGACACCATCGTCACCCCCGGCATCAGGATCGCTGGTGGCACTTGCAGCACTTTCACGAAAATCTTGACCAGTGGCACGTTCATCGCCAACAGCACAAAGTTTGCGATCAACAGCGAGGCGATCAGCCCCCAAACCACATCAGGCCTATCGGTAAACAGCGTTGGTCCCGGTGTGATGTTCAAGGTCATCAACACAGCGAGCAACACGGCGGTTGTCCCAGACCCCGGAACGCCCAGCGTCAACATCGGCACCAGCGCGCCGCCAGCAGCCGAGTTGTTGCCCGCCTCAGGCGCCGCAACCCCTTTGACAGCGCCCTTACCAAAGCCGCCTTTTTCCCCGGCAATGGATTTCTCCATCATATAGGTCATGAAACTGCCCAAGGAGGCACCAGCACCCGGCAGAACGCCTGCGATAAAACCAAGGATAGAGGACCGTAGCATGGTCCAGCGGGTTGACCAAATGTCACGCCATGGCACGGTGACTTTGCCCAGTTTCACGCCCAGCGCGCCGGATTTTCCGTGGCTTTCGATGAAAAAGAATACCTCGGAAACTGCAAACAGACCCACGATGGCCACAAGGAAATCAACCCCGTCCATCAAGTGCAAATTGCCACCTGTCATGCGCGGCATGCCGGAATTGGGGTCAAGGCCAATCATCGCAATCATCAGGCCAATACACGACGCCAGCGCCGCCTTGGCTTGATTGTTCGATGAAATGCCACCAAGCGTTGAGAATGCCAGCAGATACAGCGCGAAATACTCCGCCGGGCCAAATTGATAAGCGATCCGGCTGAGCAGCGGGGCCAGCAGCGCCACCCCAATCGTGGCAAACAAAGCGCCGACAAAGGACGACACACCGGAAATCACCAGCGCGTCGCCTGCCCGCCCCTGAAGCGCCATCGGATAGCCATCAAGCGTGGTCATCAGCGCAGGCTCGTCACCCGGAATATTAAGCAGGATTGAACTGATCCGCCCACCGTACATCGCGCCGTAGTAAACCGCAGTGAGCAATACCAATGCCGCTGTGGCATCAAGTCCGAATGAGAACGTCAGCGGAATCATAATCGCGACGCCGTTGGTGGGCCCAAGCCCCGGCAACGCGCCCACGATAGTACCGACAAAACAGCCCAAAACCGCAAGAACGAGGGTCCAAGGTGAGAAAGCGATGGCAAAACCCATCGCCAAATTACTCATAATATCCATGTTAAAACGCCAACCAAGTGCCAAAGGCCCGGATACCGAGGCCCAGAACAACTTTGAAAAGAATCAAAAGGCCAATCGAAAGGCCGACACCCGTAAGGGCCGCAAACCGTGCTTTCGGCAATATCTGATAACTGATTGCACCCGAAACAAGCGCTGTGGGGATCAAGAAGCCCAACGGCTTGAGCGCATAGGAATAGATGATCAGCAGCAGCACGCAGATCAGCACAGACACCAGCGTCCAGCCTTCTGGCCAATCGGGTTCCGCGTCAGGGCGCAAGATCATCACACCGCCACAGATCGCGGCAATCGACGCCACCAAAATGGGAAACGTCTTGGACCCCACCGGGTCAGACAAAAAACTGGCCTGAATCTGTGTGGCGCTTGCGATATACACAAGCGCCACCAGGATCACGGCCAGACCAAATATGCGGTCTGACATACGTGACATTTACTGGATCACACCAATTTTGCGTGACAGATCTTCGGTTTGGGCGATCACACCGTCGATCCATGACTGGAAGTCACCACCAACTTTGGTGAACGGCGCAAGACCATTTTCAGTCATCGCCTGTTTCCATTCGTCACTTTCGGCAACAGCCTGAAGACGGTCCGCCCATTTCTGGAAATCTTCGTCAGAAATGCCACCCGGCACGTACAATCCGCGCCAGTTTACGGCAACCACATCAAACCCTTGCTCGCGTGCAGTTAGGATGTTGTCAAAGCCGGGTACGCGCTCTTCGGTGAGAACCGCCAACACACGGACTTCACCAGATTTCACGAAGCCCACGATTTCGGACATGTCGCCTGTCATCGCTTGGGTAAACCCACCCACGGTCTGCGTGATCGCATCTGCGCCACCATCAACACCGATGTATTTTACCTTGGTGATGTCCTCAAATCCTGCGGACAGCAGAACCTGCAACGGCTTCATATGGTCAAAGCCACCCACCGCGGACCCACCTGCAAAGGCAACCGACCCCGGATCGGCCTTTACCGCCTCAACCAAATCGCCCAGCGATTGGAACGGGCTGTCTTTGGCCACTACGATTACGCCCGGATCAGCACCGATAGCACCAACAAAGCGCACCTGATCAGCCGTCGCACCACCATACGCGTTCTGCGCAAGGCGTGTGGTCGTGGCCGATGACGCCGCGATGATCAATTCAGGATCGTCATTGCGCTCATTCACCACGGTCGAAAACGCAAGTCCGCCGCCCGCACCAGCAAGGTTAGTGATCTGAACAGGTTGGTCGACCTGTTTGATATCATACAAGATTTTACCGATCTGGCGGCAGGTGAAATCCCAGCCGCCGCCGGGGTTTGCAGGCGCGATACACTCTGCTGCTGTTGCAGCTGTGCCTGCGCTTGTTGCCAGCACGGCACTGGTGATCAGCGCTTTGAAAAAGTGATGTTTCATTGATGTCCTCCCAGACTTTTCTTTTAATCTTGTTTTTACAGGGCAGAATCACATTCTGCCGCTGTTAGCGCGATCAGCGTACCCCGCAAGCACGTCAGGATGCACGCCAAATTTCTGCCGCGACGGAATACATACCTTTATCATCCAAGTTTTCGCCAGATTTTTACCGCACAGGAGCGTTTGTTTTGATCCGGCGTAACACCACATTTGTTTGGGCAGAATTCACGGCCGGCTGCATAAACAAAAACGTCTCAAGAAAATCGTTGTAGGCCTCAATATCCCGGCACAATATGCGCAGGTGATAGTCTGCCTGTCCCGTTGTTGCGTAACATTCGGTCACCTCATCACGGCGTTGCACCGCCGTGATGAAACGGTCCAGCGCCTCTGTGTCGTGGCGGGTCAGATGCACGTGCACAATTGCCTCAAACCCCAATCCCATTGCACGTGGGTTAACAATTGCCGAATAGCGCTCAATGACCCCCGCATCCTCCAGCGCTTTCACTCGGCGCCAACAGGCCGAAGCCGAGATATTCAACCGATCTGCCAGCTGAGCATTGGGCAAGCGCGAATCTTGCTGTAGCAAAAGGATCAATTTGTGGTCGATGGTGTCCATGTCGCCCCTTGGTGAAAAATACCGCAAAATACCAAAATTATGAATACTCTACTCAACTCTTGGCTCCCAAGCCAACCACAAAGGGGGCAATATCCTTACATCCTGCATTACACTGACAACGCAGGAGGCCCGTCATGACAACAGCAGACCATAATTTCACCCGCTATCGCCTTGATGACCGCTATACCCAGACCAAGGGCCGCGTGTTCATGACAGGCACCCAAGCTTTGGCGCGCATTATGTTAGATCAAGCGCGCCGTGATCGGGCTGCGGGCCTGAACACCGCTGGGTTCGTGTCGGGGTATCGCGGCTCACCTTTGGGCGGGTTGGATCAGGAATTGTGGCGCATGGCAGAACGGCTTGACCACGCTGGGGTCAAATTTCTGCCCGCCGTCAACGAGGACCTTGGGGCCACCGCCATTTTGGGCGCGCAGCAGGCACATCTGGACCCGCATGCTGAGGTCGAAGGTGTGTTTTCGATGTGGTACGGCAAGGGGCCGGGGGTGGATCGGTCTGGTGATGCGCTTAAGCATGGCAATGCCTATGGTTCTGCCCCCAAGGGCGGCGTGTTGGTGGTTGCGGGCGATGATCACGGCTGTGTCTCGTCGTCGATGCCGCACCAGTCTGACGTTGCCTTTATGGCGTGGTTCATGCCCACGCTGAACCCCGCGTCGGTGGCCGAGTACCAGAGCTTTGGCGAATATGGTTTTGCCCTATCAAGGTTCTCGGGCACATGGGTTGGGTTCAAAGCAATCTCAGAAACGGTCGAATCCGGCGCGTCGGTTGACCTCAGCGCTGACCGGGTTTTTGCAACGCCCGACTACACGCCGCCCACTGGCGGGCTGCACATCCGTTTGGGTGATCTTCCGTCACCGGGTATCGAGGTCCGGTTGCACGACAAACTTGATGCCGTGCAGGCCTTTGTCGAGGCTAATCCAATTGACCGCCATATCTATGGCAAGGGGGATGGCCCGATTGGCATCGTGACCACGGGCAAAGGCCACCTTGATACCATGGAAGCACTGCGGTTGTTGGGGCTGGATGAAGTCAAATGTCGAACACTTGGCATTGATATCTATAAGATCGGCATGGTCTGGCCGCTGGCCCGCCGTGACGCGCTGGATTTTGTGCGGGGCAAGCGCGAGGTGCTGGTGATTGAGGAAAAGCGCGGCATCATTGAATCGCAATTCAAAGAAGCGTTTTACGATTGGCCCGGATCAAAGCCCGCGCGCATGGTTGGCAAACACGACGAGAATTTGGACGAGCTGGTGCCGTGGACAGGCGAGCTGTCCCCGCTGCTGCTGGCGCCAATCATTGCGGGCCGATTGGATGCATTTTTTCCAGATGAAAAACTGAATGAAAAAGCCCGTGCACTGACCGACACACCGCCTGTTTTGCTGAATGTTAGCGGGGCAAACCGCACCCCCTATTTCTGCTCTGGCTGCCCACACAATTCCTCTACCAAGCTGCCCGAGGGGTCTAAGGCCGCGTCGGGCATTGGCTGTCACGTCATGGCATCCTGGATGGACCGCGAAACCGCCGGATTTGCCCAGATGGGCGGCGAAGGTGTGCCCTGGGTTGCGGCATCCCTGTTTAACGGTGGCAAACATATTTTTCAAAACCTTGGCGAAGGCACATGGTATCATTCCGGCTCGCTTGCCATCCGCCAAGCTGTCGCGGCTGGCACCAACATCACCTATAAAATTTTGTATAATGATGCGGTAGCGATGACCGGAGGACAGCCCGTGGATGGCCCTGTATCTGCACCCGCGATTGCACAGGCCGTGCGCGCCGAAGGCGTTACGCGCATTGCGGTGGTTTCTGATACACCCGAGGCCCTCAGCCGCCCGGATTTTCCCAGCGGTACAACATTTGACCACCGCCGCGATCTGGACACCGTACAACGCGAATTGCGTGACATCCTCGGTGTCACCGTGTTGATTTACGTCCAAACCTGCGCCACCGAAAAGCGCCGCAAACGCAAACGCGGGCAAATGGATGACCCCGCAAAATTTGTGATGATCAATGATCTGGTCTGCGAAGGCTGCGGTGATTGTTCACTGGAATCCAATTGCTTGAGCGTGGAACCCAAGAAGACCGAATTTGGCACCAAGCGGCAGATCAACCAATCCACCTGCAACAAGGATTATTCCTGCCTGAATGGGTTTTGCCCTTCGTTTGTCACCATAGAGGGGGGCACACGCCGCAAGAAATCTGGCGCAGGGTTGGACATTGACGCGATGGTACAGGATCTGCCCCTGCCCGATCTGCCGCAGGTCGACACGCCCTATAACTTACTTGTCACAGGTGTTGGCGGCACCGGGGTTGTGACTGTCGGTGCCCTAATTTCAATGGCCGCCCATTTGGAAGGCAAAGGCGCGTCGGTCCTGGACTTTACTGGATTCGCGCAAAAATTCGGCACTGTGTTGGGCTATGTCCGAATTGCGGCAACGCCGGGTGACGTGCATCAGGTTCGCATTGATCAAGGCAGCGCCGATGCGGTGATCGGCTGTGACATGGTGGTCAGTTCCGCCTCCAAAGCCTCTGCACATTACCGAAGCGGCACAAAAGTTGTGTTGAACCGCGCCGAAATGCCAACCGGTGATCTGGTGCTGAACCGAGATGCGGATTTGAAAATCGACCAGCGTGAACAGGTGATTGCGGATGTGGTCGGCACGGACAACCTTGCGGCTTTTGATGCCAATAAGATGGCTGAACGGCTGATGGGCGACGCCGTTTTTGCCAATGTAATGATGTTGGGTTTTGCATGGCAACAGGCGTTGGTGCCCGTATCGCTCAGTGCGCTCTATCAGGCGATTGAATTAAACGCTGTGGCACCCGAAAAAAACAAAACCGCATTTGCGTTTGGGCGCATGATGGCGGTGGCACCGGAAAAACTGAGCCCGGTATCAAAAACTGCCGACGTCGATCAAACACCCAAAGCACTCATCACCCGGCGCATGGCGTTTCTGACCGACTATCAAGACGCTGCTTATGCCGCGCGGTACAAGGCCACCCTAGATGCGGCGGCCCCTTATTTAACGGATGTCCACCTCATCATGGCCGCCAAGTCTCTGTTCAAACTGATGGCCTACAAGGATGAATATGAGGTCGCCCGGCTGCACGGCCTGCCGGAATTTGCCACGCGCATTGCGGCAGATTTTGAGGGGGATTATCGGGTTAAATACCACCTCGCCCCGCCGCTTTGGCCAACCAAACGTGACACACGGGGGCGCCCCATGAAGCGCCAGTTCGGGCCTTGGATGGCGCAGGGTTTCAAACTGCTAGCGCACCTGAAAGGCTTGCGCGGCACATGGGCGAATGTGTTTGCCTATGGCGCAGATCGCAAGTTGGAAGTGGGTCTGATTGAGTGGTTCGAAGATGTGCTGAAGCTGGTTGTCGCGCCAAACATCGAGGATGCGCAAAAGCTGGCAATCCTTGCAGCGCCACAGGGCATCCGCGGCTATGGTCCGATCAAGGAAGCCGCGGCGGAAAAGGTGCAGGCCGAAGTATCGCGCCTACTGGGTCAGGTTTAGGGTCCTGACCCTAGCTGTTTACCTTGATCCCATAGGCAACCAGCGCGTCGACCTCTGATGTGAGCGGCTCCTGCCCGGTAAAGCTGAACACATAATTCTTGACCCTCTTAAGCCGTTCCTCAATCGGTTCAGACAGTTCCAGTGCGTAATAGCCAACCTGCATAAAATACATCACCCGTGCGCGCACCTCGGCCTCATCGGGGACATACCCGAACCGTTCAAACAATGCGGAAAACGCCGCCACCCGTGCGGCATCTGTCTGATCAATCCGGCGGCGCACCGCCCCATCGCGCCGCGCCCATTCCCGGATGGCAAAGTCCAGTTGATGATTGAATAGCGCGGGGTCAATCCAACATCGCGACAGATTGCACACAGCTTGGGTAATAGTCGTAGCAGGCATATTCGCATGCCGGATCAACAGCGCGGTGTTGGTCTGCTCCCAGTCTTCAAGCAGCGCGGCCAGCAGGTCTTTGCGGCTTTTGAAGTACCAATAGAAACTGGACCTAGAGACCCCCAACCGATCACTGATCGACAACACTTTGACCTGCGCCACCCCTTCGCTGACCAAGATATCCAAGGCCACGTTCAGCCAATCCTCGCGGGTGACTTTGGTGTTGCCGTATAAGGGAATAGGGTCTGTCATTGATCAACTTTCAGGTGGCGCGCCACCAGCCTCTGTGCGCTTTGCGATGAATTCTTGCAAGGCGGCCAACTTGTCTCCATCAACATTGGGGCGGGCATCCTTTTCCAAAATGTCCTGCCAATAACGCGTGGCCCGCACGTTTACATCTTCGGCACCACGATCTGTCCAAGTTCCGAAATTGGCATAATCGTGTACGATGGGTTGATAGAACGCTGTGTCGTAACGCTCCATCGTTTGGGGTGCGGCAAAGAAGTGGCCGCTGGGGTCCACATGGGACAGCGCGTTGTCAAAGCCGATCTCGTCCGCCCCGGCTTGTGCTCCTGCACAAAGTTCAGCCACCATGTTCAGCACCTCAGCATCAGTGATCAGTTTTTCGTAGGAAACACTCAGGCCGCCCTCCAGCCAACCTGCGGAATGGATCACAACCGTCGCCCCGGCCATCAGACATCCCCAAAGGCCCATCTGGTTTTCATTGGCGGCCTGCACGTCATTGAGGTTTGCCGCCGATCCCGCCGCTGATCGCCATGGCAGCCCGACCTGACGCGCCAATTGCCCGGCCGCAACGGAGGCTTGGAAATGCCCCGGTGTGCCAAAGGCAGGCGCGCCAGACTTCATATCGACGTTAGACGTAAAAGTGCCATAGCACACAGGCGCGCCCGGACGCACAAGTTGGGTGAGCGTGATGGCGGCAAGTGCTTCGGCATGGCTAAGGGTGATCGCCCCGGCGACGGTGATCGGGGCCATCGCGCCCATCAGCGTAAAGGGCGTCACGATGGAAAGCTGGCCCGCACGTGCAAAATCGATCAACCCCTGGGCCATCGGAATATCCAGCGTACGCGGGCTGTTGGTATTGATAATGGTGTAGCAATGGGGATTTGCCGCAAAGGCCGCATCATCCAGCCCCCGGAAATCGCAGATCATTTCAAAGACATCCATCACCTGTGGCGTGCCGCGCGAAAAGACGAAGGGGAATTTTTCCGTCAGCGTCATCTGTACTTCGGTGGTAAAATAATGACGCAAATTGGTGGGCACATCCTGCGGCTCTACCGAAGGGGACATCATCTGAAAAACATCAAAATGATCGGCAATCTGGGTGTAGTCCCGGAAATCCTGCGCCGAACCGGGGCGACGTCCGCGTACCAGATCAGTGGCATGAGGGGCCCCTGCGCCCGGTTGAAACACCAGCGTGCCCAATTCAAGAGTGACGTCCTTGGCACGAGATCCGGCACGACCGGTAATGCTGCGCGGGGCCATTGCAATCGCGGCCTCCACAATCTCGCGACCCAGATAGACCATTTCGCCATCCACGCGCGCACCAGCGGCGCGGTAAAGCGCCACCGCTTCGGGCAGCAAGACCTTAAAGCCCAGCTCCTCCAGTGCGCGCAGCGCGGTTGTGTGCATGTTGGCGACCTCATCCTCCGAAAAGACCGACATCAATGGAAAGGGATTGCGCAGGTTGTGGTAATCCACCTTGCGCTTAGGTCCCTCCGCCGCCGCCGCCGCGGCCCCGCGTCTGCCGCCGCGCCGTGTACCCCGATCCTTCATCCGCGCATCGCTTTGCCTGCTGGATCATAGGGCGATGGCGCGATCACAACCGCCTTGCGCTCTACGCCAACCACATGCACCGTCAATTGCGTCCCTTCACCCGCATGCTGGTTGTCGATCAGCGCCATCGCCAGCGATTTGCCCACCGTATGGCCATAGCCACCCGAAGTGACAAAGCCGATCTTGTCGCTGCCCGCCCAGACAGGTTCATAGCCCGCCGCGTCCGCCCCATCCGCTTCAACTTCAAGCGTGACTAAGACCTTACCGAGCGTGCCCGCGTCGCGTTCTTTCACCGCCGCGTCTTTGCCGATGAAATCCTTGGTCCAGTCGATCCAGCGGTCCATTCCTGTCTGCCCCGGCGTATAGCCTTGGGTGAATTCCGCGGACCAAATGCCAAATGATTTTTCCAACCGCAGTGACAGCAATGCGTTGAAACCATATTCGATCATACCGTGATCCGCGCCTGCGCGCAGCAGTGTATCACGCAGCGCCTTTATGTCACCGGCACGGCAATGCAATTCGTATCCCAACTCTCCCGCCACCGAAAGCCGCCCGACCTTGCAACGCACCAGACCAACATCCATCGGCGCGCAGCCCATGAATTTCAGTACATCAACATCGCCATTACTCAATGCCGCCTTCAGAACATCACGAGATTTTGGCCCGGCCAGTGACAACCCCGCCATTTCATCACCCAGATCACGCACCTGAACACCTCCCACCATGTGATCGTTGAACCAGCGCATGTGCCACGTGCGCAGATAGTATGATCCGGTGATCCACCACGTCCCATCCCCCCAGTTAAAGATCGTCAGGTCTCCCTTAAGTCGCCCGTCATGGCCCAACATCGGGGCCAGTTTGGCCCGACCCGGCGCGGGCAGTTTGCTGGCCATAAGGGTGTTCAGCCAGCTTTCAGCATTGTCTCCCGTGACCTCAAACCGCGAAAACGCAGTGATATCAAGCAGCCCCACGCCATCACGCACGGCACGACATTCAGCCCCCACAATGTCATGGGCGTTTGATCGTTTGAGCGATGGCTTTTCCTCAAAACCCTTGGGCGCAAAATAAAGCGGCACTTCGAGATCCCAGCTTTGGCCCCACTTTGCCCCAGCCGCGTCCATGTCCGAATAACAGCCCGTCATTTTTACGGGCCGCCCGGCGGGTAGTTGTTCATTGGGATAGGTCATCACAAACCGGCGCGAATAAAACTGCCCGGTGGTTTCCTTGATGTACTGTTTGTTCTCTGCCCAGATGCCGTAACGCGCAACATCCATGCCGTAAACATCTGCCTCTGGTTCACCGTGGATCATCCATTCCGCCAGTGATTTACCAACGCCGCCGCCTTGCAAGAACCCTGCCATCACCGCGCAAGCCGACCAATATCCGCGCTTGCCCGGCACGGGGCCGACAAGCGGATTGCCATCGGGGGAAAAGGTGAACGCACCGTTGACCCATGTTTTAACGCCCACGTCTTGCAATGCCGGATAGCGCTCAAAACCTAGCGTCAATTCATGTTCAATCCGGTCGGTGTCTTCCTGAAACAACTCCATCCCGTAGTCCCACGGCGCACCGTCCATGGCCCAATGTTCCGTCTTGGTTTCATATATCCCCAACAGCACGCCTTTTTGATCTTGGCGCAAATAGGTGAACCCCTCAAGGTCGACAGTCATCGGCACTTCGAAGTCAATATCCTCAAGCGCGGGAATGCTGTCTGAAATCAGATAGTGGTGTTTAAGCGGCGCAACGGGTAATTCGATGCCCGCCATACGGCCCAGCTGCTTGGCCCAAAGACCACCAGCATTGACCACATGCTCACAGGAAATCGTGCCTTTTTCGGTGACAACATCCCAGCCCTGCAAGGTCTGGTTCAATTCCAGCACCCGGTTGTGTTCAATCACCGTGGCCCCACGTTTCTTGGCAGCCGTCGCATAGGCATGCACTGTGCCAGTGGTGTCGATATATCCCTCACGGTCGGCCCACATACCTCCCAGCAGACCCTCGCCTGACATAATCGGGTTCAGTTCAACCGCCTCTTCCACAGTGACCAAACGGCAATCTTCGATCCCTATGGATTGAAATGTGCGGTATGCCGACTGAAGCCATTCCCAGCGGTCCGGTGTGCCTGCCATGGTCAGACCGCCGGTCATGTGCAGGCCGATGTTCTGGCCACTTTCCTTTTCAATCTCGCTGAGCAGGTCAATGGTATAGGCCTGCAACTGCGCGATGTTGGGGTCGGCGTTCAAGGCGTGAATACCCCCCGCCGCATGCCAGCTTGACCCTGCCGTCAGGACAGATCGTTCGACAAGCGCCACGTCAGTCCACCCCAGTTTGGCCAGATGATATAGAACCGAAGCCCCGACAACCCCGCCCCCGATAACGACAACTCTGTACTGCGATTTCATAATATGTCCCCTACACTTTGGGTAAATAGACACACCTGTCCAGTTCAATTGTCAAGAAAGTTTATCGCCCTCGGTCAGACCACCAGATCGCTCAGGCTTTCTGTAAAGGCCTCCATGAAGTCTAGGGTGATCATCGACGGCATTTTGTGGATTGGCCGAACCAGTGACACCTGATGCGGGACGTTTGGCACAAAGGGGCGGTATTCCAAACGCCCCACAAAATTGCGCGCATCAAGCTCACTCACCACCGACACGCCGACCCCAAGCGCCACCAATTCACAGGCCGCGGTGAATTGCCTGGTTTCGACCACCGGGGTCGGATTGGCACCGGATTTGCGAAACACCTCGCTGAGAGTTTGATAAAATGCACTGTCACGCCGGGTGTGGATCAGCCGTTCGCCATCCAGATGTTTTGGTTCGATATGGGCAAGATCACAAAGCCGATGACCAAGTGGGAAAATGCAGACAGTTCTGATGTTTAGTGTCGTGCTTTCAATCACCGGATGACCTTCGAACCCATCGGTAATCCCGCAATCATATTGTTCCCCGATGATCCATTCCAAGATACGTTCGGGTCGGTCCGGCTCAAGCGTGATGGTCACATCTGATCGCGCGTTCAAGAACGCAGCAACGACTGCTGGCAAGTGGCTGGTGGCAAAACCCGGCAAACAGGCAACCCGCAGATGCCCCGCCGTGCGGGCATTCAAGTTGCGGCTGGTGTCGGTGATATGGTCCAGCATTTCCAGAACCCGTCCAATATCCGGCAGGATATAACGCGCCTCTTGGGTCGGCACCAACCGGCCATTTTTGCGGTCGAGCAATGCAAACCCTAGGTCCTCGGACAGATCAGAAATCAACCGACTTACCGCAGGTTGTGAAATTTCCAGACTTTGCGCAGCACGTGTCATCGTTCCGTAATCTGCGACTGATTTAAGGGCCTCAAGCTGTCGAAGCCTCGGTTTCGTAGCCATATCGTCTCGCCCCTCAAATCAAAGGTATAATATTGTGTTATGATAAATTCTACAAAGATAGCCTTGCATTATGCAAGCCGTCGATTAGCATCCACCAACATTGCCGATCAAACATCGGTGCGAATCTCTGGGAGGGAATCATGAATAAATTTGCAATTGGCGCAGTGATCGCCGGCACAACTTTCTTGTCACCACTTGCGGCATCTGCCGAAACCGAAGTTCTATTCTGGCACGCCTTCACGGGGCGTTTGGGCGAATTGGTTGCCGCACAGGTCGAAGATTTCAACGCAAGCCAAAAAGAATACACCGTCGTTGCCAGCCACAAAGGTAACTATTCCGAGACACTGAACGCGGGCATCGCTGCCTTTCGTGCGGGCGAACAGCCGCACATCCTGATGGTGTTCGAAGTCGGCACCGCGACCATGATGTCTGCCAAAGGTGCTGTGCGCCCGGTGGCCGATGTAATGGCCGCTTCAGGGGTTGAGTTCGACCAAGACGCTTACATCGGTGCGGTCAAAGGCTATTATACCAGCACTGAGGGCGACATGCTGTCCCTGCCCTTCAATTCATCCACGCCTGTGCTTTGGGTGAACCGGGATGCGCTGACAGCGGCGGGCATTGATCCTGATGTCGACCTGTCCACATGGCAAAATGTTGGCGGCGTGTTGGACCAACTTAAAGAAGCCGGGAATGAATGCCCGCTGACCACCGCATGGCAAAGCTGGATTCACCTTGAAAACCTGTCAGCCTATCACGACGTTCCATTTGCTACCAAAGACAATGGTTTTGCCGGGATTGATACGGAACTGGCGTTGAATGGTGAGGTGCAGGTCGCACATATCACCGCGATGGGAGAATGGGCCAAGGACGGCAAATTCTTTTACGCAGGTCGCCGCAATGAAGGTGGCGCAAATTTCCGCGCTGGCGAATGTGCATTGTTCACCGAAAGCTCAGCCGGATATGCGGGCATCAAAGCTGAGGCTCAATTTGCCTTTGACGTGCGCCCGCTGCCCTATTGGGAAGGTGTCGCAGGCGCGCCGCAAAACACCATCATCGGTGGTGCATCGCTTTGGGTGATGGAAGGCCATGAAGCGGCAGAATACGAAGGCACGGCTGAATTCCTTGCCTATTTGTCTTCGACCCCTGTGCAGGAGCAGTGGCATAAAGATACCGGATATCTGCCGATCACCACCGCGGCGGCGGAGGCAACCCGCGCATCCGGGTTTTACGATGAAAACCCCGGCACAGATGTGGCGGTGATCCAGATGACAGCCAATGAACCCACCAACAATTCCAAGGGATTGCGTTTGGGGTCATTTGACCAAATCCGTGGCATCATCGACGAAGAACTTGAAGGTGTCTGGGCCGGTGACAAAACCGCCCAAGAGGCGTTGGACAGCGCAACAGAGCGTGGCAACCAATTGCTGCGTCGGTTTGAGCAAGCCAACCAGTAACCTCCCCTCATGGCAGGTGGCCAATCTTGGCCGCCTGCCACATTTTTAAAGCCGGGATATCATGGAAAAACGCGTCACATTTAAGGGTTGGCTGTTACCGCTGTGTCTGATCGCGCCACAGGTTTTTGTGTCAGCGGTGTTTTTCTTTTACCCCGCAGGCCAAGCGATTTGGCAATCTTTGTTCATTCCCGATCCCTTTGGTCTGTCGATGCAATACGTCGGGCTTGGCAATTTCAAGTATTTGCTATCGGACCCGTATTACCGAACCTCCTTTCTGACCACGGCGATCTTTTCAACGCTTGTCACGCTTGCCTCGATGATCCCCGCGCTGTTTCTGGCTGTTGTGGCCGACAGGTTGATCAAAGGTGCTGGCATTTATCGCACCCTATTGATCTGGCCCTATGCCGTTGCCCCCGCCATCGCCGGTGTGCTGTGGCTGTTCATGTTCAACACCCGCGTCGGTGTTGTGTCATGGTATCTGGGCCATCTGGGATATGACTGGAACCATGTGCTGAACGGTGGGGAAGCGATGGGGTTGGTTGTTGTCGCCTCTGCATGGGGGCGGATCAGCTATAACTTCTTGTTCTTCTTTGCCGCATTACAAGCCGTGCCAAAATCAGTGATTGAGGCCGCAGCCATTGACGGCGCACGGTTCTGGCGGCGGTTCTGGACAATTGTACTGCCGCTCTTGTCCCCCACAACATTCTTTTTGCTGGTCGTGAACATCGTCTATGCGTTTTTTGAAACCTTTGGCGTGATCCACACGATTACCTCTGGCGGGCCACAACAATCGACAACAATCCTTGTTTATAAGGTATTCTCGGATGGCTTTGTCGGCCAAGATTTAGGATCGTCCGCGGCGCAATCGGTACTCTTGCTGGTCGTTGTTGGCGCCCTGACCATTTTCCAGTTCAAGTTCATTGAGCGGAGGGTGCACTATTGACCGATACCGTGCACAACATCGCCAACGATCCGCCCCCCGGCATGGTTGAAAAACGCGGCTCGGGTCTTTGGCTCAGCCATGTTTTGATGATCTGTGGCGTCTTGGTGGTGTTCTTCCCGATCTGGCTGGCCTTTGTCGCCTCAACCGTGACCCAGCCAGAGATCGTGCAGCCCCCCATGCCGCTTTGGCCCGGCGATCAGTTTTTCAATAACTATAAATCGGCGCTCTTATCTGGGGTGAATGTGCCGGTGGCCACGATGCTGCTGAACAGCCTGATCATGGCGATGGGGATTGCAGTGGGCAAAATCATCATCTCTCTGCTGTCCGCCTTTGCGATTGTGTATTTCCGGTTTCCCGGCAAAGCGGTGTTTTTCTGGCTGATCTTCCTAACGCTGATGTTGCCCGTCGAAGTGCGCATTGTCCCGACGTATGAAGTTGTCGCAGGCTTTGGCATGCTCAACAGCTATGGCGGATTAATCTTTCCCCTGATCGCCTCGGCCACCGCGACGTTCCTGTTTCGACAGTTTTTCATGACCGTGCCTGATGAATTGGCCGAAGCCGCACGGGTGGACGGCGCATCACCGATGCGGTTTTTCTGGGATATTCTGTTCCCGATGAGCCGCACAAATATCGCCGCCCTATTTGTGATCTTGTTTATTTACGGCTGGAATCAATACCTCTGGCCGCTGTTGATCACCACCGATCCCGAAATGAACACCATCGTCATGGGCATCAAACAGATGTTCCCATCGGGCGATGATGTGGCGGATTGGCCCGTCATCATGGCCACGTCGATTTTGGCAATGATCCCGCCAGTGATTGTGGTCATCTCTATGCAGAAACTTTTTATCCGCGGTCTCGTGGACAGCGAAAAATAGGACCCCATGGCAACTGTAGAACTCAACAACGTCAAGAAACGCTTTGGTCCCACACAGGTGATCCACGGGGTTTCCACTGTCATCGAAGACGGCGAATTCATCGTGATTGTCGGCCCGTCCGGCTGTGGCAAATCAACCCTGCTGCGCATGGTGGCGGGGTTGGAAAGCGTCACAGAGGGCGACGTCAGCATCGGCGGCAAATGCGTCAACGAACTTGAGCCGATGGACCGTGACATCGCGATGGTGTTTCAAAACTACGCGCTTTATCCGCATATGTCCGTGCGTCAGAACATGGGTTATGGTCTGAAGATCGCCAAACTGCCCAGGGCCGAGATTGACCAAAAAGTCGACGCCGCCGCCAAGCTGTTGCAGTTGGAGCCTTACCTTAATCGGCGCCCACGCGACCTGTCGGGCGGGCAACGGCAGCGGGTTGCCATGGGTCGGGCGATTGTGCGCGAACCTGCGGTGTTTTTGTTTGACGAACCCCTGTCGAACCTTGATGCCAAACTGCGGGTGCAAATGCGTCTTGAGATACGGGATTTGCAAAATCGCTTGGGTATTACGTCACTTTATGTGACTCATGATCAGGTTGAGGCAATGACCATGGCCGACCGGATGATTGTGATGAACGCAGGCCGGGCCGAACAGATCGGCACACCATTGGAAGTCTATGAACGCCCGCAAACCCTGTTCGCAGCACAGTTTATCGGCAGCCCGTCGATGAATGTGATGGACGGGGTAATAGAAGGCGGCAGGCTGAAACTGGGCAAAGTCGAATTGCCCATGGCAGTGGACATCGCGGGCAAAGTCACCGTTGGCATTCGGCCTGAACATGTGATCGCGGACCCACAGGGGCCGCTGTCCATCACCGTTCAAATGGGTGAACCACTGGGGGCCAACACATTGCTGCATGGGCGCTTTACCGGATCGACAGATGCTTTCACCATCAGCTTGCCGGGGGTGCATCACACCAAAAGCGGCTCAGAAATCCGGTTTGGCGTGAATTCTGACAACCTGCATTTCTTTGACCCGGAAACAGGTCAGCGCCTGTGATGCAAAACGCCCGCAAGATCACAGTATTCGGCCACCGTGGGGCGCGTGGTATCTTTCCTGAAAATACCATGGCCGGTTTTCGATACCTGACAGACATCGGAGTTCAGGCGGTTGAAATGGATGTGCAGAACGCCAAAGGTCGGGTGCCAGTGGTGGCGCATGACCCCCATATTTCGCAGGCGTTTACCCGCGACAAAGACAACACATGGATGACTGGCGCGCCACAACCTATCTTGCAGACAACCCCGGCAGAGCTTGCGCAACTTGATGTCGGCACGATCAGACCCGGCACCGAATATGCCACACGGTTTCCAGATCAGGCACGCCTGAACGGCGCGGCGATCCCTACCTTTGCGGTTTTTTGTGCATGGGCCGCTGGCAAAGCGTCATTGCTGGTGAACGTAGAGATCAAGTCACACGCCATGACCCCCCAAATCAATGATCCGCCAGAGGTGCTGGCAGAGGATGTTATCACCATTCTCGCGGCTCACGATTTGCTGGCACGCTCAATCATCTCAAGCTTTGATTGGCGGGTGATCCATGCCTGCGCTCGACGGGCCCCCGAGGTGCGACGCGGGTATCTGACCCTTGAACATAACCATGGCACCATGATGGAACCGAATATCATGGATGGGTCACTGTGGATGGATGGTGCAAAACGCATTGGCCATCAAAACAGCCTGCCGCAAACCATTGCCGATCTTGGTGGTCACGTCTGGTGCCCCTATTTCGAAGACCTGACGGAAAGAGACCTTCTTCACGCGCAAGATTTGGGTCTGTCGGTCAATGTTTGGACCGTGAATGAACCCGACGCGATTCATCGCATGGTCAAAATGGGTGTTGATGGTATTATCTCGGACTATCCCGCGCGGGTACAAAACATCCTTGCAGCCCTTGGGGTTTGAGCGTTAGGGCTTACATGGTCGAGCGGACGCGGCACCCGCCCCCAAGACTGAAAAGCAATCCTCGAGCCAAATGATTTATCAACGGCACCGGATACTGGCAGACACAGAATTTGAAGGACATTCAATGGCAAAGCTACGTAAGAACTCTCAGGGCTTCACAGCGCTGGATTACCGCCGCTTGGTCTTGCCTATGGTGGCTGCTGTCTGTTTGACATTGCTGCCCTTCACTGCACGTGCCGAGGATGCGCCAAACGCTGCTCAGCAAAATGCAGCGTCCGCGTCGGTTACTGTGGCGACAGTTACAATGGCCGAAATGATTGGCCGGGTTCCCGTTTCTGGTACGCTGGTCGCACGGCAAGAGGTGTTGATCTATCCGCAAGTGAACGGGTCAACCATAGATACGCTGGAAGTCGATGCGGGGGATGTCGTAAATGCAGGCGATGTGCTTGCCACCCTGAACGCAAGGACCCTCGCCTCTCAGCTTGCACAGGCGCAGGCCGAATATGCGCGGGCCGAGGCCAGTGTGGGGCAGGCTCAAAGTCAGATCATCTCTGCGAGGGCGACCGCCACCCGAACAAGTGCTGCCTTGAACCGCGCACAGCGGCTGAAAGATGCAGGCACAGCAACCCAATCCACCCTTGATCAAGCGGTGGCAGATTCCCAAACCGCCGATGCCGCGGTGACCTCTGCCAATGATGGTTTGGCGGTCGCCAAAGCGCAGCTTCAACAGGCACAAGCACAGCTTGACTTGGCGCAAATCAATCTGGAACGCGCGACGCTGCGCAGCCCTGTCAACGGGTTGATTTCGGCCCGCAATGGCCAGATCGGTGCGATTGCAGCCTCGGGGGGTGAACCGATTTTCCGGGTCATCACAGACGGGACCGTAGAGGTCGAAGCAGAAGTAATCGAAACAGCGCTTGGCCAAATCGAAAAGGGCGATGGCGCTGAGATGTCCGTGGCGGGTGTCGGCTTGGTCGCGGGCACCGTCAGACGCATCTCTCCCACTGTTGACCCCGTCAACCGGCTTGGCACCATCCGCATTGATGTTGCGGATCAACCGGGGCTACGATCCGGTGTTTTTGCCAATGGCTGGATCATCACCGAAAAACGCCAAGCGCTGGCCGTGCCAACCACGGCCGTGCTGACAGACAGCTCAGGTACATTTGTTCTGGTTGTGAACGACAATACCTTGGAAAAACGCGCGGTTATTGCCGGGCTGATCTGGAACGATCTACGCGAAATAGCTGAGGGGCTTGAGACCGCAGAAGTCGTTGTCGCAAAGGCCGGGTCCTTTTTTGGTGACGGCGACCAGATAACGCCGATCATGTCCAAGACTGACATGGCCGAAGGGGCATCAAAATGAACATGTCCACCTGGGCCATCCGCACGCCGGTCCCGTCGCTGGCGCTGTTCCTTGTTTTAGTCATTGTCGGGATGGTAGGGTTTTTCCGGCTGCCTGTCACACAATTCCCCAACATCGACATACCGATTATCACCGTAGGCATTGGCCAAGCCGGGGCCGCCCCGTCAGAGATCGCCAACCAAATTGTCAAACCGGTAGAAAGCGCTGTGTCTGATGTCACGGGCGTGAACCACGTCACTGCCGTTGCAACAGATGGTTTTGCCAGTATTACCATCGAATTTGACCTTGAAGTTGATACGGACCGGGCGCTAAACGACATAAAAGATGCCGTTGCAGGTGTGCAGGGTGACTTGCCCGACAGCATCACAGAACCCAACATTCAACGCGTCGATGTCACCGGCATGCCGATCTTGACCTATGCGGTGTCTGACCCGACACGCACGATTGAGGATCTGTCTTATTTTGTGGATGAGATCGTCGCACGCGAGCTGACGGGCGAAAATGGCGTGGGCAAAGTCAGCCGCATAGGTGGCGGAGATGAGGCCGTTCAGGTCGAACTTGACCCAAACCGATTGCTGGCGCTTGGGCTGACGGCATCAGACGTCAACACACAGATTTTGCAAAATAATATTGATTTGGGCGGTGGTTCCGGTGACTTGGCCGGGCAAGAATTTTCCATCCGTGCCCTTGGCAGTGCCGCCACAATTGCGGAACTTGCAGCAAGCCCCATCACCCTTGCCACGGGCCGAACTGTCCGCCTCGAAGAGCTTGGCACGGTGTCTTACGGATCAACCGAAGCGACGTCTTTTGCGATGTTCAATGGTCAGCCTGTTGTGGCCTTTGGTGTCTTTCGCGCCACCGGGGCCAGCGACCTGACCGCTGGTGATAACGCCAAGAACCGACTGGCAGAACTGGCCGCAACCTATCCCAACGCGTCGTTTTCATTGATCGACGATGCCACCCATTACACCGAAGGCAATTACCATTCCGCGATGGACACCCTGTACGAAGGGGCCGCCCTTGCCATCATCGTGGTGTTTTTGTTCCTCAAGAATTGGCGGGCGACAATTATCACGGCGGTTGCCCTGCCCCTGTCGATCATTCCGACCTTTATCGTGATGAACTATCTTGGCTTTTCATTAAACACCGTTTCGCTTTTGGGGATCACCTTGGTGACGGGCATCTTGGTCGATGACGCCATCGTCGAGATTGAAAATATCGTCCGCCATATCCAGATGGGCAAACCCGCCTATGAGGCGTCAGAAGAAGCTGCATCTGAAATTGGCACAACTGTGATCGCAATCAGCTTTACCATTGTTGCGGTCTTTGCACCGGTCAGTTTCATGTCTGGAATCGCCGGGCAGTATTTCAAACAATTTGGTCTGACGGTCGCTGTGGCCGTGTTGTTTTCGCTGTTGGTGGCGCGGCTGATCACGCCAATGATGGCTGCGTATTTCTTACGCGATGGGATTGAGCCAGAAGACGAACAAGACGGATTTGTCATGCGTGGCTACATGCGCATTCTCAGGTGGACCTTGCATAATCGCCTGATCACATTGGTACTGGGCCTTGTCATATTTGCCGCATCTATCTTTTCGGCAACGTTGTTACCAACTGAATTTATTCCACCATCTGATACCGGGCGTGCCAGTGTATCAATCGAATTGCCACCCGGTTCACTGATGGACCAAACCCGTGCTGTTTCGCGCGAGGTCACTGAGATCATTCAAACCATACCAGAGGTCGAAACCGTTTTTGTGGACGGTCAGGACACCGCCGCAACAGTTCGCATTGGCTTTGGATCAAAGTCTGACCGTGACCGAACATCATTCGAAATCATTGACCAATTGGAGGTCTTATTGGCCCCGGTCCCGGATGTGCGCCTGTTTGTCCTGTCAGAGGACGGCACACGTGACCTGCAAGTCAATGTGCTTGGGGATAGCGTTGATACAACCGCCAAGGCCGCTGATGCACTGGCCAAGGCAATGAACGGCCTGCCAGAAGTTGTTGGTGCCTCAAGCGAAGCATCGCTGTTACGTCCAGAAATTCAAATCACCCCACGCGCCGACCTTGCCGCTGAAATGGGCATCACCTCCGCGGCCTTGGCATCGACCATCCGCATCGCGACGATTGGTGCGACGAGGGGCAATGTGGCCAAGTTTAATACCGGCGAACGCCAGATACCTATCGTGGTGCGATTGGAACAGAACGTCAGAGAAGACTTGTTTCGCATGTCAGGTCTGCGCATCCCCAGCACAACGGGTGCCCCTATCCCGCTCAGCGTGGTTGCCGATATCGCGCTTTCGACCGGACCAACATCCATCGAACGCTATGATCGGCAATACCGCACAACCGTTGAGGCAGATGTCGCTGACGGTTTCCTGCTTGGCCCAGCCACGGCCGCGGTGAACGCACTGCCAATTGCGCAAAACATGCCCGCAGGCACTCGGATTCAAGCGGGTGGTGATGCTGAGGTGATGGGCGAAGTCTTTACCCAGTTCGCGCTGGCAATGGGCGCTGGTATCTTGCTGGTCTACGTTGTGCTTGTTTTGTTGTTCTCCAGCTTTGTCACCCCGGTGACCATCCTTATGTCCTTGCCACTGGCCATCGGTGGGGCGATCTTTGCGCTTTATCTCTATGGCTCTGGCATTGGATTGTCGGTTGTGATTGGGTTTCTGATGCTGATGGGGATTGTAACCAAAAACGCCATCATGCTGGTCGAATTCGCATTGGAAGCCATGAAGGACGGCGTGTCGAAATATGACGCGATGCTGGACGCGGGCCACAAACGTGCGCGGCCCATCATCATGACGACCATCGCCATGACTGCCGGTATGGTGCCCAGCGCCCTTGCAGTTGGTGAGGGCGGCGAATTTCGCGCGCCGATGGCCATTGCGGTCATTGGCGGACTATTGTTATCCACCGTTTTGTCGCTGCTCTTTGTGCCATCAATGTTCAGCATGATTGACGGGCTTAAAACCCGCATTCGGCGCGCTCTGGTGACAGTGCTTGGTGCAAATCAACCAAAGCAGGCGTAAGTATTGATCATTGCAGACACATAGACGCGGCATCCCGCTTGGGGTATCTTTTAGGTGAGGCGTGAAAATACTGATACCCACGCATGTCCCAAGTCAAAACTGGATGACGTAACGCGAATGCAAACATTTGTTCCATTTAACAGCCAGACAAAAGGAACAAGATTAGCCTGTCCGGTTTTTGTAAGATCAAAAATAGATCCATCCAAAACATACCTGCAAAGCAGATTTTATTCAGATCATTACCGTCCAATGGTTTGTCTGATCACATGATGGAAAAGACGCTCTTAGCGTTTATTTGGCGTCATTCGCGCCGTGATCAGTTCATTGTTGTCTGTGTCACTCTACTGCTTTTTCCGCTGCTGTATCTGACGTTAGAACTGCCCAAACGGATCATCAATGACGCGATTGGTGCCCAATCCGAAGTGGTCACATATCTTGGGATCGACATTTCCCAGACCTCATTACTGTTGCTGCTCTGCTTTGTATTTCTGGGGGCTGTCATCGCCCATGGCCTTTTGAAAATGCGGGTCAACACCATGAAAGGTGTACTGGCGGAACGATTGTTGCGGCGCTTTAGGTACACTTTGATCGGACGCATTTTACGGTTTCCCAGAAGCTATCAGGCCGGGGTATCCGAAGGTGAACTGGCCGCCATGGTCACCGCTGAGGCAGAACCGCTGGGCGGGATCATGGGGGATGCCTTTGCCAATCCGCTGTTGCAAGCCGGCCAGATGATCACGATCCTGCTGTTTTTGTTCATTCAGAACCTCTGGTTTGGATTGACCGCGATTGCCTTGATCCCAGTACAGGCATGGTTGATCCCAAGGATGCAGGCCAAGATTAACCTGCTCAACCGCAGCCGTATTTTGCAGGTGCGCGACCTTGCTTCTGAAATCGGGGAACTGTCAGAGGGTGCCACGGTTTTGCGGCAGCACGGGGGCTGGCGATACCGTAAGGCCGCCATGAGCGCCCGTCTGGGAAAGCTGTTTGATACCCGGTTTGAGATTTATCGCCGAAAATACTTCATGAAATTTGTCAATAATTTCCTGACCCAACTCACACCCTTTTTCTATTTCCTTGTGGGTGGTTTGCTGGTCATAAACGGAGAATTAACCATCGGTGCGTTGGTAGCAGCAATTGCTGCATTCAAGGATTTATCGGACCCTTGGAAGGAATTGTTGACCTATTACACCGCCGTGCAAGAGGTCTCTCAACGCTACATCATGATCGTTGGTCGGTTTACACCTGCGGACCTGCTGGAGGAATTGCCGGACACATCCGAATTGACGCAAACCGCGCCAACTGCACCAAAGTTGAGCTTTGAGAACGTCGTGCTTGAAGACGTTGATGGGCATCAGGTGCTGTCCGGTGCGGACCTTACCCTCGAGTCTGGCAGTTGGACCTGCGTGACGGCAACCGACGATGGCGATTGCACAGCACTTGCGCTTTTGCTTTTGCGCGAATTATCCGCCAATTCAGGCCGCGTTCTGTGGAACGACCAACCTTTGGCCGATATCGCACCGGAATCAATTGTCGCGCGCACAGCGCATATCGTTTCATCACCGCATATTTTCGAAGGCACGTTGGGCGAAAACGTCATGCTCCCCCTGCGGCAACAACCCGGTGACACGCTCACCGACGCCATCCTCAAGGAAGCGCGGCGCAGCGGCAACAGCACCGAAAGCGTGGCGCAGCTTTGGCACCCGGCACAAGATGCATCCAATACCTTGGACCGCGCCGGGACCGATTGGAGCCGCCTGATTGAATTGACGGGTGGTCAAAGGCTTCTCTTGGCCCGAATTTTGGACCACCCCTTGGATGCCACGCATGACGCATCATTCTTTGAGGCATTGGTCGCAGCACGCGGTGACATAACCGCGCAACTGGACCGTTCCGCACTGTTGGACGTGATACAGGTTTTCGGGTCAGGTGTTTATGTCGACGAACTGACCCTGCCTGAAAATTTGCTGAACAGCATTGCCGCACAAGATCAATGGCTTGACCCACATGCGACGGCTGTATTGGTCGATGTGCTGACCGAACTTGACCTGCGGGATAAAGTTTTGGCGCAGGGCAAGCTGATTGCTGAAACCCTGCTGGAGGTCTTTGATTCAACCGGAACCAAAAGCGCATTGTTTCAGCGGCTTGGCCTGCCAGATGGCATTTTGAAAGACCTGGAACTGGCGCAGCAAAGGATAGAACAAGACGTCCGAAGCAGGGCGCGTCAGAAAAATGCGGATACCGGGCTGTTCTTATCCTTGTCGCTAAACATTCCAGCAGCACAGCTGGACCGTGTGTTCTCCGATGATCTGAAAGCCGCTGTCGTGGCTGCCCGGAAAAAAGCGGCTGAACTTTCACCTGATCTCAAGGCTGACTTTGTACCCTTGGACTCAGACGCCTGGCATCCAAGGCTTAACGCCTTCGAGAACCTGATTTTCGGTAAAGTCGAACCAACCTCGCGCAACCGCAGGGAAAAGATACGCACCCTCGTTGTTGACGTCCTCGACCGCCAAGTTGACCCCGCAAACCTGATGAATCTGATTCAAAACCTACCCACCACACGGCGCGGCAAAAACTTGCCAAAGCAACTTTTGGAACAAATCAGCATTGCGCAGGCAGTGGTCAAAAAACCCAGTCTGGTGATCCTTGATCGTGTGCTGGCAAGCCAAGACGCTGCTGGCCGGAACCGGGCCATGGCAGCCCTGCGCGACCTGTTGCCAGATGCAACGATCCTGCAACTAGAAACCGAAACCCCAAAAGAGGGTATGCAAGACCGAGATATCGAATTGCGCCAGGGCCATTTCACAACACTTGGTCAGGATGGCGAAGAAACCGTCCAAACCACCGAAACCACCGACCTGCAACGCAAGGTCCTTGCCCTGCGCCGCGCGCCGCTGTTTCGCGAACTCAGTCGCCAACAGCTTAGGTTACTGGCCTTTAGCGCGCGCTGGGTGACCTTTGACGCGGATGCGTACGTGTTCAGAAAGAATGACCTGCCGGATGGCGCTTTCCTGATCTACGAAGGCGACGTGTCGTTGATTGAACGCACCGACACCGGCGAAGAGGCCTTTGTCATCAATCCACCTCTTGGTACTTTGGTGGGGGAACTGGGGCTGATCCGCAATGATCCACGCCGACTGGACATGCGCGCCGATAGTGACGTCACCTTGTTGCGGATTGAGGCGGATGATTTCCTGTCCATTCTTGAGACAGACGCCCGTACCGGGTTCAAGCTGATCCAGAGCCTGATTGGTTATCTGGATCGGCCTGCCCAACGTTAATCACCGACGTTAATCATTGCCCGAGATGGTGCTGAAACCGCCTCTAAGAGGTGCGCCAAGGCACCTCAATGTCGTCAATCGCCCCGGCCCCAATCCGTTGATCAAGATGATCTGGTGAGCCAAGGTATTCGAACACGAACTCTCTGCCAGATCCATCCGCCGCCGCAATATGATCGGCGGCAAAACGCGCCAAACGCGGGGCGGCAACGCTGGTCCCGTTCATCCGCACAAAGGACCCGCTGCTGGTACCAGCGCTGATAACACCGCCCAGAACAAGGCTGTCATCGCCCTTTGCTGCGGTGTCCGGCGTGGTTCGGCTTGGGTCCACAGGGCTGTTGGGCGTATTGGTCACGGGCCCAGACGCGGAATAAGACGAAGGCTGCCCCGTCTTTTTGGTCATGCTGGCCACCACAACCGGGCTTTGGCCGCATGCAAAGCCACTGATCGTGCCCGCGCGACGAATAAGGGATGTATCAGGCACCGGATCCACCACAATCGGCATGCCGAACGCGCCAAACCGCTGATACTGGGGATCAACAAAATAGCTTTGCCGCCCACCTGGGTTATAGCCCGGCTGGCTTTCGTCCCGGCGTATCCAAACTTTTAAATCACCCTCAAACTTACCAGCGCCCGGCAATGTCGTGGCTGTAATGCCCCACCGCCCTGCTGGGGCCGTTTGAATGTTTTGATCAAGGGAATATGTCGGCGCAATACTGATCGTGAACACCCCCCGCTCAGTCGGTTCAGGCTTGAACGCATAGCTGATGCGACCAATCACCCTGCCCGATCCGTCATGCAGTTTTTGTCCGCAGCATGCCCCCGACGGCGCAAAATCACAGGTTTCGCCCCATGGTGTGCTGACGGAAATCTGAATGCGCGAAATAGCAGCCTGCTCAAGGCCAAAAGGCACCCAAATCTCAACATGCGAGGCCGTTCTGTCATCTGGCAAAGCAACCATCGTTAATGAGCTGGCGCAGCCTTCCTCACCAAGCGGCAGTACCCCATGCCCTTCTTTCAGATTGTCGTTGCCCGATGGCAGCGTCATCCACAGTTTCTGGTCCGGCACCCGTGCGGCGTACCATTCCAAAAGCGCGCTGGTTTCGTCAGTGCCATCATGTGGCCCTGATGAATTGCCGTAAGAGAAGTTTAAAACAACCGGCGGCGTTTCAGTGGTTCCGGCAAGCACGTACTGCTGTGCAATATTGCTCAGCGAATGGAGTGCAAGCGCAAGACTGGGCAGCAGACTTTGCCCCGTCACGTCGCGGGTCACAGCGGCGGGCAGTGCCGCGCAGATGATTGGGCGGTTCTGAACTGCCGCATCAATCGGATATCCCGCTGCCAACGCGGTCACATGTGTTCCGTGTGACCGCCGCTGCGAAATTGGATCGAAACTGGAACTGAAATAGTTGACCTGTCCAGTCGCGCGGTAAAAGGCAGCTTCATCCAGAATCCCATCAACAAGACACTGCTCCAAAAGGCTATCAATATCGGACTTGTTCATGCGACGGCCATAGGTGGCGTCCCCGGCCACGCGATCAGGGACAACAGCAAGCAGATCGGCATGGATGATCCGGGTCGAGCTTTGTGTATCGCGGAACAGATTATGCGCAATCGCTATACCATCATCAATCACCGCCATGATGACAGTGTCGCGTGGCACTTCGGTCTTGTTTATTGGGCTTTCTTGCGGTTTTGCATCAAAATCAATATGCGCTTTGTCAACATGGGTGCCCAGATCAACATTCGTCACAACAGGGTAGGTATCGGCCCTATTCAACGTATCAAGCGTCGATTTCCGGGCGATGACGCTTAGAAAAAAGCGGTTATGCGCCACGGCCCGGTCAGAAACCGAATAGACAACCGGCACAATCAGATCCTGTGCCATGTCAGGCGTTATCATTTCGATAAACCCGTCGATGCTGATGCCCGCGCTGCCCCCTTGTAAGGTCAGCAGCGCCGACCACCATTGATCCGTTCCGTCATCCAAGGTCAGACGAAAATCAGTCAGATGGTTTTTGACGTCTTCCAGCGGGTCATTCATATCCTGAACGGCCATTTTACGTCTCCAGGTCGGCGTGACCATCGCTCAGATCGTCCCATTCCTTAACTGCGCGCTTCCACAGCCACGCCAGCGCTGGTTCCGCCTTTGACTTGGTTTTCTGTGATGTGGCCGTCGCCCAAACCTGATTGCCGTGTTTGGACTCCGATTGCTGCTGGTTGGTGCGGGCACAATAAAGCTGATGCCAGTCAAAGTCTTCCTGAGCATTAAAGGATGATCCGTCAAAAGTCGCGCTTGTCCAATGTTTGTCCCCAGTGCTCAGCGACGTGACCAGATCTGCCAATGTGAGCCCCAAAATGGCCCCTGCCACGCTATCAACCGGATAATGCACGCCCGCAACTGTGCGGTTGGTTGCAATCCGCGCCGCCTGACGCATCAGCATCTCCCCCCAATGATCCCCTTTCTTGCCTGCATTTTCGTACTGCGGCGCATTAGAGGCACGCATCAATTCAAGGATAAGACGGGCGGTCAGGAAGCTTTCCGTGGAATGGCCGCTGGGCAATGAACCATGTGTCGGTGTTTGGATCATCGGCTGGACCTGCGGCGACATCTCAATCGGGCGCTTGACCGCCAGCGCGTATTTCATCTGCATTTCAGCATAGACGCAAAACCGCAGTGCAGCATCCAGAAATTCAAGCGTATGCGGCGTACGCGCCGGATCAAGAAAGCCGATTGAGGCAAAGAACGGCAAGGGCACGCTGACCTGTGATGCAATTTCAGCAGCCCGGTCCTGCCGGATATTGGCATAGCCATAGAGGTACTTTAACTGCTCCTTTAGCTGGTCGGCAGAAGGCGCTGTCAGCGACACCAATTCCTGATAATCGCCGCCGGGTTGATTGCCCGATTTAGGTGTGCGCCGCCATAGCTTTGCAGTGGGGCAAGCGCCCGCTTCAAATGTCATTTCGAGGTTGGACTTAAGGGCAAAGTCGAAAATGCTGGCGCGCACACCCGCGGACAGCCGTTTCAGATTGCGCGTATCGTTGGGAAGGCCCGGCGCAACATGGACCGGATATTCCAATTCGGTGCCGACGATCCCGTCGCGGTTGGTGATCAGCGCTTGGGCTGGAACACCACCACCCGCACCGCCGCCATACCCATTATACCCATTATAGCCGTTGTACCCATTATAGCCGTTGTACCCATTGTACCCGTTATAGCCATTATAACCGTTGTACCCATTATAGCCGTTATAGCCGTTTTGCGGTAAAGACATTTAATAACCCCGTTAATGCTAGTGTTTTAATTAATCAGGAACGCCCAAAGACCGTAGGTCCGAAGCGAACTGTTGTCCGTTGGCAAAGCTGGCACTTGGTGAATCTGTCAGCCACTTACTGACCCGTAATCCCGGTTGAAGTCGTAACAGCTCAGACGCCGCTTTCCTGGCGGAGGCAAGGTTGCCACACCGCGCCTCTGCAACAGCCAACATACGTAAGGTCGACGTGTGGGTCCGGTTCAACCGGTATGACGCGCGCGCCAGATCAACTGCGGCGTCATCATTGCCAGCGCTCAAGTTCACACCCGCTGCCAACGCCAAATTCATAAATCGGTGCGGATCAAGGGGTGACAGTTGCAGGGACCGATTTGCATCTGCCAACCCTTCGCTGCCGCGATCGGTAAAGGCCAACAACATGGCCTTTAACATGCGCCCGTTTGCATCGTTTGGATTGACCTCAAGCGCTGTATTATACCGCTGCTCTGCATCATCAAGTTTACGTTTCAGGTGGGTCAGAACTTGCCCCTCACTGACCAGTGCCAATGTATGGTTTGGGTCAATATCCAACGCCCGTGCCGTGCAGCCATAGGCCAGTTCACTGTCCCGGTCCGGATTATCAGACCAACCTTGGACCACCCGCAGCAAATGCCACCGCGCCATCCACGCCAATGGCGTCGGATGATCGCGGCTGCTTTGAATCAAGGCACTCAGCAACTGTTTGGACTTTTCAAAATCAATTGGCGACAGGCGGTGCATCAGGCCAACAGCCCCATATAGAATGCTATAGGCCTCAAGGTTTTGCAGCGGTGTTGACTGTACCTTTAGTGTTTCATTCAGGACAATCGCTTTGCGGATTTGCCCGGCAACCACATGCGAGGCATCAAAACATCCCAGAATTTCCGCTTGACTGGTGGTTAAGCTGTCAGACCAAAGCACGCGCTGGGTACGGGCGTCGGCAAACTCATAGTCGAACCGTACTGAACCGCCAACCTCAGTCCAAAATCCCGATAAAACAAAATCAGCGTTCAACAAACGGCGCACGTCATGCAGCCCCACATCATTTCGTGAAAACGAGGCCGTGGACATGCTTGAGATCACGTTGACCTCATGAGATCGAGAAAGCTCGTGGGTCACTGTGTTTGCAAACAACAAGCCAAGGGCACCGCCCGTGCTGCCATCAATTCCATTTCGCAGCGGTAAAATAGCAAGCGTCGGAAGCACGTGACCGCTGATGACACCAAAACGATGGTTGGTTTGATCACGGGTCACCCGAAAAGCGCGCAAGGCGCTTTGATTTTCAATATCTGCAAATTCAACAGGCTGTTCGCCCAGATCCTCAAAACTAAGCCGAGGATTGCCCAACGCAGCATCCCGAACACTGAGTGAAACAGTCACTGTGTTCGGCCCGGATCGTTTTGACAACGCGGTTGCTTCTTTTTCAATATTACCAACACCGCTTGCAATACCGACCGCATGGTTTTTCAAACTGTCTACCGAAAAAACGCAATCCAGTGCTTGGTCGGTGTTCGGGACCATCACTGAAAACCCACCATTCCCCTGATTGACTTCGGTAAGTGAAACGCCGCTGCGCTGCATCTGCGTCAACAGTTGGGAAAATTCATACTCGGCCACTTGGACAAAAAGGCAGGCTCGATTTGCCGCATCAGCAAATGAATCGGGCCTGTGGGCATGTACACCCACACCCGCCGGCACATGCACCGCATCCAACGGCTGTTTCTCCGGCATATCAATGTTCAAAATATATCCGCGCTTTGATACGGTTTGCAGTATCTTGTGGCCACTGTCGCCAATTGCCCGTCGAATGCCAGAAATGCACTGCGTCAGGCTGTCATCAGACACTTCGACACCCGCCCAAACGGTATCGAAAATCTCTTCTCTCGACACCAGTGTGCCTGCGTTGGAAACTAAAAAAGCAAGGACCTGAGACGACTTAGCACGAAGCAGTACGTCTTTGCCTGCTGAATCCCTCAGCAGCTTGGAGTCCAGCGAATATACCGCAGACCCCACGGCTATTACCGCCTGCCGCCCAGCCGGATTTTTCAAGTAATGCCCCTCAACCTGCCCTAGATTTTCATAGTAGGAACAATCCGGTGTTGGGGCAAGATTTACCTTGTGACGAGGGAACGTCAACGCGTTCAACATCAACTGGTTGCGGGGTGATCTTGAGGCAAAATGTGTCCGACCACCGGGATGCCTGATATCTGATAAGACAGTGACCTGCCTCTCAGACGGTTGGTGGGCAGCAATGCCGATCATCGCACTTTCATTCCCTCTATTTGAGAGTTGCTCTTGGCTTGGGGCGTCCACACGGGGTTTGAACGCACGCCGCCTCAAACCAAGAGACCACCAGACTGCTTGCAGGCATCGTCTTCTGGCTTGGTCAGATTAAACCAGCACAGGTGCAAACACCTTAGCGTTTTCCGAAATTTTTCCGAAATTTACGAAATATTAATTTCGCCTCAATTTCGGAACCCATTCAGGTCTTTTGACCCGCGAGATGGGAGGCTCCCTTAACTCGGCTGCTCCAGAAAGGCGATCTTCATGACCACCCCCATTTCACTCGATCCCGCATCCATTGGGTTGACGTCGAAAAACATCGACGCTTCCAGAACTGCGGCGCAAACGGTCTCAGATTACGCTCAGGCCAGCATCACGTTGGTGCCCAAACTGGATGACATGCCCAGTTGGTATGCACCCATTCAAACAGCGGTAACCACGGCACAAACACAATCACAAACGTGGTTAGACACCTTGTGTCCTGCCGTCTCCTTTGGCGTCCCAAAAGAAATTGTAAGTTTTGGCAACACGTTTGAAAGCCAAAGCGCAAAAATTTTGAACGTCCTGAACAAAGCCGGGACCGGCACCCCGACACCAGCAGATAAAAAAACGGTCTCGGACGCGTTGACTGCCATTCTAGCGGACACCCAGAAATTCGCGGCCAGTGCCGCCGCGGTGAAAAAGCAAATCGCGGCCTACACCACAAACCTTGTGGCGGACGTCGATGCGTTGGGGACTGCCGTTTCAACCCTCGAAGAGCACCTGACCGACGGCAATCAATATGTCCAAAAGCTCAAGCAGATTTATTCCGCAAATTTTGTCGATGTCGAAAACCGCCTAACCCCCTGCAACGTCATCGTCATGCTGGACATGAACATTTCAGTCAAAGTCACGATGACCGGTGCCCCTGCACAAGCGATTGCAATTGTCATTGCGCAAACTTTGGTCGGCGCTGTCGATCACAACGTGAAACAGGCTATGGCACCGCTACAGGTCGTGATGGACAGCTGGGGCACGCTTCAGGCCAAAATCGAAGCGGTGATCAACGATCTGAACGCTGTTTCGACTGACCTAGAAGGCTTTCTCAAGCAATTCGATCTCAAGGCTGCCCAAAAGCAATGGCGCGAGCTGAGCGATTACGCCGCCGGGCTGGCACCCTAAGAACCCGCACTTTCCCATCAATTTGTTTCCCACCCACCTCTCAACAAAGGAATTTTAAAATGACTGCTTTAAAAAAAGACGACCCGAAAAAAACAGGCCCACTGCAAGTCGATACTAAAAAGCAAAAGAACGATCTTGCCGGATATTTGACTGCGCGGGCAAATGTGTCTTCTTATGTGCAAGGCGTTCAAAACGCCTCTCTGCCTGACATCAACTTTACAAAACTGCCAAAAGACTTGCAGGACAAGCTGCCGTCAGATCCAAACGCGCTGTTAGCTGAAGTGAAAGCGAACCTCACGACGGCACAGGAAAACGCGCTGGAATGGTCAAACAATATTGAACCAAACCTGACGAAAATCCCCCAAGCCATCATTAATTTCACCGCTGACTTCAACACCACCACATCCAGTATTGTGGGTTGGCTTGGTGAACTGGCCAACGGCAATGACAAGAACAAAGCTGAGCTTATGATGACCTTGGAATGGTTGATTGGCAAAATCGACGATCAGACAAATTCAATTAACACAGAGCTGAATCTGATCAAGGCATTCAACACTCAGCTGACAAAAGACCATGGGAATTTCAGCACCTCCAACAGCAACTTCTCTGTGCTCTATGATTTTGAGAAAAAGTCGATCAAGACCATGACCGACGCCATCGCAAGCCTGCAAAAAGCAATTGATGCTGAAAACACCGCGATTACGGCATCTGGTGTCGCGGCAGGTGTTGGCGGTGGCCTAATGATTGCCGGGGGCATTGGCCTTGCCGCAGCCGAAACTGGCGTTGGGGTGGTGATTGCCGTTGTCGTGATCGTCGCAGGTCTGGCAGCCGCCATTGCGGGCATCGTTGAACTGGTCAAAGCCATCAACGCCAAGGTGAAGACAGAAAACGACATCAATGCCGATGAAATGGCTCTGTCGCTGCTCAGCGTTCAGGCAACATCGCTGTTGCAAGTCGAAAAGGCCCTGAAAAACTTGGTTGATTTGTCCTCAAAAGCGCTGGCAGCCGTTCAGGTCATTCTCGACACTTGGGGTACGCTAAAGACTAAAATTGAGGCGGTTCACAAAGACCTTGCAGATGCGCATGGCAAGGATTTGGGTAAAATTACCGCCGTGTTCGACATAAACGCATCCGTGACTCAGTGGGGTGAACTGACAAAATTCGCCGGAGATATGGAAACGTATGTCCAGCGGAACTTCCAGAAAGCTTCTCAGTTGGGGCCAATGAAGCCGCTGATCGTCGGCAAGAACAAGGCCACCTGATAACGCGCACCAAATCGGGGCCAAGTGTCGTCTTGGCCCCGCCCACACCCATCCGCCAATCAAAAACACACCGGTTCAATCCGGATCCAACATTTCAGGCCGCGCCTGAGGGGGAAATCCAATGCTAAATTATGAAAAAAAAGGCTCTTACAAGGACCCAACCGGTTTTGTCTGGGAGTATTATCAAGACGACGTGAACCTAAGCATCTTTTACGTGATGCCACGCCCGGATTGGGTGCTGGACGCAAACGGCCAGCCGGAAATCAAGCTGGTGACCTACAAGACCGATGATGCACTGAATGGTTCAGGCTACGTTACCTTCAATACGCAATTGTCTGTTCCTAACTCCGTTGATGATGGGGTGAAGGGTCAGATCGCTATTGAGTTTCCAAGTGCCCCGAAACCGTACCAATTGAATCCATTGGATTATAATGCTGGTTGCACTGCGGAATTTGCACTGGACATCAAAAGCACGACCACCAATTACATGGCCACTGCTTCAGAATTCGGGGCCAATGTTGCGACATTCCGCGCTGATCTGCCAGCCGATGGCATGGCCACAATTGTTGGGCTTTTGTCTACCGCCGGGGGTGGTTTGGACGTCACCTATAATCTGAACGTTCAAGCCCGTTTGAATGCGGTCAACGCAACGCTGCACTTCGATTCCGCGATTGCCTACAAATATCAGGTACAACACGCACAGCACCACGCCTATGCCGCCGATACGCCGCGTATTGTTACCAAATTACTGAACGAATCCGCTTCTTCGACGGTACATCTGCAATGGGGTATTCAGAACCCACCCAAAGAACTGGTCGATTCAGTGACCAACTGGGCAAATGACACCATCGGATCATTGGTATCGGCTGAGGTCAAAACCGCGCTGAGCATCTTGGGCGAGAAGTCCTATGACAGCTTTAGTATCAACGAAGTCAGCAGCTTTACCTCTGTCTATAACACTGACCAGGTAATCAACTGGAAGCTCTACCCCAAAGGGTCTCTGCCAGCGGTGGCAAACATCGCAAATCATTCAACGGTTGTGGATGCGCGTAAGCAAGTCATGACAATTTCCGCCAACCTGCCGTTCATTGGCGAAAAAGTGAAAGGGGCAAATGTCCCCACAATTGATGCAAAACCTGTCGAGCTAAAGCAGGTTACCGTCCAAGTGACCTATCCGGGTCTGCCACAGGCAGAAAGCACCCATGTGTTCACCAAGAATGGCTCTGTCACTTTTGTTGCGCCATATGATGCAACCCAACAAGACAAATATGACGTCAGTTGGACAGCGGAATACGTGGACAGTGCGGCACAGCCTGCCGTCACTGGCCAGCAATTGGGCGTCACCGAAGGCAATTACGGGATCGAACTTCCTTCCGTTGGGATCTTGGATATCACCTTTGAGGCCCGCAATGCCTTTGCGCCACTAGAGGCATCGAAAGGTTCCGTCACACCGCCCGTAGTTACCTCAATCGACATCGACTTTCACTTTGCCGCAACCGATGGCAATGGTAAAGCGATCCATCAAAAACACACCATACTGGCACCGCCTGCAGCGAAAAAGAGTGGTGACGCCGTTGCTCTGGCTCAAGCTGCTGCTGCACATTCAACGCAGACAGTTTTCACCAGCTATGTGGCACATAACGTGGTGACCGGTACGGCATATTCTTACATTGTGACCTACCATTTTGCCGAAGGTCCCGACTTTGTCGCGCCGGAAACATCATCAACGTCTTACAATGAAACAATCGCAACACCACCAGCGCCGCACGGAACGAATGTAATGATCGTTGCGAAACTGGCAGATTCAACGGCGGGTGGCGGCAAAGCCCCTACTGTTGTCGATGCGACCGTGAACGTCTGGTTCGACACAGAAGTCACCATTCCTGGTGCTGGCCCCCAACCCACCCAGAGCAATCCAACGACATTCGACCTCAGGCCGAATACATCAGACCCGGTCATGTTCGCCATTGATACCTTCTATGGCTTCCTGCACGGCCACACGCCATTGGTCTATACCGCATCAATTTCGACCCTGATGGGGGAACAGATCAACATTCAGCCGACCCTTATTCAAAACGGGCAAAGCACAATCGAACTCAATCCGGCGACCCGGTACACCACAATTACCGTTGAAATGGATGCGGTTGATTGGCCTGCGACCAAATACGACAAGATCGTTGTGGCTGTGAATGCGACGGTTAAGGATAAAGATGGCAAGAACGCCAAAGTGTCAGGTTCGACAGCCAACTTTACTTTTGTGCCCCTCGCCGATGGCAAAGCTCACAACGCGCCAAGGTATATCACATATACCCATACTCCCGATGAACATGTCATCGATTTCACATGGACCGCCACCTATACAACCAGCGGCGTGGGCTCAACGACAGCCACAGGTAGCGGCAATTCCAAGACACCGACCATCATGGTGCCGCCAAAAGGCACATCGGCACTGATCCCGGTGAAACCGCAACTCAAGCAAGTTGTGGCGTACAAATGATCGCCATGAAAAACTTCTCCCCAATGATCGATTTCACTCGGTCCTGCGTACAGGCATCCCTACAAGGGGTGCCCGTCGATCCCGCACTCAAAACGGTGGCGCTTAAATCACTTTCAGCACTGCTTGAACCGGCGGATGCGGCTGAACATTACCAGCCTTATACCCCCTATAGCCGTCTGACCCCCACCGGATTTCCTGTTGAAGTGGCGTTTGGAAACCCGTCAACCGAAGTTCGGTTTGCAACCGAGGTCGGCGGCATGGGCCCGTTGCCAGAACAACGTCTGGCGCTGGCAGCCGAACGGTTCCACGATTTGGGCCATATCGTTACCCCAAGCCTTCTTGCATGGTGCAGTGAAGTGCAGCGTGACCAGCTCCTAAAGTATGGGGCCTGGGCCAGCATCCGGGTCAGCAAAGCGTCACAAGCGTATAAACTTTATGTAGAAGTACCGCTTGCAGCACATGTCAAAGCCATCGAAAACCTGCACACGCCCGGTGATCTGGCCAAAGTGCTGACGGATCGCGGGGCCCGGGTCACGATGTTGGGCCTGCCCTGCGATAACGAAGTTGAATATTACTTTGGCCTGAACGGTATGCGGCTGGAGGAATTGCCGGAGCTTTATGACAAGCTGGGCATTCGCGGTGGCGGCTGTGCAGTGATCAAGGCCATTGAAACTGTCTGTGGGCAATACCTCAATCGTGCCACAAAAAGCCGGCAAAACGGCCTCAGCCTCAAACAAACCCATGCGGGTGAATGGCTGATGACAGTTTTCTGCCAAGCGGATGATTTATTTGCAAGCGGCGCACAGACCCGCCGTGCCTTGCTAAGGGCTGCCCCCCATCTGGGATGTGACCTGTCAGGGTACGAGGAATTCAGCAAGGCCGTTGCAGATGAAACCGACGACAATCGCCATTGCATGCTGGCCTTTACGCCACTGCCCAACGGTCAGGTCGACCTGCGGGTTGGGTTAAGTCCGACCCCCCAAATGCATGAACCTGTTGTTGTCGCGCAGGACCCCACTGCGGCACGGGCTGACAGCGACCAACCCTATTACGTGGAACCCACGATCCCGGCTGCCGACATATCGTCTGGCATACAATCACCTCAATAGAAAAGGATAGTCCCATGGCACTTCGATTTTCAGAAAAAGCCGAGCTCACCGCGATGTCCAGTGCGTTCAAAGATGTCTTACTTGCCCGCGCCGCGATTGTCGGTTTGGACGATATCATCATCCAAGGCACCGGCTTTCCGGCCCTGACGCCGGAGCAGGAAAAAGCGGCCCCCAATCATGTTCAGGACCTACAGGAACTGGAGAACGCCTTGAACACGGCCGTCTCCAACGGCCTTACGTGGTCAAACGACATTGAACCCCATATTACAATCTTGCCGCAGGCCTATCAGAACGTCTTTGCCTATGTGCAACAATGGCGGCCTGCCATTACCAAGATGACCCATGCTGACAAGGTTACAACCCTGCAAGGCCAAGTCAGCCGGTTGTCATCCGAGGCCAAAACCCTCGAAAACTTTGCCGCCAATGTTGCCAAGCTACAAACCAAGGTTGGCGCTGATGCTGTGAATTTCTCGAAAAAGCACGCCGCTTTTGCTGAATTGGAAAAGCTTGATTCAGACAGCATCGAAAAAACAGTTGCGGCAATCGCAAAGGTCAAAGCCCTTGTCGAGAAAGAAAGCAAAACAATTGACGTTGATCTGACCGATGCCAAAAAGATGATCGAAATTGCAAAAGGTATCATGGAGGCTGGCGAAAAAGTAAAAACCGGGACAGAGGCCGACGAAATTGCCAAAGTGCTGGCTGTCACAGTTGGCGTCATCCTGATCGGTATTGCAGAAGGCAAGATTGACGAGGCCCTCAAGAATATCGAAGAGCGTGTGACCAATGCCACCAAAGAAGCGGTTTATGAGATGAATCTGACAGCGCTGACATTGCAGTTGATTGCATTGCAGACCGCACACAGTGCCATTGCCGGGCTTGCCAGCGATATCAGTGACATCAACGCTGTTTTTGTGACCGCCGCCAAATGGTTTCGGGCCCGCCAAAAGGACATTCAGGATATTTTGGATGCCGGCGCGCCAAGCAACGAAATCGACGAGGTTTCATTACTGGCGTACGCCAACGCATGGGGTGATCTCTCAAAGGCCGGACAGAACTGGCAACGTCAGGAAATTGGCAGCCCTACAACGTTCAAAGTGCCGTTGGCACAATTTGATCCGGCCATTGCACCGGATTAACACCTGATCAAAACCTATGTTTAAAACAGGAGCCTACAGTTATTTACTGCGGGCTCCTTTTCTGTTGAGGTGTTCATAAATGCGGCTACACACTATCCCACGATATGTCTCGCAGGTGACGACACCTTGGCGTAAGTTGAAATAACGCCATCAGGCGACTTGTAGGGCATTGGCGCAACAGCATATTACCCCCAATAGCGGTAAGCAAAACAGCGGCGAAGGTATTCACTCATCATGAGCTACAAAATAGAGAACGAAGTCCTTCTTACGGATGATGGCATTGCTTTCCTTGCTGGTGGCAGCCACCGCATCATGGACTATATCCAAGGCACCGTTGAGCCAAACCAAGATTCAATTGCTGCATTCTGGGCCAACATCCGTGCCCGCGCGACATTCTCCCGGATGGCCAGTGCCAAATACGCACATGTGATATTTCCCGATAAACAGACAATTCTCTCTGACCAGTTTCCAATCCGGCCCTTTGTATGTCTGGGCAACACCTACATGAAACAGGCACCCGAACAAGAGCGCGAAAAGGTCATCTATCCTGTTGATACTCTCAAGGCTTACCACAACAGCTTCTATCCGCTCGACACGCACATGACCGACGAAGGGTCGCTGGTCGTCTTGGGGGAAATGTTGAAAAGCGTGGGCGTTGATGCGGCTGATACGCTTGCCGGGATGGCAAATCAGATCACCCAAAAAGAAACAACTTTTGGCGACCTCGGTAGTAAACTTAATCCGCAACGCACGCAGGATGTATTGAAACTGCGCCGGGCCTGGCCGCACAAAGGGTTTCACGGCTTCACCGGGCGCAATGACGGAATGGTCGATATTTTGCTGAACCCAGAAGCCCCGGTGAAAAAGACAGTTTTGCTTTTTGGCGACAGCTTTTTCCGAATGATGCTTCCGCACCTCAATGCAGTGTTTTCACGTGTGATCTGTATGCGCACCCGTTTTTATCATCAAGATGTTGTCAGGTTGGTCACACCCGATATTATCTTTACCGGTAATGTTGAACGTTATCTCAGCAACGTCACGCCGGACCGCGAAGCGCATCCATTCTTCTTATATTCTCTTGCCCCCGGTGCGGAGCAACCTTCGCTTTCTCCAGAATTTGTTGCTGCCTACCGATCAATGTTATCGCCCAACACCCAATACGCCCGCAAGTTTTTCTCGTCGGTGGAATACATCCGTCCCTAAAGTATGGTGTCCAGTTCAGCACTGATACGCAGCACCACGCGCCTTATCAAAGTGCCGCGAATGCGGGTCTTGGCGCGTGAACATCCGCCATGCCTGCCCGCGCATACCTGTTCCAAAAAGGCGTGTCATAAGGGCTTGATCTGTATTGCCGGGGCGTCAGGCGATGCGTTCGTGTTGCTGTACGCTCGGTCAACGCCGCATAGGCCGCGATGCCCTCGGGGTCACCCAAGAGAGCGTCAGCACTGGCGTTCCCGGCAAAAAAGCCGCTGGATAGCGCATTGAATAATCCTTGAGACGCGATCGGATCAAAGGCAACGGCGGCATCGCCCGTGGCAATCCATCCCGGTGCGCTGACTGGAAAAAGCCGCGATATCCTGCTGTCTGACACCGTGATGTCCTCATGGGCAATCGCTTTGGGCACCAGTCGCAAGTTCTGTTCAGCCTCAGTCAATTGGCCACTGTCTTGCAAGCCATTGGCCTTGGTTGTCAAAAACCCAATTGAGCCACCTGCATTCGCGCGCGGCAAGGCGTACCACCACCCCGTCGGCGTCGCTTCGGCCAGTAAATTATCGGGAAGCGGCTGTGTAACGTTAAACGTGACCGCGACCAGATCCGGTCCGAACGTCGTTGATGCACCCAACCTTCGGGCCACTGATGCGGGCCGCCCGGTGGCATCTACAAGAAAAGCCGCGCGCCGGGTTTCGCCCTCCGCCAACCCGATCAGCCACTTTCCCGGTTGCCCACTAACACCGCGCACCCGCCCCTTTTGCACTTTGACCCCCAAGGCATCCGCGCGCCTGCGCAATGCGGCATCCAAGGTCCGGCGGTCAATGCTCCAACCAAAGTCGGAAACCCCCGGCATCGCCGCCGCGTGGTCGATTGGCACGGTGTTGTCCCAAAGGGAAATCACCCCGCGTAACGCGACAGAGGTATCAAGAACCGACAAAAGATCCAGACGCGCCAGAATGGCATGCGCCGCAGCAGGCAGCATTTCGCAACGTGACAAGGCGGGGACCGGGGGATCAGGATCAACCACCACCACGTCGATCTGTCGTTCCGCCAAAGCAATTGCAGCGGCCAAGCCAGCCGGGCCACTGCCCGCAACCAGAACCTGACAACCGCCACTGCTGCGCATTAGACCTCTCCGCGATCAAACGTCTTGTAGCCGCGGGGGTTCTTTGGTTTTTTCAGTGCAACGGTCAACTTGTCATCAGGCTTGTCATACTTATCCAACGCAAGGGAATTTTGCACCATCGTCAAGGTTGGATCATTGGTAGCCCCTGAAATACGGCCCGTTTCAACAAATGTCGGATTGGGCAGCGGTGACCCATCGGGCGGCACTTGCGCCTCAACAAGGCCCAGTTTCCACCACCGTGAAACCATCGCATTGATCCGGGGCAGATAGCCACGCCCATTGATGTCACGCAGCCACAAATGGCGATTGCTGAAATGCCTGTCCACTTGCTGGTCTGTCAGACCGGGTGATGTGGCCAGATTGAAAGCATCCAGCGACAAGACCTGATTGGGCACCCGTGCCCCCCAGAAACTCGGGCTGGAAAGGTACAATTGCGGGCTGTAAATCATACCGGAGTTGCAAGATGCCTCATCTGTTTGCCATGGCACCCCCATCCATCGGGTCAAGGATCCGGGCCCTGACGACCCATGTGGCCCATCCGGTGACAGCGCTGTCTCAACCGTCAATTTCGGCCCATACTCCTGCCGGGTTTGTTCCCCTGCTGGCAGTGTATTCAAGCGGTATGGCGACGCCCACATGATCGCCAATCGGAACGGCCAGGTGATTTCGATCCCCGGATGGAACGGCCCCCCCAGACATTCGTGCATCGCAGCGCGGTCAAGCTCATTGGTCTGCGCAGCGGGCGATAACGATCCAAATTCAGGCAGTGTGGGGATACTCTGCCAATCATTTTCAAATGCACCATTCGCCCAGTTTTGTAGGTGCCAATACTGCGTATCCGTCAACAGTAATTCCTGCCGCGTCGGGTCAAGCAGCGATCCGTCTGGGTTTTCATCACCAAAGGCGTCACCGTAAAACGGTGGCAATGCCTCTGGTCGGTCCTGACCCGGTTGGCGGAACAATTCAAAGACCTGATTGCGAAAATCTGCGTTGCGATCAGACGGGTCCTGCATGCGCCCAATCACCTCTGGGTTCCGCGCATCCAGCGGTGTGCCTTCGCCCGCCACAAGGAAAATTCCATCGTTGACCCATTGATTGGCGGTCATGCGATCAAAAATTGGCCAGATGTCGTGGGTGAAACTGGTGACCTCAGGTTTTGGCAACCACCCTTCGCGCATGAACAGATCACGCACGACATCATCCATGGTAACCACGCCAAACAAACCGGGTCCAAAGTTCGGCGGGGCCACGACAACATGGGCTGGTGTTGCCTCCATCACCTTTCCCCCGACTGTGACCTTTGCTCGCACCGGACCGTCGCAGGTATCATCATGCCACATTTCGTTGTTCGCAAATGTCGTAGGTGCGGTGCCCGGCACCAGGGGTTCACTGTCGCCGTGCCCACCAAAGAACATCAGCCGCCCTTTATCGTCTGTGCGCAACTCGCCTAAATAGACATTCTTGCCAAAGAATTTCCCGTCATCCAAATGGTATGGCGTACCGCCCACCTTGCGGCCCGAAATCGACCGGGGTGTTGGCCGGATGTTGAACCGCTCACGATCGTCACCATCAAAATTTGCATTCCGGTGCGCGGGCTCCGTCACGCCTTTGACCGGTAAATCCATTGGGTAATGGTACTCATACCAACCCGCTTTCAGGTTACCGACCTCAACCTCCCATTCAATATCCGCTTCGTCTGCGGTCAGTTCGCGGATATCTCCTGACTTCAATGTCGCGTAGATCCGAAACCGGGCCACCTGCCGCTTGATCCGACCTTCTGCGTCACGATACCCATCTGCATCCTGCGGCGTTGCACCACGCACGTCTGCCGCCAGAAACCAATCATCAGGGGCGTTGCCAATACGGGCAATTCCGATTGCGGGGTGGATTGCGACGGATACGATGTCATCGGTGGTCATGGAAAATTCCCTTTAGGTAAGTATTGAATGTTGATGCCTTTGAAAAAGTGAGCGCCTGCCGAAAGGGTATGAATGCCACCTAATAATGCGGTAGCTGCTTTTCAGATTACCAGCCAAATAGGCTGTACTCAGCACTCAAATAAAAACATCTATACGCTACCATAAGGCGAGCTTGGGAAATCACGCAACGACTTATTTATGCAAAAAGTAGTCCGCAATCATGACCACCGTTAATTCAAAGCCACCGCACATTACGCGGCACCGCAGGGATCAGCTCATCCATTGACCGCCATCAACATTATAGGTCTGTGCCACGATATAATCGGAATCTGCCGACCCCAGAAACACCGCCATCGGAGCCAGATCAGCAGGCACCGCAAAGCGCCCCGCCGGAACACCTGCGGCAACTTCGGCTTTCTTCTGGCCCGGCTTTTTGCCTTCCAGTTTCGCGAACATTGCATCAACATGTTCCCAATGATCGCCGTCAACAACACCCGGTGCGATGGCATTCACGTTGATCCCATGACGAATGAGGTCAAGCCCCGCAGACTGCGTCATCGAAATCACCGCCGCCTTGGTAGAGCAATAGACCAACACCAGCGCCTCACCACGCCTGCCCGCCTGTGACGCCATATTGATGATCTTGCCGCCATGGCCCTGTTTGATCATCTGGGCCGCTGCGGCCTGCATGGTAAACAAGGTCCCCACCACGTTGACGGCATAAAGTTTGTCATAGCTTGCGCGGGTAATGCCAACGGTCTCGGAGGCATCGAACAACGCGGCGTTGTTGATTAAGATATCAAGCTTGCCCGCATGGCCCACCACAGCATCAATTGCCGCCTCAATGCTGGCCTGATCGGAAACGTCAATCTGAACAGGATAGGCTGCACCGCCCAGTTCGTCGGCGGTTTTACGGGCCGCATTATAGTTGATATCCGCAATCGCAACACTCGCGCCCTCAGCAAGATAGCTTTCGGCAAAGCCACGGCCAATCCCACGTGCGGCACCGGTGATCAGGGCCGATTTACCATCAAGTTTTTTCATTTTATTCTCAGTCCCGTTGATTAAAATTCTGACGCCCTTAATTGGGTATCGCGCGGGGTCACCAGCCACAACCAGCTGCGCGGCGCAGCCAAAGTTCACACTCTATCGCGGCTGCAAAAAAGACGGCTTTTGGGCTTGCACCCACTGCCGTTTGATTGATCGCCCGTACCCAAGCCTCTGGTTCGACCCACCCCCTTCTGGCCAGTTCGCCCTGCCCCAACCCATCCAGAAAAGCGCCCGCCTCAGCAAGCTGCATTTCGCGCAATTGCTGTGCCGATCCCTTATCTTGCCGCGCGGCCACTTCAGGCAGGCCCAAGCGCGCAAGCAAGGCACGCTGCAATGCCCGGTCTCCGCCCATCCCGCGACGAACCTCCGTTGGCAGGCCAAGAAGAAATTCAACCAGCGGACGGTGCAACAGCGGGTGAACAACTTCAGTGGTTGGATCAAACACAGGGGCGATGTTTTCGCCCGCCGTAAGATCAAATAATGTCTCCCAAAGATAACGCGCTGAGGGGCGGCTTATCGACAGTGCTCTGGGGGGTTGTTTAACTGCTGCGGCGGCGACAAAGGCGGGGTTCACCCAATCGGGGTGTTCATCGTCCAATGGCTCCCCCAGATTTCGCCGACGCAGATGGGCGGCGGCAATTGGAAACCCAACGTAACGCAGAAAATGCGCCGCCCCCCGGTTTCCGCCCCGTTCCTTGGCATAGTCTGACGCCAGCCGCCACGCCGCGCGCGGGCGAAACGCCACCAGAGGATCAGCCAGAAAGGCCGGAACCAAGCCGCGATAATCAAAAACAACATCCCCGCCAACGCCCGTCATATAGCGCACAGGTACGATGGTTCGGATATGGTCACGCACTGCAAAGGCGGTCATGCGGTATCGACAACTTCCGGGCTGGTCGGGCAGGTCTTGCAGGCTGGTGGCCAGGCCTGCTGTGTCACTGTTGAATTCTTGCAAGGGTATGTCAAAGCGTTCTGCCACAAGGGTGGCATAGGCCCTGTCATCCCCTTTGATGCCGCGTTCTGCAACATGGCTAATCCCGTGCACCCTGTGGCCCATCTTGTGGGCCATCGCCACAACGACAGACGAATCTGTGCCGCCACTGATATCAGAAACCACTGGGGTGCCTTCTGGCACCAGCGTATCGAGCGCTTCGTGCAATAGCATCTCAAGGTGATCAAGCGGGTCGCTGTGGTCGGGTTGATCTTGTGGTCGCCATGGGTGGTGAAACGACACCGTTTGCCCGGTGAACACCGCCGTAGCACCGCTGGTTAACTGCCTGACCCCGGTAAACGGTGTGCGGTCAAGGATCGGCCTAAGCATCAGGAACCTGGCGAAATATTCAGGGTCCAGCTCAACATTGCCAGCGGCTTTTGCAACGGCCAAAAGGTCTGAACCAACAACCAACCCATCCTTGGAGAGGTGCCAATATGCGCGGCCAAGGCCAAGGCTGCTTTGGGCAAGGATCACAGTATTTTTGTCAACGACCACTGCGGAATATTGCCCGATCCAGCTCTGGGTAAAGTGCTTGCCATCTGCATCATAAGCACCCGCCAGCCCGTCAATGCCGCTGGGCCCGACCCCTGCCAGCCCGTAAACCCGCGCGCCATCTGGGTGTATTTGCCCAAGGGCGTGAACCACCTGCCCCGCCGCGTTGCATTGGATCAAAAAGTCCATTTAAACCCTCAGGACACGCGTAGAATTTGCTGGAAAGACGCGATGCGCAAACTCTCCTGATCATTTTCCAGCATTGGGGTGCCGTCTATCTCGACCCAGGCATGCGCGGTAAACGGATAGCGTTTGACACCAATCACCAATTCCGGCGCACGGGCTGCATGGCGCAAAAAGGCGAATAATCCCAACGCACGCGGCAGACAATCCAAGTCCCCTTTGAGGCTTGGTAAAACGCTTTCAGCCCGGCGGAAACTGGATATCGGATCGTCAATACCACCGCGTCTCTGATGCGATAACGCCCAGTCAAGCGTCGCACGAAACCGCTTTTTTGACAGCTTGCGCCGCGCAGCAAGAATGGTTTTTGCCGCCATTGCCAACCCCACAGGGAATGTGAGCGGCTTGGAGACTATCGGCGCACTTGGCTGTCCGCCAAGCAGCCCAGCCTGTGTCAATGCATCTTGCAGGTCGTCATCCTCGGCCCCGTCAGCAAATGCCAAGAACCGCTGCGACGTATCAGTATCCATCGCATGGTATTGGCCGCCTTCAAGGTCAAGAAGTATAATGGCACCGCCATCCAGACACCAAGAAACCCCCGCAAGTTCGCGCCTTTTACTCGGCTGCACCTCGGTGACTATCCTTATAATTCATGGCCCCGGTTGAACCGTCTTGACGACTGCCCGGCCCCCCTTGGCCCGTCATGTCCTCAACCCGTCCAAGGGGAACGATAAGGGGTTGGACAGGTTTGGTGATCGTCACCGCCTGCCCTTTGGCATCACTCGTTTGTGCCACGGCCCGGGTCCTTGCGGTTGCTGGTAGTGGTGCTGCCGTCGGCCCTGTTGCCGTGATTATCATGACCCGTCAGCGTTTCGATCTGTCCTAAAGGGACAATGCGCGGGCTCTTTTTCACGGATGCTTCAGACTGTTTGTCACTATGGTTCATTATTCTATTCCTTTTCTTGCAATAGGAATATCTTAACATGAGTCGTGAAAAAGCCAAAATGGAAACATAACGCGGCAGCTATTCTGCGACTTGGACAGGCCGCAGAATAGAAATCCCACCTTCGATTAAATGATCGCAGCGCCCTAGAAACCCGCTATTTCAGGGCGTTGGATGATCTTTAGAACAAGAAATCATTTCCATCCAATAGATCATTGAGGTCAACACCAACCAAAGTGATGACGTTTCCAGCCAAATCATCAATCAATACATTGCTGCCAACCTGCGACATATGATCCGCCACCAAATCGGCCAAATCCGTAATTGCAGATACCGCTGACAGGTCGATTTGTTCCAGATCATTCGTGGCGTCAAAGTCGTGAATGGTATCCGTACCAAAGCCATTGCCAAACACAAAGGTGTCATTGCCGGTGTGGCCATACAGGTCGTCATCATCCGCACCACCCGTAACCGTATCATCGCCAACACCACCATTAAGCGTATCGTTGCCAGCGCCACCATCAAGGATATCGTTATGCTGGCCGCCGTGCATCCAGTCGTCACCACCCTCACCATAAAGCGTGTCATTTTGCTGACCCCCGCCGAGGGAATCGTGGCCGGTCCCACCCCGGATAAGGTCGCTGTCGATGCCGCCCTTCACCGTATCGTTCCCAGTGCCACCATTCAGCGTATCATTACCAGCGCCACCATCGAGGCTATCGTCATGCTGGCCGCCGTGAATCCAGTCATTGCCATCCTCACCATAAAGCGTGTCATTCTGCTGACCGCCGCCAAGGGAATCGTGGCCAATACCGCCCATGATAAGGTCGCTGTCGATACCGCCCGACGCCGTATCGTTGCCAAGACCGCCGTTCAGCGTATCATCACCAGCGCCACCAATCAGGCTATCGTTATGCTGGCCGCCATGTATCCAATCATTGCCATCCTCACCATAAAGCGTGTCATTTTGCTGACCACCGCCGAGAGAATCGTGGCCGATGCCGCCCCTGATCACATCAATGCCAAAACCACCCAACACGGTATCATTGCCTTCGCCACCATTTAGGGTGTCTTCACCTGCGCCGCCTTGAAGTCTGTTGTTGACATCGTTGCCAGTGATTTCGTCATTTCCAGACCCACCAATGGCATTTTCAATCACCGCACCAATGGCAATTGACAGGTTCTGCAAAAAGCCGCCGACATTCGAAAATGTGCCTGCCGTCAGATTGAGGACTTGCGCCATGGCATACCCCGACAAATCAATTGTGTCATTACCAATCCCGTCCCAAATGCTAAGCAGTGGATTTGTATTGGTGTTAAAATCATAGGCCCCGCCAACCGTCGCGTTAAACCCATAAATGGTATTGCCCGCATGAAAGGTCATATCAGCGCCGTACTGCTGATGGATCGCCAACAGATCATGTAACAAGAGTGTATCTGGATACCCGCCAACACTGGTGGTGGTATTGCTTTCGTCGAAATAGCTCATCACCGTATACTGGTGGGAATCCTCGATGAATTGCGCGTTATTGGCATAGGTAATGGAAACACCCGGTGCGGCGTTATAATCCCCGGGGTGTGCCAACCCAAGGGCATGGCCAATCTCGTGCAACAGCACAAAGTAACTATAGGATCCGATTGGCAGTGATGTGGTGCTACCGGAATTGTTATTCAGCCAAACATCACCCGCATTCGCCGAAGAATCTGTACTGCCGGGATAATATGCATAGGCCCCCGACCCGTCATTGGCATCATAGGCTCCAAACACCATCGTCGCGTCATTTGATGTGCCGCCTTCATTAACCTGCGTAAACGTCAGGCCACTGACACCAGCGATATAATCCATGACCGCATCAATGGCACCGATCTGTGCCGCACTTGGTGCAACAAATGGATTACCGCCGCTTGGCTCTGACCCGGAGGTCCGAATGGACCACGTTACCGTAACAGCCGTCGCTGGCGCAGATGCCCAAGACGCGTCCGAGCGGATCAAATTACCCGCCCCCATTGTCACGTCAAAACTGGCGCGGGTCCCTTCGACCATGGAAAGCCCATAGTCACCAGCTTGTGTGTTGTTCCATGATTGTGCGTCTAAATAATAGGTGCCTGCCCGATCTGCGATAAAGGTAATCGAGCTGTTGCGCCCCGGCCCGTCATCATCGTCAAATTGAATTTCAGCGCCACTTGTCGAACGAAGGCGAAGATAGGGGTCGCTCATACTGTCTGATAAGGCGCCGACGCCAACCAAGCCAAATGTATAGGTCTGCCCGGCAACAAGCGTGACTTCGATCCAATCAGAATCCGCTGTCGTGTCCAGCGTGCCAAAGAAATAATCCCCAACCCCCATCACCGCTGTGGTTGCGGTGGTGTTCGCGGCATCAGCCCCTTCGTTCAATACGGTCATATTGGCAATCTCCTATTTCGTTTCGTTGCAATTTTTGCTTTCAAGTTCGATGATAATTTCTGTGACACCCTCGAGGCCACAAAGCCGTTTGGTCCAATTGCGGGCAAGGGTTGTGGCCTCGGCCATCTCAGCGTCTGAAATCAGCGGGCTACCCAGTAACGCTTCGCGAAACCGTTGTTTTGCCTCAGCACAGGTCGACACCTCAATGGGGCGTTGCGGGTCCGGCGGCACTGCAAACCCATCATCAGGCAACACCATGCAAATGAGCAGCGCCATAATTTTAACACTGCAAAACCACAGGCGCTGTGCACCGGGCCGCGCCGTCTGGTAATGGGTATTGATCAGGCGTTGGGCTGCCACTTTGATCTCCTTTGCAAAACCAAAAAGGCCATGCTTGTTTCTTGCGTTGGTCCGATATTTAAAATTTATGTCATTAAGACGGCTAAATTGAGCAAGGTTAGGACGCTGACGGCTTGCGGATGTGATCCGCGTTGAAAAATAGAATCGAAAAATACTAATCGTTAAAACATGGTTAACCGTAGCACAGTCCGAATTATCGGATTGAGCCTTTCGTTTGCCGACGCTGCAAATGGTCCGTTTGCCGCCGATTTTGGCTCAAGATATGGCGGCGATCCGCAACCCACCTCTCCAAGAGGGCTCAATCGTGGCCCCGTCCGATTATCAAATAAACCCGAACACTATTGCAAAAATGAGCGCGCTGGATATCCACGACATGTCCACGCATAGTTGGACCGTCCGAAATATGATGAGGTGCCTGCATGTTTGCCAGCTATTACGCCCCTAAGGGCGGTCACCCCGGTCAGGATCAGTTGCTGACAGACCGTGCAGTTTTTACCGATGCCTATGCCGTTATTCCCAGGGGAACGATGCGCGATATCGTAACAAGTTTCCTGCCGCTTTGGGAAAAGACCCGGTTGTGGGTATTGTCCCGTCCGCTCAGTGGTTTTGCTGAAACGTTCTCACAATACATCATGGAAGTCTCTCCCGGTGGTGGGTCTGATCGCACTGAGACAGACCCGCTGGCCCAAGGGGTGTTGTTTGTGGTTGAGGGCACTGCGACGCTGACGGTTGACAGTCAGACCCACACACTTACGCCCGGCGGCTATGCCTATTTGCCGCCAAACTCTGGCTGGACCCTGCACAACAACAGCGATGATATGTTGCGGTTTCATTGGATCAGAAAATCCTATGAGGCCGTCGAGGGGCTTGACCATCCGCAGGTGATCATCACCAACGAACAGGATATTGCCCCAACCGTCATGCCCGGCACCGATGGCAAATGGGCGACAACCCGTTTTGTCGATCCCAGCGATTTGCGCCATGACATGCATGTGACTGTGGTGACGTTTGAACCCGGTGCGGTGATCCCATTCCTGGAAACCCACGTTATGGAACACGGGCTTTATGTGCTTGAGGGCAAGGCCGCCTACCGGCTGAATACGGATTGGGTAGAAGTGGAGGCTGGCGATTACATGTGGCTGCGCGCGTTTTGCCCGCAGGCCTGTTATGCTGGCGGGCCGGGGCGATTCCGCTATCTGCTTTATAAGGATGTGAACCGCCACATGGCGCTGCGGCCAGCTTCAAAGTTTTAGTCCGCTTAACAAAAAGGCGCGTTCAAATTGAGCGCGCCTTTTTCCGTTATAATCCGTTTTCTTAGTGGCGCTTTTTCGGTGGCATCAGGTCGGTGATCGTACCCTCAAACATCTCAGCCGCAAAGTTCACGGTTTCCGACAGCGTTGGGTGTGGGTGGATCGTGTGACCCAGATCGGTTGCGTCGCAGCCCATCTCAATCGCTAGTGCCACTTCGGCAATCAAATCGCCTGCGTTGGTGCCGACAATCGCAGCACCGACGACCCGGTCATCCGTTGGATCAAACAGCACCTTGGTCATGCCCTCAGACCGCGCATTGGACAGCGCACGACCTGATGCAGCCCAAGGGAACACGCCCTTGCCGACTTTCAAACCCTTGGCCTTGGCTTCGGTTTCCGTGATGCCAACCCATGCAACTTCCGGGTCGGTATAGGCCACGGACGGGATAACCAAGGCGTCAAAAGCGCGTTTCTCACCCGCGCAGACTTCAGCGGCGACTTTGCCCTCGTGCACGGCCTTGTGCGCCAGCATCGGTTGCCCGACCACATCGCCGATGGCAAAGATATGCGGCACACCTGTACGCTGCTGGTTGTCCACTGCGATAAAGCCACGGTCATCCACCGCGACACCTGCGGCCTCTGCATTGATCAGTTTGCCATTGGGACGACGGCCCACAGACACCAAAACCTTGTCAAAGGTGTCCGTTGTCACTTCACCCTTGTCATCCTCAAAGGTGACTTTAAGCCCCTTTTTGCCGGCCTCCATTGCGGTGACTTTGGTTTTCAGCATGATTTTCTCATACCGCTTGGCGATCCGCGTTTGCAACGGTTTTACCATGTCCTTGTCTGCGCCCGGCATAAGCTGGTCCATGAATTCAACCACGGTGATCTTGGACCCCAGCGCGTCATAGACACAGGCCATTTCCAACCCGATGATACCACCACCAAGGATTAACATGCGTTTTGGCACATCGGCCAGTTCCAAGGCACCTGTGCTGTCCAGAACCCGCTGATCATCATGCGGGATGAAGGGCAGTTCAACGGGTTCGGACCCCGCCGCAATGATACACTGATCAAAGCTGACGGTTTTGGTGCCCTCATCGCCCGTGACCTCAATCATGTTTGGTCCGGTGAATGTACCAGTGCCGCGCACCGTTGTGACTTTGCGGGCTTTGGCCAATCCGGTCAGGCCACCGGTAAGTTGCCCCACAACGCTGTCTTTCCAACTGCGCAGGGCGTCCAGATCAATCTTGGGCTTGGCGAAGGTCACACCATGAGCCGACATTTCATCAGCTTCGGTCAACACCTTTGCCACATGCAGCAAGGCCTTGGATGGGATACAGCCAACGTTCAGACACACACCGCCAAGGGTCGGGTTGCGCTCAATCAGCACCACATTTTTACCAAGGTCAGCCGCGCGGAAGGCTGCGGTATAGCCACCCGGACCAGAGCCCAGAACAACCACGTCGGCGTGGATGTCACCGGGGCCAGTTGCAGTGCCTGTGGCCGCCGTTGCACTAGGCGCGACTGCCGCTGTCGGCGCAGGTGCTGCTTCGGTTGGAGCATCGCCCGCTTCAGCCCCGTCCAGCACGATGATCACACTGCCCTCAGACACTTTATCGCCCATCGCGACCTTGATCTCTTTGACCACCCCCGCTGCCGGGGATGGCACTTCCATTGTGGCCTTGTCGCTTTCCAATTCGACAAGTGGGTCTTCGACAGCAACGGCGTCACCAACTGAAACCAGAATACCTACAACAGGAACCGCGTCGAAATCGCCAATATCGGGAACTTTAACATCCATGTCAGCGCCCCTTACAACATCAGCCGGCGCACATCGCCGAGCAGGTGTTTCAACGTGGCACAGAACCGCGCGGCCAGCGCGCCGTCGATGGCACGGTGATCGTATGACAGTGACAGCGGCTGCATATTGCGCGGCTGGAAGGCTTCACCGTCCCAGACCGGGGCCATTTTTGACCGGGTCAGGCCAAGGATTGCCACTTCGGGTGCATTGACGATGGGGGTAAATGACGTGCCACCGATGCCACCCAATGACGATATGGTAAAGGTCGCGCCCTGCATGTCCGCGCTTTTCAACTTGCCGTCGCGGGCCTGTGCACTGAGGTCACCCAGTTCTTTGGATATCTGCACCAACCCCTTGCGATCTACATCTTTGATCACCGGCACCATCAACCCGTTTGGCGTGTCTGCCGCAAATCCGATGTTATAGAAATCCTTTTTGATCAGCTTGTCGCCATCAGGATGCACCGATGAATTCACTTCCCAATGCGTCTTGAGCGCCGACACTGAAGCTTTGATCACAAAGCTTAACAAGGTCACGCGGTAGCCTTCAGCCTTGGCCGCAGTGTCCAGCTCTTTGCGGTACTTATCCAGATCGGTGATATCAGCTTCTTCGTTATGCGTGACATGCGGGATGTTCAGCCAAGAGCGGTGCAGCGCCGGGCCGCTAAGCTTTTTGATGCGCGGCATGTCGACATTTTCGACCGGACCAAACTTGGAAAAATCCACAACCGGAATCGGCGGAATACCCATGCCACCCGATGCGCCACCACCCGCCGCCGCAGGCGCTGACATGGATTTAAGGAACTTGGTCACATCCTCGCGCAGAATGCGACCCTTGCGACCTGTGCCATTCACCTGCGCAATATCAATATCCAGCGTACGGGCAAAGGCGCGGATCGACGGTGATGCATGTGCCTTGCCAAATCCGGCATCGGTGACAGGCGCTGCGGCGGCGGCAGGTGCCGCAGCAGGTGACGGCGCCGCAGCCGCCGCAGGGGCTGGAGCAGCGACGGCGGCGGGTGCAGGGGCATCCGCGGCACCTGATGCCTCTAGGATCAAAATAAGGGAACCTTTGGAAACACTATCCCCTTCAGCGACCTTGATCTCCTTAACCACCCCGGCAGCAGGGCTGGGGACTTCCATCGTGGCCTTGTCCGACTCTAACTCAACCAGCGGGTCTTCGGCAGCAACGGTATCGCCAACACTGACCAAAATGCCCACAACAGGCACGTTGTCAAAATCGCCGATGTCTGGAACTGTGACGTCTATTGTCATGTATTTTCTCCTATCCCAGCCAGCTTACACAAGCCGTGGGTTCGGCTTGTCGCCGTCAATGTCATATTTGGTGAGTGCGGATTGCATGTCAGCTTTGGTGATGGCGCCCGCCTCGAACAGCTGCGTCATTGCGGCTGCCGCGATATGGTTTGCGTCCACCTCAAAGAAACGGCGCAAATTCACGCGGCTGTCAGATCGACCAAACCCGTCGGTCCCAAGAACCGTGTAGTCACCCGGCACAAAGGCGCGAATTTGCTCTGCATAGTTCTTCATGTAATCCGTCGCGGCGATGATCGGGCCTTTGGCACGGCTAAGCGTTTGGGTGACATAAGGCACCTGCTTGTCCGCAAAGGGGTTCAGACGATTGTGTCGTGCCGCATCCTGCCCATCGCGGGCCAACTCGTTAAAGCTAGTGGCCGACCAGATGTCACAGGTGACGCCAAAGTCTTCCTTTAACATCGCCGCCGCTTTAATCGCCTGCACCAAAATAGTACCGGACCCCATCAGGTTGACGTGTTTCTTGCCCGGTTTCTTGGTCTCGTGCAGACGGTACAGACCTTTGATAATGCCGTCTTCGGCCCCCATTGGCATGTCAGGATGAGTATAGTTTTCGTTCATCAGTGTCAGATAGAATGTGACGTCCTCCTGATCGACAAACATCCGCTGCAACCCGTTGTGCATGATCACGGCTAACTCATAGCTGAACGTCGGATCATAGGTGATACAGTTCGGGATCGTGCCCGCCAAAATATGGCTGTGGCCATCTTCGTGCTGCAACCCTTCGCCGTTCAATGTGGTCCGGCCCGCCGTAGCCCCCAGCAGGAAGCCACGCGCCCGGCTGTCGCCCGCGGCCCATGCCAGATCACCCACGCGTTGATGCCCGAACATCGAATAATAAATATAGAACGGGATCATCGGCACGCCGTGGTTGGAATAAGACGTTGCCGCCGCAATCCAATCGGCCATGGCACCGGCTTCGTTGATGCCTTCTTGCAAGACCTGACCGTCGATGGTTTCTTTGTAGAACATCATCTGGTCCGCGTCTTCAGGCGTATAGTTCTGGCCCAGCGGATTGTAGATGCCCGCAGATCGGAACAGCCCTTCCATACCAAAGGTGCGGCTTTCATCCGGCACAATCGGCACCACGAATTTGCCGATCTTCTTGTCGCGCAAAAGCGTTGTCAGAATACGCACATAGGCCATTGTGGTCGAGATTTCGCGGTCCCCGGTGCCTTTCAACTGTGCCTCAAAGTTGGACAGCGGAGGAATGTCCAGTTTAGGCGCGTCACGCCAGTGGCGTTTGGGGAATTCCCCGCCCAACGCCGTGCGACGATCCGCCAAATAGGCCTTTTGGGCGTTGTTCAATGACACAAGGGGCGCTTTTGGCAGGTCTTCATCCGAGACCGGGATTTTGAACCGATCGCGGAAGTCACGCAGTTGGTTGTCGGCAAATTTCTTGGCAGAGTGGGTGGTGTTCTGCCCTTCACCCGCCGTGCCCATGCCATAGCCTTTGACCGTTTTGATCAACAAGCAACTTGGCTGGCCTTTTGTATCGCTGGCATGTTTGAACGCAGTATAAACCTTTTGCGGATCATGCCCGCCGCGACGCAGCGCCCAAATTTGATCGTCAGACCAATCGGCCACCAATGCGGCGGTTTCAGGATATTTTCCAAAGAAGTGTTCGCGAATATACGCGCCGTCTTTGGATTTGAACGTCTGGTAGTCCCCATCGACGGTTTCATCCATCAACTGCTTGAGACGCCCGGTGCTGTCATTTTCCAGCAGGTCATCCCAGCCTTTACCCCAGAGCAGCTTGATCACGTTCCAACCCGCACCGCGGAAATCGCCCTCAAGTTCCTGCACAATCTTGCCGTTACCGCGGACCGGACCGTCAAGGCGTTGCAGATTACAGTTGACCACAAAGATTAGATTATCGAGGCCCTCGCGCGCCGCCAGATCAATCGCGCCACGGCTTTCCGGCTCGTCCATCTCGCCGTCACCCAAGAACGCCCAGACCTTGCGGTCGCCCATGTCGATATGGCCACGGTTGTGCATATATTTCATGAAACGCGCCTGATAGATCGCCATCAGGGGCCCAAGACCCATGGATACGGTTGGGAACTGCCAATAATCCGGCATCAACCAAGGGTGCGGATAAGACGACAGCCCGCCGCCATTCACCTCAGAGCGGAAGTTTTTCATCTGCTCTTCAGAAAGACGCCCTTCCATGAAAGAGCGCGCATAAATCCCGGGGATCACATGGCCTTGGAAAAACACCAGATCACCGCCGTGGATTGCAGATTTGGACCGCCAAAAGTGGTTCAGCCCGATGTCGTACATCACCGCAGAAGACGCAAAGGAGGCAATATGCCCGCCGTATTCGCTGCTTTCTTTATTGCGCTGCACCACCGTCGCCATCGCATTCCAGCGGTTGATCGTGCGGATGCGCCACTCCATCTCCAGATCGCCGGGCACCTCAAGCTCATCATCGGCTGGAATAGTGTTCTGGTAGGGTGTCGTCGCCGAAAAAGGTAAAGTTGCGCCCGCCGCACGCGCCTGTTGTACCGCCTTGTCCAACAAATAATGCGCCCGGTTCGCACCATCCTTCTCAATAACGTCCTGTATCGCTTCCTGCCATTCCTGACTCTCAACCGGGTCAATGTCGGTGCTGTTTATCGTCATTATATTTGTGAACCTTTCCGGATCGACACGCGGTACAAGACAAAGATGGACAATTCAGGCGCGGCAAATTTCGCGCTTGTCTGGTACGATTGAAATTTTGAAACTGGCGTCATTACCTAAGATTTGCGCATTGCACACAGGTTGTCCAGCCGCCAGTTGCAGCGGCTGGACCTATTCTTAAACGTGATCATCTTTCGGCAAAGACCCTTTTGCATGCCCGGCCATACCGCCAGACACTTCTTCTGTGGCCTCATCAGACAGTTCTTCTGGCAGAATCAGGTTCAAGACAATTGCAATTAATGCCGCGGGCAACAGGCCCGATGTCATCAGGATACGCAATGTGTCCGGCAGATATTGAACCGCTTTCGGGTCCAGTTGCAGACCAAGGCCAACCGAAAGCGAAATTGCAAAAATCACCATATTACGGCGGTTCCAATTCACGTCTGACAACATCGATATACCAGCCGCAACAACCATACCGAACATCACAATCACACCACCACCCAACACTTCTATCGGGATGGTTCGGATCACCGCACCTACTTTGGGGATCATGCCACAGATGATCAGAAATATCGCACCGATGGTCACGACATGGCGGCTCATCACGCCTGTCATCGCGATCAGGCCAACATTCTGGCTGAAGGATGTGTTTGGAAACCCGCCAAAAACACCCGCAACCGCAGAGCCAAGACCGTCAGCATAGGTGGCGCCTGTGATTTCCCGCTCAGTCGCTTCGCGCCCTGCCCCACCTTTGGTGATACCTGACACATCGCCCACCGTTTCAACCGCTGACACAAAGGCCATCAGGCAAAACCCGACAATTGCAGCAAAGCTGAATTCAATGCCGTATTTAAAGGGGATGGGGAAAGCGATCGGTGCAGCACGACCCCAGCTGGTTGCAATGCCTTCCAGCGTGACCATACCCATCGCCATGGCATAGAAATAGCCCACAAAGATGCCAATCACGACCGCTGAAACCGCCAGCATTCCCTTGGCATAGAACTTGAGCGCAAGGGTGACAAAGATCACAACCAATGCTGCTGACCAATTCAGCAACGAACCATATTCAGGCTGATCAATCGCAGGCACACCACCAGCGGCATATTGAATGCCAACCTTGACCAAGGCCAAACCGATCATCGTCACCACAAGGCCCGTGACCAGCGGTGGCAGGGCAAACCGGACCTTGCCGATAAACGTCGCGATGAACGTATGGAACAGACCGCCAATCAGCACACCACCGAACAATGCCGGCATGGCCTCAATTCCCTTGCCGGCCACGAGCGGAATCATAATCGGAATGAACGCAAAGCTGGTACCTTGTACAATCGGCAAACGTGCGCCAACCGGACCAAAACCGATGGTCTGAAACAGGGTGGCAATTCCCGCAAACAGCATCGACATCTGGATCAAATATGTCATGTCAGGAAAACCCTGCGCCCCCGCGTTAGAGCCGAAACCAAAGCCTGCTGCACCCGCAATGATAATCGCCGGAGTGACGTTTGATACAAACATCGCCAACACATGCTGAACACCCAAAGGGATCGCCTTGTGTAAGCTGGGTGTATAATTGGGATCCCGAAGCTGCTCCGGGGTCCCGATGGATGTGTCTGTCATGGTACATGTCCCTTGTTGGTGGATTATTGTGCTGGCTTTTTGCAGTGCCAGTCTGGTTATTCTTCAATGATGTATGGTTCTCTGAACCAATGTTCCTCTAGGTTTGCGCCGTCGCCGATGCGGTCAATAACGGCAAAAAGGCCCGGCTCTGACAGCGGGGTCAGAACCCCATGCCACGTGCCACGGTGAAAATTGATCGCTTGTCCGGGGGCCGTCAAAAACGCGCATGGGTGCGTGGGCGTGCCTGCGTCATCCATCGCAACGACAACCAAAAACGGGTGTTCGGACATCGGCACAAATGCCTGACTGCCCGCCGGGTGGCGCTCGACCAATTCCAGCGTCAAAGGCAGCGTTTCCTTTTCACCTTTAAAAAGGCTGATCCCCGCCTGCCCATCCGAAAAATCCAGTTTTGCCCGGTTATGGAACCTGCCGCATTTGCCCTGATTGATCATTTTATCCGGATCGCCCGCAGCATCCATCACATCACCGAAAGGGGCAAAATCTTTGGCTGTCAGCGGTACGACCTTTATCCGGTTGGTCATGTCGAAAACTTCTCGATCAGGCGTAGTTCCGCGATGCGTTCAACTTGGCGGCAGGCCTCGGTGAATTCGGTGTTGCGGTCGCTGTTGATGCGGCGCTCAAACGCGGCCAAAATGCTGGCTTTGGTGTTGTCCTTCACCGCAATGATGAACGGAAATCCAAATTTTGCGGTATAGGTATCGTTCAATGCTATGAAATGCGCCCGCTCTGCATCCGTGAGCATATCAAGCCCCGCGCCTGACTGCTCTGCGGTACTTTCAGCAGTCAATCTTCCCGCAGCCGCCAGTTTTCCTGCTAAATCGGGGTGCGCCGTCAATACGCCCAGCCGCTGTTTCTCGGATGCACTGCGAAACACGCGGGCCAGCATTTGGTGAACGCCCTGTGCAGTGTCATGGGTCGGACCCCGCTCCAACTCATACGCCCCCTCAGCCACCCAAGCGCTATGTTCAAATATGCCGCCAAATTCCGTAATAAAACTGTTGCGATCCATCTCAGAGGGTCGGTTTGTTGGCATATGTGGATTCTCCTTGGCCCAGTGTTCTGCGATCTCAAGGCGGGTGGCGAACCAGACGCGCTCGTGTGATTTGAAATGCTCAAGCGCGCGGCGCAGCGCGGCGGCACGGCCAGGACGGCCAATCAACCGGCAATGCAGCCCAATCGACAGCATTTTGGGCTGCCCAGCGCACCCCTCATCATAAAGATAGTCAAAGCTGTCCTTCAGGTAGCTCTCAAACTGGTCACCGTTGGTGTATCCGGCCTGAATGGCAAACCTCATGTCATTGCAATCCATGGTGTAGGGCACAATCAACTGTTCTATGCCGTCAAAGGCCATCCAATAAGGCAAATCATCGGCATAGCTGTCCGCGACATAGGCGAACTGCCCGGTCTCAGCGGCCAATCGTACAGTGTTGTTGGAACAACGCCCGGTATACCAACCGCGTGGCGGGGTCCCGACAACTTCGGTGTGCAGGCGGATCGCTTCAGCAATCTGCGCACGTTCCTCGTCCTCTGGCATGTCCTTGTGTTCGACCCATTTCAACCCGTGACTGGCAATTTCCCAGCCCGCACTTTTCATCGCTGCGACCTGTTCTGGCGCACGCGACAGCGCGGTTGCCACGCCATAAACCGTTATTGGCAAATCCCCCAACATCCGGTGCACCCGCCAAAAACCAGCCCGCGCACCGTATTCATAGATTGATTCCATGTTCCAATGGCGCTGACCGGGCCAAGCAGAAGCCCCGGTAATTTCGGATAAAAACGCCTCTGATGCTGCATCCCCGTGCAAGATGTTATTCTCGCCACCCTCTTCATAATTAAGGACAATCTGGACAGCAATTTTTGCACCATTCGGCCAATTGGCGGCCGGAGGGTTGGCACCATAGCCAGTCATGTCACGTGGATATCTGTTCACTGAGCGCCCTCCAGCATGGTTTCCTTGTATTTCAAAATAAAGTTCATGTTTTTCAAAAAAAACACGAAGGAGTCTTTGGTCCGCAATACTTTGCTGACCGCATTGCGGTCATTGTATAAGAGCACAAAAGTGAGGAGAGACAACCATGAGCGGATATTTGACGACACATGTGCTCGACACGGCGCGCGGATGCCCGGCTGAGGGCCTAAGGATCGAGCTTTTCAAGGTCGATGGCGACACCCGCATTTTGCTCAAGTCGCTGGTGACCAATGAGGATGGCCGCACGGATGAACAAATCTTGCCATCTGATAAGTTTGAGCTTGGCACGTATGAGTTGGTTTTTCATGCAGGGGCCTATCTGGACACCATCGGGACGCCACCGGAAAGCCCGCGTTTTCTGGATGTGATCCCATTGCGCTTTGGCATGTCAGAGGCATCGCATTACCACGTGCCACTCTTGCTTTCGCCGTTTGGCTATTCCACCTACCGCGGCAGTTGAACCTGAAGCGCGTGATCGCTGACGGCCTCGGTGATCCGCGCAATCACGTATTCCATAAACAACCGCGTCTTCGGGTCTTGCCGCCTGCGATGGGTGAAAAGACAAGCCATCTGAATGGGTTCCGGCGGCGTTTGCGTGGCCACAGGGACAAGTCGACCCGCGCTCAAATGATCCGCTACCTCAAATATCGGTTTCATCGCAATGCCGTTGCCAGACAACGCCCAATCGGTCAGCACGTCGCCATCATCAGATTCGTAGCGCCCTGCAACATTAAACCGCTTGGGACCTTCTGATGTGATCAACCGCCATTGAAATTCGGTTGCACCCGGAAACCGCAGGTTCAGGCATTCGTGTTTGCCTGACATAATTTCATCACCCGATGCCGGATTGCCATGCGATTTGATATAGGACGGGCTGGCGCACAGAATACGCGCGACGTCAGCGATCTTGCGGATACGCAAATTACTGTCCTCTGGCTGGCCCAGAAAAAACGCCAGATCAAGGCCCTCGGTGGTCAGGTCAACCTTGCGGTCCGTCAGGCGCAGCCGGATTTTCACCTCTGGGTATTCCGCCAGAAACCCCGGCACCAGTGGCGCGATCAACCGTCTGCCAACGCCAAGCGGGGCGGCCACATACAGCGACCCTTTGGGATTGTCGGTAATGTTAACCACCTGCGCCTCGGCATTTTCCACCGCCTCCAGTATCTCAGCCGCGCCGCCATAAAACGCCTTGCCCTGTTCGGTTGGCGTTAGACTGCGGGTGGTGCGCTGAAACAGACGCACGCTCAAATGCTCTTCCAATTGCGATATCCGCGAGGATGTAACGGCGGGTGAAATGCGCAAGTCACGCCCCGCCGCAGACATGCTGCCTAATTCATAGACACGGACGAATGTACGGATATTATCAAGATAGGACATTATTCTGCTTTTTTTGATGCTGCTTGGCTGTTTGTGATAATACCCGAACAATGCACCGTCGCCTAGGGTCGGCGCAAAGACTAAACTTGAGGGGTTTCCATGTACGACTTAGCTATCATTTGGGATTGGATCACCTTTGCCGTTCGCTGGCTCCATGTGATCACTGCGATGGCGTGGATCGGCGCGTCATTTTACTTCATCGCACTTGATTTAGGTCTGCGCAAAGCGGCCAATATGCCGGTTGGTTGCTATGGCGAAGAATGGCAGGTCCACGGGGGCGGTTTTTACCATATCCAGAAATACTTGGTCGCACCCGAAAACATGCCCGAACACCTGATCTGGCACAAATGGCAAAGCTATATCACCTGGGTGTCCGGGGCCGCATTGCTGATGATCGTCTATTGGGTCGGCGGCGAATTGTTCCTACTGGATCCGACAAAGGCTGATTTGTCGTTGTGGCAGGGTATACTGATCTCTGGTGGGTCGTTGACCATCGGTTGGCTAGCCTATGATTTCATGTGCAAATCCAAGCTGGGCGAACATTCCACCCTGTTGATGTTGCTGTTGTTTGTCATCCTTGTGGTCATGGCATGGAGCTATAACCAGATATTCACTGGCCGCGCCGCGCTGCTGCATCTGGGGGCCTTCACCGCGTCCATTATGACTGGCAACGTGTTTTTCCAGATTATGCCGAACCAACGCATTGTGGTGAATGATCTAAAGGCAGGCCGCACACCGGATGCCAAATACGGCAAGATCGCCAAACTGCGCTCGACCCACAACAACTACCTGACACTGCCTGTGGTGTTCTTGATGTTGGCCAACCATTATCCACTGGCCTTTGGCACCGAATATAGCTGGATCATCGCCAGCCTGATTTTCCTAACAGGCGTGACCATTCGCCATTATTTCAACACCATGCATGCCACAGGCAAGGGCCCGGATTGGACATGGGCGGTGACAGTGTTGTTGATGATCTTGATCGCATGGCTGTCCACTTTTTCTGGCAGTGAAACGCTGGAGGAGGCAGAGGCGCGCGCCTTGACGCCCTATGAACAACAGTTCGCCACAGCCGCCGGGTTTGACGATGCCTATGACACGGTGTTGGGCAATTGTTCGATGTGCCATGCGCGCGAACCCGTGTGGGAAGGCATGCACTGGCCCCCAAAGGGGGTGGTTCTGGAAACACAGGGTGATGTTGCCCGCCATGCTGACCAAATCTATCTGCATGCGGGTGTCAGCCATGCGATGCCACCGCCCAATGCCGTGCAAATGGATGCTGAGGCCCGCGCCACCATCGTCGCATGGGTGCAGGCCGCGCGAAACAACTGACGCTTACGGTTCCCCGTTGACAGGGCGACCCCAAACATGACTAGACTTGAACCATCGAAACCAATGATCGACCTCGACATGACAATCGCGTTTCACAATCCAATGCTACGCCGGGCGACCGGATGTGACCTCGTCGTGCGACGCACCGCATAACGACTGTCCTTCGGGCAGTATGCGATCGACCTTCCCTGCTTTGAACATTGGTGCCTTACATGAAAACCACAGACGAATTGCGGCTGGCAATTGATATCGGCGGCACCTTTACGGACACTGTTTTGATGGACAGTGCCTGCCGGGTTTTGGCCACCACAAAAACACCTACAACGCCTGACGCCCCGGCGCGTGCCGCATTGGAAGGGGCGCGCGATGTGCTGAAATCCGCGGCGGCGAATTGGGAACAGATTACAACTTTCATTCACGGCACAACCCTTGCCACCAATGCCTTGATCGAACGGCGTGGTGCCAGGGTGGCCACCATCACCACCGCCGGATTTCGCGACATCCTCGAAATCGCGTATGAGCGCCGCTACAGCCAATATGCCATCAACATTGAAAAGCCTGATCTTATTGTCCCGCGCAAACATGCCCTGACAATTGGCGGGCGCATGAACGCACAGGGGCAAGAACTTGCACCGCTTGACGAAACAGCCGTGAGTGCACTTGCGGCTAAGTTGGCCGCAAAGGGGATCGAAGCAGTCGCCATCTGCCTTTTGCATTCCTACGCCAACCCCGCACATGAGCTTGACCTGCGTGCATTGCTGCAAGAACACCTGCCCGACTTGGTTATCTCGCTGAGCCATGAAGTCAGCCCGGAGGCACGCGAGTTTGATCGGCTGTGCACCACCATCGCCAACGCCTATATCCAGCCGTTGATGTCGCGGTATCTGGCAGACATCAAAGACCAATTTAGTGCCGAAGGGTTGAAATGCCCGGTTCTGCTGATGACGGCGGGCGGTGGGATGACCACCATTGATACTGCCGCCCGCCTGCCCATTCGGTTGGTCGAATCCGGTCCGGCGGGCGGTGCCATCCTTGCCGCGCGGATCGCCGCGGAAACGGGTGAGGCTGAGGTTCTGTCCTTTGACATGGGCGGCACCACAGCCAAGCTGTCCTTGATCGAGGATTTCCGCCCACAGATGTCGCGCAAGTTTGAGATTTCGCGCGCGGAGCGGTTTATCAAAGGCTCCGGCATGCCGGTGCGTATTCCAGTGATTGAAATGATCGAAATCGGGGCTGGCGGTGGTTCTATCGCTTCTGTTGATACATTGGGCCGGGTCATGGTTGGCCCCCAAAGCGCCGGGTCAGTGCCGGGGCCTGTGGGCTTTGGCAAGGGCGGCACTGAGGCTACCGTTACCGACGCGGACATCACATTGGGCTACATTGACCCGGATCGTTTTGCCGAAGGGCGGCTTAAAATTGATCGCCCCGCCTCAGAGAATGCTTTGCAAGCAGGGATCGGCGCGCAGTTGGCGATGGATGCGCACGCCGCCGCCGCCGCCATCACCGAAATCGTAGATGAGGCCATGGCAAGTGCAGCACGGATGCACGCGGTTGAGGCGGGCAAGGATCTGTCCGGGCGGCTGATGATCGCCTTTGGCGGAAATGGCCCGCTGCATGCCACCCGTTTGGCGCGGCGTGCCGGGATCGGGCACATCTTGATCCCCCATGATCCCGGCGTTGGGTCAGCGGTTGGGTTTCTGTTTGCGCCGGTGTCTTTTGAGATCATCCGGTCCTATTATACAACGCTTTCAGCCTTGGACCCAAAGGCACTGAACGCCCTGTTCAGCGATATGGCAAAGGAAGCCAACGCCGTGGTCCGCGCCGGGGCCCCGGAGGGAACGCTGACCCAACGCCGCGTTGCCTTCATGCGGTACAAAGGCCAAGGCCACGAAATTGAAATTACCCTTGGATCAGAACCGATATCAGCCACAGATATCGACAAATTAACCGCCGATTTTGAGGCTGAATACAGCAGACAGTTTGGCCGACGGGTGCCGGGGATGACCATTGAAGTGCTCAACTGGGGGCTTTCGGTCTCCGCTCCGGCCCCGTCCCTCGCGACGCAACCAGACATCCCAACACAGCGCCCCGCCGCGCCATCAACAACCCGCCGCATCTGGTGCAATATTTCCGACACATGGCGCGACGCGGCGGTATTCACACGTGCCGATCTTGCCCCCGGTGACACGCTTGACGGTCCCGCGTTGATTGTTGAACCGCAAACCACCACATTTGTCAGCGCCGATTTCAGGGCACGCATCGACGGCCATGGCAACATTTGGTTGGCATCCGATCAGGAGACCGCGCAATGACCCCTTCAAACACCAAACTGCAAGTGATGTGGAACCGCCTGTTGGCGGTGGTGGAAGAACAAGGGCAAGCCCTGATCCGCGCTGCCTTCAGCCCCATTGTACGTGAATGTGGGGACATCTCTGCGGGTATCTTTGATTTTCAGGGCCGCATGCTCGCCCAAGCGGTGACCGGAACACCCGGGCATATCAACACCATGGCCGAAGCCGTAAAAACCCTACGTGCCCGGTTTGCGGTGCAGGATATGAAACCCGGCGATATCTACATGACCAATGACCCGTGGATCGCATCAGGGCATCTGAACGACTTTTTGTTGATGATGCCAGTATTTTACGGGGATAAAGTTATCGGGTTTACCTCCTGCACCTCGCATCTGGTGGATCTGGGCGGGCTGGGCATGGGGCCGGAAGGGACGGATATCTATGACGAAGGGCTGTTGATCCCGCCCTGCAAACTGGTTTCTGAAGGTGCGATCAACGCGCTGTTAATGGAAATTGTCAAAGCCAATTCGCGCGAACCTGTTGCCAACGAGGGCGACATCTATGCGCTGATTGCCTGTTGCGAAACCGGGGCGGCGCGGCTTGCTCAGATGATGGCGGAATTTGCATTGACAGATTTGGACGCGCTGGCGAACTACATCATCGACACATCAAGGGCCGGAACGGTGGCGGCGATCAATGCCCTGCCCAAAGGCACATGGCACAACACCCTGACCGTTGATGGCTATGACCACGAAATTGAACTTTGCGCATCGCTTACCATCGGTGACGGTCATCTGAGCGTGGATTTTGCCGGCACCGCACCCTGCACCAACAAGGGCATCAATGTGCCGCTGAACTATGCCACGGCCTATTCCGTGTTCGCGCTGCGGTGCATCATCGGCCCTAAAATCCCCAACAACGCCGGATCACTGGAACCCTTTTACGTCACGGCCCCCAAGGGGTGTATATTGAACGCTCAAGCCCCCGCGCCCGTCGCCATGCGCCATACTTTGGGGCAAATGACCCCCGATCTGGTTTACGGCTGCCTCACGCAAGCCCTGCCTGGTGTTGTCCCAGCCGAGGGCGCATCCTGTATGTACGATCTCCCCCTGCGCCATGTGCCCGAAGCCGTCGACAAAGGTGGCAGGCAATTCGCAGTTGAACTGGTTTTCAATGGTGGCACAGGCGCGCGGCCACGGTTGGATGGGTTATCTGCTACGGCCTTTCCCAGCGGTGTCTGGGGCAGTCAGATTGAAACCACCGAAGCTGCGGCCCCGGTGCTGTTTCACAGTCGTGAACTGCGGGTAGATTCGGGCGGTGCCGGACAGCATCGCGGCGGATTGGGCCAACATATCGAGGTCAGCTCAGCCATAAACGAAGACATCATGTTGTTTTTGTCCGTCGAACGTGTCGGCAACCCGGCCAAGGGGCGGCACGGCGGGTTGGATGGGGCCAAGGGGCGCATCCGTATTGGCAAGGATGGCCCCGATTTGCCAAGCAAGGGCGAATTCCGCATTCCGGCAGGCGAAACACTGATCTTTGAAACACCGGGCGGTGGTGGTTTTGGCCTCCCGTCTGAACGCGCCCCTGACGCGCTGACATCTGATCACGACGCAGGCGTTGTCAGCACAGATGCAGCGGCAGCGTTTTATGGAGGACGATCATGACCACCGCATCGCCTCATATCCGCAACATGTCACCCTATGCCTTGGCTGAGATGGCCGCACCACCCGGCAAGGCCCTTATCTCTTTGGCGCAAAACGAAAGCCTGCGAGGCCCCAGCCCAAAAGCGATACAAGCGGCCACCGAATGCCTGATCTCTGGGGGCAATTATCCTGACCCGGATTGGACTGCACTGCGCGGCGCACTGTCGGCACATCACAACATCCCAGCTGATATGATCCTGTGCGGAAATGGCTCTCTTGATCTGATTGGATGCCTCGCCCGCGCGTACGCAGGACCGGACCGATCCGTCTTGATTTCTGAACATGCCTATCCGTTTTTCCGCACCGCCGCTCAGATGGCCAATGCCCGGGTCAATACCGCCCCAGAAGTGAACGAAACGGTCAGTGTCGACGCCCTGTTATCCGCCGTGCAGCCGGACACGGGGATTGTGTTTGTTGCCAATCCCGGGAATCCCACCGGCACCCACATCCCCAAATCTGATCTTGTTCGGCTGCGGTCCGGCCTGCGTGATGACATCTTGCTGGTTATTGATGAGGCTTATGGCGAATTCTCAGATGCCTTGAATGAACCATGTTGGGACATGGTTGATGGGGGAAACTGCGCCGTGCTGCGGACCTTCTCAAAGGCATATGCCATGGCCGGGTTCCGGGTTGGCTGGGGATTGTTCCCTGATCAGATTGCCCAAGAAATGCGCAAAGTCATGAACCCAAACAACCTGACGTTGCCATCACAGGTTGCGGCGCTGGCAGCCCTGTTCGATAACGAATATATGCGCGACACCTGCAGGATCACGGCAGACCTGCGTGAACAGGCCACACACCAGTTGCGCCATGCCGGATTTGACGTGGTGCCAAGTGTCACCAATTTCGTGCTGATCCGGTTTGAGACTGAAGCAGCAACGCTTTTGGCGGACACAGCGCTCCGCGCGCAGGGGATATTTCTGCGCCGACAACAAGGCGCCGCCCTGCCCCATGCGCTGCGCATGACCATCGGACCAGCGGATGCAACGACGACAGCGATCAAACAACTGGCGCACTGGAAGGAGACCTGCATATGACAGCCTCACGCGGACGGGCGCGCATCGGATTGTTGGTGCCCTTCACCAATTCCAATCTGGAACCTGATTTTGCGATGATGCGGCCTGCGGGCGTGTCGATCCATACGGCCCGCATGGGCGGATACGACGAAGACGAGGTGCCCGATGAAAGCCAGATGCAGGGTTTGGGTGCCGCTGATCTTGATGATCCTCTAAAGCTGCTGATGGGGGTCAGGCCGGATGTCGTCATCTATGGCTGCACTTCAGCAACCCTGACCCACGGCCCGGCATTTGACCGTAGCCTTGCCACCAAAATCGGCGCACAAAGTGGTGCCAAGACGGTGACAGCCGCAGGTGCGCTTGTGCATGCGTTAAAGGCGTTAGAGGTTTCGCGCATCGGTTTTGCGTCACCCTATGTACCAGCAATCAACGACATGGCTGTTCAGTTTCTGGCCGACATAGATATCCAAACGCTAGCCAGATCAGAGGTCGGCGCGGCACTGGGCAATCACGAACAAGGGGCGCTGGAAGCAGATGACGTGTACAAACTGGCCCTCAAAGCGGACTGTCCAGAAGCGCAAGCTATCGTGTTATCCTGCACCGATATGCGCAGTGTCGAGGTGATTGAACGATTGGAGCAGGCCTTGGGAAAACCCGTCATTACATCCAATCAGGCGATGATGTTTGAGACGTTGGGTGCGCTGCACATCACTGATCCGATTGCTGGTTTTGGGTCTTTGCTGGACCGGGTCGCGAGACATCCAAAGAAAGTGACTTCTCATGTCTAACCCCCTTCGCATCTTGCTGCACAATGACGAAACCGCTGATCTTGCCTACAAACTGCGTACAAGATTTCCAGCGATAGACGTTGCCGAATGTAATTCCTATCCGGCGCTGCCATCTGCGCTAACATCCTTCCGGCCTGATGCAGTCTATTCGGTGCGCTTTGCTGGCACTGCGGGATTTCCCCGCGACGCCCTATTCACGTCTGATGGACCGCGATGGGTTGCAAATGGCGGGTCCGGCACGGACCATTTTGGCCAATGGGATCCGGCACGGACCACCGTGACAAATGCCGCTGGCGTCGCCGCTGATATGATGGCTGAATATATGTTTGGCGGCTTCTTGCACTTCACCCTCGATATTGCAGGAATGCAATCCGACAAGGCGCACAAGGTCTGGGCATCGCGCAGGGTGCAGCCAATGCAGGGCAAAACGCTGCTAATCCTTGGTCTTGGGCATACGGGTTCTGCCATCGCCAAACGCGCCAAGGCCTTTGGAATGCAGACAATCGGCATCCGCGCGCGCCCGCAACCCATGCCAGATATCGACGCCGTATATGCCGCGACTGATCTGGATAGACTATTGCCAGAGGCCGATTTTATCGCGGTAGCGACGCCCCTTACGCCTGCGACCAAAGCCATGCTGGGCCCTGCACAATTTGCGGTGATGAAACCGGGTGTGATGATCGCTGATGTGTCGCGCGGTGGCGTGGTCGATCAGACAGCGTTGGTTGCGGCCCTACGATCTGGCAAAGTCGGGGCGGCCGTGTTGGACGTATTCGAAACCGAACCTTTGCCGGGACACAACCCGCTTTGGGAAATGGAAAACGTTATCATTTCACCGCATTGTTCGTCGGTTTATGAGGGCTGGGAGGCGGCGTCATTTGATCTCTTTCTGTCGAACCTGACACGTTGGGTCGCTGGCGAAAAGTTGATCAATATCGTTGATCCAAACCGGGGATATTGACACATCCTTGGTCAGTCAAAACTCAGGTCGACTCGACCAAAACTGCCAAAATCAGCTGTGAATGTACTGCCTGCCGGTGCCTCTACCGGGCGAATGAACGACCCCGATAACACAATATCACCTGCCGACAGGCCCGCCCCATATTGCGCCAACCGATGTGCCAACCAGACAATCCCGGTCACCGGATCATCTTGCACACCCGCGCCCAAACCGGTTTCTTCGACCACGCCGTTTCGCGTGAGGATGGCCCCGACCCAACGCAGGTCGTGGGCGTCTATCCGGTGCCGGTCCGCCCCCAAAACAACGCCTGCATTCGCTGCGTTGTCAGATATCGTGTCATAAATCACCCGTGCCTGCCCGGTCTGCGGGTCAGCGCGTAAAATACGTGTGTCGAGAATTTCCAGTGACGGTGCCACATAATCAGTTGCGGCTATCACATTGTCACGGGTCACATCCGCCCCGGCAAGGTCGTGTTTCATCACGAAGGCGATCTCAGCTTCAATCCGAGGCTGAATAAAACGACCCGCTGGCACGGTGCCGCCACTGTGAAAAACCATATCATCCAACAACACGCCACTGTCCGGTGTGGTGATGTTCAATGCCTGCTGCATGGCACGGCTGGTCAGGCCAATTTTCCAACCAACCTGCTGTGCCCCTGCTGCCAGTTTCAAAGCCACCAACGCATCTTGCACGGCATAGGCATCATTCAACGTCATGTTATAGGCCAGCGAGAGCAGCCCACATTGCTGGCCGGATTGCTCTGCTTTCAACAGCATCGCGGCGGCGGTTTGAACTTGCTCAGGGGTCATTCGTCCACCACGCCGTTGCGCAGAATGCCAATACCTTCGGCCTCAACTTCGATCACGTCACCCGGCACCAACCATTGCGGCGGGTCAAGCCGTGCGCCCGCGCCCGTTGGTGTGCCCGTCACGATGATGTCGCCGGGCACCAAGGTGGTAAAGGTCGATATGTATTCGATTTGTCGCGCAACCGGGAACATCATCCGCCCGGTTCTGTCCTTTTGGCGGACCTCACCGTTTACCCGCGCCTCTAGCCCGACATCGGTGATCTGTGCATCGCGCTCGAACGGCACCAACCAAGGCCCCATCGCGCCAGAACCGTCCCAGTTTTTCCCTTGGGTGACGTTGAATTTCGCATGCCGCACCCAATCGCGCAGCGTCCCTTCGTTACACAGTGTTAGGGCCGCGATATGGTTTAACGCTTGGGCTTGCGGGATGCGGCGACCACCCTTGCCGATGATAATGGCAATCTCCCCCTCGTAATCCAGTTGCGGCGTTTCAGGCGGCCTTGTCAGCGGGGTTTCATGCCCCACAAAAGACCGCGCAAACCGCGGGAAAAGTGACATATTGGGCGGCGCTTCTTGGCCATCTTTGTATTCCGCGTTGCGGTCGGGAAAATTCACACCCACGCAGATGATCTTTTCAGGGTTCGGCACTGGAATGTCCCAGCGGAATTCTCCGTCCTTGAATGTCACGTCCCGCCCTTGTGCCGCCGCGCTCAAGACCCCAAAACCTTCCGCTGCAATAACATCGCGCATCGTTGGCCACTGCGGGTGATCACCAGACAGCGCGATCACCCCGCCCTGCGCGACCACGCCATAGTGTTGTTCGCCCTGTGCCGTGAATGTGGCAAATCGCATATGCTATCCTTTCAAGTCGAGGTGCGGGCCTTAAGGCGCAACAATCGGCGTGGCCTTGAGGTCACTGTCTTGCAGGTTAGCCCCCTCAAAAACCGACCCTTCCTCAAACCAGCTTTTGGGTGCCGCTGCCCCCCATAATGTCTGGCGTTGTTTGTCTTTCAAATCCCATTCAATTGGTTCCAGATCAGGATCGACGGTTTGATAGTCTGAACAGTAAATCTCGGTCCGGTGGCCATCCTTGTCGCGGATATAAAGGAAAAAGGCGTTCGAAATACCATGTCGGCCGGGGCCGCGTTCGATGTGATCAACATACCCCGTCGTGGCCATCAGATCGAGCAGATCAATGATGTTCAGCGGCGTTGGCACCCAAAATGCGAGGTGATGCAGGCGTGGCCCCGTGCCATTGGTAAAGGCCACATCATGCACGCCACCTTTGCGGTGCATCCATGCGGCCCACGTCCGGCCGCTTTCAGCGTCAGAGGTATATTCGGTGATCCGAAACCCCATGTCACCGTAGAATTGCACCGATGCATCCACATTCGGGCTGAACATGTTAAAGTGATCAATGCGCAAGGGCTTCACGCCCCGGTACAGCGCGTATTTCTGGTGGATCGGTTCCAGGCGGTCCATCTTAGCATAGAATTCCAGTGGAATGCCCATCGGATCGCGGGTCGACAGCACGCGCCCCATAAACGGGCGTTGGGTCCATGCGGTTGGCAGGTCGCGGGCGTTGAACCACGCCTCGGCCTTGTCTAAATCTTCCTCGCTCCAGACCTTGAAACCCAACACGCCCACAGACCCAGCATCAGTTTTTTTAAGGATCACGCAGTGATGGCCGCGTTCTTCCATGGCGCGCAGATAGATGTGCTGTTTGTCTTCAAACGTGACCTGAAGCCCCAAAGTATCAACGTAGTATTTCCGCGACCACGCAAGGTCCGTCACCATCAATTCAACATGACTGAGCCGGACGATATCGAACGGTGGGTTCAGATTGGCAGCGGGGATCGGCATGGCATTGTCCTTTGGATCGTTAAGGTCAAACAGTTTTGAACTGCAGGTTATGGCACTAATTCAAACACCCAGGCGTGGGATTTTGTGATCGCCAATGGCAAAAGCGACGTTCTTTTGCTCCATATAAAATTCGAACGACCAGTCCCCGCCATCCCGGCCAATGCCAGACGATTTCACCCCGCCAAAGGGCGTCGGCAGGTGGCGCACGTTTTCTGAATTCACCCAGATCATTCCCGCTTCCATCTTATTAGTAAACCGCAAAGCGCGGGTCAGATCGGATGTCCACAAATACCCGGTCAGGCCGTATTCGGTATCATTGGCCAATGCTAAGGCCTCCGTCTCTGTCGAGAACGGAATGGAGGTCAGCACCGGGCCAAATATTTCTTCTTGGGCAACACGCATGCTGTTGGTGGCTTGGGTAAAAAGCGTGGGCCGCACAAAGTAACCCTGATCCCCAACCCGGGTGCCGCCAGCAGCAATCGTCGCACCATCTTGGCGCGCAATATCAAAGTAGCTGGTAACCTTATCAAAATGCTCTTTCGCGATCAGCGGCCCGATTTCGGTTGCAGGGTCCAGCGGATGCCCAACTTTGATTTTGTTCACCCGCGCGGTCAGCTTGGCTTCGAATTCCGCACGAATGGTATCTTGGATCAACAGGCGCGAGGATGAAGTGCAGCGCTCCCCGTTGATCGAATAGATCATGAAAATCACCGCATCCAAGGCCCGATCCAGATCAGCATCGTCAAACACAATCACCGGGTTCTTGCCACCCAATTCCAGATGGTTCCGTTTAAGCGTATCAGCACCCTGTTTGGTGATCATGCTGCCCGTCCGGCTTTCCCCGACAAAGGCAATGGCCTTGATCAAAGGATGTTCGGTCAACCGTTTTCCGGCGTCTTCACCAAACCCGTTCACCAAATTCCATACGCCCGGTGGCAGGCCTGCTTCTTCGGCGATCTCAATTAGGATACGTGCAGACAACGGGCTAAACTCTGCGGGTTTGTGGACCACGGTGCAACCAGCGGCAAGTGCTGGGGCAATTTTCCACGTGGACAGCATAAAGGGCGTGTTCCACGGCGTAATCACCCCCACCGGGCCAATCGGCGTGCGGGTGGTGATGTTCATCAATGTTGGCGATTGCAGATGCTGACCGTCACGCGCTGCGGTGACTTGATCTGCAAAATAGCGGAAATTTTCGGCCCCCCGTAGCGCCGCCTTGGACATAAAGCGGTAGGCCTGCCCGGTGTCCCAACATTCGCAAAGCGCGATCTCTTCGGCGCGGGCCTCAATGCCTTCTGCGATCTTGATCAGGGTTTTTTTGCGTTGCAGTGCAGGCACGTCGCGCCACGCCGCAAACGCATCAAACGCGGCGGTTGCAGCAGCATCCACATCTGCTGCTGTGCTGCGCGCCACGCTGCAAATAACTGTCTCGTCCACTGGTGACAGTGTATCAAATGTGCCGCCTGATCCCGCAACATCCTTGCCGGCGATCCGGTTCAGGATGCCGGACTTTTTAAAGCGGGCCAGATGCGCATCCAACTTTTTCAGATGTGTCTGCAGATCGGTCATTTGAAATCTCCGCTCAAGTGCGCCCGAACGGAACTGGCCTTTGGGGACAGCTCCGCATCAATGTCGCGCATTTCCATGGACAGCATCAGTGACGATGACGCCATCACATCAGCACAAAACCGTGTCGCAGCGTCAAAGATCAGCTCTGTGGCCTGCATTTTGATGGCCATGTCACGACCCGCCCGCAAACGCACCGACATATCCAGAAACGCATGATCTGGATTGCCATCAGCAATGATCACATGCGTACAGGCCGTTGCGCGCACCCTGATCCCCGCAGCCGGAAAAACGCCGGTTTCCAATGCCGCGTCACGGATGGTCCGGCAAAACGCCGCAACATCCATGCGATCTTCGAGGTTTGCAGAATAATCAATTTGGAAATGTGGCATGAGCTACGTCCTTATTGCTTGCTTTGTTAATCAAATTACTTAACTTGTCAAGTAATTCTCGATGGTGCTATTCTGTGCCCAAAGGATACCCTTATGGCAGCACAAACCGAAAAAAAACCTGTCGAAGAGCTTCGCAAAACGGACCGATCTTTGGCGATATCGCTGCTTCGGGCACGTGAAACAGTTATGCTGCCCATCCGAGAGATGCTGGCCAAAACTGGCCTGAGCGAGCAAAAGTGGCGGGTGCTGCGGGTGGTCGCGGAAAGCGGCCCGATGGACCAAACGTTGATCGCCGATCGGGCTTGCCTGTTGTTGCCCAGTCTCACCCGCATTTTGCGCGCGATGGAGGACGACGGCCTGCTGGAACGGGCTGCAAGTGCGCAAGACAAACGCAAATCAATGGTGACAATAACGAATGCTGGCCAGACCTTGCTTAACGCCCATATGGACGAAGCAAATGAGATTTTCCAAAGGCTGCGCAACAAATTCGGTGATGGCGAAATGGGGGCCCTACTTGATATGCTGGAACGTCTGCAAAAAATCGACGTTTGAATTAATAAGTTATTCTAAACCTTACCGCGTGAATTGGCGGTAACTTCTGGCGGTCTGTCATCCTCGTGCCAAACGCCGATGAACAACCCAACAGGATCAGGTGTGCTGTCCCGTGACCGGATCAGATCATCATCAGACATCGTCGTGCGTTGCGACGGGCGCCGCGCCCAAGCAGAAAGCCGTTCACGAAACAACGCAATCACATCGGCACGTGCATCACTTGCCCCCAAGTCCACCAATTCGTCTGGATCATTGCGCAGATCAAACAACATCGGGCGGAAGCCACCATCGGCAAACACGCATTTCCAATCGTGATCTACCAGCATGAACAGCCGCGCCTGTTTTGGATGAAGCCCGAGTGCTTTCGCCTCTGGCGTGGCGGAATAGTCGTATTCGCTGACCGCAAATTCACGCCAATGTTCCGGCGTCTTTCCACGCAGGAACGGCAACAGGGAACGCCCCTCGATAATATGGGTCGGCACGTCCCCTTTCACGTCAATAAAGGTTGCTGCCATGTCGATGCTTTCCACCAATGCATCACAGACCGTGCCCCGGGTGCCATCTGCCTCAGAAGAAGGGTCATAGATGATCAGCGGCACCCGCACTGAAGGGTCATGGAACAGGTCTTTTTCACCCATCCAATGATCGCCCATGTAATCCCCATGATCGGACGTCACGACAATCATCGTATCATCCATATGCCCTTCGGCCTCAAGCCATGCAAACAGCCGCCCCATTTGGTCATCAGCCTGCTTGATCAACCCCATGTAAGCCGGCAGCACGGTTTCGCGCACCTCATCCCGGCTAAATGTCCGGCCAATTTCATTGTTCATAAAAGCTGCGTAAACCGGATGCGGATCGTCTTTTTCTGACGGATCACGCACCACCGGGATCAGGTCATCCGGCCCGTACATGTTGTGATAAGGCGCTGGTACGATATAGGGCCAATGCGGTTTGATATAGGACAGATGACACAGCCAAGGCCCCGCACCTTCCTTGGATTTCTGGTCAATAAATTCCATTGCGCGGCCCGTCAGCCAAGGTGTTTCGCTGTCTTCCTCGGCAATATTGGCCGCCTTATCAGCGTGCCGCATGAACCACCCCGACGCGATGTCACCATTCTCGTCCAAACCCGCATTGGCATTATGAAGCCATGGATTTTCCGCCTCGTACCCTTTGGCTTTCAGGTAGGCATTATAGGGCGATGGTTTCTGACCATAGCTGCCCGCCGGGCCTTCGCCCCACAAGCCGTCGTCGCGGTCAAAAACGTCAAACCCACATTCGCTGACCCGCGCGCCAATAACGCTGTCGCGCGAGATGCCCAAACGGTCCAGCCCAGCATCATCCACCTTCATATGGGTTTTACCGATCAGCCAACACGCCATCCCCCGTTCGCGCAGGTGGTCGCCCAACGTGATCTCACCCACCTTTAACGGAAAGTTATTCCACGCAGCACCGTGTGAATGAACATAGCGCCCGGTATAGCAGCTCATCCTTGACGCGCCGCAAATCGGTGACTGCACGTAGCAATGGGAAAACCGCACACCCTTTGCAGCAAGACGGTCCAAATGCGGGGTCTTAAGATGCGGATGGCCCGAACAGCTTAGATAGTCGTGCCGAAGCTGGTCGAACATGATGTAGAGGATATTCTTAACCGTCATTGTTCAGCCTTTTTTGACGATGCCGCTGGCCATCAAGATGCGGTACTCAAACCTATGAACTGCTGTATATTGAGGGGTAATCACCTGTATCGCAACACAGAATGCCACCTGTATAAGAGGGCATGAAATGCCGCCATCCACCAATCTTGCTGGCCTTGTCTTGATCACATTGCCCAAATCAGTTTGCACAGATGACTATTGCGCAATGACAGGGTAAGCTTGCTGGAACACGCAGGGACGAATAGATTCTGCCGGGGAGTTGCGAAGGGCAAATGATGCGTTTGTTAGCGATACTTTTTTCAGTCGGGATGCTGGCAACACCTGCCAACGCCCAAGAAATTTGGCGGCTGGATGCCAAAGCCGCCGCCTGTATCTTGGCCAATGTCGAAAGCTATCGCCAATCAACCGAGAATCCAGTGGTTATTTTTGTTAAGGCGTGTCCCATCGTGGACCGCGTTGCCGCCATTCAAAGCCTGCAACAAAACAGCGCCTTACCAACCCTCAAGGAAGGGTCCGCCGGGGCCTTTGCAGTTGATGAAGTCATCGTATTCACCCGCGAGGAACTAGCCTGTCTTGCCAACCTAGTGGTGCCTCCAAACGCGCCAGTGGTCGGCCTGCCAAAGAACCCACGCTGCAATGGCTGAAAAGACTGTTGAAAGCAAACAAGCCGTCGACGCTGATGGTGCTGTTGGGGTGGGCGAACAATTGGTGAAAACACCTGTCACCCCACCGTCAGAGCCTGTCAAAAAAAGCTGGTGGCCACAAAATGCAGTGGAATTGACGCAGTTTATTGCCAATCTCGCGGTGATTGTCGCGCTGGCCTTCACAGCGATTACATTCTGGAACCAACAGCAAGAAGCGAAAAGGAAAGAAGCCGCACAGGTTGTATCGAACCTGTATTCCGAACGTCTGGCGACAGCGCGCAGCATCCTGTTCCGGCTTTGGGCTGACAAGGATTTGGCGGTTTTTGAAAAAGGCGTGCCGTCAGAGTTCAAAGAAGCCCTGGTGCGCAAAACCATCGAAACCTCCCCCGTGCCTGAGACCGATATCATCGAGGCGATTGTGACGCTGACCAATTACTACGATGAGGTGGAGTTTTGCGTGGAAAAGTTGCGCTGTGATCTGACGGAAGTGGACGAGAACCTGGGCCGCTATGGGGTTTCGTTCTTTTGCCTGTACCGCAGTGAAATCGTCTCACTTCGGTCCAAGCTGGCGCTGCCGACCCTTGGTGAAGGGCTGGCGCAATTTGCCGAACGACAAGGGGGCTGCCCGCGCTAGACGTTATTGAAGCCGGGTAAATAACAGGTTGGCATTGGCTCCTCTAGCGTCTGATCCGATGATATTGCACGCCGCATCTCGTTTCGGTGCCGCACCGTGCAGAACCATCTGCGCCCCCGCCAAATCAGACAGATTTCCCGCGACATTATATTGCACGGCCCCACATCCGTTTGACCCAAACAGCCATGCTGTGGCTTCAATCCCCTGACCATTCACCCAGGCGGTGATCAACGGTGTGCCGGCCACAACCCCAATGGATTCCAGACCGGGGCGCGGGACGTGATAGACAATTTCAAACGACCCATCGGGGCGCATGAACGACCGCATGGTGCTGCCGTTGTGATCCCACAGGCGGGCGTTGATGGCTTGGTCTAGGGTAAGTTGGCCGGATGTCACCGCAGAGGTGGGTTCAGCCCCGGCAATGCTGTCCAAACGGGTGTAGCTGGGGATGATGTCGATGTTTTTAAAGGGCCGATTCCACGCCTGTTCCCCAGCAACGGCCCCATCCGGTGAAATGTTAAAACTGCAAAATTCGCCATACCAATCTGACGTAAAACTAAGGCGCTCACCCGGTTGATTGTCAGTCCGCTTCTCTCGAATAACAATGAACTCGTTTCCAGAGTTATAGTGTTCATAATCTTTCAGCGTTGGGGCCAATGGAAGATTAGGATCAAAAGGCACAGCGATGTCCAATGCCAGCCCGGCATCTTGTTTGCCCCAGAATATATAATTGACACAGGCAATGGTAAGCTCTTCAACCGATGTCGGCTTTGGGGCGGCCACCCCCTCCAGCTGAATATTCCAATCGCCGACCTTACCAAATGTATCAATGTACATAAATTGATCCGATGGCGTTTTGAGAACAAGGTTAACAAAACCCGGCTCCCAGCCAGCTTGGATGGCAAGAACGGTAAGTTCTGATGCGGCTTGAATGGCCTCCGAGTAGGTTGTGTTGAGCACATCGCGCAGCACGTCTAAGGGCAGCCCTGACATGTCGGTGGCAGGCAGAAACGGTGAATGTAGCCCAATCCGCGCCGTGTAATGCATGATTTTGCCGTCAGATTGATCACCATCACCAAGGTGCTGTTTGCCCGCCATAAAAACAAGCGCGCAGGCTGACAGGCAATCTTTGTTTGGCCCAACATACGTGCCAAACGAATATTCCGTAACATGGCTGGCCAGCCGGATTGCTTCGACAAAACTCCCCCCTTGGCTATCGAGTTCGAGAAGATACCCGTCACCGGTTTGGTTGTTGTATTTGTGGCTTTCTGTATAGCAGCCACCCGGTGTGGCCTTGAGTGCAGCAAACCTCGCCTTGAATTTCTCGAAATCACCACTGACAAAGGATCCTTTGACGCCAATAACTGTCATATCCCGGGTCCCCCAAGGGCCGAAATCATAAGTCACCGGGCGCTTGCCGAGACAGGTGACCTCAATCGCCTTTGCGTCACTCGCCAGCAGACAAAGGGCGATGCCCAAAGCAAGGGCTGGTAGGCAAAACATGTGCAGAAAGCCCCGTACTTTCATCATCAAATGCACGCCGTCTTCATCGCTTGGATCGCCTCACGTGCGCCCGTCAGGTGAATGGCGTGCGCGCGGTCGTTCACTTTGATGATCATCTGCTGCCCGGCCATCATCCGCTCAAAGGTAAAATAGTGCCGAACCAAGGAAAATACGTACTCACGTTGCCCCGCGTTATCGACAATCTGGCCACCAAAATTGCCTTCAGCTTCATCATCAATTTGGAAGGTAACTCGCGCAGCCCCTGCCCCGTTAACGCCAAAGGACGCAAGCACCAGATGGGTTTCGATCTGCCCGGTACCATGCCTGCAAATCAGCGACAGCGGCGCACCGACGGACCCGCAAGGTTGAAAAATCGCATAAGCAACGGAGTTTTGATAACTGGAACCAGCCCATCCGCCGAGCCACTGAAAACCGCCAACACAGGGGCCGTTAACCTGTTGCGGGGGTGGTGCGCTAAAAGGATCAACCGCTTGCAATGTACCATTCAGGGCATCCTGAGGGATCGCAGCCAGCTTGGTATCACCTGGCAATGTCTGCCAACGTTCAACTGTCCCGCGCCGACCATTCACATCGAAGTCTACCTTATTTCCAAAAGGTGTGTACCCGCAGTTGTCATCCATCCCATCATAAGACAACTCATTCTCAGGAAGGCTATGCACTACCTCACGATTTTCAAATGCAACATCACCGGTCCAGTGTTGCCAGTTGTTGCAATGGGCGCTCAGACTGCGCCAATCTTCGGGTTGGACGATACCTCCATGCAATTTGTAATCGCCGCTGCCTTGTAAAGCGATGCCCCAACGCGCGGCCCTGTCCACTGTGTCGATGTACAGAAAACTTCCCGACTCGTATTGCAACAGTTCCTCAACCAAGCTGGCAGGTAATATCCCCGATAGCGACAACCGCACCAATTTGGAGGCTGCGATACTGCCGCCGCGCTCTGCATCCTTGAGCAAAAGCTGAACAACCTCAGCGGGGATATCTTGCGCCTGATCAAACGCAAACGGCGCGTGAAAACCCAGAACCGCGCGTTGGTGAAGGAGGCGTGAGGTTTCCCTCGTATCATCGCCATCCTGCATGGTGCCCGCCATAAACACGATGGCACAGCCCGACAGGCATTTCCGGCCATCCCCGACATAGGTAGTGAGGCCCTCTTGCACGACAACTTTGGTCAGGGCCAGCGCCGGGTCCAGCGCCCCCCCCGGACTGTCGAGCAGCAACACGGCTTTGCGAAAAAAGGGCCGCCCCGCCGCGCGCAATTGCGCCACCAGCACGCTTAACCGTTCTGCGTCACCTTCGACGATCGGCCCGGTCATGTAGATTGAGGTTTCAAACTCAGGCAGGGCCTGTTTGTCGTTCTGAACATAGGTAAATTCGGCGCTGCGCACCGGGGCGTTCCAGACCAGCAAAAGAACAAAAACAAAAAGGGAAATGCGCAGCATAGGACAGATTGTAGGTTCAAGGTCTGTCCTTGTTAACCCAGAAAATGACTGCTGTATGAATGATCTGCGGGGGCCGATTTACAGCCCCCGCAGATCATATATTCACGCAGCTTCGCAGGTCTAATCAGCCTTTTACGGCACCCGCTGTCAGGCCAGAAACAATCTGACGTTGGAAAACCATAACCATCACGAACAAGGGTGCCGTCACCGATACAACGGCAGACACGGCAAACATCACATTGCCTTTGGTCTGGGTCGTGCCAAGGAAGCTGGCGATCTTGGGGATCATTGTCTGGTTTTCCTTGGACAGGATCATCGCCGTCACCGCAAAATCATTGTAAGCCAACAGGAACGAAAACAGCCCCGTTGTAATCACCCCCGGCCACATCACCGGGATGATCACATGGCGGAATGCCTGAAACCGGTTACAGCCGTCGACCATGGCGCTTTCATCCAGATCGGCGGGGATATTCTTGAAAAACGAATGCAGCATCCACAGCGTGAAGGGCTGATTGATTGCCACCAAAACGATGATCGCCGTTGGCAGGTGCCCCCACATATTGAACTTGAAAAACACTGGCAGATAACCGGAAACCAATGTGATCTGCGGCAATGCGCGAAACACCAGTGCGATGATCAAGAACCAAAACGCATAGCGATAGGTTGAGCGTGATAGGGCATAACCACCAAGCGTGCCAAGCGTCAGCGAGATCGTTACAACGAAAATGCAAACAATTGTTGAATTCAACGCCGCGCGCCAGAATTCCTCTTGGATCCACGCACCGCTATAGCCTTGACCGGTAAAGCTCCCACCGGTTTCAACCTGCGTCATTTCACCTGTAAGGGCCGCAGCCCAATTGGCTTTGGAAAAGAAATCGCCCTCAACTTTGAATGAACCCCAAAGCGTCCACAGGAAGGGGAACGCGGCAAGCGCCATCCAACCGGCCAGAACCACAAAGGTAAAAAGCGTGAGCGAAAATGGTTTTTGTTGTGCCTTGCTAGCCATGTCTTATCTCCGCCCAAAATCGCGCCATGTGCGGACCAGCACTGGCAGTAGTAGGATGATGATACCAACAACAGTCAGTACCGACGTCGCAGCCGCAGAGGACAATTGCCGTGTCTCGCCGCCCAAATCATTATAGATCGCCCAACTGAGCGAGGTCGCATGCGCGGACGCTGAGAAACTGACAATCGGTTCAAAGACCCGGAAATTGTCCATGAGCTGCATCAACGCGATGAACGTCGTTAACGGCATCAGATGTGGCAGCAGAACATAGCGGATGCGTTGCAAGCGGCTGGCCCCATCAATCGTGGCCGCCTCGAGCGTTTCAGAATTCACTGTCTGAAGGCCCGCGTAATAGACGATGAACGCAAAAGGTGCCGAATGCCAAACCCCGTAAACCATCAACATGATCCACATCAGCGGCGTTGACGCCTTGATCGACAAATCAGGATCGCCAGCAAGGTGTTGAAGCAACGTGCCCACCACACCTCTGGCGTCCACCATCCAGAATAAAATCAGCGATCCGACCAGCGGCGTGATCATCATCGGCAACAGTGACACAAAAATCAGTGGCCCGCGTACAATGCGTACGGCGCTGTTCACCGCCACCGCGATCATAAATCCAAAGATAATCACCAGCGGTGTCACGATGAACGTATAAGTCAAGGTGAATGACATGGCCTTATAGAACGGCAGGTTCAGCATTTGGGAACCAAAATCCCGCCAGCTTTTTGATGCATCCCATGCCGCGCCGACCTCATCCACGGCAAGGTGCCCGCGATCAAGATATGTCGAGACCCCGGCAAATCGGCCAAATGGCGCGCCTTCACGTAGGGCTTCGGTTGCTTCTTGGTCAATCATTGTTGACTGTTTGCACCCAAACGGGCCGCAGTTTTCGACGCTGACAATCACCTGATCATGCTCGACAAAGACCGATTGAATGACAATCGAGATGATCGGTAAAAAGATAAACAGCAGCATCGCGAGCGCTGATGGCAGGACAAACCAGAGAAATGTCTTGTGTTTCATATGGGAAATTCCGCTGCTGAGTGAAAATGAAAAGGGGCGGCAACACCGCCCCTCTCAGATAGAATTTACTTCAGGAAACCTTTTTCCTTCGCAGCAGCCGTATAGGCGGCTTCAACATCTGCCAGTGCCTGTTCAGCACTTTCCTTGCCCTGCAAGAAATCGGCCAGGTTGTCACCCAATGCGGTGTGTAACAATCCCATGAAGGGCAACATTGGATAAGGCTCTGAGCCTTTACTGATCGCATCCGCAACACCCGCACTGACAGGTGCCGCTTTGAAGCCTTCGATCATCCAAACGGCTTGATCCATGGTTTCATCAGTCAGGATCGCCGGGCTGGTGCCCGTCTTGAGCGCGAGGAACGTGGCAACAGCATCTTCATCGCTGATATTTTTAGCCACGGTCCAACCGTCCCACCACAAAGTCGTTGCTGGCACACCACTGTCACCAACCATCATCGGTCCGGCCACTTTGGTATTCTCATATACCTGTGGTTCAGATCCTTCGGCATCCATAATGTTTTGCATGCGGCTGCCCCACATGTTCATCAAGGCGACATTGCCCGCTTCCCATTCCGCCTGCGTGGCGTTGGAATCGTGGGTCAGGTAATCTGGGTTCATATATTCGGTCATGGCTTTCAGCATGTCCAAAGCTTCGACACCCTGAGCGTTGTTGATGCTGACTTCGGCGGTGCCAGGCTTAAAGAATGCCCCACCGGTACCAATGTACATGTTCACAAACTCTTGCGCCAAGTTCCAACCTGCCGCATAGGGGCCGCCCACCGGGTTTTCCATGATGCCTTGCTCGCGGATCATCTTTGCCGCCGCCAACAAGTCTTCGTATGATTTTGGTGGCTCAACGCCGATCTGCTCAAGAACGTCAGCACGATAGGCCAATGTCTGCGCGTTCGCCATAAAGGCCACGGCCATGACTTTGCCGTTGATGGTGATCAATTGACCTTTTGGAATGTCGGCACCATGTGCTGCAATCAGATCATCCAGCGGGCGAATAACATCTTCGTTGATCAATGCCACAATCGAAGAGTTCGCGATGATCGCGCTGGTATATTCTGCCGGGTTGCCCTGCATACCTGCCAAGTTGATCTTCTGGTGATCCGCGGTCAGGTTTGATTTAACCTCAACCCCATCACCTGCACAGGCCGCAGCGGCGGCTGCAACGGTCTGAATGGCCGGAAATTCATTTCCGACGATGCTGACGTTACCCGCTTCGATGCCACAGTTGGCCATTGCCGTTGTGCCGCTTAGAACGGCAAACGCCGTGCTTAGAGCAACTTTTTTCCACATGTACATGGGTGTTAAACCTCCGTGTTGGTTGTTTGGCCAGATACCTCAGACCGATTTTCATTCTCTCATACAGCACACCAGTCGAATCGCTGATTTTATGCATACGTATGCAACATTAGTCGAATAATTAGATTTCAAGCAAGAAGTATTATTTTACCACCTAGCCTACACTCTTTTAAACAAAGGCTTGCGTGATGAAACGATTCGCGATTATGGTAATTGCAATCGTATGCAAAAAGGATACCCCCATGGCCGAGATTCAGCTGCGCAACCTTTCGAAACGCTGGGGCGACTTTGTCGGGGTACACGACTTTGACCTGACCATCGCTGATCAGGAGTTTCTTGTTCTTTTAGGACCATCGGGGTGTGGCAAGACCACGACGATGCGGATGATCGCCGGACTTGAGGATGCATCTGGCGGCGACATCTTGATTGACGGCAAACGGGTGAATGACCTTGACCCGAAAGACCGCGATGTAGCAATGGTGTTCCAAAGTTACGCGCTTTATCCAAACCTGAATGTTTATGAAAACATCCGCTTTCCCTTAAAGGTGCGCAAATCTGACCCGACTGAACACGATGCAAGGGTCCACCGTGCCGCTGAAATGGTTGAGCTGACCGAGTTTCTTGAACGCCGTCCCGCCGAACTTTCTGGCGGGCAACGTCAGCGCGTCGCCTTGGCCCGCGCCATTGTGCGCCGTCCCAATGTGTTCCTGATGGATGAACCCCTGTCAAACCTTGATGCAAAACTGCGGGTGTCAACACGGGCGGAAATCAAAAACCTCAGCCACGAATTAAAAGTCACCACAGTCTATGTGACGCATGATCAGATTGAGGCGATGACCCTCGCTGACCGAGTGGTGGTGATGTTCAAAGGCAAGGTACAACAAGTCGCCACGCCGACCGAAATTTACGACCGCCCCGCAAACACCTTTGTCGCCAGCTTTATCGGCAACCCTGCCATGAATTTGATGCAGGGAGAGATAAAGGATGGTGTCTTTAGCGGTAAAAACGTCAAAATCCCGGGCATCAAAGGACCTGACGGTCCGGTCACGCTGGGCTTTCGCGCCGAAGATGCGAGCCTTGCACAGACTGGCGAAGTCGAAGCGCCGATATATTCGCTCGAACTGCTCGGAGATGCGACCATGGTATCAGTGCGCGCGGGTGGGTCGATGATCTCAATCAAGGCACCGAAAACATTCCGGGCAGAAATTGGCGATCCGATTGCGGGGGCAATACCTGCCGACATCTGCCACCTCTTTGATGCCAAAACCGGCGAAAGGCTCTGATCCGATGGCAATTACAATTCTTAAAGCGGGCAAACCAGAATCCGAGCGCGCCGAAGATGATGCAAAGGTCCGGGGCATTGTCGAAACCACCTTGAAAGACATCGAAGACCGCGGCGATGCGGCCATTCGTGATCTGAGCGCAAAGTTTGATAAATATGAGCCCAAAAGCTTCCTTTTGTCCGCCTCTGAAATAGACGCCGCCATGGGCAAGGTCTCAACGCGCGACATGGACGATATCAAATTCGCCCAGAAACAAATCCGCACCTTTGCAGAGGCCCAGCGCGCCAGCATGACCGACATCGAAGTCGAAACCATGCCCGGTGTGGTGCTTGGCCATCGCAATATTCCGGTGCAATCGGTGGGCTGTTATGTCCCCGGCGGCAAATTTCCGATGGTCGCGTCCGCACATATGTCGGTGCTGACCGCCAATGTTGCCGGCGTGCCGCGCATTATCGCGTCGGCCCCACCGGTCAACGGCGCACCGCACCCTGCCATTGTTGCCGCGATGCACATGGGCGGCGCCCATGAAATTTACGTGTTGGGTGGTATGCAGGCCGTTGGTGCGATGGCGCTTGGCACTGAAACGATCAAACCCGTCGACATGCTGGTGGGTCCCGGCAACGCTTTTGTTGCTGAGGCCAAGCGTCAGCTTTTTGGCCGCGTTGGCATTGACCTGTTCGCAGGGCCAACCGAAACCATGGTGATTGCCGATAACACGGTTGATGCAGAACTTTGCGCAACTGATCTGCTGGGACAGGCCGAACACGGCTATAACTCCCCCGCTGTGCTGCTGACCAATTCGCGTAAACTGGCTAATGAGACTTTGGCTGAGATTGACCGCCTGCTGAAAATCCTCCCCACCGCCGAGACCGCAAGCGCCAGCTGGCGTGATTACGGTGAGATCATCGTCTGTGATACCTATGATGAGATGTTGCAGGTCGCCAATGACATCGCCTCTGAACATGTGCAGGTGATGACGGACCGCGATGATTGGTTCTTGGAAAATATGCATTCCTATGGTGCATTGTTCCTTGGCCCGCGCACCAATGTCGCCAACGGTGACAAGGTGATTGGCACCAACCACACCCTGCCCACCAAAAAGGCCGGGCGCTATACGGGCGGCCTTTGGGTTGGTAAGTTTCTGAAAACACACAGCTATCAGCGCGTCACAACAGATGCGGCGGCGGCCAAGATTGGCGAATACGGCTCGCGGCTCTGTATGCTCGAAGGGTTTGTTGGCCATGCAGAGCAATGCAACATCCGTGTGCGCCGCTATGGGGGCAAGAACGTGGCATATGGGGCTGCTGCTGAATGAAACCTAACGCGCTAAAATCGCTGATTGGCCCTTACCGGGAAGCGATGGCAGATGCGTCAGAGACCACTGTGCGCCCTGCGCTGTCTGATCTATTCTCGCCCGATGCCAAGTTGTACCTGTGCCATCCGTTTGGTGAATTAAAGGGGCCAGACGCCTACTGGCAAACCTGCCTCGCACCCCTGCTTACCGCAATGCCTGATCTGGAACGCCGCGATATGATCGTGATGGCGGGCACCACGCCGCAAGGTCAGGATTGGATCGGGTGCATGGGCACCTACATGGGCACCTTTACCGCACCGTTTTTGGGCATCCCGCCCACCGGTCATCTGGCGCATATGCGCTATCATGAATTCTTTCGCATTGAGGATGGCCGTGTCACCGAAATGCAGGCGATCTGGGACATCCCGGAACTGATGATGCTGGCCCGCGCATGGCCGATGGTTCCTCAGCTCGGGGCCTATCTATGTACGCCCGCGCCAATGTCTGGCGATGGGTTAAGCGTGTCAGGCGACGGACAAGCCGCAACGGATCATGTCATTGGGATGCTGACGGCCCTGTGCAAATATCCCGGTAATCCTGACCCGGCCGTGATGGAGCTGGAGCGGTTCTGGCACCCCCGGTTCAACTGGTACGGCCCGGCAGGTATCGGCACCGCACGCGGGATTTCGGGTTTTCGCAACTGGCATCAAATGCCATTTCTACGCGCCATGCCCGACCGCAAGTTGGATGCGATGGGCGATCTGATGTCCCATTGGGTCGGCGAAGGTGATTACGTCTGTGAAACGGGTTGGCCCAATATGCGGCTGACACTATCTAGCGATGGCTGGATGGGCATTGCCCCCGCTGGCCGCGAAGTGTTGTTGCGCAGTCTTGATTTCTGGCGGCTTGAAGGCGGTCTGATCCGCGAAAATTGGGTGTTGGTGGACCTGCTTGATCTATATGCCCAACTGGGTGTCGATGTGCTGGGCCGTTTGGCTGAATTCAACAAAGCCCGCAATATTGGTTCGATTTCGGTGCCGGGCGGCATGTCGCAATGACCCTGCCCCGCACCCCGTCCTTTCGCCTTGAGGGCCGCCGCGCCTTGGTTGCCGGTGCATCCTCTGGCATTGGTGCTGCTTGCGCCGTCGCCTTGGCCGAGGCCGGGGCAGAGGTAACCCTTGCTGCGCGGAGCCAAGATAAACTGTCCGCATTGGCTGAGGAAATGGCTGCTGCGGGCATGCGTGCCAAAACACTGACATTGGATGTGGCCGATGTCGCCGCAACCGAAGCGACCTTGGCCAAAGCAGGACCTTATGATGTGCTGGTCAATTCCGCGGGGCTGGCGCGACATGGCCCCGCTACGGATACCACCGAAGACGATTTTGACGCGGTTTCGGACCTGAACATCAAAGGCGCATATTTTCTGACCCGTGCCGTTGCCAAGGGCCTGATTGCCGCTGGTAAGCCGGGCAGCCTGATCAATATTTCCAGTCAAATGGCACATGTCGGTGGGGTTGATCGGGCGGTCTATGCCGCAACAAAACATGCCGTCGAAGGTTTCACCAAAGCAATGGCCATCGAATGGGGCCCTGTCGGCATTCGGGTCAATACCATCTGCCCGACTTTCATCAAAACCGCCCTGACGGCCAGCACCTTTGCCAACCCTGAACGGCGCAAGTGGATCGAGGAAAAGATCAAGATTGGTCGCATTGGTGAGGTCGAGGATATCATGGGGGGCGTGCTCTACCTTGCTTGCAACGCATCAGCACTGGTAACGGGAACGGCGTTGATGATTGATGGTGGGTGGACAGCAGATTGATAAATCAAAAAGTAACATCGTTAGAGGTGGCAGAACGGGCGGGCGTCAGCAGGTCAGCGGTCAGCCGGGTTTTTTCGGGTGCGTCCGCGTCCAAGACCACGATCACCAAGGTTCGCAAAGCCGCCGATGAACTGGGCTATCGCCCCAATTCTCTGGCCCGCGCGATGATCACTGGCAAAAGCCGGATTATCGGTCTGGTCGTGGCATACCTCGACAACCAGTTTTACCCAATCGCCCTTGAACGCCTGTCTAATGCCCTTCAGGCCGAAGGATATCACATTCTGGTTTTCATGGCCGCCAATGGTGAAGACACAGTTGGCCAAGTCGTTGAAGAACTGATTGATTATCAAGTCGATGGGATCATCACGGCATCCGTTGCCATGTCTTCTGATTTGACCCAACGCTGTGCCGTGGCTGGCATTCCCGTTGCGATGTTCAACCGTCGTCAGGACGGATCGGGACATTCTTCCATCACCTCGGCCAACGTGGAAGGCGGGCGTAAGGTTGCAGAGTTTCTGTTTGCGGCTGGTCACAAACGCATCGCCCATGTTGCGGGGTGGCAAGGGTCCTCTACCGGGCGGGATCGTCTGCAAGGCCTGACCGAAGGGCTGGCCGCCCATGGGCAAACACCGCTGGCAGTGATTGATGGTATGTTTGACCGCGACGCCGCTGCGGCAGCCACCCGAGACCTGATGGCGCGTAGTGATCCCCCCGATGCAATCTTTGTCGGTAACGATCATATGGCCTTTGCCGTCATAGATACCCTGCGCCACGAGCTTGGCCTGCGCGTGCCAGAAGACGTATCAATCGTGGGCTATGATGACGTGCCGCTTGCCGCATGGGCGGCCTATGACCTGACAACTGTACGCCAACCGGTGAACCGCATGGTTGAGGCAACGGTTGAGACAATTCTGGGCAAAATTGCAGACCCAGAACGCCCCGCACAAAAAATAGAAATTGACGGACCGCTGATCGCACGCGGTTCCGCACGCAAACCTGAAGGATGGACGCAATGAAGGGTTTCTCGAACCGGTGGAAAGACTTTCCAGATTATATCGTCGGGATCACCAAAGAGATTTGGGAAGATCGCGGTGTCGCAACACTGAACCACTATTACTCGGACGACATTGTCGTGCGATCCCCCATGGGCATCCAGCGCGGCAACCAGCAGGTCATCGCGTCAACCATGGCCACGATCAACGAATTTCCCGATCGACAACTCTTTGCCGAGGATGTGATCTGGTCCGAGGATGCCACCGGCTATCTGTCGTCACACCGTTTGAATACCGTTGCAACCCACACCCGCGATGGGGCGTTTGGACCGGCCACTGGCAAACGCTGGAATGTGCAGGTGATCGCAGATTGCGCGGCAAAAAATGATACGATTTTTGACGAATGGCTGGTGCGCGACTATGGCGGCATGGTCCGCCAGATGGGCATGGAGCCCCAAGAATTTGCAGCAGGGGTTATTGAACGCGAAGGGGGACCAGAAAAAGCATCACGGCCTTTCACCCCCGACATGGATATGGATGGCGGTTATCACGGCAAAGGCAACGATAACGAATGGGGTAAACGTTATGCTGACAGCCTGTCACGTATCATGGACAAGGATTTCGCCCATATCCGGCAAAGCTATGACCGCGCTATGGTCGGTGAATATGCGGGTGCCGAAACGCTGGTTAGCGCCGAGGAATGTGTGAAGTTCTGGGTTGGCCTGCGGTCGTCCTTTCCCAACGCGACATTCAAAATACACCATCAAATCGGCATGGACGGTGGCATGATGCCTCCTCGTGCGGCCCTGCGTTGGTCGCTGGATGGCATACATGACGGCTGGGGCAGTTTTGGCGCGCCGTCTGGTGCACATGTCCACGTGATGGGCCTCAGCCATGCCGAATATGGCCCTTTTGGCCCTGATGGCGTGGCCCTGCGCCGTGAATACGCACTTTATGATGAAATCGCGATCTGGAAACAGATCTTGCTGCACAAGGGATAACCCATGACACCCGCCGAAATGGAAAGCCGCATCGTTCGCTATGGCGACCTGAAACCCTGTAAAACCGCCTTTATTGACGCCCATACACCGGGGTCCGATCAAAAGGAAAATTTCACCATCATCGGCGGCGGCGTTTCAGAAAGTGCTGATCAACATGTGCATATTGCCCTGCCACACGGATTTAATATCGGTGCCGCAGGACAGCCACCGCGCGTGCGCAATTCACTGCATGATCACCACACAGCAGAGGTGTTTTTTGTCCTTAAAGGCCGTTGGCGTTTCTTCTGGGGCCGCTGGGGCACCGCAGGCGAAGTGATCTTGGAAGAAGGCGATATCTTTAACATCCCCACAGGTATTTTCCGCGGTTTTGAAAACATCGGCACTGACTATGGGATGATCATGGCGATCCTGGGTGGTGATGATGCGGGGGGCGGTGTCATGTGGGCACCGCAAGTTATTGAGGACGCCCGCGACCATGGTTTGGTGCTGGCTGAAACAGGCAAGCTTTACGACACCAAAAAGGGCGCAATCCTGCCTGAGGGCGTCAAGCCAATGCCGCTGATGACACAAGCCGAATTGGCCAAAAGACCTGAGCCGACCACAGCCGAAGTGTTACCAAACCACGTTGCGCGTTACTGGGATATGATGGCCATGGCCGACCGCAAACCCGCCAAAGTGATTGGCGCAACGGGTATGTTGCACGACCGTCCAGGCTTTGAGGTAGACTTCATCACCCGTGGTTCGGCATTTGAAGAAAAGCACAGCCACACTGTGCCGTCGGTATTGATGCCAATGCGCGGGCATTGGCGGGTGGATTGGGATGGCGGAAGTGCCACATTAGCACCCGGTGACACCATGAGCGTGCCAGAGAACCTCGCGCATTCTGTTGTGCCCGCTATGACTGGTGAGGCGTCGCTTTATCACATCGTCTCAACCGGTGAACCGGCGGGACCAACCCACAAAGGGTGATCAGCTTGCGGGGCGACAGCGCGACAAAAAGGACCAGACCCATGACCAAAGTACAAACCACCCACGTTGGTTCCCTGCCCCGCAGCCAAGACGTGGTAGACTTCATCTTCGCCCGCGAACGTGAAGACGCTTATGACTCCACCGCATTTGACGCCTGCATGACCCGCGCCGTGTCCGAAACGGTGCGCAACCAGGTCGCGGCAGGGGTTGATATTGTCTCGGATGGCGAGACCTCCAAGATCAGCTATGCCACCTATGTCAAGGATCGCTATACCGGGTTTGGAGGTGACAGTCCGCGCAATGCCCCGGCTGACCTGAAACTGTTCCCCAAGTTCCTTGAACGGCTGGCCAAGGACGGTGGCACGCCAAAATACGCGCGTCCCATGTGTGTGGGTGCAGTGACATCAAAAGGCCAAGGTGAGTTGGAAAAGGACATTGCCAATCTCAAGGCAGGCATGGCCGATCACGGGGCCAAACGCGGCTTTATGAATGCCGCGTCACCGGGGGTGATCTCGCTGTTTTTGCAGAATGATTTTTACAAAACCCGCGAAGCTTACCTTGGCGCACTGGCCGATGCGATGAAGGCGGAATACGAAACCATCGTTGCTGCGGGGCTTGACCTGCAACTGGATTGCCCGGACCTCGCGCTCAGTCGTCACATGCTGTTTCAAGACCTGACGGATGCGGAGTTTGTTAAAGTCGCGCAGGAAAACGTGGAGGCACTGAACCATGCGCTCAGCGATGTTCCCGCTGAAAAAGTCCGTCTGCACATCTGCTGGGGCAACTACGAGGGGCCGCACGTCTGCGACATCCCAATGGCCACCATGTTTGACACGCTCATGTCCGCCAAACCTGCGTCGGTTCTGTTTGAAACATCAAACCCGCGCCATGGTCATGAATGGGCGGTGTTCCGAGACCGTAAAGCAGATATTCCTGACACCAAAATTCTGGTGCCGGGCGTGGTTGATACGACAACCAACTTTGTTGAACATCCCGAACTGGTTGCCCAACGGATCGCGCGGTTTATCGATATCGTTGGCGCGGACCGGGTGATTGCCGGCTCTGATTGCGGATTTGGTACTTTTGCCGGATTTGGCTCTGTCGATCCTGATATTGCCTATGCCAAGCTTACAGCCTTGTCAGACGGTGCAGCCCTCGCAGCGGAGTATGCAAAATGATAGATACTGCTCTTTTGAATCTTATGCGCAGCGTCGACACACCCAGCATTTGCAACGCCATCGAAGTGGCGCAGGGCAAACGCGGTTTTAACGGATTTACCCGTGGAACAATGCTGTGTTCGGCCCCCGGTGAAGTGATGGCAGGCTATGCCGTCACCGCCAAGATCAAAGCACTTGCCCCACCCACCGAAGACACCGCCACAATCCGCACCCGCCGCATGGCCTATTACAAGGCAATGGCCGAGGGGCCAAAACCCTCAGTTGCCGTGGTCGAGGATGAAGATTTTCCTGATTGCATCGGGGCCTATTGGGGCGAGGTCAACACCACGATCCACAAGGGGTTCGGCATGTCTGGCACCCTGACCAACGGCGTGATGCGTGATTTGGGCGATATGGCTGACGAGTATCCGGTGGTTGCAGGTTCAATCGGGCCGAGCCACGGATTTGTGCATGTGACCGAGCTGGGCGAGCCAGTAAACATCTTTGGCTTGACCATCGCGAAGGGTGATTTTGTGCATGCGGACCGCCACGGTGCCGTGGTTGTCCCACCCGAAGTCCTGCAACAGCTTGGTGCAGCCTTGCTGAAAATGCAAGAGACCGAAGCCTTGGTACTCGGGCCTGCCCGCGCACCGGGTTTTGACTTTGCCGCCTTTGAGGCCGCATGGGAAGCCTTTGAAAAGGCCCGCACCTGAGGCGCCAAATTGCCCCATTATTAAATGTCTTACATTTAACTTGATTTGTGATCGCGCATTCATCATTGTTTGAGGCAACACCTCAACAGATGAGCACTCACGTTAGAACACCCTCAAGCTGATTGACGAAAAGGCACATGCTGTCTTCGACTTTTGGGTGTCTGAGTGATCCAAGCGGAGAAACAAGCCGCCTCTACCAAACCAATTTTAGAACGTTCCGATAATAACATCAGCACCTCAAATACGTGGCCCGATTTGGCCAAACGAAAGGCAAATACTTTAAACTGGGAGGATACCAATGAACTTACGACCTGATCCAACATTTCACGCATCCCCAAAACTGGCGATGCAAGCGCCCATAGAAAACTACGCTTTTACAGTTATGCTGAGCCCGGATGGGTCCCAATCTGATGGGATCGCCGTGATTGACCTTCAACCAAATTCCAAGACATATGGCCAGATTGTGCACCAAGTGATCGTGCCCAACAAAGGCGACGAATTTCATCACTTTGGCTGGAACGCCTGCTCATCTTCATTGTCGCCGCTGTCCGGTCACGCTTTCCTTGAACGGCGCTATTTGATTGTGCCGGGCATCCGGTCCTCGCGGATCTACGTGATCGACGTCAAAGAGCCGCTGAAGGCAAAAATTCACAAAACCATTGAACCCGAGGAACTGTTTGCCAAGACCGGGTATTCACGCCCGCACACTATCCATTGCGGCCCCGAAGGCATCTATGTGTCCTGCCTTGGCGGCGGCGGCAAGGATGGCACCGATGGCCCTCCGGGTATTTTCATCATGGATTGCGAAACTTTTGAGATCATTGGCCAATATGAAATGGACCGGGGCAAGCAGGACAAACACTATGATTTTTGGTGGAACCTGCCGCAGGATTACATGGTCAGCTCCGAATGGGGCCTGCCGCCACAGTTTGAAAACGGCATTGTGCCTGAGGATTTGCTGTCGAACAAATACGGCCATTCGATCCATTTTTGGGACCTGCGTGCGCGCAAGAATATCCAGACGATGGATTTTGGCGAAAACTATCAAATGGCGCTGGAAATCCGCCCGGCCCATGATCCAACCAAATCCTATGGCTTTTGCGGTGTGGTGGTGGACACCACCAATCTGCAAGGCGCGATATTTACGTGGTGGCGTGACGATGATGGGGTGTGGCAATCGAAAAAGACCATCACCATTGACCCGGTGCCCGCCGATGCGGACGATTTGCCGCCTCTGTTGAAAGGCTTCGGCGCGGTGCCGCCGTTGGTCACCGACATCGACCTAAGCCTTGATGATAAATACCTGTATGTCGCGTGCTGGGGCTTGGGCGAGATGCATCAATACGATGTGACTGACCCAATGAACCCGGTGCTGGCGGGCAAGGTCGAACTGGGCGGCATCGTCAAAGACACCAAACACCCCAACGGTAAGGATTTTGCTTTTGGGCCGCAAATGGTGGAAATCAGCCGTGATGGCAAACGGGTCTATTGGACCAACTCGCTCTATTCCACATGGGATGATCAATTTTATCCCGATGATGAGGGTGGCCAAATGGTGATGGCAGATGTCGGTGAAAATGGCGGTCTGACGTTGAACAAAGACTTCTACATCGACTTTCCCAAAGGGCTGCGATCACACCAAATCAGGCTAGAGGGCGGTGACTGTTCGACGGATAGTTTCTGCTATCCTTCTGTCTAAATGATCGCTGAACTGACATCTGTGACGGCCCTTTGGTGGGCCGTCATTTTTTCTGGCCTCTATCATGGCATAAATCCCGGTATGGGCTGGCCGCTTGCCGTGTCCGCCGCATTGATGGAGCGCAAGCATACCGCATTGCCAAAGGCGCTTGGCATGCTCGCGCTGGGGCATTTTCTGGCGATGATTGGCATATTACTGCCGTTCTCCCTGCTGTTCTTTTTGGTCGAATGGGAAACCCATATTCGCATCGCCGCCGGGGTGCTGGTCATCGCAATGGGGATTTATCTGCTGATCAATCGCAGGCATCCGAAAATTCTGGCGCGCGTACATCCGGCGCGCTTGGTGTTGTGGTCATTCTTGGCGGCCATGGCCCATGGCGCGGGCCTGATGTTGGTGCCGATCTATCTGGGCATCTGCGCCATTAATGCTGATGAAACGGGACACCTCGCCGCGCAAACCCTGATGGGTAGTAATATCATCATGGCCTTTGCTGTCGCTGCGATTCACACGCTGACCATGACCCTTGCCGGGGCAGTGATCGCGATCAGCATCTATGTCTGGCTGGGCCTCAAGTTTCTGTCCAAGACATGGTTCAACCTCGACCTTGTTTGGGCCGCAAGCCTGATTATCGTGGGCGCATTTGGTATTTATTCTGCCTATTACGGCCATTAAAGCAGCGCCGTGGACAGAGACGCAAAATAACTCAGCAACACCAGAACAATCGCCACCGCAATCAGAAACGGCCAAAGCGATTTCAGGATCGCGCCGGGGGCTGTATCACTGACCGAGGACGCAATATAAAGACCAATACCAACTGGTGGCGTCAGCAACCCAAGGGTCAGGTTCAGACACATCACCACGCCAAATTGATAGGGGCTGATGTCATAAGACCCGGTGGCGATGGGCAGCAGTATCGGGGTGATCAGAATGATTGCCGCGATGCCGTCAATCACCATGCCAATCAGCAACAACGCCACGTTTACAATTAAGAAGAACACAAATGGGTTCGAGGTGACAGTGGTGATCAGTGCCGCCATCTTTTGTGGCACTTCTTCATAGATAATCACCCAGCCAAAGACACTTGCGGCAGAGATCATGAAAATGATCATGGACGCATTTACAGCGGTGCGTTTGAACATCTGGCCCAGATGCGATGGCTTCAACTCTCGGTAAAACAGCCAGCCGACCAGAAACGCGATCAGCGATGCAATCGCCGCGGATTCAGTGGGCGTGGCAATACCAAACAAGATACCACCGATGATCGCAAACGGGATCAGCATCGCAGGCAACGATTGCCACAGCGCCTTGCCCGCCTCTTGCCGTGTCATCCAAGCGCCCTTGGGGAAATTCTGGCTCCACCCGATAAAGGTGATCACCAGTGCAAAGGCCGCAGTCAGCAAAATACCGGGAATGATCCCGGCGATGAACATCTCGCCAATTGGCACCTGCGCCAATACGCCATAGATCACAAACATCATCGACGGCGGGATCACCGGGGCCAACAGGCCACCCGCCGCTGTGGTCGCGGCGGCAAACCCTTTGTCATATCCTTCTTCTTCCATCGCGGGCACCATGGCGCGCGACATCACCGCGATCTGCGCAGTGGCAGACCCGATAATCGCCGCCATGAACATATTGGCCAGCAGGTTGATATAGGCCAGCCCACCGCGAAACCCGCCAACAAAAACCCGTGCCATGTTGATCAGACGTTTGGTCATGCCGCCCTCATTCATCAACTCGCCCGTGAGCATGAACAGTGGAATGGCCAGCAAGCCGTAGTTCTCAAGCCCGGCAAACATCTTTTGCGCCAGACTGTCATAAAGGACGGTGTTGCCGCTTTCCCAGATGTACCAAATCGCCGTCACCACCAACACGATCGCCACTGGCACAGAAAGAAACAGTGCAGCTAAGAAAATGATCGGGCTCATTGTGGGGTATCCAAATCAGAGCGAGTCAATAAATGCATCGCGGAATGCAGCGTTGCCCCAAGGGCAAAAAGCCACATCACCAGCCAGAACAGATATTTTGGCAACCCTAGGGTCAGGGTCGGTTCAGCGTAGATGAAATTAAACGTCTTGCCCTGAAATGCGGTCACATCGAAGCCCGCTTGCATTAGGTCCAGCGGCAGAAACCAGCGCCAGCAAAACCACAGCATTGCGACCGCAAAGCCAAAGACAATGACATCCACAGCCTTTCTTATGATCGCCTGATATTCGTTGGACAAGGCGTCTGGAAGCAATGTGATTGACACTGAACTGCGATAATGGAACGCCGCTGACGCGCCTAGGAATGTCATCCACGCCATCGCATAGATCGCCAGTTCATCCACCCAAAACAGGGCTGCCCCCATGGTGCGGGTCACCACGTTCAGTAAGATCAGCAAAGTCACCACAAGCGCCAGCATCGCTGCTGCCCAAAGCTCAATCCGCGCCCAAGCCGCTGATATCCGAAACAACATGATGACCTCCTGATGAAAAACGCGCGGGATATCCCCGCGCGCCTCATGTCTGTTCATTCAGCTTACTTGGTATCTTCTGCAACCTGGCGCAGGGTGGCAAGCGAGGGGGCCTTTTCTGACCAGATCGCATTCCATTCATCCACCGCAACCCCAAAGAACGACGGGTCAACTTTGGTATAGGTCTTGCCAGTGCCTGCAACCTGCTCCAACCACACCGGGTCTTTTTCGATGTAGCTGTCGATGGTTGTGTCCACATGTTTGGCCATCAATTCACCAATCATCGCGCGGTCCTCATCTGACAGACCCGCCCAGACCTTGGCCGACACCAGACCGACCATCGGGAACATCATGTGATCAGACTGAACAATCGTATCTGCATGTTCATAATATTTCAGAACCCAGATCAGTTCCGCATCCATATCAATGGCGTCAACCTGACCGTTGGCCAGCGCATCATAGACGTCTGGCAGCGGCATGGGCGTTGGTGCGGCGCCAACGGCGTTATAGAAATCAAGGATCGGCGCAAACGGGGTGATCCGCAGCTTCTTACCTTTCAGATCATCAGCGCTGCTCACGGCACCACGACTGACAATCTGCCGCAAGCCAGCCATCCCGTATCCCAGACCAACAACACCTACCTGACCGGGCAGCGGTTCTAGCAGCGCTTTTGCAGTATCAGACCGCAGAATGCGCCCAGCATGGCCGATGTCACTGGCCAAATACGGCGCATAGAACGCGCCCAGATCGGGCACCCGGTTTGACACTTCAGCCACGGTCATAAATGCCATATCAAGCGCGCCGGTTTGCAACTGTTGCAGCATTTCCGCCTCATTGCCCAATTGCCGGGCCGGAAACACAGAGACACTGTGCGCATCGCCGCTTTTTTCTTTCAGCTCTGCACCAAAAGCCTCGGCAGCCTTGGTCCAGATGTGCGGTGGCGGCGTGATCAGCCCCAGCCGAAATTCATCAGCCTGAGCGGCGAATGAGGTGGCGGCAACCATCGCGGCTGACGCAAGAAGTTTCAGTGTATGTTTCATGTTCTTCCCCTGATGTTATTTTTTTGCTTAGACTTTTATATCGTGACCCAACCCGCTGGTGGTTCTTTACCGGGATGTACCGCTTTGCAGTTTGGGCAGGTCCTGTCGTGTTCTGACGCATAGAATTTTTGATAAACTGGCGGCAGGTCTTCCACGATGGATTGTAGTTGCAGTTCCGCGCGATGGACAAGAGTACCACATTCAAAGCAATACCATTCAACCGCGTCAAGTTCCCCTTTTTGGCGTTTGGGTTCGATCACCAGACCAATTGAGCCAACCTCGGGCCGCTGCGGTGAATGGCGCACATGCGGAGGCAGTAAAAAAATCTCGCCCTCGCGGATCGGCACGTCATAGAATTCTTCACCGTCATACAGCTTGAGAACCATGTTACCCTCAAGCTGATAGAAAAATTCCTCAACCGGGTCATCGTGATAATCGGTACGTTTGTTCGGACCACCTACCACTGTGACCATCAGATCGGCGTCTTCCCATATCTGCTGATTGCCAACGGGCGGTTTCAATAAATGACGATGCTCATCAATCCATTTCTGGAAATTGAAGGCTTTTAGCTTGGACATGATCTCCTCCTCTCACTGATTTCAGTGGTGTTACAAGGCATAGACGACGTTCACAAAAATTACTTTAGGTTCAAAATGTTTAAACTCAAAGCATTTTCTTGACCCTATAATTTTAGCCCCGCACCCGCAAATTCTGCGCGTATCACTTCTTTCTCAGCCGCAGTCAGCTCCAACATCGGTGCGCGTACGCGACCACCCACCTGACCCAACAATTCCTGCCAGTACTTCCCAAACGCCTGCGGTTTGTCGGCGGGACGCGCACGTTTCATTGCCTCGCGCACCGGGTTCAAGCTGTCACGCACTTTGCGCGCCTCAGCAAACTTTCCGGCAAAGGCCAGCTGCGTATAGTCGTGCATGCGTTTGTCATTGGCCGTTTGCAAATGATAGGGCGGCGAGGAACACAGATAAAGCTTCCAGCCCAACTCCTCGATGTTATCCAACCATTCATCCTCAGCCGATGTTGAAACATGGATTTTGTCGCCCAGCATTTTGCTCAGCTTCACATACATTTCACGCGGCACAGAATATTTGATCGCGACGATGTTCGGCAATTCAGCGATGCGGGCGCACTCTTCGGGTTGCATCAGATAACCACTATCAGGATGGCTCCACATGGCGATGCCAATATCAAGTTCGTCGCAGAAGCGTTTGTAATATTGATACAAAACCTCGCCACGGTCATGCACAAAGCTCAGTATCGGGGCATGCACAACGATGTAATCCGCGCCACAGTTTTGGGCGTGATGCGCCAGCTCCAGCGCGGTGTTCATATTCTGATCCGACACCGAAACAATCACACCTGCCTTGCCCGCACATTCATCCACAGCAATCTCAAAATTGCGTTTGCGTTCGGCCAGAGACATCGAAAAAAACTCGCCTTGCTTGCCCGCAATGAACAAGCCCTGAATGTCCAAATCGTCGATCCAATGCCGGATATTTGCACGCAACCCGGGCTCGTCCAGTGACATATCATCGTTGAACGGGTTCAGTGCCGCGGCCCAAACCCCACGCATATTCTGACGGGCATATTCCTTGGCTTCATGCTTTGTGTACTTCATCGACGCTGGCTTTCGCTTGTGGTGTGTCAGGTATTATCTTGACTAATTGGCCGCAAATCGGCCCATACGCCAATTCGAAATCGCATATTTGGGTATCAAAAATTAGTATACCAAAACGGCCTGTGCTCAGTATATGAAAAAGCTAACAGTAAAACACAACGCGGGGACAGCAATGAAAATTGGTCTGATCGGGAATGGTGCGATCGCAAATTTCGCACGCCAAGAGATTGAAAAACGCGGCCACACCATCGTGGCGGTATTGCTTCGCCCGGACAAGGTATCACAAAATTCAACGCTCAATGTTGGCGCAGTAAAAGATCTACCGGGCGGCATAGATGTGATGATCGATTGTGCCGGGCATACCGCCTTGGCGGCATTTGGCCCGGATATTTTGGCCCGCGGCATCGACTTGGTCACCGTGTCGCTGGGCGCCTTGGCAGATGCTAATATATTGGAAGCCCTCACCGCAGCGTCCCAAAAAGGCGGGTCAACGCTCCACCTTGCCAGTGGGGCCATTGGTGCATTGGATTGTTTACAGGCGGCGCGCGTTGGGGCGATAGGCTCCGTCACCTATCGTGGTCGCAAACCGCCACAAGGATGGAAAGGATCACCCGCAGAAGATCGCTTGGACCTAGACGCCATGACCTCAGGGGCCGAAGTACATTTCAACGGCACCGCCCGCGCCGCCGCTTTGGCCTATCCCAAAAACGCCAATGTCGCAGCGGCAGTGGCATTTGCGGGGATCGGGTTTGATGACACGCAAGTTATGTTGATTGCAGATGCTGATGTGACCCAGAACATTCACGAGATCACGGCAACAGGTGATTTTGGCACATTGCACTTTCAGATCACTGGCAACGCCTTACCCGACAATCCGCGCAGTTCAGCTTTGGCCGCGATGAGCGTGGTCAGCAAGATCGAACAGCTTAGTAATCCTATCAGGTTCTGAGGCACCCATGAACGCACGCCATTCCCGTATCGTTGACCGCGCATTGACCCGACTCAAGCTTCGCCAGCTACGTTTACTGGTCGCTGTGGGGCGACACGGCAACATCCAGAATGCGGCACGTGAGCTGGGTATCTCGCAACCTGCGGCCACCAAGATGGTGCAGGACCTTGAGGTGGATTTTGAGGTCAAACTTTTTGACCGTACCAACCGCGGCGTGATCCCGACGGTCTTTGGTGAAACCCTGATCCGGCACGGCAAATTGATCTTTGCACAGGTGTCCAGCGCGGCCCAAGAACTTGATGACCTAAGCGAAGGCAACAGTGGCCGGGTGGTGGTTGGCACGCTGCTGGCTGCCTCACCCGGATTGCTGCCAACTGCGATTGAGTTGCTGCTGACCGAGCGTCCCAAGGTCGCGGTCAAAATCTATGAAGGCACCAATGAAATCCTGATGCCTGCCCTGTTGTCGGGCGAGATTGACTTGGTCGTAGGCCGCCTGACCTCGCGCAGATACCGCGACAAGATCATGCGTCAAAAGCTGTTTGATGAAGGGATCACCGCAGTTGTCGGCAGCCAGCATCCACTGGCCAGCGTCCCCACGGTGTCCTTTGAACAAATCAAGCAATACGGATGGGTCCTGCCCCCGCAGGAAACCACCTTGCGCCGACAGATTGACCAGTTCTTTGTGCGTCAACACCAATACTCTCCGCCTTTGGCCATTGAATCGGTGTCCTATCTAGCCAACCGGGCCTTGCTGCAATCACGTGATCTGATTGGCCTGATGCCCTCCGCCGTGGTGGCCCAAGACATCGGGTCAGGTTTCTTGGCGCGGCTGGATTGGGACGTGCCGTTTGGTCAAGGTCCGGTGGGCGTTTCATACCGCAGCGAAGACAGCCTATCGCCCGCCGGGCGTGCCTTGCTCAGTGCCTTAAAGCAGGCAGCAAAAACAATTGGGTGATCTGTTATTCCGCAATACTATAGCTGTATTTGCTCAATTCACTTGAACTTGGCCACAGATTTGCATGATCTGATCCCATAACTCTACCGCGAAACAGCAAAAAGGCGCGTGTCCATGTATCCTGATTTGGGGCTTTTCATTGCCGGGAAATGGCGCAAAACAGCGCAGGATTTACCTGTCGTCAACCCCGCAACCGAAGCAGAGATCGGGCGTCTGCCCCGCGCGGCATTGTCTGATCTGGATGATGCGATTGCCGCCGCCAAGGATGGTTTCAAAGTCTGGAGCCGGACATCACCGCGCGACAGGTCTGACACAATTCTGCGGGCCGCGCGGTTGATGCGTGATCGGCAAGAAGAGATCGCCCAGTCGATTACATTAGAACATGGCAAACCACTGGCACAGGCCCGCTTGGAAGTGATCCGCGGCGCTGAGTTTTTTGAATGGGACGCAGGCGAGGCCATGCGGACCTATGGCCGGATCATTCCCGCCGCTCACGGTCACAAGTTCGCCGTTCACCACCAACCCATCGGAGTTGTTGCCGCTTTTTCGCCGTGGAATTTCCCGATGAGCCAACCTGCCCGCAAGATTGGCGGAGCGTTGGCGTCAGGCTGTTCGATCATCCTGAAAGCTGCCGAAGAAACCCCGGCGGGGGCCATTCATATCGTGCGCGCATTCGCGGATGCAGGCCTGCCCGCCGGTGTTTTGAATCTTGTCTTTGGTGATCCTGCGGAAATATCGGGTCATCTGATTGCCCAAGACGCCGTGCGCCTTGTCGCCTTTACAGGCTCCACCGCTGTGGGGCGGCATTTGACCACGATGGCGTCAAATCACATGACCTCGGTTCTGATGGAATTGGGCGGCCATGCCCCGGTAATCGTTTGCGAAGACACTGACGTGCAAGCGGCAGCAATTTCCGGGGCGGTGCGCAAGATGCGCAATGCAGGACAGGTCTGCACCTCACCCACGCGGTTCTTTGTGCATGAGAGCATCTTTGATGAATTCAGTACCGCCTTTGTGAAACGGGCCAAGGCAACCATTATGGGCAATGGCATGGACGCAGCAACCGAAATGGGCCCATGTGCCAATGATCGGCGCATCCCTGCGCTGACCGCGTTGGTTGATGATGCGCGCACCAAGGGGGCGGTGGTTGCCACAGGTGGTGCGCGATACGGCGACAAGGGGTATTTCTTTCAACCAACCGTCCTGTTGAACGTCCCGCACGATGCGATTATCATGCAGGAAGAGCCCTTTGGCCCTATCGCGGTGCTCAACCCGGTGCGCTCCCTTGATCATGCGATTGAACAGGCAAATTCAGTTCAATACGGGTTGGCGGGCTATGCATTCACCAACCGCGCCGATTACATCGACCAGATGGTGGATGAGGTTGAGGTGGGAAACCTGTCAATCAACACGCTTGAAGCTTCGATGCCAGAAACCCCCTTTGGCGGCGTCAAATCCAGCGGGTATGGCCGCGAGGGCGGTGCGGAAGGCTTGGACAATTACATGACAGTCAAGAATGTCTGGCACGCGGCCAAGATCACCTAAGCCTTAAAAGGCACGCAGTCAGGTGCCGATCAACTCATGCGCCCAAGGTGGGTTTGCACCGGGGCGGCTGACCGTGATGCCAGCAACTTTTGCGCCCATGGCCAGGGCATCAGTGACTTGCGCTTCCGTGATATTCTCCAAAGCGGCCTTGCTCAACAATCCCTGATTAGACAGTTCTGCCAGCACGCCAGAATTAAATGTATCACCAGCCCCGACCGTATCGGCCACAGTTGTGCGCCGCGCGGGCACCTCAACAACGTTATCCGTGCCGAACAGCCCCACCGCGCCTTGGCTGCCCCGGGTGACAATCACCAATTGCGGGCCATCCAGCAACAACTTGTCGGCTTTTTCCAGCAACGACAGCGGACCGGGCACAATCCAATCCAGATCCTCGTCTGACACCTTAAGGATATCTGTATGCGCAATCAGTCGTGCCAAGCGAGCACGGTATTCATCCTCGTCCGTCACGAAATTCATTCTAATATTCGGGTCCGCCATGATCACCCGTTTACCAGCCTCGCGCATGGCCAATGCCACATAAAAATCTGCCGCCGGGGCATTGATCAGGCTGATACCGCCAAAATACAGCGCTGATGTGCTGTCAGGGATCGCAGGCAGTTGCGCCGCGTCCAACATCCGGCCCGCAGAGTTTTCATCAAAGAACAGATAGCTGGCCTGCCCGTTCTTGAGTGTTACAAACGCCAGTGTCGTGCGCCTGTCGGACATCATAACATTGCCGGTCTCGACATTGCTGTCTTTCAGACCCTGCAACAAAATATCGCCAAACAAGTCCGTCGAAATCCCAGACACAAAACCAACAGGCGCGCCCAAACGCCCCAGCGCAATGGCCGTATTGAACACCGCACCACCTGCATGGGGGGTAAATGCCTGCTGCCCGGTTGGGTCCATTGACGGGATCATATCAATCAGCGCTTCACCGCAACAAATGATCATACTGCGTCCTTTTCAAACCAAAATACGGGTGTGTTTGACCACGATAGCCTTAGGACAGATAGGTTTTCAACGTCTCTTCTGTACCTTTATCCTCAATCGACCTTAAGGCCGCTGAGAACGCGGCGATAAACCCATCATCACGTCCGACGTCGCCATATATGTCTTCTTGTGACAGCCATGCTTTAGGGTCACTTGACGCGCGCTGCGCTGCTTTTTGCAGATTGGCCCAGTCCGGATCATTGTCAGCGATGGTCTTACCCGCATCAGTCTGACCCTTGCAGTAATGGCACCACAACGCCGAACTTAACGCCAATCCATCCGGGATATACCCGGACTTTAATCCATCCCGAACCGAGGGGATGATAAACTTGGGTTGACGGTTTGATCCATCATGACACAGCCGCGACGTGGTGTCGGCCACGCCCGGGTTTTCAAATCGCTTGCAGATCGAATCCAGGTACTGCGCGGGGGTAAATCCGGGCACCGGCTCTACATGTTGTGCAACATCTTGGCTCAACACTTTGCGCAGATAACTGCGGACCAGATCATTGCCCATGGCGTCATGAACAAATTCAATCCCCATCAGCGCTGCAGGATAGGCCAAAATCGCATGGCCGCCATTCAACAACCGAATTTTCATCTGCTCAAAGGCATGAATATCGTTGGTCAGCGTGACACCCACCCGTTCAAACTCTGGCCGACCATTGACGAATTTATCTTCCAGAACCCACTGCCGAAACGGTTCGCAGAATACTGGGAAATTGTCTTTGATTCCAAATTTTGAAAGCAAAAGATCACGTTCGCGCGCGCCTGTTGCAGGTGTAATCCGGTCCACCATGCCGTTGGGAAAGCTCACGTGATCCTCAACCCATTTGGCCAAATCGGGGTCCAGCGCACGCGCCATTTCCATGATCGCAGCGCGGGCCACATCGCCATTTCCGGGCAGGTTGTCACAAGACATAACCGTAAACGCCGCAGCCTTTTCAGCACGCCGCGCCGCAAGTCCAGCAAGGATGGCACCAAAGACCGTATTGGGTGCCTTAGGGTTTGCAATGTCGGCCGCAATATCGGGATGTGTGACATCAAATGTCCCGGTTGAGGCATCAACGAAATACCCACCTTCGGTCACCGTCAGCGAAACAATTTTGGTGTCGGGATTGCCCATTGCAGCAATCAGTGGCGCGTTGCCCGTTGGTGCGACTTCGACAAAATCGATCATCGCACCGACAATGTCAGCTTTGTAGTTTTCGTGGTCAACTTCGACAACGGAATACAGCCAATCCTGTTCAGACAGCAAGTGCCGCATCTGCGCATCTGTTTGCCGGACCCCGGCCCCTCGGATGGCCCATGTCGGATCACCGCCAGCATTCAACAGGTCATTCAGATACACGCCTTGATGCGACCGGTGAAAGTTACCAATGCCAATGTGCACAATGCCCGCGGTCAGTTGGTCGCGCGTATATTTCGGGTAACCAGCGGCAGCAGGTAATTGAGTGAGGGTAGATTGGTTCAGCGAAACCATCATATCAATTTATCCATTTTCCGCCAGCAACCATTCGGCCTTTGGCATCAACTTACGTTTCAAAGGGTCCGGACCATGACTTGGCCGATCCCATGATTGAAGGGGCACCAAAACAAGGGGGCCGAACTGCAAAATAAAACTGGCGACGCGCAGTATTTTTTGCACGCCACCCGGTTTCAGTTTTTTTGATTTATTCAATCCTCAAACCGTCTTGACCAAACTTATGAAGCTTTTCCATGTCTGGAGAGAGGAATATCGTATCATTGTGGCGTACATCGAGATCGCCGGAAATACGCACCGTGACCATTTCAGCAAGGCCAGTGTCGTGGACGTGGATAAAGGTGTCAGAACCAAGATGTTCGGCGACGCCAACGCGGCCTTTCCACATGCCTTCGGTCTTGGACACCTGCATATGCTCCGGGCGGATACCGATGGTTACAGCACCGTGCTTTGCCGCTTCGGGACCCGAGAACAGGTTCATGTTCGGAGACCCAATGAAGCCCGCAACAAATGTGTTGCGTGGATTTTTATAAAGCTCAAGAGGGGAACCCACCTGTTCGATATTGCCCGCCTGCAAAACCACAATCTTGTCGGCCATGGTCATGGCTTCGACCTGGTCGTGGGTCACATAGATCATCGTAGTGGCCAGCTCGTTGTGCAATTCGCTGATCTCAAGGCGCATGTTGACGCGCAAGGAGGCATCGAGGTTGGACAAAGGTTCGTCAAACAGGAACGCCGCCGGTTCACGTACAATCGCACGGCCAATTGCTACACGCTGGCGCTGGCCACCCGACAACTGCCCGGGGCGGCGGTCGATGTAATCGGCAAGGTTCAGGATCGAGGCCGCGTGGTTCACCTTGGCGTCAATCTGGTCTTGCGGCATACCCGCCATTTTCAGCGGGAAGGCGATATTTTTGCGCACCGACATATGCGGATAAAGCGCATAAGATTGGAACACCATGGCCAGACCACGTTTGGCCGGAGGCACCTCGGTGGCGTTACGGCCATCAATGGTGATGTCACCGCTGGTCACGTCTTCAAGCCCAGCGATCAGCCGCAACAGGGTGGATTTACCGCAGCCCGACGGACCAACAAAGACCACAAACTCACCTTCGTTGATCTCAAGATCAAGTGGCGGGATGACTTGGACGTCGCCAAAGCTTTTGGTGACTTGATTGAGAGTAATGTTACCCATGATGCGCTTCCTGTTTTGAGGAATTGCTCAACGCCATTAGAGTAGGCGTTGCACAATACATGATTACTTTTTGTTTCAAGAAGCGCATTATTTTACCGCTCCGAATGTGAGGCCACGAACAAGCTGCTTCTGAGAGAACCAGCCCATGATGAGAATTGGTGCAACGGCCATCATCGAGGCCGCGCTGAGTTTGGCATAGAACAGGCCTTCAGGTGCAGAGAAGCTGGCGATAAAGGCGGTCAGCGGGGCTGCGTCTACGGTCGTCAAAAGGATCGTCCAGAAGGCTTCGTTCCAGGCCAGAATGATGTTCAAAAGGATCGTCGAGGCAATGCCCGGCACCGCCATTGGCGTCAGCACATGAATGATCTCAGCTTTCAGGCCAGCACCATCCATCCGGGCCGCTTCCAAAATCTCGCCGGGGATTTCCTTAAAGTATGTGTACAGCATCCAGACAATGATCGGCAGGTTGATAAGCATCAAGACCACAATCAGCAACAACCGACTGTCGATCACGCCCAGCCATTTGGCCAGCAGAACCAGTGGGTAAAGCACGCCCACCGCAGGCAGCATTTTCGTGGACAACATCCACATCAGGACGTCTTTGGTATGCTTACCGGGGACAAAGGCCATGGCCCATGCCGCAGGCACAGCAATCACGATCCCCAACAAAGTGGACCCAACCGCAATGGCAATCGAATTCATCAGCGCCTTGGGATAGTTAGAGCGTTCCTGAACGGCGGTGTAGTTTTCCAGCGTCCAGTCAAAGAAGAACCAAACCGGAGGATCAGAGATCGCAGTGCCTTCGGTCTTGAACGACGTCAGGAAGGTCCACATGATTGGAAAGAACATCAGCAAACCAAATGCCCAGGCTAGAGCGGTCCACGAGATTTTTTGCTTGGTTGAGATAGCACGAGCCATGACGCGTTCCTCCCTAGTTATCGAGGTTCTTGCCGACGATCCGCATCAGGAAGATCGCGACGATGTTTGCAAGGATGACGGCGATGATGCCACCAGCAGATCCGAGGCCGACGTTCTGGCTTTCCAGTACACGCTGATAGACCAGATATGTCAGAGTGCGGGTGCCGAATGCGCCATTGGTGGTCACAAAGATTTCCGCAAAGATCGACAAAAGAAAGATTGTCTGGATCAGGATCACAACTGTAATGGCACGGCTAAGATGCGGCAGAATGATAAAGCGGAACCGTGACAACGCGGGCGCGCCGTCCATCTCAGCGGCTTCAAGTTGTTCACTGTCCAGCGACTGTACCGCCGTCAACAAGATCAACGTAGCAAAGGGCAGCCACTGCCACGCGACGATAATGACAATCGAAAAGACCGGCGCTTGGCTAAGAAAGTCATAGGGTTGCAAACCCAGACCCTTGTAAAGATACGAGAACAAACCGTTGTCAACGTTAAAGAACATGTTCTTCCAGACCAGCGCGGACACGGTCGGCATCACAAAGAACGGTGCGATCACCAGCATGCGCACAACACCCTGTCCGAATATTGGCCGATCCAGCAACAGCGCCATCAGCACCCCACCAATAATCGTGATCGACAATACGCCACCCACCATTTGTAACGTCGTAGCAATGGATGAGAAGAACGAAGATGAACTAAAGAAACGGACGTAATTCTCGAATCCGACCCATGGTTCAAAAATAGCGCGCAATGGGCGGTAGTCTGCAAACGAGAAGTACAGCGTCATGCAGAGCGGTATCAGCATCCACACCAACAGTAGGAACACTGCGGGCGCGATCATAATGCGGGCTGCCGATTTTGAATGTGCTGTCGCCATAACGACGCTCCTAATCTGAGGTTATTGCCGGAAATAGGCGGCACTTGCGAAAATTCCATCGGAACTCACGGAAAGGCCGTACGTCATGGACATGAAGTCAGAAGAAAGATGCAGGCGGCGCACGCATGTCGCGCCACCTGCGGGATATCTGCGAGAAAGCTTAGTAGCCTGCTGCTTCCATCGCTTCGGTTGTGATCTCTTGCGCTTTGGCAAGTGCTTCTTCGACAGTCTGCTGACCAGCGTAAGCTGCTGAGAATTCTTGGCTTACTTCTGTCGCAATACCAGCAAACTCAGGGATTGCCGCGAACTGAACCCCAACATAAGGAACTGGCTTTACGGTTGGGTTGTTTGGATCAGCTGACAGGATTGAATCCAGTGTCATCTTTGCAAACGGCACCTTCTGGTACTCTGGGTTTTCGTACAAAGATGTACGTGCGCCCGGAGGAACGTTTGCCCAACCTTCGTTGGCCGCAACCATGTCGATATAGCCTGTACCTGTGGCCCATTCGATGAACTGCTTGGCTTCAGCTTTCTGCTGTGAACCCGCTGGGATGGCCAATGCCCAAGCCCAGAGCCAGTTCGCGCGCTTGCCCAAACCATTGTCAGGTGCCAGTGCGAAACCAACTTTGTCAGCGACAGTTGAATCGTCAGGGTTTGTTACGAAAGACGCAGCAACGGTCGCGTCGATCCACATGCCACATTTGCCTTGCTGGAACAAAGACAGGTTTTCGTTGAAACCGTTGGTTGCGTAACCGGCTGGGCCAGATGCATCCATTGTGTCTTTGAAGAAGTTAACCGTATCGGCCCACTCTTGTGTGTCGAACTGTGGTTTCCAGTCTTCATCAAACCAGCGTGCGCCGAAAGAGTTGGACGTCGCTGTGATGAATGCACCACCTTCGCCCCAGCCTGCTTTGCCGCGCAGGCAGATGCCATTGATTTCCGCATCACGGTCAGTCATCGCAGCCGCAGCTTCGGCAATAAATGTCCATGTTGGTGCGTCAGGCATTTCCAGACCAGCTTTTTCCATCAGGTCCGTGCGATACATGATCATTGAGCTTTCGCCGTAGAACGGTGCAGCAAAAAGCGTGCCGTCATGGCTCAAACCGCCAGCCATCGCAGGCAAAATGTCATCTACGTTATATTCAGCAGACAGATCATCAAGTGGAACCAACCAACCGTTGGCACCCCAGATCGGCGTTTCATACATGCCGATTGTCATGATATCAAAAGAACCACCGTTTGTGGTGATGTCAGTTGTCACGCGCTGACGCAGAACGTTTTCTTCCAGCGTGACCCACTCAACGTTGATGCCAGTCTCTTCGGTGAACTTGTCTGTATAGCCCTGCATACGGACCATATCACCGTTGTTCACTGTCGCGATGGTGATTGTCTTTGAATGTCCGTCCGCAAACGCAAAGCCCGCAACAGCACAAAGTGATGTCGCACCCAAGAGGGCGCGTATTGAATTTTTCATGTTACTCTCCCGTTAAGATGTGAGCATTTGCCCACTACCTAAGCAGATATTCACCATCACCCACAATTTTGTCAACACTTATTACAATTTGTACATGTGGCAGGCCGGAGAATTAGCCCTTTAAGAGGAATGTCGCGCAGGCCTCATCCGTGACCAAACAATTGATCAACTTACCTTTTAATGCGCCGAGAAGACCGGGATACTTTGCCTCTCCTACGACAATGCCAATAATTGGCTTGTCAGAAGGTTCGACCCGAACACCGTTGATCCGTTCATTTATACTGGTTTTCAAATAGGTCCCGGACGAATCAAACGCCCACCCAGCGATCTCGCCAACACCACCAGAGGCCTGGAGCTGCGCCATCGCATCGGTATCAAGAAAACCATCCAAAACCAACGGGGCCTGTTGGCCTAATTCGCCAACACCGATCAACGTCACATCACAGTTCTGGGCGCGCTCCCTAACCCGTGCAACATGGGGCAAAGCCCGATAGAAATCGCGCTCTTCCTGACTTTCTGCGATCACGGGCAAGGGCATTGGATAATACCGCGCGCCTATTTTTTCGGCGAAGCGTTGCAGAACCTCGTAAAAGGACGCTGACCCGTCAAAATTTGAATTACCGATCAAGGAAACCAGATTGTGATCAGGGCAGACCATATCTGTCATTTCATTCGCAACCGCGCGCAACGTACGCCCGGTCCCGACACCCATGGTCAGGTCAGGTTGCTGCAACAGCACCCGTTCGACTTCTCCGGCAGCAACGGCAGCAACGGATCGGAACGAATCCGCTTTGTTGATCAAACTTGGGGCCACGCGGGCAAACTGTAGGCCAAATTTCTTCTTAAGATCACGTTCCATATTCAGACAGGCGGCAACCGGATGATCAAGACGGACATGAACCAACCCATCAGCAACGGCACGCGCGACCAAACGTTGGACCCGTTGACGAGACAGATCCAATTCTTCGGCTATTTGGCCTTGGGTCATCCCGGCAAGATAATACATCCATCCGGCACGCGCGGAGAGATCATCAGTTGAAGCTTCGGCTGTGAGTTTGGTCACCATTCGGTCTTGTCCAATCATATGCAGGCAAAATGCCTCAGCGGACAGGAATGGGTGAAAATTGCTCCATTTTCAACTGATTTCGGGTTTAGCCAAAGGTGCCAACCTTTGAGAGTGATGCAACTTGCCGTGGTTTCAGCGTGGTCTTTTCCAGATAAACCAACCCGTTGTCACGCGCACCAATTTCCCCAAACCCCATGCCGTCACGCAGCAAGCTGGCAGGCACGCTGGTTGCCATCGCGATGGCATCTTGCGGTGTTTTGCCAACTTGGTTGACCAGCACTGAAATGGCTTGACTAAAATCAAGGTCCGCCCCGGCAAGGGTGCCGTCATCCAGCGTCAACCGCCCCTGTTCCCGCTTTATAAGCCGACCATTCAGGGTGAATTTTTGGATATCGCACCCGCCCGTTGCCATCGCATCCGTGACAAGAAACACTTGCCCTGCTCCGGTGGCTGACTTGGCAGCTAGCGCTGTTCGCATCGTTGCCGGGTGCACATGAATGGCATCGGCAATCAAACCCGCGCTGACTGATGGATATATCAATGCGGCCCCCACCAATCCGGGTTCGCGACTGTTCAATTGGCTCATGGCATTAAACAAATGCGTCGCACACCGCGCGCCTGCATCAAATGCGGACATGCACCTGTCAAAGCTGGCATTGGTGTGCCCCAAAGAAACAATCACCCCCGCCTGCGCAAGTTGGGCAATCTGATCATCGCGCACGTTTTCCGGGGCAACGGTCAGCATGACATTGGCAAGCCGATCTGCCGCATCCAACAACACCGCCATGTCATCATCCGTCATCATGCGGATCAGGGTCGCATCATGCGCCCCTTTGCGCGCCACCGATAGATGTGGTCCCTCAAGATGAATACCGATGATCCCCGGCAGCTTTTCATCAATGGCACGGGCCACCGCATCAATCGCCGCTCGGGTCCGCTCAGACGTGTCGGTGATCAACGTTGGCAGCAGTGCCGCGGTTCCTGTTGTGGCATGTGCCTCGGACATGACCTGCAAGATTTCCACCGTTTGCGCATCATTAAACATGACGCCGCCACCACCGTTCACCTGCAAATCAACAAATCCGGGGGCAATAATCCCCCCGTCAAGCATGCATTTGGCAAAACCGTCGGGCAGGTCGTCCCGCTTTGCGATCTCAACCTTGCCATCACTGCGCAGCAGAAGGGCTGCACCCGAATGCAGTGTCGTTCCATCAAAGATGTCCGCCCCGATCAGGGCTGTGTTGTGCGGCGTCATACGGTTTCAGTCACCTTCTTAAGATGGCGCGGCGCGTCTGGGTTGATCCCCCGCGATGTCGCCACCTGTTCGACCATGGCATAAAAGCTCGCGATCAGCGCAATCGGATCCGTCAACGCATGCCCGGTACGTATGGTGGGGATGCTATGGGCAGTTTTTACCGCGTTTGTCGTCGCAAACACAGACGCCCCTTTCGCGGCAACCTGATCCGCGACATCGGCCAAAGCCAGTTCAGCCTCGTCCGCCGCACAAAGGGCCAGCACCGGAAATCCGGCATCAACGATGGACACCGGGCCGTGCAGAACCTCAGCCGATGAATAGGATTCCGCGTGTAACTGACATGTTTCTTTGAATTTTAGCGCCGCTTCGTTGGCAATTGCATAAGACGGACCACGCCCCAGACAGAAAAGCGATTTTCGGGTCTCAAGGGCCGCTATGACCTCAGACCAATCTTGCTGCACCGCCTGTTCAAGCTGCGTCGGCAAATCACGAATGGCCGCAATCAATGCTTTATCCTGCGCCCATTCCGCCAACAACCAGACACCCGCAACAGCGGAATTCACAAATGTCTTGGTGGCTGCCACACTCAGTTCCGGTCCGGCATCTAAATACAAAGTGTGATCGCTGACCTTGGCCAAAGGCGATGCCGGGTCATTGGTGATCGCAATGGAAAGTGCCCCTTGTTGTTGTGCCATGCGTGCCATCGCAACAATATCCGGGCTTTGGCCCGACTGCGATACCGACAAACAGGCGCTGCCCGAAAGTTCGAGCTTGCGTTGATACACCGACGCAATTGACGGCCCGACAGACGCAATTGGCGTGCCGCTCAACAGCTCTGACACATATTTCAGATAAGTCGCCACATGATCAGAAGACCCGCGCGCAACGCTGACCAAAAAGCCGGGGTTGCGGGCGCGCAATGCGTCTGCCGCAGCGCGCACAACATCGCCTTGGTTGTCGAGCAACCGTGCAACGGCATCGGGTATTTCCAACACCTCTTGGCGCATTTGAGATTGTTTAACAGTCATGTTCATGGATCCTTGGCAAGGCGCAGTTCCGCCACAAAATTATAGGCGTCACCGCGATAAATGGATTGGGTGAATTCGACGATGCGACCATCAGCAAGATACGAGGTCCGCTCAATCCGCAGCCCGGCTTCACCCTCGTCAATTGCCAGCAATTTGGCATCAGCAGTGCCCAAATTAATCGCTGATATCTTTTGCAGCGCGCGCACTGGCCGCAAACCGGATGCATCAAGCATTTCATAAAGCGAAGTCGTCACATCCAACGGGTTTGGCAAAATCGTTGTCGGCAATGAGGCGCGTTCAATGGCCATCGGTTTGCCATCGGCCGTACGCAACCGCGCCATCCGCGACACGGACGCATCTTGCGACAGTGCAAGCGCCAAAACCTCGTCCGGCGAGGGCATAAAAACCCCGCGCTCAAGCCAAAGACTGGCTGAGGCCATCCCACGCCTGCTCATGTCTTCGGTAAAGGAGGTGAGCCTTGACAGCGATTGCTCGATTTTTGGCTCATCAGAGGCCACAAAAGACCCGAACCCCTGCTTTTGAACAATGATCCCATCTTCTGCGAGCGATTTGATCGCCTTGCGCACCGTCACACGCGACAGATCAGTGATCGCCGCAATGACCCGTTCAGGCGGCAAGGCTGCACCCGGCATCAATACATCTTGATCAATGCCGTCCATCAACCGTTGCCGCAACTGAACATAGCGCGGCCCCGCATCAGCGCGCATCCAAAGCGCAGGATCAAGAAAGTCAGGAATGTTCATCCACGCCCTACCCTTTGAGCGATCGAATGACCCCGAAAGGGGTATGATGATCTGGCTTCTACGGTAATTCTTAAATTCCACATAAGATACCTTTATAATACCAAAGCACAAATAGAAAGCGAAATATTTAGCGTTTCACCCCAATACTAACATCAATATCAGCACATTAACTTAAGTGTTTACAAATGGTATTATAAAGGTATCTTACTGGAAAAGAGGAGCAGATTCGAATGCCACTGCGTCAAACAGAAAACCTACCTGATCATCCAGCCCTTGATACGCTGGATGCGAATATGGCAGTGACGATGATGCTTGATGGTCATGTTGCCGCCGCTCGGGCGGCGCGGACAGCGATCCCTGATGTGGTAACAGCAGCAGATGCAATGGCTAAATGCATCAGCTCCGTCGGCACCTTGATCTATGCCGCCGCTGGTAGTTCTGGATTGATGGCATTGGCTGATATGTGCGAATTGCCTGGCACATTTGGCATTCCCCACACACAGTTGCGCCTTCACATGGCGGGCGGTGTTCCCGTTGACGGCCATATGTCCGGCCAAACCGAGGATGACACCGTTGAGGCAGAAATCATTGCAGCCCAAATCACAAAAAACGACTGCATCATCGCGCTAAGTGCCAGTGGTTCTACGCCCTATCCTGTGGCAATCGCCGAAATGGCAAAAGCGCGCGGGGCAACCGTGATCGGCATAACAAATAACCCAGATACCGCCCTGCTGAATATTGCGGACATTGCGATCTGCATCCCGACCTCGGCAGAGGTACTTGCCGGGTCAACCCGGTTGGGCGCTGGCACCTCCCAAAAGGTCGCGTTGAATATGATGTCAACACTTATGGGTGTGCAGCTTGGCCATATCTATCAGGGGCGCATGGTTAATCTGATTGCCGACAACGCCAAATTGCGGGTCCGCGCCGCTGGCATCGTGCGCGATATCACCAATGTACCAGACCACACCGCCAACGAAGCCCTTGCAGCATCCAAAGGAAACGTCAAACTGGCGATCCTGATTGCCTCTGGCTTTGACGCAGCGGCAGCGGCAACGGCGCTCATTGAACACAAAGGCCACCTTGGCCCCTGCCTAAAGAATACGACCACTTAACAAGACCACCAAAGGGAGAGAATAATGACAAAAACCACATTTACGGCCACGCTTTTGGCCACCACAATGCTGACAGGTGCGGCATTTGCCGAAGACGTCACACTGACCATCGAAAGCTGGCGCAACGATGACCTTGCGATATGGCAAGACAAGATTATCCCGGCATTTGAGGCCGAAAACCCCGGCATCAAGGTCAAATTCACCCCGTCTGCCCCTGCGGAATACAACGCTGTTTTGAACTCAAAACTGGATGCCGGGTCTGCGGGTGACATCATCACATGCCGCCCATTCGATGCGTCTTTGGCACTGTTTGAAGCAGGCCATTTGGCGGATGTAACCGATCTGGAGGGCATGAAAAACTTCTCTGCCGTTGCTAAATCCGGTTGGAGCACCGATGACGCCGCCACGCAATTCTGCGTGCCAATGGCGTCGGTGATCCACGGCTTTATCTACAACAAAGACGCCTTTGAAGAGCTCGGGCTAGAAGTCCCTAAAACCGAGGCTGACTTCTTTGCTGCACTCGACGAGATCAAAGAAGACGGCAGCTATATTCCAATGGCGATGGGCACCAACGACCAATGGGAAGCCGCGACAATGGGCTATAACAACATCGGTCCAAACTATTGGAAAGGTGAAGAAGGCCGCCTTGCACTGATGTCCGGCGAGCAGAAATTGACAGACGAGGCATGGGTCGCCCCTTACCGCCAACTGGCCAAATGGGGTGCCTATCTGGGCGACGGGTTTGAGGCGCAAACCTATCCTGACAGCCAGAACATTTTCACCCTTGGCCGCGCGGCGATTTATCCGGCAGGTTCATGGGAAGTGTCCGGGTTCAACAGCCTCGTCGATTTTGAAATGGGTGCGTTTTACCCACCTGTTCAGGCGGCTGGCGACACTTGCTATATCTCGGATCACACAGATATCGGCATTGGTATGAATGCCAAAACCGCGCATCCTGAGGCGGCCAAGACCTTCCTGAACTGGGTTGGCACAACGGAATTTGCCACACTCTATGCAAATGCCCTGCCCGGTTTCTTCCCGTTGTCCAATGGTAAAGTCACGCTGGAAGACCCACTGGCCCAAGAGTTCATCTCTTGGCGGGGGGAGTGCGAAAGCACGATCCGCTCAACCTACCAAGTGTTGTCACGCGGCACGCCGAACCTTGAAAACGAGACATGGAATGCCTCTGCTCAGGTGATCAAAGGTGAAGAGACACCAGAGGATGCTGGCAAGCGCCTGCAAGAGGGTCTGGCCAGCTGGTACGAACCCCAGCAGTAAATCTAAAAACAGCGCGCGCTGTAACGGCGCGCGCATTTCACCACAAACCCGCAGGAAACGCCCATGTCAGCCGAACCACCCAAACGCAGGATCCGCTGGCATATTGCGGTGTTTCTGGCCCCGGCCGTGTTGGTCTATACGGTGGTGATGATCTATCCGCTGTTCAACACCTTGCGGTTGTCACTGTTTACAGAAGTTGATCAAAGCCGGGTGTTTGTCGGGCTTGAGAACTTTCGCACGCTCTTTGGTAATTCCATCTGGTCCAATCAGTTCTGGAACGCGCTTGGCAACAACTTTTGGTTTTTCATTGTGCATATGCTGGTGCAAAACCCCATTGGTGTGGCATTGGCCGCGATCCTAAGCCACCCACGCCTGCGCTTTGCCGCCTTTTACCGATCTGCTATTTTCATCCCGACGATTCTATCTTTCGTGATTGTTGGTTTCGCATGGAAGCTGATCCTCTCGCCGATCTGGGGCATTGCACCTGATATGCTAGGCTCCATCGGGCTTAAATCACTTTACGCGCCATGGCTGGGCAAAGAAGAATACGCGCTGACCGCGCTGTCTTTGGTGTCTGTCTGGCAGTTTGTCGGTATCCCAATGATGCTGATCTATGCCGCCCTGTTGTCAATCCCCGATGAAATCCTTGAGGCCGCCGAGGTCGAGGGCATCACCGGGATGGCCGCGTTTTTCAAAATCAAGCTGCCGCTGATCCTGCCGTCAATCGGGATCATTTCGATACTGACCTTTGTGGCCAACTTCAACGCCTTCGATCTGATCTATGCCGCCCAAGGGGCACTGGCCGGGCCGAACTTTAGCACCGATATCTTGGGCACATTCATGTACCGCACTTTCTTTGGCTTCCAATTGCAATTGGGCGACCCACACATGGGGTCCGCCATCGCATCCGCCATGTTCGGCATCATCCTAATCGGCGTCTGTTTGTATCTGTTCGGCATCCAAAGCCGCATGCGGAGGTATCAATTCTAATGGCCCTTGCCCGTCAAAACCGCCTCAACACCTTTGCCGCCCACGGCGCGCTGATCCTCTATACATTGATCGCACTGTTCCCGGTCTTTGTGATTGTGATCAACAGCTTCAAAACCCGCAAAGCGATCTTTCGTGAACCGTTATCCCTGCCCGACGCTGATAGCTTTTCTTTGATCGGGTATCAGACCGTTCTGAAACAGGGTGACTTCTTTCTCTACTTTCAAAACTCGATGATTGTGACAGTTGGGTCGCTGACCCTGATCCTTTTATTCGGGGCCATGGCCGCCTTTGCACTCGCTGAATATCGGTTTAAGGGGAACACGTTGATGGGCCTCTACCTTGCCCTTGGCATCATGATCCCCATTCGCATCGGCACCGTCGCAATCCTTGAAATGATGGTGCAAACCGGGCTGGTCAACACACTTTGGGCGCTGATCTTGGTCTATACCGCCCAAGGGTTGCCGTTGGCGGTGTTTATCCTCAGCGAATTCATGCGCCAAGTCAGTGATGATCTGAAAAATGCAGGCCGCATTGATGGCTTGTCCGAATATCGCATTTTCTTTCGCCTCGTCCTGCCGCTGGTCCGTCCTGCGATGGCAACGGTTGCCGTGTTCAACATGATCCCAATCTGGAATGACCTATGGTTCCCGCTGATCCTTGCGCCCGCAGAAGAAGTCAAAACGCTAACGCTTGGGTCACAGGTCTTCATCGGGCAGTTTGTCACCGATTGGAATGCTGTCCTTTCCGCCCTGTCCCTCGCCATTCTCCCGGTTATGGCGTTATATGTGATTTTCTCACGCCAGTTGATCCGCGGCATCACGTCAGGAGCGGTGAAATGAGAGTTCTCATCGCAGGTCTGGGCAACATGGGGTTAAGTCATGCGCTGGCCCATCACGCGCACCCTGACGCGGAAATCCTCGGGCTGGTGAACAGGTCTGGCAAAGTGGATCATCCTGAGTTGCAGGGCTATCCGGTCTTTACTGATTTCCACGCGGCCTTGTCGGAAACCAAACCAGATCTTGTTGTGGTTGCCACCTATTCAGACAGCCACGCGGAATTTGCCATCGCGGCAATGGACGCAGGCGCACATGTGTTTGTGGAAAAACCCTTGGCGACCACTGTGGCAGATGCGCAATCCGTGGTGGACAAAGCCATCGCAACGGGCCGCAAACTGGTTGTTGGCTATATCCTGCGCCACCACCCGTCATGGCAGCGCCTGATCTCTGAGGCGCGTGATTTGGGCGGCCCTTATGTGTTTCGCATGAACCTGAACCAGCAGTCAGACGGCCCCACATGGGAAACCCACAAAGCGTTGATGCAGACCACCTCGCCGCTTGTCGACTGCGGCGTGCATTATGTTGATGTGATGTGCCAGATCACCGACGCCAAACCGCTGCGTGTCAATGGCATGGGCCTGCGCTTGTCCGATGAAATAGCACCCGAAATGTACAATTACGGCCAGCTACAGGTTACTTTCGCAGACGGATCAATCGGCTGGTACGAGGCCGGATGGGGGCCAATGATGTCGGAAACCGCGTTTTTTGTGAAAGACGTGGTGTCGCCCAATGGCTCCGTCTCGATCCGCGATGCGGACAAGAGCGACTCTGATAGTATCGACAACCACACCAGCGTCGGCACATTGCTGGTCCATACCCCGACAGGCGACCGCAGCATTGAGACACCTAATGAACCGGGCCACCAAGACCTGTGCGATACCGAACAGGCCTACATCTTGGACGCCATCAAAAATGACACCGACCTGACCCGCCATATGACGGACGCCGTACAGTCCTTGGCGATCTGCCTTGCTGCTGATCAAAGCATCCGCACAGGCCAACCCGTTACTTTGGGAGAGCGTGAATGACCGCCCTAAAACTCGATAAAGTTTGCAAATCCTTTGGCACTGTTGAAGTCCTCAAAGACATCGACCTGACTGTGGAGGACGGCGAATTTGTCGTCTTTGTTGGCCCCTCTGGCTGCGGCAAATCCACATTGCTGCGGGTGATCGCGGGCCTTGAGGATGCGACAGCAGGTACCGTGGCAATAGGCGGCGACGTCGTCAATGATGTGGCCCCGTCCAAACGCGGTATCGCAATGGTATTTCAATCTTATGCGCTTTATCCGCACCTGACGGTTCGGGATAACATGACACTGGGCCTCAAGCAGGAAAAGCAGCCAAAGGCCGTGATTGACGAACGGGTGAACAAAGCCGTTCAAATGCTTGATTTAACAGCATATGTGGATCGTCGCCCCTCTGACCTGTCGGGCGGTCAACGCCAACGGGTTGCCATCGGCCGCGCCATCGTGCGTGAACCCAAACTGTTCCTTTTTGACGAACCGCTGTCCAATCTGGATGCCGCCTTGCGCATGAACACAAGGATCGAAATTGCCGATCTGCACCGCAAGCTTAGCGCCTCGATGATCTATGTCACCCACGACCAGACCGAGGCGATGACGCTGGCCGACAAAATCGTTGTGCTGCGCGATGGCCGGGTGGAGCAGACGGGATCACCGATGGAGCTTTACAACAATCCCGCCAACCAATTTGTGGCAGGCTTCCTTGGCTCACCCGCAATGAACTTCCTCACAACCTCGGTCTCGGGTCTGCCAAAGGACGTGACCCTTGGCGTGCGCCCTGAACATCTTAGGCTTGACGACACGGGCCAAATCACCGGCACAATCACCCATGTCGAAAACCTGGGCGGCGACACAAACCTGCTGGTCACAACGGCCCAGAATGAAACCCTGACCGTCCGTCTGTTTGGCCAACATATGGCCCGTGTCGGGGATGGGGTCAGATTGGGCTTTGACGATGCCCATACATTCCGCTTTGATGCCCAAGGGCAGCGCATATTTGACCAAAGCGCCGCTGCATAGCCGATAAGGACCACATAAATGTTTGCACGCGACCACATAGAATACAAAGCTCTACCGCTGCCGGACCGCGTGGCGTTAGATGATGCTGAAATGCTGTCGCAGGCAACCGCGTTTTACGACGAAATAAAGCGCCGTCATACGGTGCGCGATTTCACGGATCGCCCCATTCCACGCAATGTGATTGAGGAATGTGTGCGCGCCGCTGGCACAGCGCCTTCGGGTGCAAACCACCAGCCTTGGCATTTTGTGGCAATCTCTGACCCGGATTTCAAACATCAAATCAGGCTGGCAGCAGAGGAAGAAGAACGCAAATTTTATGAGGGCGGCGCAGGCGATGAATGGCTCAAGGCGCTGGAACCCATTGGGACCAACGACGACAAGCCGCACCTCGACATTGCGCCTTGGCTGATCGTGGTCTTTGCCCAGCGCTGGGGGCATTTCGACGATGGCACCCGGTTCAAGAATTACTATGTGCCCGAAAGCGTCGGCATCGCCACGGGGTTCTTGTTGACCGCCCTGCATCGCGCCGGGTTGACGATGTTAACACACACGCCGAACCCTATGAAATTCCTTAATAACTTATTGGGCCGACCCGATTCAGAGAAACCCGTGATGATCATCGCCATTGGTCACCCGTCAGCCGATGCAAAAGTGCCAAAAGTCGCCAAGATGAAAAAACCACTGGCAGAGATTTTGACCCTCGCTGAATAGGCGTCCAAGGGTCAGGACCCCTTGCACACATGCATGCGGATCAGGTCTTTATATAACCCTTGAATGGCTTTGGTCACAGATCGGTCCCCGTTACCGATGGTCTTGCCATCAATCTCAGCCACGGGAGTCTGCGCCCCAAACGTGCCTGTCAAGAAAGCCTCATCAGCGCCATAAGCCTCATAGAGCGAGAAGTTCTTTTCATAGATCGGAATGCCATTATCACGGCACAGGTCAATCACCTTCTGCCGGGTTACCCCGTTCATACAATAATCCCCGGTCGAAGTCCAAACTGCCCCGCGCCGCACAATGAAAAAATTGCAGGCGTTGGTGGTGTTCACAAACCCATTCGGGTCAAGCATCAATGCCTCATCAGCGCCCGCCGCGTCTGCTTGCAAACAGGCGATGATGCAGTTCAGCTTGGAATGGCTGTTCAATTTTGGGTCTTGGGAATGCGGCAGCCCGCGCACCTGCGGTACGGACGCCAGCCGAATGCCTGACGACTGTAACCGATCCACTGGTTTGGAATGTTCCATGATGATCACCAATGTCGGACCAGAGGTACTGAGAGCGGGATGCTGAAACGGTTTGTCCTTGATGCCTCGCGTCAACATTAACCGGCAATGAACGTCCGTTGTCATGTCATTGGCCGCAGCCGTGCGGGTCAACGCATCCATGATCCCCGCTTTGTCCATGCCGACATCCAGATCAATGGCTTTGCAGGAATTGAAAAACCGATCCATATGTTCATCAAAAAACGCCCATGTGCCGTCATACAGGCGCATCCCCTCCCATATTCCATCGCCCAACATGAACCCCGCATCATAGACTGACACCTTGGCGGCATCCCGGTGCACAATGTCGCCGTTCACATAGATTTTGATGTCGTGGTTACGGGTGTCCGCATCGGCGTCATGGGTGGTTTTATGATCGGTCATCGGGCGTTTCCTACTGTCGCGGGTTTGCTGGCTTGGCCATTGGTCACATTGATACCTCAAGGCGACAAGACCTTAAATGCCCTTGGCCCGTGACAACCACACCCAACCTGCGACACGGGGGCCGTTGAAATGTCGCTTTTCTGGCGGAGGTGTCTCATCCGCGCCCTATGATCGTCGGGACCTTGTCATGCAAAGGAACAGTTATGCCTTCCACGCCAAAGTTGCCCGCCGCGATTGACAGCTTTATCCGCTTGTCCCCCAGCAGCGCCATTCCTGCCAATGTGCTGGATCAAGCCGCGCTGCTGCTGCTTGACACCCTTGGCATCGCCATTGCCGCCACCCCGATGGAGGCCGGCATCCTGGTCCGCGAAACCGCCCGCAGGATATACGGCGCGGCGGACCCGGCGGACAGCGCTTGGATGATGTTTGATGGCCGCCACGCCAGCCTTGCTGGGGCGGCATTCGCAACCGCAAGCCAAATCGACAATTTGGATGGCCATGACGGATATAATCCGACCAAGGGGCATATCGGCGTTGCCATCGTCCCCGCGCTGGTATCTTTTGCGCAACACTTGCCCGATTTAAGTGGTAAGAACGCGCTGGAAGCCCTTGTTACTGGTTATGAAATTGCCGGACGGGCGGGCATCGCGTTGCATGCCACCACAACGGATTATCACACGTCCGGTGCATGGAACGCGCTGGGTGTTGCGGCCCTTGGCGCACGGCTGCGCGGCACTTCTGGGGGTCATCTGCGCGAGGCGTTGGGCATTGCAGAATACCACGGCCCCCGCAGCCAAATGATGCGCGAAATTGCCAATCCAACCATGTTGCACGATGGCTCTGGCATGGGCGCGCTGGTGGGCGTGTCATCTTTGATCATGGCGGAAATAGGGTTCACTGGCGCGCCCGCGATCACCGTGGAAGCCCCAGAGGCCGCAGCGCACTGGGCGGACCTTGGCACGTTCTGGCAGGTCATGCACCAGTACATCAAACCCTATCCGATCTGCCGCTGGGCTCATGCGGCGATTGATGCCGCCCGCGAGATGTGTCTGGCGCATCAGGTGACCGCAGATCAAATTGATAAAATTGAAATTCATAGCTTTCACAATGCTGTACGGCTCTTTCCTAATGTACCTGACACAACATCACAGGCGCAGTATTCATTGCCGTTTTCTGTCGCAATAATGATTGCACATGGGACAATCGGGTTGGAACATATCTCGGATGCGGGCTTGTCTGATCCGGTTGTCGCCGCACTGGTTAAGCGCACAAAGATGGTCGAATCTGCTGAACATGAAGCACGGTTCCCGGTTGGTCGCTGGGCAGATGTGACGTTTACCCTCAAGGATGGGCGCGTCCTACACTCTGGCGATGTACATGCACGGGGCGGGCCGGAACGCCCGTTTGATGCAAGCGATATCATCGCAAAATATATGTCGTTTGCGGTGCCTGTACTGGGTGAGGCCCGTGCTGCCGCGATCCGCGATGCCTGTTTATCGCTCACCAAATCAAAGACAGCCTTTTCAACTCTGCTCAACCATCTGCGGGATGCACCATAATGCAAAGAGAGTGCGGTTGATGCATCCGCGCTCTGGCCTTTGACAAACGCCTATGGCACCTCTTTCACATGAAGATATTTTCATCCAAATCGCGCCCCGTTCATCTGGGACACTATCCATCAGAACGTCTGCGTCGCCTAAATCGACCGCTTGATCGTCTGCCCGATCTACCGTTCCCATCTTTGCGCTTTTCACGCCCCGATAAGCCTGAAAGCATCGTCAACGCCATGGGACCGTTCCAGGCGATGATGGATGTGCTGCGCAGCGGCAAGGTGAACCCGTCGTCGGCAAATATCCCAGATGACCCTTTAGCGCGCGCCAATCATCTCAAGGCCTTTGGCTATTACAACGATGCCGCGATGATGGGAATTTCTGCGCTGTCAGATGCCGCACGTCTGGCCACACCGCGTCACAACCCAGATACAGATCAGCTTTCCGATGATCTAAAGACGCGCCAGACCAAGACTTTAGCGGCAGGTGTTGATGTGATCATGGCCAATCTGCGTGATGCGGCCGCGACACCTGTACCGCCTTTGGGCAACCACACCCACGCGCTCGTCATCCTGACCGCATTCCCGCGTGATCCGCGCAAGGGTGAGCCGGGCAGCGATTGGATCATGGATGCCCAAGCCCAGCGCGCCTGCCTGCGGGCCACTGAAAATGCAACGGTATTGGGCGAATATATCCGGCAATTAGGGTTCGACGCGCGGGTTCATTCCGCCACCACATCAGACGTGCATCTGGGCAAACTGGCCATCGCGGCGGGTTTGGCGGTTTGGGAGGACGGCGCACTGACTGCGCCTTGGGTTGGGACCCGATTTGGGTTGGCTGTGGTCACCACCGACATGGCGCTGGCCCCCGACATGCCGCTGGCGGCGATGATAGATCAACCATGGTCCGCGCTCACTGGGCCGCATTGGCAGTTTGGCACCCACGGCGGTTACAGCGCCCGCACCCAAGACCCCTTTGCCAACCGCGATTTCGCCGCGGGCCCGCACCCTTTCGAGGATCTCAAGCGGGTGGACAACCCCACCACCTATATCGACGCACCCAATGTGCCGCGCGTTCCCAAACGCGCTGACCTGTTTGCACGTGGGCAATTTGGCGACATGGGGCCAAAGGTGCAAAATGCGATGAAAGGTGGGCATCATGTGGTCAAATCCGCGCCCTCTGCTGCGCAACGCCGCTTGCTGGGTGCCTTGATCCTGTTGCAAGATGGTACAGTTGCCCCGGACCCCGCCCAACTTGACCCTGCCCGCAATGCCGCCAACCTCAAGGCGGCGAGCTATTTCCTTGGTGCCGATGCGGCGGGCCTTTCCGCTTGTCCCGATTGGACATGGTACAGCCACGATGCCACCGGCACGCCGATCACCCCGCCGCATGATCAGGCATTGAGCATGATCATCGATCAGGGATTTGACACCATGGAAGGGTCTTCTGGCGATGATTGGATTGCCGTATCGCAAAGCATGCGTGCCTATCTGCGGTTTTCGATGTTGGGCGGCGTGGTCGCCATGCACCTGCGCAACTTGGGCTATTCGGCCAAGGCACATACGGTGATGGACGGCGATGTGCTGCAGCCACCGCTGCTGCTGCTGGCCGGATTGGGTGAGGTCAGCCGCATCGGCGAGGTGATCCTGAATCCCTTCCTCGGCCCACGTCTCAAATCCGGTGTGGTCACCACGACGATGCCAATGACCCACGACAAGCCCATCAACTTTGGCCTACAAAGCTTTTGCGAGGCCTGCAATAAATGCGCCCGCGAATGCCCATCAGGGGCGATCACCGCCGGGCCGAAAAAGATGTTCAACGGGTACGAGATTTGGAAATCCGACAGCCAGAAATGCGCCACCTACCGGATCACCAATCAAGGCGGCGCAATGTGTGGGCGGTGCATGAAAACCTGCCCGTGGAATTTGGAAGGTTTGTTTGCCGAAGCCCCTTTTCGCTGGGCCGCAATGAACATCCCCAAAGCCGCACCGATACTGGCCAAATTGGACGACAAAGTCGGCAAAGGCCGTCTGAACCCGGTCAAGAAATGGTGGTGGGATATCGAAGTGCGCCCGGATGGAGGCTTTGACGTGCCACAAACCCCGGTAAATGCCCGCGATCTGCAAACCGATCTGGACCTCAAATTTGAGGATCAAACATTGGCCGTCTATCCCGCGCCGCTTGCGCCGCATCCATGGCCCTACCCAGACCCGATGAACCGCGAGGCCGGAATCAAGGCCCATGCTGATCTTCTGACCGCCGATGAACACCGCACCAAGAACGCGCGCGGCGAGACGGACCATCTGCATCTCTATCACATCGGCAGCGACGCCCCCGTCCTTGACCTGCGCATCACCAACGCGGAACAACTCAGCGACGGTGTGACATTATACGATTTCGCCCATCCGCAAGGTCACGATCTGCCGGTATGGACTGCTGGGGCGCATCTTGATCTGGTGGTGGCACCCGAATTTCTGCGCCCCTATTCCCTGTTGGGCGATCCCGCTGATCGCAGCCGCTATCGCATCGCGGTCCTGCGCGAAGATTTCGGTCGCGGCGGTTCAGCATTGCTGCACAGGGTCTTTACCAAGGGCCGCCGGGTATTTGTGTCAAAGCCGGTGAACCACTTTGAGCTTGTCGACACAGCGCCCCACAGCCTGTTGATGGGGGGCGGTATTGGCATCACGCCGATGATCGCCTTTGCCCATCGGTTGCACCAAATCGGCAAACCCTTCAGCTTACATTATTCCGCCCCGCGCCCTGACGCAGCAGCTTTTGCCAAGTTCCTGAGTGACATGCCTTGGGCAAAACATGTCCATCATCACATCTCATCTCAGAACACCCGCGCCGACTTACCCGGCATCATGGCCAAACTGCCCAAAGGCACCCATGTCTACACCTGCGGGCCAGACACCTATATGCAATCGGTCATGGCTGCGGCAGAACAGTCAGGCATCCCTGAGGATGCCCGCCACCTCGAATATTTTTCCACCCCAGAGCTGCCTGAATATGTGAACCACCCCTTCACCCTGCGCCTCGCCTCTGGGCGCACCATCGCCGTGGCAGCCGACCAATCCGCCAGCGACGCGCTGAGTGCTGCCGGTGTGGCGGTAGACATCAAATGCAGCGATGGCATATGCGGTGTCTGCAAATGCGGCGTCCGCAGTGGCGATGTCGAACATCGTGATTTTGTCCTGTCCGCCAACCAACGCGAAACAGCGATGATCCTGTGCCAATCGCGCGCAAAGGACCCTGATGGCATCGTTGAGATTGAGCTTTGATCACGACAACACCTGCGGCCATAAACACCAGCCTTTCCGGTTCACCCTTTTACAAATACAAAAATCCAACCCTTTCCCCGCCGGGCGACAATCGCTATGACGCAGCAACAAAAGCCATATCTGGGAACCCCATCCATGACATTCAGCCGCGCCATTAAAATCGCCCCTTCAATCCTTGCCGCAGACTTTGCCAATTTTGGCGCGGAATGCGAAGCGATCGAAGCCCAAGGTGCCGATTGGGTGCATGTTGATGTGATGGATGGTCATTTTGTCCCCAACATCAGCTTTGGCCCAACCACCTGCGCGGCCATCCGCCCGCACATCAAGGGCGTGATGGATGTGCATCTGATGATTGCCCCCGTTGATCCCTATATCGACGCCTTTGCCAAGGCGGGTGCCGATGTGATCACCGCCCATGTTGAGGCGGGACCGCACATTCACCGCACCCTGCAAGCGATCCGTGGGACGGGTGCCAAGGCGGGTGTCGCGCTAAACCCCGGGACCCCTGCCGAAGCAGTGGCGCATCTGTTGGACCTCACCGATCTCATTTGTGTGATGACCGTGAACCCCGGCTTTGGCGGTCAGAAATTCATCGACATGAAAGATAAGATCAAAACCTTGCGTGCAATGATTGGGGATCGACCCGTGCATATTGAAATCGACGGCGGCGTCGATGCCAAAACTGCGCCCTTGGTTGCAACGGCGGGCGCTGACGTGCTGGTTGCAGGTTCTGCCGTTTTCAAAGGTGGATCAGTAAGCGATCCTGCACCTTACGGCGAAAACATTCGCGCCATTCGTGCCGCTGCGGAAGGCACATACGTTTAATCTGACCTCAAAGGTGGGCGGTGCGCCCACCTTACGTTTCGGCACCGCGTAGGGTGGGCGCACCGCCCACCACTGTTCGCTTAAACACGCCGCTGCCACGCGACAATACTATGCCTTCCGCGCTGCGTATTTCCGCCTCTGCGTAGATGATTTTGCGGCCACCCCCGGTCACGTGACCTGTTGCTATGACCTCTCCCTGCATGACAGGCGCAAGGTAGGTCGTATTAAGCGACAGTGTGACCACTGGCACAATGTCCCCTTGCCCGGCCAACTGGCGCGACGCGGCAAACCCTGCGGCCGCATCCAGCAACATCGCATGAATGCCGCCCTGCAACGTGCCATTTCGGTTCAGATGTTTGGCCTGCACGTCAAGCCGCACAACGGCACCGCCCGCCGGGTCGCTCAGGTCAATTCGATATCCGACAAGGTCTTGCGCCCCCGATCCGGTTGCGTGATGCACGGGCAATTCAGTGAATTCAGCAGGGGGTACAGGCAATGAAACGCTCCAGGTCATGGTCAGTATCGCCACATCGGGGGTTGGCCCGAATGGGCCGCATCAATAAATCTCAAACAGACCTGCCGCGCCCATGCCGCCCCCGACACACATTGTCACCACGCCCAGCTTGGCCCCTCGCCGCTTGCCCTCGCGTAGCAAATGCCCGGTCATCCGAGCACCCGTCATGCCAAAGGGATGGCCAATGGCGATGGAGCCACCATTGACGTTGTATTTCTCCGGATCAATTTTCAAAAAATCTCGCGCATAAAGCGCTTGAGAGGCAAAGGCCTCGTTTAATTCCCACAGGTCAATATCGTCGATTTTCAACCCATGCCGTTCCAATAGCCGTGGCACCGCATAGATCGGCCCAATGCCCATTTCATCCGGTTCGCAACCCGCCACGGCAAACCCTTTGAACGCGCCCATTGGTTCAAGGCCCGCCTTCTCTGCTTCAACACTGTCCATCAGCACCACAGCCGCCGCACCGTCGCTCAACTGGCTGGCGTTGCCCGCAGTCACTGCGCCGCCCTCGCGTACGGGGGCAAGGCCCGCCAACCCTTCAAGGGTGGTGCTGGGGCGGTTACATTCATCACGGTCCACCGTGACAGCGTGATGGCTGATGTCCTTGGTCTCTTTGTCCTGCACAGCCATGGTGGTCTGCATCGGCACGATTTCGTCGTCAAACTTGCCTGCGTCCTGTGCCGCCGCAATCAACCTTTGGCTGCGCAGCGCATATTCGTCCTGATACGCGCGCGCCACACCATAGCGTTCCGCAACGATATCCGCCGTTTCGATCATGCTCATGTAGACATCCGGTTTATGCTCGGCCAACCATGCCTCTTTCACAACTTTGGTCGCGGGCTGCACCATTGAAATACTCTCAACCCCGCCCGCAACCATCGGCCCGGCCCCTTCTTGGCAAATCGCATTCGCGGCCATCGCGATGGTCTGCAATCCGCTTGAACAAAACCGGTTGACCGTCAAACCAGACGCCGTGATCGGCAACCCGGCACGCAGGGCAATCTGGCGGGCAATGTTCTGGCCTGTGGCGTGTTCAGGAAAGCCGCAGCCAATCATCACATCTTCGATCCGATCTGGGTCGATGCCAGCCCGTGCCACCGCGTGTTCCACCACATGACCGCCCATAGTGGCCCCATGGGTTGTGTTGAATAACCCGCGAAATGACTTGGCCAAGCCCGTGCGCGCGGCAGAAACGATAACAGCCTGTTTCATGTTTAAGCTTCCTTGTTCAAATCATCAAAGGTGCGGCCCTCGGCCACCAGTTTTTGCAGCAATGGCGCAGGTTGCCAGAACCATGCATCACCTTTGGCGTATTCTTTGACGTCTGCCAACAGTGCCGCCAACCCTTGCAGGTCTGCCCACTTCAGCGGCCCGCCCCAAAACCGCGGAAAGCCGTAACCAAAGAGCAAGGTCATATCGACATCCAGCGGGCGGCGGGCGATCCCTTCACCAACAACCTTAGCGGCCTCGTTGACCATTGCGGCCATATAGCGGCGGGTAATTTCAGCGTCTGTAAAGTCACGCGGGATGATACCAAGTGCGGCCTGCTCCGCCGCAATCAGCTTGACAACCTCGGGGTTCGGCACACCGCCACGCTGGCCTTTCTGATAGATATAATAGCCCTGCCCGGTCTTTTGGCCAAAATGACCCTGTTCGCACAACCGGTCGACATAGGTCGGCACCCGTTCGTCGGGGTGGCGGTCAGGCGCTTTGCGTTTGCGGCTGGCCCAACCGATGTCCAACCCGGCAAGGTCCGCCACCGCAAACGGCCCCATGGCAAAGCCAAAATCGGTCAGGGCCGCGTCAATTTGATAAGGCGAGGCCCCATCCAACACCATGTGATCTGCGGCTGTGCGATAGCTTGCCAAAATCCGATTGCCGATAAAGCCGTCACAAACACCCGCCCGCACCGATACTTTGCCCAAGGCCTTGCCCAGCGCGAAACCCGATGCCACGACCTCTGGCGCGGTTTGATCCGCGACCACCACCTCAAGCAGTTTCATCACATGGGCAGGTGAGAAAAAGTGCAGCCCGATCACGTCCGATGGCCGCGATGTGCTGGCGGCAATTTCGTTGATATCTAGATAGGATGTGTTGCTGGCCAAAATCGCGCCGGGCTTGCAGACCGCGTCCAATTTGCCAAACACCTGTTTCTTGACGGCCATATCTTCGAACACGGCCTCTACAACCAGATCGGCCTGAGTTAAACTATCGTAGCTGGTTGATACGGTCAGCGCCTTGGTTGTCAGCAGATCAAACTTTGCCTGATTAATCTTACCGCGTTTCAAAGCGCCTTGCAGATTGCCTGCGATCCGGTCTTTGGCAGCGGCAGCAGCCTCGTCCTTCATTTCTATCAGGACGACATCAAGCCCCGCCAGCAGCACCGCCGTTGCAATCCCGGCCCCCATGGTGCCGCCGCCAATCACTCCGATGATTTTCAGGTCCCGTGGCATGATGCCCTTCAACTCAGGCAGGTTGCTGACGGCCCGTTCCGAGAAAAACGCGTGGATCATCCCTTGGCGTTGGTCGGTTTTCATCAGGTCCATGAACATCTGTCGTTCGGCCTTTATACCCTCATCAAAGGGCATCTCAACACTGGCCTGCACCGCGCGTACGGCTTGCGCCGGACTGATCTGACCGCGGCCCTTTTTCAGCATCGCGTCATAGGTTGCGTCCCAATCAATCGCGGCAGGTGCAGGCATTTCGCTGATCGGGCGGCGCGGTGCATCCTCAGCCAGTAGTGATTGCGCATAGGCCAGCCCAACGGTTTCTGGCTCGCCTTCTTCGATCTTGTCGACGATCCCCATCTCAAGGGCCTCGGGTGCCTGAATGTGGCGGCCCGTTGTGATTGCATCCAAGCTGTGTTTGATCCCGATCAAGCGCGGTAAGCGTTGCGTACCACCAGCACCGGGCAACAGACCCAAATGCACTTCTGGCAAACCCACCCGCGCGGTGGGTTGTGCGATGCGGTAATGCGCCGACAACGCGACTTCCAAACCACCACCAAGCGATACACCGTGCATAGACGCCACCACCAACAGCGGCGATGCCTCAATCCGGTTACACAGATCGGGCAGCCACGGCTCAAGCGGGGTCTTGCCAAATTCGGTGATGTCGGCCCCGGCAATAAACGCCCGCCCCTCGCCAACAATCAACACGGCCCGCACGCCGGTGTCAGCCTCAGCGCGGTCCATCTGATCAGCCAAACCTTGACGCACCGCATGGGATAACGCGTTGACTGGCGGGTTCTGAATACGCAAAACAGCAATGTCGCCGTGGCGATCATAAGCGATTTTTTCCTGCGTTTGACTGGCCATGATGATCCCCTATCGTGTCACACTTCATTTCCAGCATGGGCGATCCAGCGCAGAGTTAAAAGCCTGCCCGTTTCAGTTTTCCAGAAATATTGCCACGGTCTTAATGACCATAGATAAAACACCGCCCCGGCACGGCGTCATCGGGCAAAGCAACTTCTTTCAATGTATCAAAATACATCTTGTCGCTTGAGACCATCAATCCACCCTTGGCCAGCAAGGGTTCGACCAAAGGCGATATTGCCCGTGCAAAAGCATCATTCTTGGCAAGGTTATGACCGCCAAGATCCGCATGGATCAGCGATGCTGTCGGACCAAAACGTGTCAGTGCGGCGGGCAGTGTGTCATTCACATCGCCCAACATCAGTTGATCATCCGGCGGCGTGCTGTCCGGGTTAGAGGCAACTGCGCGTTCAAAAACAAAAATATCGCGCCCGGGCATGATTTCAACCATATGATGATAGGTGCGGCCATTGCCCAACCCCAACTCGAATACAGGCCCTGCCATCTTGGCGGTCAGCTTTGCCGCGTGGTTCAGGCAGGCGCGTTGTGACACCATTCGGTTTATAAAAATGTCCAGTCGGCTCATGGCGCGGTCCCTTGTTTTTAGATGTTTCGCCTTACATGGGGTAACTTGCGCCCGAATAATAGGGAGCACCCTAGACGCTGCACCATAAATCGGTTTGACTGAGCATCAACAAAGCCACGATCCCTTGTGACAGGACCACAATGAGCCCTTTGCTGGACGTAAACGAATTGACGATAGGATTTGGCACTGCGCCGCCCGTGGTCAACAAAGTCAGCTTTTCCATCAATGCGGGGCAAACGTTGGCCTTGGTTGGGGAAAGTGGATCAGGCAAAACGCTGTCTTGTCGTGGTGTTTTACGAATATTGCCGGGGGCCGCACAGGTGCGCGCTGGCTCTATTTCATTTGCGGGCAAAGAAGGTCCCGCAGACCTGTTGAAGATATCCGAAAAAGCCATGCGCAAAATTCGTGGCGACCGTATTTCGATGATCTTTCAAGAGCCTATGAGGTCGTTGTCACCCCTGCACAAGCTGGGCAATCAGGTTGCAGAGGTCCTATGGCTGCACCGCGACATGGGTAGCGCCGAGGCCAAGCGTTGTGTGCTTGAGCAATTTGATCAGGTGGGATTTCCTGACCCTGAACGCACTTGGAACAGCTATCCTTTTGAAATGTCCGGCGGCATGCGCCAACGCGCGATGATCGCGATGGCAATGGTCGCAAAACCAGATTTGTTGATCGCGGATGAACCAACAACCGCGCTGGATGTCACCACGCAAGCGCAGGTTCTTGGGTTGATCAACACGCTACAGGCGGAAACCGGCATGGCAGTAATACTGGTCACCCATGATCTGGGCGTGGTTGCCAATATGGCGGAACACGTTGTCGTGATGAACAAAGGCCGTGTGATGGAAAGCGGCAGTGCGCAGGAGGTGCTGGGTGCGCCTGAACATGGCTATACCAAAAAGCTGTTTGCCGCCGCCCCAAAAATCCCCACGGTTGCAAAACCTGCATGGCCCATCGTGCATGATGACGTGATCCTTGATCTGAAAAACGTGACCAAGACCTATACCATGCGGGCGGGTGGCTGGCGCAAACCACAAATGATCACCGCTTGCCGCGAGGTGAATTTGCAGGTTGAACGCGGCAAAACCTTGGCCGTTGTTGGCGAAAGCGGGTCGGGCAAGACGACTTGCGCACGGGTCGCTTTGGGGGCTGAACGCCCTGATCCGGGCGGCGAGGTGATCTTTCGCCCCTCCATTGGTGCGACGGGTGTACCGGTCCATGACATGACAAACGATCAGCGCCGCGCGTTTCAACGGCAGGCGCAGATGGTGTTTCAAGACCCCTATTCATCGCTCAGCCCGCGGATGCGGGTGCGCGATGCGCTGACAGAACCAATGGAAATCCATCGTCTTGGCAGTAAATCAGACAGACAGGACAAAGCGGCAGAAATGCTGCGCTGGGTTGGCCTTGATCCCGATATGTTGCGTCGGTATCCACATGCGTTTTCCGGCGGCCAGCGGCAACGCCTGTCGATTGCGCGGGCGCTGACGCTGGACCCAAAACTGTTGATCTGTGACGAACCCACATCGGCATTAGATGTTTCTGTGCAGGATCAAATTTTGACCCTCCTCGAAGACATCCGCGACCGGGCCGCGCTCAGCTATCTGTTTATCAGCCACGATCTGGCTGTTGTTGCCCGGATTGCAGACGAGGTCGCGGTGATGCGCGGCGGGTTGATTGTTGAACAAGCACCACCCGACACGTTATTTTACAATCCGCAACATCCCTACACCAAGGCGCTGATCGCAGCACAGCCCGAACCGGATGTATCGCGCCCCATCAACCTTGATCTGGTTGCAAAAGGTGCGGGCGCGCCCGGTGACTGGCCCGAGGAATTTCAATTTGACGGGGCCACGGCACCGCAGCTTCGCGAACTTGACCCCGGACATAAGGTGCGCTGCCATGCGTAAGATATTGATCATTTTGATGTTCTGGTCCACCTACGCTGCGGCCCAACCCGCGTTGGAAGAAACGTCATTTTGGGAAATGGAGGTGCAGCACGGCGACCTGCCACCCATCGCTGATCGCCTGCCCGACACGCCCTTGATCGTCGATCTGCCCGCGAAGGGCCGCACCTTTGGCAAACAGGGCGGGACGCTGCGCACCTTGGTTTCCCGGTCTAAAGATGTGCGGCAAATGGTGGTTTATGGCTATGCCCGACTGGTTGGCTATGCCCCCGATTACACGCTTTACCCTGACATCCTGCGTGATGTTGAGGTTGAGGAGGGGCGCATATTCACCATGCATCTGCGTCCGGGTCACAAATGGTCTGACGGGGCGCCCTTTACCTCTGCCGACTTTGAGTATTGGTGGAAATACGTCATCAACAACCCCGAAATCACCCCCTCTGGCCCGCCTGATTTCATGTTTGTCGATGGCACCATCGGCACGGTTACTTTCCCCGATGCATATACGGTTGTGTTCGAATGGCCAACAGCGAACCCCAGTTTCTTGGCCCTGCTGGCGCAGGCCAGCCCGCCGTTTATCTATCGCCCCGCGCATTATCTAAAACAGTTTCATGTTGAGTTTGCCGAGGCCGAGGCCCTGACAGCCGAACTGCGCAAAGCGCGGGTCAGGACATGGGCCGCGCTCCATAACAAGCGCGACAACATGTACAAATACGACAATCCGGACGAACCGACGTTGCAGCCGTGGATCAATGCCAGCCCAACAGGATCGTCACGGCAATTGTTTGTGCGCAATCCGTATTATCATCGGGTTGATGCGCGTGGTGTGCAACTGCCCTATATCGACGTGGTGGAGATGACGATTGTTGGCGGCGGGCTGGTCGCGGCAAAGGCCAACGCAGGTGAGGTTGACCTGCAAGCGCGCGGACTAGATTTCCCTGATATTTCAATCCTGAAAAAGGGCGAAGCCGACGGCGGCAACTATCGCACGTTATTATGGGGCAATGGGGCAGCCAGTCAGATTGCCATCTATCCGAACCTGAATTTTGCGGATCCGGTGTGGCGCGATGTGATGCGCGATGTGCGTTTCCGGCGCGCGCTGAGCCTTGGCATCGACCGCCAAATGATCAACCGTGCGCTGTATTTTGGCCTCGCAAAAGAAGGCGGTATGACGGCCCTTGAAACCAGCCCCTATTATGATGTGGCAAACCTTTATGCTTGGTCGATTTATTATCCAGCCAAGGCCAATGCGTTGCTGGATGAAATGGGGCTGACCAAACGCACCCCTGCGGGCATTCGTTTATTGCCGGATGGTCGCCCTATGGAATTTGTGATTGAGACCGCAGGCGAACGGCAAGAGGTCGAAAACGCGCTGGCCATTGTTGCAGATACCTGGCGCGAAATTGGCATCAAACTGGTCATGCGCCCGCTTGACCGTAATATCCTGCGCAACCGCATTTATGCGGGCGTCACGATGGCCGCCATATGGTTTGGCTGGGACAATGGCCTGCCAACTTCGGATACCTCTCCAAGTTACCTTGCCCCCACAAATCAGGAATTTTTCGCTTGGCCAAAGTGGGGTCAGTATTATCAGACCGGCGGCGATCTGGGCGAAGCACCGGATGACAATCACGCGATCCGCCTAATGGCGATGTCAGACGGGTGGAGCCATGCGCATGACGACAAAACCCGTGATATTTTCTGGCGCGAAATGCTGCATATTCATGCGCAGCAACAATACGGCATTGGCATTCTATCAGAAGCCCCGCAGCCTGTTGTTGTATCAAAAGACCTACGCAACGTGCCTGAGCAAGGCACTTGGGCGTTTGATCCCGGCGCGCATTTTGGCATCCACCGTATCGACGAATTTTACTATGACGACCCGCACAGGCAGGTGACCCAATGATGTTCATCAAATATGCGGTCTACCGCTTTTTCACTATGCTACTCACTCTGTGGGTGGTCTCAATCCTGATTTTTGTCATCATCAACCTGCCCCCGGGTGACTATCTATCCAACCAAATCGCAGAACTGCGCGCCACAGGCCAGGCCGAAGGCGTTGCCAAGGCAGAATTTTTGCGCACAGAATACGCGTTAGACCGCCCGCTTTGGGAACAGTATTTTATCTGGGTGGGAATGGCCCCCGGCCCCAATGGATTTTCGGGTTTGTTGCAGGGCGACTTTGGCTGGTCTTTTGAATTTGACCGCCCCGTGGATTCGATTGTCGGCGATGCGCTGTGGTTGACGGTATTGGTCAATCTGGCGGCTGTGCTGTTTGTCTATCTCATCGCCCTGCCCTTGGGGGTGCTCGCCGCGGCCAAATCAGAAACATGGGTTGATTATACCGCCGGGTTTGTTGGTTATCTGGGTCTTGCCACGCCCAACTTCTTGCTGGCTCTGATCTTGTTTTATTATGGCAACAAATACTTTGACCTGCCGATTGGCGGCTTGATGGCCCCCGCGTTTGAGGGCGAGCCGATGTCATGGCCCAAGGTCCAATCCATACTGCTACATATGATTGTCCCGACCTTTGTGATCGGCACCTCGGGTGCGGCTGCGATGATGCAACGCCTGCGTGCGAACATGCTGGATGAACTCAGCAAACCCTACGTCGAAACCGCAATTGCCAAGGGCATGAAACCCTCTCGGATGTTGGCGAAATATCCGCTGCGCATGGCATTCAACCCGTTTGTTGCAGACATTGGCAACCTTTTACCCGCGATGGTGTCGGGATCGGTTCTGGTGTCCGTGGTGCTGGGTTTGCAGACCATCGGCCCGTACCTTTTGGCCGCGCTCAAATCCCAAGATCAGTTCCTAGCCGCCTTTGTGCTGATGTTTGTCGCCCTGCTGACGCTGATCGGCACAATGATCTCTGACATGCTGCTGGTTCTGCTTGATCCGCGCATTCGGTACGGGGGGCGCGGCGCATGAGCACGCAACCTTCAAACCGCTTTGTCGATACGGACCCATGGGTTGACGAAGTAGATATCAGCGCGCCTGAGCGCTCTGAAATGGACGCGCCCGCATGGCTGTTGACATGGCGCAAATTTCGGCGGCACAAGCTGGCATTGATTTCGGGTATCTTTTTGCTAACTTGCTATCTGATCTTGCCTATCGCTGGCTTTATCGCACCCTACACCCCGAATGAACGCAGTGCAGATTACCTCTATGCCCCACCACAAAGCATCAACCTGTGGCACGAGGGGTCTTGGGTTGGGCCTTATGTCTATCCCATCACCGCCAAGGCCGATCTGGAACAATATCGCTGGACCTATACCACTGACGAAACCACGCCCGCGCCGCTGGAATTCTTTTGCGAGGGCAAATCATACAACCTTTTCGGATTCATCCCATCAGACACCCATTTGGTCTGCGCCCCCGAAGGGGCCACGATATTCCTGTGGGGGTCCGACCGATTGGGCCGCGATGTCTTTAGCCGTATCCTTTATGGGGCCCAACTGTCGCTGACCGTGGGGATTATCGGGATCACGGTTTCTTTCCTGCTTGGCATCACCTTTGGGGCCATGGCCGGGTATTTCGGCGGCAAGACCGATTGGATCATCAATCGCGCCATCGAAATTTTGCGGTCCCTGCCTGAATTGCCGCTTTGGCTGGCACTTTCAGCAGCGGTGCCGTCAAACTGGGGCCCGGTGGCAGTGTTCTTTATCATCTCGATCATTCTGGGTATTCTTGATTGGCCGGGCCTCGCCCGTGCCGTGCGCTCGAAATTTCTCAGCCTGCGGGAAGAGGAATACGTAAAAGCCGCTGAGATGATGGGCGCGAAACCAGCCCGCGTGATCCGCAGGCACCTGCTGCCGAATTTTATGTCGCACCTGATTGCCAGTGCTACCCTGTCGATCCCCGCGATGATCTTGGGCGAAACAGCACTGTCGTTCTTAGGCCTTGGTCTGCGGGCGCCTGCGGTGTCATGGGGCGTCATGTTGAACGACGCACAAAACCTTGCAAGCATCGAGATTTACTGGTGGACCGCCATCCCGATGCTGCCCATCATCGTGGTGGTTCTGGCGTTCAACTTTCTTGGCGACGGGTTGCGGGCGTCACTCGACCCCTACAAGAACTAACAAGCCAAGCTTCTTTTTGGCTCATATATCCCGGGGGGTTCGGGGGGCAGCGCCCCCCGCCTCGGTCGGGTGCCCGAAGGCACCCGAAACCAGATCAGCTATACCAATTGCCCATGCGCACTTCGATGTCGCCGCCAACCATCTTGGCAAAGGCCGCCGGGTCCTGCGTCCCGCCATCCTTGCCGCGATAATGGTAAGGATAAACGTAAGTGGGCGCAAATTCGGCCACTGCTGATGCGGCTGCATTTGCGTCCATGGTGAACGGCAGGTTCATGCAGACAAACGCAAGGTCAATATTGCTGAGCGCGCGCATTTCCGGGATGTCCTCTGTATCGCCAGAGATATAAACCCGGTATCTGTCAAAGTTCAGGACATAGCCATTGTCGCGCCCCTGTGGGTGAAACTTAAGGCGCTCTTCAGTGGTATTGTACGCTGGGATTGCTTCGATCATCAGCTCTTTGAACGTCGCGGTTGCGTCGTTCGATACCGCGCTTGCATTGGCTTTGACGCCATCTGCCAACAGATCAAAAACTGCCGGGTTGGTGATGAGCTGAGTGTTTTCATTGACCAGTGCAGCCAATGTATCTGCGTTGTAGTGATCGCCGTGCTCATGGGTGATCAGTACCAAATCAGCCGCAGGAAAATCCGCGTATTGTGCGGGCTCTCCCACTGGATCGACATAGATCGTCCCCATCGGGGTTTCCAGAACGACGGACGCATGTGCAATCGGATGCACGGTGATCGGACCTGCTGGCGTCTCAAAGACATCGCTGGCATGGGCCTCTGCACGCGCGGCGTATGGTAAAATGGTAATCCCCCCTGCCGCTGCGGCAGACGTGGCAAGGAAATGTCGGCGTGTCTGTGTCATCTTAAACTCCTCGGTTATGGTTGAGATAGACCTAGCGTGGCAGCGCGGCATTTCAATGTGTCATCTATCATCGCCGCCGTCGGTCTCCTGATCCACCAAATCCTGTTCCATCGACGCCTGTGCGGCAGCGGTCACCGTTTTTTTCTGTTCTTCATTCAAGTCGTCAACTTTACCATCAGCCAGCCGCACCGTCACTTCGCGGTGCGCAAATCGAATGTCTTCACGTTCAAACAGCGACCGGATTTCTTCAAACACCCGTTTGCGAACCAGCCACTGATCCCCCGGTTTGGTCATAAATTTAACCCGGATGATCATCGCGCTGTCTTGCATTTCGATCACGCCTTGGGATTTCAGCGGTTGAATGAAATTTTGCCCAATCACCGGATCATCCAGCAATGCCTCGCCCAACTTTTTGATCAGTTTACGCACACGTTCGACATCCGTATCATAGGTCACCCGCAAGGGCAGTTTCATGATCACCCAATCACGCGAAAAGTTGGTCATTACCTGCAACTCACCAAAAGGAATGGTGTGCAAGTAGCCAAGGTGATGGCGCAGTTGGAAGGAACGTACCGAGATCTTTTCGACCGTCCCTTTCACGCCACCCACATCCAGATATTCACCCTTGCGGAATGCGTCATCAAACAAAAAGAACGCCCCGGCAAAAACATCCCGGACGAGGGCCTGTGAGCCAAAACCGATGGCAATACCAACAATACCCGCACCCGCAAATAATGGTCCAACATTGACGCCAATTTCCATCAAGACAACCAACAGAACTGAAACCACCACAAGGATCAACGTGAAATTGCGAAACAGAGGCAGCAAGGTCGCAAGTCGGGTCGCAGATGATCCACCCCCTTCGTCGCCCAGTTCGGTCTCTTCTTCTTCGCCGATTTCCTCTTGGATTTTGGTATCGACCCAAATGCGAAACGCATGATAAATCACGTAGCCAATAAAGATGATCACCATGATGTCCAAAAACCTGTCGGCATAGCTTTCGACCATTTTGGCACCATCATTGTCCCAGATGTAAAAGAACGCATAGGTGCCTGCGACAAACGCCAGAATGCCAGCAACCCGGCGCGCAAGTGCCTCAAATGAATTTAACGTAGGACCTACTCCAATCGCGGCACGCGCCTCTTTTTCTGCGGCGATCAGGCGGGTTGCTTCCAATTCTGCTGCATGCGCGGCGGCTTCGTCTTGCAAATTATCCGGGTTGCTCTTCTGCAAATCCTCAAGGGCGGCAATCTGAGCTTTTTCTTCGGCTCGGACTTCATTGAAATGGCGGATTGCCCGGGCGCGGGAAAATCCACGTTCGATCAGATAATTGATCACGCCGTAGACAACGATGATGGAAATAAGGATGCCGTAAGCCCCGGCAATCAGCGGGATAGAACCTGGGTTGGCCAAAACCAGATTATAGCTGAGTTCAAACCACGCATACAGGACATAGACAATCACGGCAGGCGCCCAGACGCGGGCCAAAAACCGGGTCATCATGCTGCATTCCTGCAAGGGTTTACCGCCCCGCAATGCCCTGCTGATCGCGCGGCGGTTGATCAGCACCATCAGGATATTCATCAAGACGATGAATGCAGACAGCATCGACACAAGGAACGCATACACATCATAGTTCAGGCCCAACTCAGCAACCCAAAGACCAAAAAGAATGGCGCAGATGTCCAAGGTCGCCAGCACCCAGAGCCATCGGTGCAGGCGTATCGCTTCTTTGTCATTTAAAACCGGAAGGCGGTATTGCCGCAGAAAAGGTGATAAGATCATCCGCCAAAGCCCCGCCGCAAAACGGCAAGCAAAATAGCCGATATTGATCAGGGTGACCGTGAATTGCATTGCCGTATCTGACAACGACCCAAAGATGGCAAACCCAATCACATAAGCCACGGCCATGGACACAATGATACCAATCACCCCCATGACAAACCGGAAAATTAGGAATGGCATCTTTTCCGAATAACCCTGCGGATTGTCCTTGATCCTCGAAGTCACAAGCCCTTTGACAAGGCGCTTTCCATAGATTTCCTTTTCAACAAGCACCCCGGCACCCAGCATCAGCAAGCTATAGATCAGCGCCTTGGCAAAGGCCCACAACGTGCCATCCGGACTGGCGGCGCGCAGAATATAGAGCACTTCATTATAGGCGTCCGGTAAATGGAGCAGCCGGTTTATTAATGTGGATCGAAAGCGCACCGCCCCATCCTGCATCGTCATCAATGTGGAATGCTCCGGCTCAGTGGCATCCTTTGTGGCCGTCGTTGTCGGGATCGTAGGCGACAGCAGATTGCCGTCGCTGTCGATCACCACAACACCCACACCATTTTCCTTGGCCTGTCGCATGATCTCTTGGATGTTCTGAGCGGAATCTGTGGGTGCGGTGGCGGTTGTTTTGTCCATAAACAACGATCCAACGCCCTGTGCCGCAGCGCCGGATGGCAGCTGTGTCACAATCATCAAAAGGACAAATAAACCAATGAATAACGCGCGCATATACTTTTCCAAATCAGCCCAATTGATCGCATTTTACGCTAGGCCACGATCAAAGCCATTGCAATTGTCCTGCCCGGGACGGGTGCTGTGGCTGTTCACCTTTGCGTGCGGCGTTTTGCATGCCTGCACGATTTGTGCCATAGCGATTATGATCCGAAAACGCCCATTGATGCCCCCAAATGCTAAGGACTTCTTGATGCTGCACCACGCCCGAACTGAAATGACCCGAGCTTTTCCAGCTCTGCTATTTGTCCCATCACGGCAGAATGACAACCAAGGCGGGAACAGCGTGGCTGCTATGCACCGCCCACACCGCGAGATCGAAAATGACCAAATCCGCACCTTGGGAAACACGGCGCGGTAATGTACGACGACAAAGGGGTGTTTGGAAAATCAGGCAAAGTCCTGAGGCCCTGAAACGATCCGAGAGTAGGTGAATTTATGCGGCAGACCGGGACGCGGAAATATAGATCAGGATCTACCTCGCGCAGGATTATGTTTTATAGTCACGACACATTTGGCTTAGGCCATTTACGGCGTTCGCGGGCGCTGGCAACGGCGCTCACTGAAACCGACGATAATACCTCGGCGATCATCCTGACAGGATCACCTGTTGCCGGGCGGTTCACCTTTCCCGAACGCGTGGACCACATCCGCCTGCCCGGTGTGACAAAGCTGCCCGATGGGTCCTATGTCAGCCAAACCCTTGGCCTTGATATCGACGACACCACGTCATTGCGCGCAGGCCTGATACAGACGGCCATAGAACAATATGAACCTGATCTGCTGATCGTTGATAAAGAACCTACCGGATTTCGGGGTGAATTGCTGCCAACCTTGGAATGGCTGCGTCTGCGGGGCCGCACGCGGACCGTTTTAGGCCTGCGCGATGTGCTGGACGAGCCCGAGGTACTGGCCGCCGAATGGGAACGCAAAGGGGCAGTGCAGGCCGCTGAACATCTTTATGATGAGCTATGGGTCTACGGGGTCCGCGATGTATATGACCCGACCGAAGGCCTGCCATTGTCCGATGCAACCCGGGCGCGAATGCACTGGACAGGATATTTGCGCCGCGAAGTCACCGACGTGGCAGAGACCCCAAAGGACCCTTATGTCCTGATCACCCCCGGTGGTGGTGGTGATGGCGCGGCCATGGTTTCGCTGGTCTTGTCTGCCTATGAACAAGACCCCGATCTGTCGCCAAACGCCTTGTTGATCTACGGGCCGTTCTTGTCCGGCGACGTGCGCGACGCCTTTGACACGCGGGTGGCCAAATTAAATGGTCGGGTCACCGCCTCAGGTTTTGACAGCCGGATAGAACCACTTTTTGCCGGGGCCGAGGGCGTGGTGTCGATGGGCGGCTACAACACATTCTGCGAAGTGTTGTCATTCGACAAACGCGCGGTGATCGTGCCGCGCACCGTACCAAGATTGGAACAATGGATCAGGGCCAGCCGTGCCGAACAATTGGGATTGGTGCGGATGCTGGACGAAACCCGTGACGGCATGACAACCGACGCGATGATCGCTGCCATTCGCAACCTGCCCAACCAAGGCAAACCGTCCGAGGCCGGCGCAAATGGCTTGCTGGACGGTTTGGATGTGGTGAAAATGCGCGCACAGCACCTGATGAACGGGGCTGCTGACAAATGACAACACCCAAACTTGCCATCGTGGTCAAGGGGTGGCCCCGCCTGTCCGAGACATTTATCGCGCAAGAACTGGTGGCCCTAGAAGAGGCTGGTTTGGACTTTGATATTTGGTCCCTGCGCCACCCAACAGATACCAAAACCCATCCCCTGCATGATCGCTTAAAGGCCAAACTGCGTTACCTGCCGGAATACCTGCGCGACGAACCGCGTCGGGTTGGTCGGGCGATGGGGGCCGCGGTGGATTTTCCAGGATTTGATGCCGCCGCCGCCGCCTATGCCGCTGATCTGGAACGTGACGACACCGCCAATCGGCGCAGGCGCTGGGGGCAGGCCTGTGTGATGGCAGCGGAATTACCGGGTGATGTTACAGGAATTTATGCGCATTTCCTGCACACGCCCTCTTCGGTCGCGCGCTATGCTGCGATCCTGCGCGGGGTGCCGTGGTCCTTTTCCGCACATGCCAAAGACATCTGGACATCGCCCGAATGGGAGTTACGCGAAAAGCTGTCAGCGGCCAGCCATGGGGCCACCTTTGGGGCCACCTGTACGGGCTTTGGCGCAGCGCACTTGCAGTCCCTTGCTGATGACCCGGCGCGGGTCGATCTGGTGTATCACGGGCTTGATCTGGGTCGTTTTCCAGCTCCGCCAACACGGTCCCTGCGCCCTAAAGACGGCCCGTTCAAAATGATGTCGGTGGGCCGATTGGTGGAAAAGAAGGGCTTTGACAATCTGATTGACGCACTGGCGCTGTTGCCCAAAACCCTAGATTGGCATTGGACCCATATCGGCGGCGGCAGTTTGGATGCAAACATGCGCGCCCATGCGGATGCCGCAGGTCTAAGCGCACGCATCACATGGCGCGGGGCCTGTGATCAACCCGAGGTCATCGCGGCCATGCGTGACAGTAATCTTTTTGTGCTGCCTTCGCGCGTGGCCGAAGATGGGGATCGTGACGGCCTGCCAAACGTGTTGATGGAGGCCGCCAGCCAATTGCTTCCCATTCTTTCAACCCCCGTATCTGCAATCCCTGAATTTATTGAAAACGGCGTGCATGGGCTGCTCAGCGATGATGCCCCCGCCGCTTTGGCCGCCGCAATGGTCCAATTCGCTGGTGATCCTGCCTTTGGTCCCAATATGGCTGACAAGGCCTTTGAGCGTCTGACATCACATTTCACCATGGCACCGGGCATCACCCATTTGCATGGGCGATTGACCCAAATGCTGTCCGGGAAACCCTAATGCGGTTGGCCTTTTATGCGCCGTTGAAGCCACCCAGCCATGACGTGCCCTCAGGTGACCGCGCCGTGGCCCGCGCGGTGATGCATGCGCTTGAATATATCGGGGCCCAAGTGACGCTGGCCAGCACCTTACGGACCCGCGATGGACGCGGTGATGCACAGGCGCAGCGCCATATGATGCAGGAGGCCACAGACGAAATCACCAGAGTAAGTGCTGTTGGCCGGGATGCAGGATGGCAGGCGTGGATCACTTATCACAATTATTACAAGGCCCCGGACCTGATTGGACCAGCGGTGGCGCGGGCCTTGGACATTCCATACTTACAGATTGAAACCAGCCGCGCCCGTAAACGATTGACTGGACCATGGGCGGACTTTGCCAAAGTCGCTGAGGCTGCCGCAGATGCGGCGGATGGTGTATTCTATCTGACCGAACGCGATGCAGAAACCTTGCGCCGCGATGCCCCCAAAGGACAAAGGTTAATCCACCTACGTCCCTTTCTGGACAGTGCGGACCTGCCAAAACCATCGACCCAGGCGGGCCCGATCATGACTGCCGCGATGATGCGCAGTGGCGATAAGCTGGCGTCCTATCAGATCATTGCCGACACTTTGGCCCTGCTGCCCAACGGCACGTGGCACCTGCACATTGCGGGCGACGGTGCGGAACGCAGCGCGGTTGAGGCGCTGCTGGCCCCGTTTGAGGGTGCCGTGACTTTCCTGGGCGCATGCGATGCAGATGCAATGCAACGTGTCTATCAGACCGCTTCGATCCTGTTTTGGCCCGGCGTCAATGAGGCCTTTGGCCTGACCTATCTGGAAGCACAAGCCGCGGGTATTCCGGTGGTGGCCCAAGACCGCCCCGGCGTGCGCGAAGTGCTGGCCCCCGGGACATATCCGTCCCCGGGCGCAGGCCCCTCTGCCCTTGCCACCCAACTGAATGCGCTTATCAATAACCCAGAGGCGCGCAAATCTGCGGGGGCACAGGCCCGCGATCATGTCGCCGCCCACCATCTGTTACCCGCCGCTGCCCACACCTTGCAGCAAGGTCTTGCCGCCGTAGGAGTGTCCAAATGATCCAGCTCGCGCTTTTGCGCCACGGCCATACCTCATGGAACCGCGCAGGCCGCATTCAGGGCCGCACCGATGTCGCGCTTGACCCCGATGCACGGGCACAACTGGCGGAACTGCGACTACCTCCCCCTTGGGATCAGGCTGACCTTTGGTCAAGCCCACTGTCGCGCGCCGCTGAAACCGCTGAACTGGTTGCGGGGCACCCACCCAAGACAGACTCCGCCCTGATCGAAATGAACTGGGGTGCGTGGGAAGGGCAACACGGCATTCAACTGCGCGCTGATCCGGCATCTGGTTATCTGGATATCGAAGACTGGGGGTGGGATTATACGCCGCCAAAGGGGGAAAGCCCCGCGGCCCTGCGCGAACGCCTGATCCCTTGGGCTGAAAGATTACCGCGGGACACCATTGCGGTCTGCCATATCGGTGTCATGCGGGTGCTGATGGCCCATGCGACGGGATGGGATTTTCAGGGACCTGCCCCGTTGCAGATCAAGCGTAACCGATTGTTTATCATCCGCATTAACCAAGATGGCTGGACGGCTGACCCGGACCCAGTGCGCCTGATCAAGGCCACGCCATGAACGTCATGATCGTGGTTACGCATTTGCTGGGCACCGGCCATCTTGCCCGCGCATTGACCCTCGCCCGCGCCTACCGCACCGCCGATCATCAGGTGACTGTTGTTTCGGGAGGCATGCCCGCACCGCAATTGGACCGTGGCGATATTGAGATACTGCAACTGCCGCCCGTACGTTCCGATGGTGTCAATTTCACCGTGTTATTGGACGATAAGGGCCTGCCTGCATCAGAGGCATTCATGGTCAAACGCATCGCGGTGGTGTTAGACCACTTGGCACAGCACCCCCCGGATGTGTTGATCACTGAGCTTTTCCCATTTGGCAGACGCATTCTGCGCGCTGAATTCGAAGCATTGCTGTGCGCCGCAACCACCTTGCCCCAGCGGCCCCTCATCTGTGCCTCAATCCGCGATATTCTAGCGCCCCCGTCCAAACCCAAAAAGGCCGTACTGGCGGACAGTTTGATCGAGACATTCTATGACATAGTACTGGTTCACTCCGATAAGGATGTGACACCTCTTGACCTCAGTTGGCCAGTGTCAGACAGCTTGCACCCTAAACTCAACTATACTGGGTTTGTCGCGCCACCTGCGCCTGAACCACATCCAGAGCAAGCGGGAAACAATGAGGTGATCGTAAGCGCTGGTGGTGGTGACGTGGGGGCGTATATCTTTGCCGCCGCGATCGATGCCGCCCGCGAGGATACAACCCATCAATGGCGCATCTTGGTCGGCGGTGCCGATACCAAAACCCGCTGTGCAGCGCTCGCAGGGACAGCCCCTGCCAATGTGACCATCGAACCCGCCCGCCCGGATTTCCGCCAAATGCTGCACCATGCTGCTGCGTCCGTGTCGATGTGCGGCTACAACACGGCGTTGGATATCTTGCAAACCGGGTGCCCGGCGGTGTTTATCCCCTTTGATGCGGGCAGCGAAGTTGAACAGGGATTGCGCGCCAATGCTTTGGCAAAATTACCCGGGATTGCGGTACTGCGCAGCGCTGATCTGTCGCCCAAATGCTTAGGGCAACGACTGCAGGACGTCATCCAAGACACAGGGCGCGCGCCAAGAACAAATGGCTTTGATGGCGCGCGGGAAACGGTGCTGATCACCACCAAGTTACACAAGGCGATGGTATGATCAATTGGTCCCCCCTGAAAACCGAACTTGCGATTTGGCGCAGTAAGGCCCGCGCCCTGCCCCTGTGGTGGCGTGATGATGACGCAATTGCCAACACGCCTGCGTTTCAAAGGCTTATGGTATTGGCACAGGATATCGGCCTGCCAACCCATGTTGCGGTGATCCCGAAATCAACCGAACAGTCATTGGTCACCGCCTGCGCTGCAACACCTTGGGCCGTTCCGGTTGTGCATGGCTGGGCCCATGAAAACCACGCCCCTGAGGGCCAGAAAAAGGCCGAATTTGGCTTTCCTCGTGCACAAGCCGTGGCTGAAACCCAATCTGCCATCACGCATTTACGCGGGCTTTTCGGGGATGATCTTTTGCCAATGTTTGTGCCGCCGTGGAACCGGATTGATGTAGGGATTGTCCCAGCGCTGGCGGATCAAGGCTATGTCGCATTGTCGACCTATACGCCGCGCAGCAACCGTTTAGCGGCACCGGGTCTGGTGCAGGTCAACACTCATATGGACCCGATCCATTGGCGCGGTGGCGGTGGCTTGGTTTCCCCCGAGGATCAAATCGCAGCGCTGGTCAAGCTACTGACGGACCGCCGCGAGGGACGCAGTGACGCGGCTGAACCGCTGGGCTTCCTAACCCATCATCTGGTGCATGACGACGCCATTTGGGATTTTACCAGCGCTTGCTTAAGCACCTTGCTCGATGGTGGTGCTATCCCTTGCAACCTTCGCGAAGCCTTGCCTTAGGCAGGCCGCAATCCCAATATCTCACGCGCATGCGCCGGTGTCGCGACGGGTCGCTCATACTGCTCACAAAGGTCTGCCGCACGTTTGATCAGGGCCGCATTCGACGGCGCAAGCGTGTCTTTGTCCCAGCGCACGTTGTCTTCCAACCCTGCCCGCACATGGCCGCCCGCCGCAATCGCCCAGTCGTTGAGCACGATTTGATTTGGTCCAACCCCCGCCGCACACCACTGCGCATCCGGGGCCAAACGCTTGACCGTTTTAATATAAAAATCAAAGGTCTCCCGGTCCGCAGGCATGGCGTTTTTCACCCCCATCACGAACTGGATATAAAGCTGTCCCGGAATGCGGCCATCCCGGTTCATCTCTGCCGCCTTGTGGATATGGCTCAGATCAAACGCCTCGATCTCCGGTTTTACGGCGTATTCGCGCATCTCGGACGCCAACCAATCCACCAGGTGCGGTGGGTTTTCATAGACCCGCGTGGGGAAATTGTTAGACCCCACAGACAGCGACGCCATGTCGGGCCGCAGCGACAACATCCCGCCGCGTTCCTGCCCAGCACCAGAGCGGCCCCCGGTAGAGAACTGAATGATCATACCGGGGCAATGTTTGCGCACGCCCTCTTGCAACGCCGCGAATTTTTCGGGGTCCGACGACGGTGTCTCATCCGCATTACGCACATGCGCGTGACAGATGGCGGCCCCGACCTCATACGCCTCATGGGTCGACTCTATCTGCTCCGCAATGCTGATCGGCACCGCCGGATTGGCGGCTTTGGTGGGCACAGAGCCGGTGATGGCGACGCACAGAATGCAGGGGTTGGACATGTCGGGTTTTCCGTTGATGAGTTACCGCAACTGTCCCACAGCCCACGCGCCCTGTCGAGCCATCAGCGTTTTTTGACGAACTCTGTCAGGATCACAATGCGCTGCCCCTCGACCCGGCCTTCGATATGGGCGGCGTTATCGGGAACGAGGGTGATCTTATGCACCGCCGTGCCACGCTTGGCAGTGAAGCCGCCACCTTTGACGAGCAGGTCCTTGATCAATACCACGGTGTCACCATTGGTCAGCGGCTGCCCGTTGCTGTCTTTGTGATCGGTCTGTTCGGGCACGTTGTCGGCCCAGGCACGCGTGTCGTCGTCGAGGTACAACTGATCAGCAAGGTCGTTCGCCCAAGGCTCCGCGATCTTACTCAGCGTCCGCGCCGCAAGCACTTGGATCGCCGGATCCTCTGACCACATGGTGCTGGCAAGGCCGCGGAAATGATCGGGGTTCGGGTTGTCGAGCTGATCCGCGCAGATGCCGCAGATATCGGCAGAGGCATCAACAGGGCCACCGGGGACGGGGGTTGTGATCAGCGGTGTGTCGGGGGTTGTGCAAAGGGGGCATGTCATGCGCGTGGTTTAGGCCCCGTCTGGCCCGCGCGCAATGTGATTTGTCGCGGGGGGTGGTTAGCCAATGATGCGCTTGGCGACCAAGAGGGCCACGGGTATGGCGACGATTGCGCCCACGGCAGCGGCCCCAAGGATCGGGAACAGGGTGTCATAGCCCATGGTCAACACGGCGATCACGCCGATCCCTGCAAGGGAGGTGCCGAAGATGGAATAGAGCATGGAGGCAAGACGGAACATGGGTGCGGTCCTTTCGGGGTGGTGGTGTTGAAAGGATGGATAGCAGGCGGTGTCGGGGTGGGCTTTGATTTGGGTCAAGTAGCGTAGGGTAGGTTAAACTAACGATACGACCTATTAACCATGTGCCGGCAATCATACCACATGAGCCGATATCGCCGCATGTACGTGCCGGGAGGCACCTATTTCTTCACAATCAATTTGGCCGCCCGCGGCACAGATTTATTGACCCGCGAGATTGGCTTGCTCCGATCTACCTATGCGTCTGTAGTGGCAGAGCATCCGTTGACTTGTAACGCAATGGTCATATTGCCCGATCATCTTCATGCGGTTTGGACCTTGCCGGAGGGTGATGCGGATTTCTCAGTGCGATGGAAAAAGATCAAGGCGACGTTTTCGCATCATTGCCCACAGGTTGATGAAGTAAGTCAGAGCAAAGTCCGAAAAGGTGAGCGCGGGATTTGGCAACGGCGGTTTTGGGAATATTGCATTCGAGATGATGACGATTATGCGGCCCATGTGGAATATTGCCATTTGAATCCAGTGAAACACGGGTTCGTGGAAAATGCGGTCGATTGGCCATATTCAACGGTGCATCGCGAGGTGAAGTTGGGGAGGTTTGTGGCGTAGGGTGGGTGCAACCCACGTAGCGCGGATGATGATGGAAGGAGGCGCGTGGGTTGCACCCACCCTACGCCACAAACATCATCTATTCAGTCAATTTGGAATAACGACTCATCGATTGCTTCGGGAACATCAATATGAATCTTGTTCACAAGCTCTTGGAGAGACATCCAAGCCCTAGAACCTTCTTGGTTTGCAAGTTCAGCAAGCTCCAGCTGTCTGTCATACTCTTCTTTAGAGACAGTTCTTGCTGGCTTGAACCCCGTCATCAATTCACCACCAATCAATTCTGGTACGGTATTGCGTGCAACATTGATTAACAAATTTTGCAAATGTTCTGTGAAATCTTCTAGTAGCGCATCAAGTCCAGCGTTCTGAAACCTCAATTCGCCAATCTCACGTCGATGGCAAAACCTCCCAGCCAGTGAGAAATACGAAGATTCCAAGAACTGAAACAAGTGGTGGTCGTTTAACAGTGTCCGGAATTCGTTTATGTTCAACCGTAAAATTTCTCTAGCTATGCGTATGTCATTTCTAGTTGATTGTCGGACAACAAATTCTTCACTCAATTTGAATTCCGTTGCGATCCAACATACAAAGGCCACGCAAAACATCACTAGCGGCTCTGGTTCGAGAGTTTCCCAACCTACCCCATTCCACAACAACCAAGTGAGCATCGCCAAAGTCGAAAGCCCAGCCCCTATTCTGGCAACTGTCTGTGGAAAGCGCTTCAATCACCCATCCATCTTCAACGCTGAAATAAACGCTTCCTGCGGAATATCCACCTTACCAAACTGGCGCATCTTTTTCTTACCGGCTTTCTGCTTTTCCAGCAGCTTCTTCTTACGCGTGGCATCGCCGCCGTAACATTTCGCCGTCACGTCCTTGCGCATCGCGGACAAAGTCTCGCGCGCAATCACCTTGCCGCCAATCGCCGCTTGGATCGGGATTTTGAACATGTGTCGGGGGATCAGGTCTTTGAGCTTTTCTACCATCGCACGGCCCCGCATTTCGGCGCGGTCGCGGTGGACCATGGTGGACAGCGCATCAACGGGCTCGTCATTCACCAGAATCGACATTTTCACCAATTGGTCGGTGCGATAGCCGATCATTTGATAATCAAAGGACGCATAGCCCTTGGTCACCGATTTTAACCGATCATAAAAATCGAACACCACTTCGTTGAGCGGCAGATCATAGACCACCATCGCGCGCGACCCGGCATAGGTCAGGTCCATCTGGATGCCCCGGCGGTCTTGGCAGAGCTTCAGCACCACCCCGAGGTAATCATCCGGCACCAGAATGGTCGCCTTGATGCGCGGCTCTTCGATATGTTCGACAAACGTCAGGTCCGGCATGTCAGCGGGATTGTGCAACTGCGTGACCGTGCCGTCCTTCATGTGGATGTCATAGATAACGCTGGGCGCGGTGGTGATCAGGTTGATGTCATATTCACGCTCAATCCGGTCACGGATCACTTCGAGGTGCAGCAGGCCAAGGAAACCACAACGAAAGCCAAAGCCAAGCGCGGCAGATGTTTCCATCTCGAAACTGAACGACGCGTCATTCAGCGCCAGTTTTTCGATTGAATCGCGCAGGTCTTCAAATTCGGCGGCGTCCACCGGGAATAGCCCACAGAACACCACGGGTTGCGCGGGTTTGAAGCCCGGCAGGGCGGTGTCGCAGCCCTTTTTCTCGTGTGTAATGGTATCGCCCACACGGGTATCACGGACCTGTTTGATCGAGGCGGTCAGAAAACCCATTTCACCGGGGCCAAGCACGTCAATTTCGGTCATCGCCGGGCGGAACACGCCGATGCGGTCGACATTGTGGACCGATCCATTTTGCATCATCCGCACCTTGTCGCCCTTGCGCAACTGCCCGTCGATGATGCGGACCAGAACGATCACACCGAGGTAACTGTCGTACCACGAATCCACCAGCATCGCCTTAAGCGGTGCATCAAGGGTGCCTTTGGGCGCGGGCAGTTTGTGCACCACGGCTTCGAGTGTTTCATGGATGCCGACACCGGTTTTGGCGGAAACGCGGATCGCCTCGGACGCGTCGATGCCGATCACATCCTCGATCTGTTCCGCCACGCGGTCACACTCGGACGCCGGCAGGTCGATCTTGTTCAGCACCGGCACGATCTCGTGATCCGCATCCAGCGCGTGATAGACATTGGCAAGCGTCTGTGCCTCGACGCCTTGGGTGCTGTCAACAACCAGCAGCGACCCTTCAACGGCGCGCATCGAACGCGACACCTCATAGGCAAAGTCAACGTGACCGGGGGTGTCGATCAGGTTGAGGATATAATCCTCGCCATTGTCGGCGGTATAATTGATCCGCACGGTCTGGGCTTTAATGGTGATGCCGCGCTCGCGCTCAATGTCCATGGAGTCGAGCATTTGCTCCTTCATGTCCCGGTCAGCCACAGTGTGGGTAGACTGGATCAAGCGGTCAGCAAGCGTGGATTTACCATGGTCGATATGCGCGACGATGGAGAAATTGCGGATGTGTGAAAGTGGTGTCATGAAGGGGATATGATGCGGTTTTAAGAGTTGGTCAAGGTGGTTGATCGCCAATGGATAAGGGCCTTGCCCCGGCGCATGTCATTGCGTTCTGTTGGATGGTGCCAGTCCGGGGAAGCTCACGTTCTACTTGGCTCAAAAATCCTGCGCCCCCATGACCACAATGAGACGCCTACAGTCGGAGAGAATACCCCTAAAAGACCGCTCTTATCACGAGGCCTCACAAGCCTGTGGGGCTGTTTTCAACATTGGCTGTGCGCTGACGCGCCGAGTTCAAGCTAATGTGTGTTCATATTAAACCAATGAGTTCCTAACCTTGGCAACACACCCCGCACCACGGTGGCGTGGGGCCATCGAAAGGTTAACATCGTGTCCCGTAACACTACACTTTATGCACTCTCAGGCGCTTTGGTCGCGGCAAGCTTGCCATTCGCAGTCCAAGCGCAAGACAGCGGCCCTACCGTTGATTTTTATGGCCAATTGAACTTGGGTATTATCAATGTCGATGATGGCTTTGGTTCTCAGAGCGCCTTCACAGACAACGACAATTCGAACAGCCGCATCGGTCTGATCTATAAACAGGGTCTCGCCAATGGCGGTGAATTCCGGCTGCACTTTGAATCCGCATTGGGATTAACGGGGTCCAGCAGCATCAGCCGCGGAAACGATGACTTCGAAGGAAACTTTCGCCGCACCGACCTTCGCAAATTCGAACTCATCTACCAGACGCCAAATATTGGTACGTTTTCGATTGGCCAAGGCAGCATTGCCACAGATGGTTCAGCAGAAGCAGACTTTTCAGGCACCAGTGTTATCGCATATTCATCCCTGCAAGATCAGGCTGGATCGCAGCAGTTTCGGCTGAGCACCGGAGCCAATGCAGGCACGACTGTTGGCAATGCATTTAGCGCCTTTGATGGATCGCGGCGTTTCCGCATACGTTATGACACCCCAACATATAACGGGTTTGGATTGGCTGTGTCGGCAGGCGAGGAAGTCCTTGCACGCGGTAATGATGGTGAATTTTATGACATCGGATTGAAATACGACAAAGATTATGGCGATTTCAAAGTCGCCGGGCGGCTTGGGTATTCCATTCGTGACAGTGCTGAGGAATTGCTGCTGGGATCCGTGGCCGTGCTGCATGAACCAACCGGGCTCAACTTGGCGGTTGCTGCTGGGCGCCAGCAACAGGGCGACGATAATTATGTCTATGTCAAAGGTGGCATACGGCGCGACTGGCTCTCCTATGGTGAAACAGCACTCTCTGTGGATTATTATCAGGGCGACGACTTTCAGACTGCTGGTTCGGAATCGACATCTTACGGTATTGCAGCAGTTCAAAAACTGGATGCCTATGGTGTAGAGCTTTTTGCCAGCTATCGGCGCTATGAGTTTGAGAACGCCGGACCGCAGATTGAAGACATTGACGTCACCTTTGTCGGGGCACGTTGGAAATTCTGATTCCGATATCTGGGGGCGCATATCTGTGCCCCCAAATGCAAACGTGAATTGCCCCCTGCCTCTAAATCCTGCATACTACCGCCAAAGCAGAACCGGACCATCAAGGGGCAAACCCCATAGGTCCACGGGTAACGAGGCAGTAAAATGATACGTATTTTTGTGGCATCTGTGGCGCTGGCCAGTTTGGCGGCTTGCGGCGGCGGGTCGCGGTATTCCAGCAGCAATGCCGGGCGCGGCTACACCCCTCAACCCGTGCTTTTTGCGACCGGACCCATCCACCGGGCCTGTGTATCCGCCAACCGCAAGGCGGCGACACCGTCGCGCTGTGGCTGTGTGCAAGCGGTTGCGGATCAATCTCTGAGTGCAAGCGATCAGCGGCGCGGGGCCAAGATGTTCAAGGACCCGCACAAGGCGCAGGAAGTGCGGCAATCCGATAATCCGAGCAATGAACGGTTCTGGTTGGCATGGAAAGCGTTTGGGCAAAACGCAGCGGCAGCCTGTAACAGCACCTGAGCTTCACGGGCGGCGTATTTCAGGTCATTTCTTCCTGAGGCGGCCCAAAGCGTTCGATCAATCGCCCCGCAATCTGATCACGCGCCGCCCTGAATTGCACCAGCTTTGCCTCACGGCTTTCGCCAAGGCCTGTCGGGTCAAGGATCGGCCAGTATTCCACCGTCAGATGGAAAAACCGGGTCAACTCCAACGCCCGGCGCTGGCTGGCGGGCGACAGCGCGATCACCAGATCAAAGGATGACAGGTCGTCGCCCCATTGTTCCATCTCGTCAAAGCTACGCGAACGGTGGCGGGCAAGTTCAACGTTCATTTCAGCGCAGACCGCGATTGAAAATCCGTCGATTTCCAGATCGTTTTTGACCCCGACAGATTGCACATAGGTGTCGGTGCCATAAAATTTCTTCATGATCCCTTCGGCCATAGGGGACCGCACCGCGTTATGATCGCAACAAAAAAGTACCGATTGAGGTAATTCTTGCGTCACACTTAGCCCCCGAAGTGCAGAACGCAGATCAGAGTGAACAGGCGACGGGCGGTATCTGCGTCAATCTCGGCCTTGCCTTCGAGCCGTTCCTGCAAGACCCGGCTACCCTCGTTGTGAATGCCGCGCCGGGCCATGTCGATGGTCTCAATCTGGCTTGGTGGCAGTTTCTTGACCGCGTCAAAATAGCTTTCGCAGATCTGAAAGTAGTCTTTGACCACCTGCCGAAACGGCCCCAGCGATAGATGAAATTCTGCCGCCTTTTCAGCATCTTCGGTGTTCACATCAAAGACCAACCGTTTGTCGCGGATCGACAGGCCAAGGTGATAGGGTCCTTGGGGGGCTGGGCGATCATCGCGGGCAGGTAGGACAAATGTATTGTCCTCAAGCAGATCAAACATCGCCACCTTACGCTCCTGCTCAATCTCGGGAGTGGGCGGTGGCAGGTTCGCGTCATCGAGGGCGATATGGGTGATGCGAGACATCAAAGCGCATCCTTTATGCTGGCGGTTCGAGGGATGAATACGGCAGGCCGCAGGGCAAGGCAATGCAGCGCGTCGATGTGCCCTGCCCGCTATCCGTTCAACTTGCGCAAGCGGGCGGTAACCGACAGCCCATGCGCCTCAAGGCTTTCTGACTGCGCCAACCGTTCAGCCGACGGACCAATGGCGCGCAAGGCGTCGGGCGTCATGCGGGCAAGCGTCGTGCGCTTCATGAAATCCAATACCGACAGGCCAGAGGAAAACCGCGCCGAACGGGCCGTTGGCAATACGTGGTTCGGGCCACCGACATAATCGCCAATCGCCTCGGGTGTCCATTGGCCAAGGAAAATCGCGCCCGCATGGGTGATCTGGTCGCTTAAGCTCTCCGGGTCCGCCACGCAAAGCTCAAGATGTTCGGGGGCAATCCGGTTGGATAGAGTGGCGGCCGTGGCGAGGTCAGGCACCGTGATAATGGCCCCATTATCGCGCCAGCTGACCCCGGCAATCGCCCGGCGTTCGAGGGTTTGCAGGCGTTTTTCGACGGCCTCCGCCACTTTTTGCCCAAAACCCGCATCTGTGGTGATCAGAATGCTCTGCGCGCTTTCATCGTGTTCGGCTTGGCTGAGCAGATCAAGAGCGATCCAGTCAGGATCATTATCCGCATCGGCAATCACCAAAATCTCGGACGGACCCGCGATCATGTCGATGCCAACCTTGCCAAATACCCGGCGTTTGGCGGCGGCGACAAAGGCGTTGCCCGGCCCGGTGATCTTATCCACTGGCGGAATGGTGGCGGTGCCATAGGCCAATGCGGCAACAGCTTGCGCACCACCAATGCGATAAACTTCATCCACCCCCGAGATATGTGCCGCCAGCAAAACAAGGGGGTTCAGCACACCGTCCGGTGTCGGCACAACCATTGCAAGGCGTGGCACACCAGCGACTTTTGCCGGGATCGCGTTCATTAATACTGAGGACGGATAGCTGGCCAAACCGCCCGGCACATAAAGCCCCGCTGCTGAAACAGGCGTCCATCGCCAACCAAGCGTCGCACCCACCTCATCTGTCCATTCGGCATCTTCCGGCAATTGCCTGGCGTGATAAGCGCGGATGCGGGTCGCGGCAAGTTCAAGGGCGGTGCGGCCTGCGGACGGAACCTCGTCGATTGCCTGCGCAATTTCTGCGGGGGCGATCCGCAAAGCGTCAGACGTCAGGGTAATGCGGTCAAATTTTGCGGTCAGATCAATCACTGCCGCGTCGCCACGGGCGCGCACATCGGCAATAATATCGGCAACAACGGCGTCCACATCTGGACTGTCTTCGCGTTTGGCGTTCAGCAGCTTTTCAAAAGCAGCTTCAAAGTCGGGTGCGGTGGCGTCGAGGGTCACGGGCATGGCGCGGGATGCTCCAGAAAAGAAAGATGCCTCCGGCGGGGATATTTAGAGCCAAAAAGAGACGAGGTTAAAGGTGTGGCGATGCAAGCAGGAGTTATTCAGGATGCTGGGGCAGCTTTTTCGATGGGGCCACATAGGGTTTGGTCACGTCCTTTAAGGTCACTTCCAGCGCCTCAATATCCAGACGAATTGCGCCGTCGCCCGCAAGGGTCAGCGTCAGCGTGCCAGATGGTGCATCCTCCTGCGCAAAGGTGACATCAAGCAGCGATAAAATCGTGTCGGCATCACCCTTTGGCACACCCTGGCTGGCGACACCGCGCACGTTGTTGAACATCAGCACCGATTGCACCCGCTCTACGGCATGACGTGCCTTGCCCTCGTCTTCCCAACGCACCCGGTTGAGCAGCAGCGCAAAACACGCGTCTTTGTGGAGCCAGCGCATTTCGGATGCCGGAAACACCGCGTCTTGGATCAATGATGCAATGACCGCAAGGTCATCGCCATCCAAAGCGCCCAAGTTTAACGGGGCTTCGCGCCCGTCTTCGAAACGTGCGTCTTGGGTCATTTTTCAGATATCCGTTCAATATTTGCGCCAACGCCGCGCAGTTTGGCCACCACATGTTCGTACCCACGATCAAGGTGGTAAACCCGCGCAACTTTGGTTTCACCCTCCGCAGCTAACCCTGCAAGGATCAGGGATACAGAAGCACGCAAATCGGTTGCCATGACTGGCGCACCTTTGAGTTTTTTCACGCCCTTAACTGTCGCATGTCCGCCGTGCACTTCGATATCAGCACCCATGCGTTCCAGTTCTGGCGCATGCATAAAGCGGTTTTCAAAGATTTTCTCTTCCAAGACCGAGGTGCCCTCAGCAGTGCACAACAGCGCCATCATTTGCGCTTGCAAATCGGTTGGGAAGCCCGGGAATGGTTCAGTTGTGACATCCACGGCGCGAATACGGCCATTTTTACGCGCAACCATCAGGCCATTTTTAGTCTCGGATATTGATATACCAGCCGCATCCAGTTTTTCACAGAACGCTTCCACAAGGCTCAGCTTACCGCCGAGTAATTCAACCTCTCCGCCACAGATCGCCGGGGCCAGCATATAGGTGCCAAGCTCAATCCGGTCCGTGACAACGCGGTGGGTAGCACCGTGCAAGCTGTCGACGCCCTGAATGGTGATGGACGATGTGCCGTCCCCGTCGATTTGTGCACCCATGGCCCGCAGACAGGTGGCCAGATCAACGATCTCAGGTTCCCGGGCGGCGTTGTTGATGACGGTTGTACCTTTGGCAAGGGTCGCGGCCATCATGATGTTTTCAGTGGCACCAACGCTGGCAAAGGGGAAATTGATCACAGCACCCTTTAGTTTGCCGCCCTTTGCCTTGGCGTGCAGATAACCATCGCGCAATTCAATCTCTGCGCCCATCAGTGCCAGACCATCGGTGTGAATATCCATCGGCCGCGCGCCAATCGCACAACCGCCAGGCAAGGACACTTCGGCATGGCCCTCACGGGCCAACAATGGCCCAAGCACCAAATTGGACGCGCGCATTTTGCGCACGATGTCATAGTCAGCATGGGTGTTGATCGGGCCGTGGCTGGACATCGCCAGCACTTGACCACCCTGTAAGGAGGTCACTTCGGCCCCCAAAGAGGACAGCAATTCAGTCATCGTGCGAATATCGCTGAGGCGCGGCGCATTGGTCAGGGTCAGCGGTTCTTCGCTGAGCAATGTTGCGGGCATCAGGGTCAAACATGCGTTTTTGGCCCCCGCAATTGGGATTTGACCGCGCAGCTCTCCGCCGCCTTTGACCAGAATTGAATCCATCTTAACCGCTTTCCTGTTCGGACCCCTCCGGGTCATTGCCTGTTGTCCCCTGCCCTTTCCCACCCTGACGCGCGCGTGTCTGCGCCTTGCGCCGCGCCATATTGGCTTTCAACGCCGCTTTCAGCCGATCCTCGCGGATTTGGCTTTGGGTTCGGGGCTTTTGTGGGGCCGTATCTTTTGCCATGGCGCTTGTCTAGCGTAGGGGCGCACCAGCGTCCAGATTAGGCTTGCACCATAATCAGATTGCCGCTAATCACCCGCCCACGATGCTGTGGTAGCTCAGTGGTAGAGCGCGTCATTGGTAATGACGAGGTCGGGAGTTCAATCCTCCCTCACAGCACCATCTTTACTCAACCTAATCTGCGCAATAGCTCCAATGACGGGTCACCCGTGGCGGCCAAACCGACGCTGCTTTGATAGGCGGCAATCGCCTTGCGGCTGTTCGGACCGATTACACCATCAGAACCGTCGGTATCAAAGCCCTTAGCCGTGAGACGCTGTTGCAACGACACCCGATCCGCTTTGGTCAGTCCGTAAGCATCCGGTGGAAAGTTGCCACGGATCGGGCCAGCGCCGCCAATGCGGTCTGCCAGATGGCCGACGCCAATCGCGTAGTTGTCAGAGTTGTTATAACGCTTGATGACACGGAAGTTGCTGGTGACATTGAAAGTCGGCCCACCCCTTTGTGGCGTCAGCGGCGACCCGGTAGGGGCACCATTGCCGACTTCACCACCCCATTTCAACCCACGGGTCCAGCCATTTTTCGCAAGATAGGCTGCAGTTGACGCCAGCGCATCGGAAGGATCATCAGACCAGATGTCGCGCCGCCCATCGCCCGTAAAATCAACGGCAAACAATTGATAAGACGTGGGAATAAACTGAGTATGGCCCATAGCACCGGCCCATGATCCGGTCATGTTGGACGCAGACACATCGCCATTTTGCAAAATTTTCAATGCCTCGATCAGTTGTTTTTCAAAAAACACCCCGCGCCGCCCATCAAAGGCCAGCGTCGAGGTGGCAGAGATCACCGAAACATCGCCCCTGCGCTCTCCATAAAAGCTCTCTAGCCCCCAAACTGCCGTGACGATTTCTGCCGAGACGCCATATCTTGCCTCAATCGCAGACAGAATATTGCGGTGGCGGGAAAAGGCAGCGCGGCCTTTGCTGACCCGCTCGTCCGATGCTGCAATGGCAAGGTAATCTTCTAACGTGCGGCTGAACTCTGTCTGATTACGGTCGCGTTTGACCACGCCGGGCAAATATCCCGCACCGCGAAAGGCGCTGCTGAGGGTTGTTTGGGAAATCCCCTGCCCCGCAGCCCGTGATTTAAACGCTGCGACCCACGCATCATAACCCGCATTGGGCACAGGTTGCAGGTCAGATGGTGTGCTGGTCACGCGAGGGCCAAATGTGCCGCCTCCGCCTGTGGTACAACCCGTAAGGCCCAAAGCTGCCAGTCCGATCGCAAATGTTCTGCGTGATGTAGTCATAATGCCCGCCTCAATTGTTTTTTGGCATCATACGTCAGGACAATCGCCGCGCAAAGTGGCGTTTGGCGATGGGCAGAGGTCCGCCGTGAAATGCGGCCCGGCCCACAATGACTTTAATCCGGCGGGTTTGGGGGAAACTACCTTAATCAAGATGTACAAAACTTGCCTCAATCTCGTCATATCTGCTCCATGTTGCTGACGCGCATGGCGGCTAAGGGTACATCACAAAGCCACTCCGGCCCGATTACTGAGGTCAGAGCAATGATACATGACCGCGCCGTAACGGACAGGAGTATGACAGATGCCTTCAGGCTACCTCGTCAATCTAAGCGATGGAACGCTAAACACTGGGGACACCATTGGCGGTGCTTACACATCCTTTGTTTCTGCGTCGAATTACCCCAGCGGTATCGGCTTTGGTGAATGGAAATGGAGCGGCCAGGATGGTGGCACCCCAGTCACTAACCAAATTGGGTACGGATTTTATTACTTAGCTGATGACGGAGCGATTTATTTTGTCCCAGAAAACGGTGCCGTTGATCAACTTGACGCGGCTATCGCATCCAACCCACCCGCCTATGTAACCCCGGACGGAATTGTCGAAGGGACAGACGGCAACGATATTATTGATCCCGGCTATGGCAACGACCCCGAGGGCGATCGGATCGACAATGGCGGTGCCCCTTATGGGTCAGATAACGACAGCATTCAGGCGGGCGGTGGCAACGACAACGTGTTCGCGGGTATCGGCAACGATACAGTTGATGCAGGGTCTGGCGACGACACAGTTTACGGATTCACCGGGGACGATTCCCTGCTTGGTGGGCTTGGCAACGATACGCTGTTTGGCGAAGACGGCGCAGATACGCTGGAAGGCGGCGACGGTAATGACAGCCTTGAAGGCGGTGACGGCGATGATGTGCTGTCCGGCAATGAGGGCAATGATTCCCTTTGGGGTGGCGAAGGCGATGACATCATCGAAACCGGTGAAGGTGAAAATTTTGTCAACGGTGGCTACGGCGATGACCTAATTAATGGCGGCAGTGGCGACGATTTCCTTGAAGGATGGTACGGGGATGACACCATAAACGGTGGTGCCGGGAATGATTTCATCGACGCCGACATTGACCGTGACCTTGTACATGGCGGTGATGGCAATGACAGCATTCGCGGTGGCTATAGCGCAGATTCCGATACCCTTTATGGGGATGCAGGAAACGACAGCATTGACGGACAGGCAGGCGATGACCTGATCTATGGCGGCACGGGTGATGATCTTTTGGTGGGATCTTATGGTGACGACACCATTTTCCTCGAAGACGGTTTTGGCAATGATACCATTCAGGGCGACGGCAACACGATCCCCGGCCAGATTGCTTTTGTCGGCACCAACAACGACGCGCTTGACTTAAGTGCGGTGACCACTAGCACCACAGTTGATCTGCGCAGTGCGGATGCACAGGCTGGGTCGGTGTCTGATGGCACGTCCACCGCGACCTTTACCGAGATCGAAAACATCATCCTTGGTGGGGGCAGTGACACGTTATTGCTGGGCGCAGGGTCTGGTGCCGATAGGGTCGCCGGGTTTGACCTGGCCGACAGTGGCGATGGCACCACGATCGACCAATTGGATGTGACCTCCCTCACTGATAGCGCGGGCAATCCAGTAAGCAGCGCGGATGTGGCGGTCAGCGACACCAATGGCGATGGCACTGGCGACGCGGTACTAACCTTTCCCACCGGCGAAAGCATTACCCTCACCGGCATTCTGGCGTCCCAGCTTAATAGCACCGCAGCGCTTGAATCTATTGGTATTCCGGCTCGCACCGGCATCCCCTGTTTTGCCGCTGGCACCCGTATTGCGACACCAACGGGTGACACCTTGGTCGAAGAGCTGCAAGCTGGTGATCTGGTCATGACAATCGAATCTGGGCCGCGCCCGGTGAAATGGGTTTCAAGATCAGAACTGGGCGGTGAAAGCCTGTTCCTCCCGTCAAAATTGAAACCCGTGCGGATCAAAGCAAATGCCATGGGCAACCGCACAGCCCTGCTTGTGTCGCCGCAGCACTGCATTTTGATGAAAGATGCGTTAAACGACAGATACGTATTTGTCCGTGCCAAGCATCTGGCTCAGGAAACGCCAATGGCCACGATTGTGCATACCCTGAGGCAAATCACCTATGTCCACGTTTTGTTGGAACAGCATGCCTCAATCATCTCAAACGACATCCCAAGCGAAAGCTTTTACCCCGGTCAAATGGCCATCGAAACGATGTCGACATTTGATCGGCTGACACTTTGTAGCATGCTGCCGCAGTTGATGAGGGAACCCGTTGAAATCGCTTACGGCAACCGCGCCGCACCTCTGCTGAAGAAATCAGAGCTGCTAGAGCTGATTGCCGCCAAAGCGCTGGTCAGTCTCAAGCCTTTGGTATTGTCAAAGTAGCAGTGCAATCATGCTTGTGGACCCTCGTACGTCTTTCACGTGGTGCAGCGAGGTTTTTGAAGACTGTTAAGGGTGGGGGTTACCTTTTAAATTGCCCAATGGTCGAACATGCATCGTTTCATGTCGCGGTTATTGAGCCAAAAACTGTGTTGATATATCATAAAGCTGTCAACATGTACCAATACCCGAACGTCCGAAAAGGAATACCAGAATGATTGCCTATGTCACCGTCGGCGCTGATGACATCGTTCGCGCGAAGCGGTTTTACTCTGCGTTTCTGCCAGCTCTTGGGTACGGGTTTAAAGAAGGGCCTGAGGGCCTAAGCTACGCGCTGCCCGTCAAGCCGGGTCAGTCTGCCGCACTGCCAGATTTCTATGTTAAACCAACATTCGATGGGCGTGCCGCCTCGGCTGGGAACGGCACGATGATTGCGTTTGAGGCTAGTAGCCAAAGCCAAGTGCGTGACCTTCATGCCGCCGCACGTGCCGCAGGCGGTTTTAACGAGGGCGAGCCGGGATTTCGCGCGTCTTATGGGCCTCATTTTTATGTTGGTTACCTTCGCGACCCCCAAGGGAACAAGATCGCATTATTCTCAAGCAACCCGATGGAGCCCGGGCGAGAGGATTAGTATTCAACACGGTCCCCCCAGATGTACATTATTTTATCAAAGGCCAAAAATAGGCGATTGTATATTTGACAAACCCATAGGTTAGTCAGGATTACTTGTCGTCTTTGTTTTTTGAGCCTCTATTGAACACCTTCCAAAGCCCCCAGACTATGAGCGCTACGATTATGAGGCCCGGAAGGCCGATATTGTTCAGCAATGATATTTTACCTCAATCGTTTTTTTCTTCGTCCTTAGGTGTTCAGTCCCGGCATCTGGTGGATCAGATTTAGGATGAATCGATCTGGCTCAGATGTCCACATCTTGCAAATGTATTCGTAAGGCGTGAGACCGCTGAGCGTCTTGAGACGGCGCGCGTAATTGTAGGTGTCAAGGAAGTCGCTGAGATGGGTTCGAAGTTGTTCGTGGCTATCGTAGTGGTACCTTTTGACAGTTGCGTCCTTGATCGTACGGTTCATGCGTTCGACTTGGCCATTGGCCGCGCAGATCATGTCGAACCGCATAGGCCTAGAATAGGCGGTGTTCCGGTTGCGGGGGTGCTCACAAAACTGGATACCGTTGTCCGTCAAGAGCGTGTGAATCTTATAGGGCACGGCTTCCAGCACGGCCTCCAGAAACGCCCATGCGGTCTTGCGGTTCGCTTTATCGACCAGCTGTGCGACCGCGAACTTGCTGGTTCGGTCAATGGCCACAAAGAGGTACAACTTGCCCTCGTTGGTACGAGGCTCCGCGATATCGATGTGGAAGTAGCCGATAGGCTCGCGTTTGAATTTTTGCCGCTTGGGTTTGTCCGTTGCCCGGCAGCGCATGCTTGCATGTGTGAGAGGGGCC
>JBPOFF010000010.1:0-163482 GCA_051251995.1 Sulfitobacter sp.
CATCGTAAATCTCCTCAGATATCTTGCCGAGAAAATTCTACTTTTGAACACCACTAATTTTAGGGGGGATTACCATTGCGGCGGCGTAGCGAAGCGACCAGCCCATATGATTTGCGATTTGGTTGAGGCCAAGGCCCGCTCGGAGTAGCCGTGTAGCCGCCGTGCCACGCGTATCTTGAAGCCTTAGCGTTGGATCGCTCAACTTAACTGCGATGCGGTCCCGATAACGAGCAATTGCACGGCTGGCTGACGTGGGCTTGAGCGGTTTGCCTCTGTCGTTAGCGACAAGGAGCGCAAGCTCTTTACGCAAGAACAAGCCCGTTTGCTCATTACGGAGTTGACCGACAACGCGACTGGGCTTTTGCGCAAAGACACCGAACACAGCACAAGAGCCATACAGCTATCTCTCGGGATTGTGCGCAAGCGATTTGATGATTGGACAGTCGGGGCGACCGTCGCCAGTGCAGGCGTTTACCAAATTGGTTAATGTCTCGCGGATTTCTTGCAGATCAACAATCTTGCTTTCGATCTGCGCAAGGTGGTCTGATGCAATCGCCCGCACGTCGGCGCTGGCACGGTCCTGATCGTCCCACAGGGCAAGCAGGTTTCGACAATCTTCTATCGTGAACCCAAGCGCCCGGGCGCGGCCCAGAAACGCAAGTTTGTGCATGTCGTTGTCGCGAAAGCTGCGATAGCCATTTGCGTCTCGCAGTGGCTTCACCAAACCGATTTCCTCATAATAGCGGATCGTTTTTGGTGGCAAATTTGTGCGTTTTGACGCATCTCCGATGTTCATCTGGCCCTCCTATTCCGCTGCGGCGGGCACAAGGCCATCAACCGCCTTGAGGCCTGCGCGTGCTTCATTGAATGCAGGCGCAATCCAGCGCAGGCGCAGCGCATTGGTTAAAACAAACACGCTGGACAGCGCCATTGCACCCGCCGCAAGGCCTGGTGACAGGAGCAACCCAAATACCGGATAAAACACCCCAGCCGCAACCGGGATCAGCAATGCGTTATAGCCAAAGGCCCAGAACAGATTCTGTTGGATATTGTGCATGGTACGTTGGCTGACGTGCAGGGCGTTTACCACCCCTTGGAGGTCGCCAGACATCAGCACCACGTCAGCCGCTTCAATCGCGACATCGGTGCCCGTGCCGATTGCAATGCCGACATCTGCTCGTGCAAGGGCGGGCGCATCATTGATACCATCCCCGACAAATGCGATTTTTCCGGCAGCCGCGCGCAACTGTTCGATGGCGATTACTTTACCCTCTGGCAGCACTTCGGCCACCACCGTGTCGATCCCCAGCTTTGCCGCGATGACCTTTGCGGTGCCTTTGTTGTCGCCAGTGATCATCGCGACCTTAAGGCCCAGATTGTGCAGCGCGGCGATGGCTTCTGCGGTGCTGGGTTTGATCGGGTCCGACACGGCGATAACGGCGGCAAGTCGCCCGTCAATCGCCGCATAAAGGGGTGTTTCGCCCTCAAGACCTAAAGCGTCACCAATGTCGCGGCCTTTGTCCAACGCGATGCCTTCGCGGATCATCAGCCGATCCGCACCAATCAGGATTCTGCGTCCTTCAACCACTGCGCTGACGCCGTATCCGGTGACAGAGGTAAAGTCGTCCAACGTCGACAGGGTCAGCCCGTCTTGCTCTGCCCGTCGCACAATGGCCGCTGCAATCGGATGTTCCGACATCGCCTCAACCGAAGCGACAAGGCGCATAACATCTGCCGCGTCAAAGCCGTTGGTAATGGTCAAATCGGTTACTTCCGGGCGGCCTTGGGTCAGCGTCCCGGTCTTGTCCAGCGCGACGATTGTGACGTCGTTCAGGCCTTGCAAGGCATCGCCGCGCCGAAACAGCACGCCCAGCTCTGCGGCGCGGCCAGTGCCCACCATGATTGAGGTGGGTGTCGCCAATCCCATGGCGCAGGGGCAGGCAATGATCAGCACGGCCACCGCTGCAATCAGCGCAAAGCTGAGGGCTGGATCCGATCCAACCAACAGCCACGCCAGAAAAGTCACCGCTGCAACGGCCATGACCACCGGAACAAACCACAAGGTAATGCGATTGACCAAATCCTGTATCGGCAGTTTGGCCCCCTGCGCGTCCTCGACCATGCGGATGATCTGCGCAAGCATGGTATCGCCGCCCACCTTGGTCGCGCGAAATGTCAGTGCACCGGTGCCGTTGACAGTCCCACCTACCACTTGCGCCTCGGCGGATTTTTCGACCGGAACAGGCTCTCCGGTGATCATGCTTTCATCGACGTAAGATGCGCCCTTCACCACAACCCCGTCGACTGCGATCTTTTCGCCCGGGCGGACTTGGACCAGATCACCCGCCACGATGTCATCAACGGGGAGTTCGATTAATTCCCCCCCCCGTTCGATCTGCGCTGTCTTTGCCCTAAGGCCCACCAGTTTGCGGATGGCCTGACCAGTTCGGCCTTTTGCACGCGCCTCTAAAAAGCGCCCCAGCAAAATCAGTGTCACAATCACTGCTGCTGCTTCGAAATACACCACACGGGTGCCATCGGGCAAAAGCGTCGGTGCAAACAGCGCGACGCTGGAAAACCCCCAAGCGGCAGAGGATCCAAGTGCAACCAGCGAATTCATGTCAGGTGCGCCCTTGAACAGCGCCGGAAACCCTTTGAGGTAAAACTGCCGTCCGGGCCATGCCAGAACAATCGTTGTCAGAACAAATTGGATACCCCAGCTTAGCCCCATACCAAGGGTGTTCATCACCCAAGTATGAACGGCGGGGATCGCGTGACTGCCCATTTCCAAGACAAAGACGGGCAATGTCAGGACAGCGGCGATCAGGGTCATCCGTTTAAGATGCGCGGATTCTTCGGCTTTACGGTCTGCCGTTGCATCCACGCGCTGATCGGTGATCAGGGTTGTGGGATACCCAGCTGCATTCGCGGTCTGCGCAATATCAGAAGGTAATACCGACGTGCCCAACATCCGCAGCGTTGCTTCTTCCTTGGCAAGGTTCACTACGGCTGAAACAACGCCCGGCATCTGCGCCAAGGCCCGCTCCACCCGGCCCACGCAAGACGCGCAAGACATGTTTTCGATACTAAAGCGATGGGTTTTTATCTCAGCCGGATAACCAGCCGTATCAAGTGCTGTGGTTGCGTCCTCCGTTTTGAAGGTATCATCAACGCGGATCGTCGCGGTTTCTGATGCAAGATTGACTTGCACATCCTGCACCCCAGCAACAGACCGCAAGTTTTTTTCAACGCGCCCAATACAAGAGGCACAACTCATCTCTCCTACGCCGAATGTCAGTGATCTGTTGTTGCCCATCGCAAGACCCCATTTCCAATGATTACCCTCTACATGGGCATTCCAGTAACTGGAAGGTCAAGGCTGTATCTCGCTTTTCTTTTTAGCGCTGGCCATGGGTGGCTTGCGTGGCCTTACCATCGGGATCGCTTGACGTCGCGGGCGTAATTATTCCCAAGGCCCGGTGACCTTTCAGCATGAACAGGTCACTTTGCCATTGCCGCATCAACGGCGGCTTCCTCTGCAATCATCGCCTCCAATTGACGGCGAAACCGCAATTGCCCGCCATCTATCGGCAGATCAATATGTGGGCTGGTTTTTGCGTTCATGCCTTTTTGAACCGCATTCAGCACTGCGCGGTCTTCTTCAAAGGCGTGTTGCACATCTTCGCTCATCATTTGGCTCAGTGCGGCATCATCCGGACGGATGTTGCGCAGTTGGAACCAGTAATACCGGGTCTTGCCTACCGTGGTTGGCGTCATGAAATTATAACTGTCCATGATGAACGTATCATCATGCAACGGCCCCTCCGGCCCGCCCGTCCCCGCGGGGGTAAATACCGCCCGAATTAATGCGTGGCTGGGATAGCGCACCTCATAATGCTGCAAACGGTCGCAATTGCCTTTGAATGCCACAACCTTTTTGTAAAACGGCGCGGGTTCTACATCCATCATCCAACGGTGCACAATCACACCCTGTTCGGTCTTTTTCACCCGCAGTGGCGTGTTTTTGGTGGCGGCCTGACCAAAACTGCTGCCGTGGACCCATGCCACATGGGTCGGGTCCAGCAGGTTGTCGCACATCAGCAGGTAATTGCAGTCCAGCTCCATCGCGGCACCACGGTTCATCCCCCATGCCGGATCACCCCAATTTTCAATCTCGAAAATCTCTTCTGGGTCCGCCAGCACCGGGTTGCCCATCCAAATCCAAACAAGTCCATATTTTTCATGGGTCGGATAAGCATGCACGCGCGCCTCTGATGGAATGCGCCCGCCCGGTGCCCAGACACATTGGCCGACGCAATCAAACGTCAGTCCGTGATAGCCACATTCAACAGTGTCGCCTTTGATACGGCCCATGCTCAGCGGCAGTTTGCGATGCGGGCAGGCATCATCAAGGGCGACGATATCCCCCGCTCCGGTGCGGAAAATACAGACGTTTTTACCCAATACGGTAATCTGCGCCAAATCGCGGCCAACCTCATGATCCCATGCCGCCACGTACCATGCGTTGTTCAGAAACATATGCTTATCCCAATATTCCCGGCAAATTCAGGCCATTTTCACGCGCGCAATCAAGGGCAATATCATATCCTGCGTCCGCGTGGCGCATCACACCTGTTGCCGGATCATTCCACAACACCCGCGCAATGCGTTTATCCGCCTCTGCTGATCCGTCACAACAGATCACCATGCCGGAATGCTGGCTGAACCCCATGCCAACGCCGCCGCCGTGGTGCAGCGACACCCAAGTTGCACCGGAGGCGGTATTCAACAGTGCGTTCAGTAAGGGCCAGTCGCTGACTGCATCACTGCCGTCTTTCATCGCCTCGGTTTCGCGATTCGGGCTGGCCACTGAACCAGAGTCGAGGTGGTCGCGCCCAATGACAATCGGCGCTGACAGCTCTCCGGTGCGTACCATTTCGTTAAACGCCAACCCCAGTTTGTCGCGCAGGCCCAGACCGACCCAGCAAATTCGCGCGGGCAACCCTTGAAAACTGATCCTTTCACGCGCCATATCGAGCCACTTGTGCAGATGGGCATCGTCTGGGATCAGTTCTTTGACCTTTTGATCGGTCTTGTAGATATCCTCAGGATCGCCAGACAGTGCGGCCCACCGGAACGGCCCGATACCTCGGCAAAACAGCGGGCGGATATAGGCAGGTACAAAACCGGGGAAGGCAAAGGCGTTTTCCAACCCCTCATCCAAGGCCACCTGCCGGATGTTATTGCCGTAATCCAGTGTCGGCACGCCAGCGTTCCAGAAATCGACCATCGCCGCCACGTGGGTTTTCATAGACGCCCGCGCGGCTTTCTCAACGGCCTTGGGGTCACTCTCGCGCTTGGCGCGCCACTGGCCCATGGTCCAGCCCTGCGGCAGATAGCCATTCAGCGGATCATGTGCGGAAGTCTGATCGGTCACCATGTCGGGGCGGATGCCGCCCGCGTTCATGCGTTTGACCAACTCGGGGAACACATCAGCCGCATTGCCCAGCAGGCCAACCGACTTTGCCTCACCCGCCGCCGTCCATTTCTCGATCATCGCCAGCGCTTCATCCAGCGTTTCTGCTTTTTCATCAACGTATTTTGTGCGCAGCCGGAAATCGATTGAATCGGGGTTACATTCAACCGCCAGACAACAGGCCCCCGCCATCACCGCCGCCAAAGGTTGCGCGCCGCCCATGCCACCAAGCCCCCCCGTCAGGATCCATTTTCCGGTCAAATCGCCATCGTAATGTTGACGCCCAGCCTCCACAAAAGTCTCATAGGTTCCCTGCACAATGCCTTGAGTTCCAATGTAAATCCACGATCCAGCGGTCATCTGACCATACATCGCCAGCCCCCGTTTATCGAGTTCGTTGAAGTGATCCCAATTGGCCCAATGCGGCACCAGATTACTGTTTGCAATCAATACCCTAGGAGCGTTTTCATGGGTTTTGAACACGCCCACAGGCTTTCCTGACTGCACCAAAAGCGTCTCATCGCCCTCTAGATCGGTCAGAGCGGCAACAATGCGATCAAAGTCTTGCCACGTGCGCGCGGCCCGGCCAATGCCGCCATAAACAACCAATTCATGAGGGTTTTCAGCCACATCCGGGTGCAAGTTGTTCATCAGCATCCGCATAGGGGCCTCGGTCATCCAGCTTTTTGCCGTCAGCGTGTTTCCAGTCGCAGGAAAGATGTCGCGGGTGTTGTGGCGTGGGCCAGTTTTGGAAGAAGTCATCGGATCTGCCTTTCATGAACAAGGTCGGTCAAGTCATTGAGAATTTTGTATAAGATTGGCCTCAGCCGTTCGGCTTTGTCACTGCGCCACTGCCATGGTGGCACCTCATCCATATAGGTGGATTGCGCCAGTTCCATCTGGATTGCATGAATGTTTTCAGTGGGTTGTCCGTAGTGTCGGGTGGTCCAACCGCCTTTAAATCGGCCATTCAAGACCGATGTATAGGCTTGTGCTGCCCGACATCGCATGTCCACGGACCGCTCAATAGATTGTGCACAACTTGTGGATGAATTGGTACCGATGTTGAAATCAGGTAGGGCATCTTCAAATAGATAGGGGATAACTGACCTAATTGAGTGGCAATCATACAGGATCGCCACGCCATGTTTTTCCTTAACCCGTGCCAGTTCTGTGGATAACGCAGCATGATAAGGCGTGTGATATGTGTCTTTGCGTCGCGCTGTTTCAGCCGCGTCCGGCTCTCTGCCAGTAAGGTAAATCGCGCGACCATCAAAATCGGTCAGTGGGCACAAACCGGTGGTGTTCTGACCGGGATAAAGACTGGCATCGTCCGGCCCACGGTTCACGTCAATCACATAGCGGTGGATCGGTGTGCGGACCGTCGTAACATCATGTCCTAAGCCGTTGTACAGCCGATCAATGTGCCAATCCGTATCAGCAAGGGCGCGGCCCGTGTCATTCAGGGTGTCCCAAATTTCCGGTGGCACGTCTGTGCCCGTATGCGGCAGGCCCAGCACAATCGGGCCCCCGCCTTGGACAACCTCAATCATTGCGCAGCCTCAACAAATGCGCCCGATCTGACCAAGTCAGCGGCGCGTTCAATGTCGGGGGCAAGATAGCGATCAACGCCCAGTGTTTCGATGTCTTGGCGCAACCTGTCAATCACCGCTTGCAGGCGCGGTGACGTCGCCAAAGGCGCGCGCGCCTCAATCCCTTGTGCGGCACACATCACCTCAACCGCCTGAATGAACGCCAGATTTCGGTTCATCCGGGCAAGGCGGAATGCCCCATGTGCGGCCATGCTGACGTGATCCTCTTGGTTGGCAGAGGTGGGTGTGCTGTCGGTCACACAAGGGTTGGCCAGATGTTTGTTTTCGCTCATCAGTGCCGCCGTTGTGACCTCGGCGATCATAAAGCCTGAATTCAGACCGGGATCGGGGGTCAGGAACGGCGGCAAATCGTGGCTTAGCGTCGGGTCCACCATCAAGGCCACGCGGCGCTGACCAATTGCACCAATCTCTGCAATCGCCAGCGCAATCATATCAGCGGCAAATCCAACAGGTTCAGCGTGGAAATTGCCGCCCGACACGATCAGCCCGGCATCAACCAGCACCAAGGGGTTGTCGGTGACGGCGTTTGCCTCAATCTCAAGCGTCTGTCCGGCCTGACGGATCACATCCCACGCGGCCCCCACGACCTGCGGTTGGCAGCGGATGCAATAGGGGTCCTGTACACGGGTGTCGCCCTCCATATGGCTTTCGCGGATCTCAGACCTGTCCATCAGCGCGCGCATTTCGGTGGCAACGTCAATCTGGCCCGCATGGCCGCGCAGAGCATGAATATCTGCAACCAAGGGTGCGGTGGATCCCATGATGGCATCAGTACTGAGTGCAGCAATCACCATCGAATTGCGCACGGCATTTTGTGCCTCAAACAGCCCGGCCAAGGCGTTCGCTGTTGAAAATTGAGTGCCGTTGATCAAGGCAAGGCCCTCTTTTGGACCAAGAACCACAGGCACCAGCCCCGCCTTGGTCAAGGCATCACCGCCGTCCATTTCGACGCCTTGATAGACCGCCCGCCCCGCGCCAATCATCGCTGCGGCCATATGGGCGAGCGGGGCCAGATCACCAGATGCGCCGACCGAGCCTTGGGCAGGGATCACCGGCAGGCAATCCGCATTCAACATATCTTCAATCAAGGCGCAGACTTCCCAGCGGACACCCGACGCACCACGCCCCAATGACATCAGTTTCAACACCATCATCAAACGAGTCAGCGGGGCCGACAGCGCATCACCGACGCCGCAGCAATGCGACAGGATCAGGTTGCGCTGCAGGGTTTCAGTGTCTTGCGGGGCGATCTTGCGGCTGGCCAGTTTGCCGAAACCAGTATTCACGCCATACACAGCATCAGTGCCAGCGGCAGCTTGGGCGACCATGGCGGCGGCTTTTTTAACCGCTGGCTTGGCAGCGCGGTCCAATTCGATGTTATCGGTGCCGCGCCAGATGGTTTCGAGTATTTCAAGGCCCACGGCCCCCGGTGTCAGGATCATGACTGCCCTCCAAAATAACGTTTGTGTAGTGGGTTAAACCCGATACGATAGGCCAGCTCAGCCGGATGTTCGACATTCCACACAGCAAGGTCCGCGCGTTTCCCTACGGCGATCTGGCCGCAATCATCCAAGCCCAAAGCCTTGGCGGCATGTTGTGTGACACCGCGTAGGGCTTCTTCTGGTGTCAGGCGAAATAAGGTGCAGCCCATGTTCATCGCCAACAACACTGAGGCCAGTGGGGAGGAGCCGGGATTGCAGTCGGTGGCCAGTGCCATGTCGACGCCAGCGGCACGGAACGCATCCACTGGCGGTGCTTGGGTTTCGTGCAGCGTATAGAATGCGCCGGGCAACAGGACCGCCACGGTTCCAGCCTTGGCCAGGGCCGCTGCATCTTGTGCATTCGCGTATTCGACATGATCCGCTGATAGCGCACCGTGCTGTGCGGCAAGCGCCGTGCCGCCAATATTCGACAGTTGTTCTGCATGCAATTTTACAGGTAATCCAAGTTCATGCGCCACATTAAATACACGCTCTATCTGATTGATATTAAATGCTATACCTTCACAAAATCCATCAACCGCATCCACCAAGCCTTCGGCATTAGCCGCGCGTAACGTCGGGATGCAGATTTGATCAATATAGCCATCTGCATCACCATCAAATTCCTTTGGCACCGCATGCGCCCCCAGAAAGCTGGTGACGATCCGCACCGGGCGTAAGATGCCCAAGGCCCGCGCTGCACGCAACATTCGCAGTTCCGTTTCAAGGTCGAGACCGTAGCCGGATTTCACCTCAACCGTCGTTACACCTTCGGCAATCAGCGCATCCAGACGCGGCAAAGCGCTGGCGATTAGCGCGTCTTGATCAGCCGCACGTGTGGCGGTCACGGTGGAGACAATACCGCCACCTGCCCGTGCCACGTCGGCGTAACTTGCGCCTTGCAACCGCATCTCAAACTCGCGTGCACGGTTGCCGCCGTGCACAAGGTGGGTGTGGCAATCAATCAGCGCTGGGGTGATCAACCGCCCGCCCATGTCCTCGGTAGGGGCATCGGCATATTGAGGTGGCAGGTCATCCCCAACCCAGATGATATGCCCCTGCTCCATCACAACAGCGCCGCCCGCGATCAGCCCATAATCTGGGCCGACCATGGTTGCCAGCATCGCATCGCTCAGGACCTGAGGCATCATTTTGACCTTTATCTGGGTGACAGAATCTGATTATGTATATACATATTTAGAAACACCTTGTCCGCGTCAAGAGGAAACCATGACCACATTGCACGCCAAACACGCGCTTCTGCCTGATGGATGGGCGCGCAATGTTACCTTGACCATAGCTGATGGTCGCATCGAAGCGCTGACAGGTGGCACCCCCGACGCACAGGTCGATATTTTGCTGCCCGCCCCCACCAATCTGCACAGCCACGCGTTTCAACGCGCCATGGCCGGGCTGACGGAACGGCGTGGGGCAGACAAGACCGATAGTTTCTGGAGCTGGCGGCAGCTGATGTTTCGGTTTCTGGATCAACTGACCCCCGAGGATGTCGAGGCGATCACAGCGCAGGTCCAAATGGAGATGCTGGAGGCCGGGTATGCCGCTTCCGTTGAGTTTCATTACCTGCACCATCAGCCGGGCGGGGTCCCTTATGACGCCCCGGCAGAAATGTCCGCGCGCATTTGTGCTGCTGCTGATCAAACCGGCATCGGCCTGACATTGCTGCCGGTTCTGTATCAACAAGGGGGGGTCGATGGTCGCCCGCTTGGCCCGGGGCAGATCAGGTTTGGCAACGATTTGGACCGTTATGAACAAATCCTGCAAGCCGCTGGTGACCTGATCACCGCCCTGCCCGCTGATGCCAATCTGGGTATTGCGCCGCATTCCCTGCGGGCCGTCACGCCAGAGGCGCTGAAAGACCTTCAGCACCATCTCGGGCCAATCCACATGCATCTGGCGGAGCAGATCGCCGAAGTGGATGAGGTCAAAGCCGCCTATGGTGCGCGGCCCGTCACATGGGCGTTGGACCACTTGGACATAGATGCGCGTTGGTGCCTGATCCACTGTACCCAGATGACAGAAATGGAAACCCGAGGGTTGGCCCATACCGGGGCTGTGGCGGGGCTGTGCCCGCTGACTGAAAGTTCGCTGGGCGATGGCATATTCAACGGTGTGACTTGGGGCGAGGCGGCTGGCAGATGGGGTATTGGATCAGATAGCAACATCTTGATTTCACTACATGAAGAGTTGCGCACCTTGGAATATTCGCAACGCTTGATCACCCACAATCGCGCAGTGATGGCCACGCCGGAAAAGTCCACGGGCCGAATGTTGTTGGAAGGAGCGTGTCACGGAGGAGCGCAGGCGGCGGGACGTACAAGCGGCAACATTGAAATTGGCCAATGGGCAGACTTGATGGCACTGAACGGGGATGCCACCGACTTTATCGGGCGGCAGGGCGACAGCATTCTGGACACGTGGATTTTTGCCGCAACCGACGCCAAGGTGACTGATGTTTGGGCCGCTGGGCGCCATGTTGTGCAAGACGGACAGCATATCGCACGACCCCAAATCACCCAAAACTACCGCGCGGCGATGATGCGCCTGCGCGATGCGATGTGAGCGGCATGTTGGGCTGGCAAGATGTACAGGCCGAAGCGCTGCGTCGCATTCAGACACGCGCCTGGCCGCCCGGTGGACTGATCCCGAACGAGGCGGAACTGGCCACTGAGCTTGGCTGTGCGCGTGCCACTGTCAACCGTGCCTTGCGGGCCTTGGCCGAAGATGGCTGGCTGGAACGTCGTCGCCGGGCGGGCACCCGCGTGACGCTATCCCCGCAACGGCGCGCGCAAATGTCGGTTCCGGTGTTGCGCCAAGAGGTTGAGGGGCTGGGCAAGTCCTATAGCCACCGTGTTCTTTCTCGGTCGGTTGCGGGCACTCGGCTGTTGATCCAATCGCTGCATCTGGCGGACGATATGCCTTATGCGGTTGAGGATCGTGAAATCAACTTAACCACCCTGCCTGCTGCTGCTGGCGCGGATTTTGAAACGATCAGTGCCAATGAATGGCTGGTGCAAAATGCGCCATTTGATCATGGCACAATGGAATATCTGGCCGAAGCAGCAGGCGAATTTGAAGTGACCCACCTATGCTGCGCCCCTGCGGCACCTCTGATGACCCTGCGCCGCGAGACATTCAGTGACGCAGGATTGATCACCGCCGTGCGCATGGCATATGCACCGGGACGCGCAATCAGGCTTAATATTTAATTATAATACAACAGGTTATGTCGCAGCTGATTGACCACGCACATACTCCATCACCGCCGCCCGCACCGACATGTCGCCCCGATCACGTGCTTCATGGATCACGGCGCGCACCTCATCCAGATTGCAGCGGCGCAACAGGCTTTTGACTGGCCCAATAGAGGCCGGGCGCATCGACAAGATGCGAAACCCAATCGCGGCAAAGCACAGCGCCTCAACCGGTCTACCTGCGTCTTCGCCACAAAAGGACAGCGATGTTTTGGTGTCTTTGCAACGTTCAACGATGCCTTCAAGAAAGCTGAGGTAGCTGACATTCAGCGTATCATAGCGCCGCCGGACCAATTCATTTTCGCGGTCCGCCGCAAAGAAGAACTGTTTCAAATCATTGCCGCCCACAGACAGAAATTCGACTTCTTCGAAGAATTTCTTGGGCGCAAAGGCAAGGCTGGGGGTTTCCAGCATGGCACCGACTTCGATTTCAGATGGCAGGATATGGCCCAACCGTTCTTCGCGGGCCAATGTCTTGTCCATTTCAGCACGTGCCGCGCGGAATTCTTCGAACTGTGCCACAAACGGAAACATCACCGACAAGGGCCGCCCATTTGCCGCCCGGATCAACGCCTGCAACTGCATGCGCATGATACCCGGCTTGTCCAATCCTACGCGAATGGCCCGCCAGCCCAGTGCCGGGTTTGGTTCATCGTTGGGTTTCATATAGGGCAGTACCTTGTCTGACCCAATATCAAGGGTGCGAAACACCACCCGCTTGCCCTGTGCCGCGTCCAGCACCCGGGCATAAAGCGCCGACAGTTCAGACCGCTTAGGCATTTGATTACGCACAAGAAACTGAAGTTCAGTGCGGAACAATCCAACGCCCTCGGCACCCGAACTTTCCAGCGATGGCAGGTCCGCCATCAGGCCCGCATTCATGTGCAGTTGAATGACCGACCCGCATTTGGTCAGGGCCGGTTGATCGCGAATCGACGAATAGCGTTCCTGCGCCGCAGCCTGCATCGCGATCTTGTCGCGAAACGCCGCTGCCACGGACTCATCCGGGCGCAGGTGCACAATGCCCTGTTCGCCGTCGACCATGATGTGATCGCCGTTCAGCGCATCATCGGTGATCCGCCCCACATGGACCAGCAGCGGGATCGCCAGCGCCCGCGCCACAATCGCGGCATGTGACCCGACAGAGCCGCCTTCAAGCACAATTCCGCGCAGCTTGCGGCCATAATCAAGCAATTCCGCAGGCCCAATATTGCGCGCCACCAAAATCGGGTCTTTCGGCATTTCAGCACCGGTGTCACTGCCCTGCCCCGTCAAAATGCGCAGCAGGCGGTTTGACAGGTCATCAAGGTCGCTCAACCGTTCGCGCAGATAGGCATCAGACACCTGCCCCATCCGTGCGCGCGCCGTGGATTGTTCTTTCTCCACGGCAGCTTCGGCGCTGAGCCCGCTAGAAATACTTTCCAACATGCGCCGCATCCAGCCCTTGGAATTGGCGAACATCCGGTATGCTTCGATCACCTGTTGTTGTTCTTTATCGCCACCCGCCATCGACAGCATTTGATCCACGCTGACCCGCAACAGCTCAACCGCTTCTTCCAGCCGAACGGCTTCGGCTTCTGGGTCATCTGCAATTGGATTAGAGACCACGACACGCGGTTCGTGCAGCCACACATGGCCTTCTGCCACGCCTTCTTGGCCCACTGTGCCGCGCAGCAATACAGGTTGCGAATGGCGCGCAGACATCGCGGCACCATCACCGACGAATACGCCAAGTTCGGTCATTTCCGCCAACACCATCGCAACCACTTCAAGGGCATAGACTTCATCCGCAGAAAATTCTCGTGCGGTTTTGGATTGCACCACCAAAACGCCCAAAGCTTCGCCAATGCGCTGGACCGGAACACCCAAAAAGCTTGAGAAGATTTCTTCGCCCGTTTCTGGCATGAACCGGAACCCCGGCGCTTGCGGGGCATCAGGCGTATTGATGACGGTCCTGCGTTTAGCAACGCGACCCACCAGACCTTCACCCAATTTCATCCGGGTCTGGTGCACGGATGCCTTGTTCAACCCTTCTGTTGCACAAAGCTCCAGCGTATCGTCATCGCGAAACAAATAGATTGAGCAGACCTCACACCCCATTGAGGTGGCAATCAGATGAGTGATCTTATCGAGTCGCGCCTGACCCGCATCGTCATTGGCCATTGCATCACGCAAACGGCCCAATAACTTGCGGCTCTCAGTTTCAAAACGCTCAGCCATGCTTACGCGCCCCCCGTTTGAACGTCACCCTCAGCTTAGACCATCGCATCGCCACAAGCGACACGGGAAACGCATCAAAGCGGTCATTGGGCCGCAAATTATGACGCTTTGTCCAATTCAAAGGCATCGTGTAATGCCTGAACCGCCAATTCCATATATTTACGGTCAATCAACACACTGATTTTAATCTCAGACGTGGTGATAACCTTGATGTTGATGCCCTCATCAGACAGCACTTTGAACATCTTGGCAGCAACGCCTGTGTGGCTACGCATGCCAATGCCGACAACGCTGACCTTGGCCACATCTTTGTCCGCAATCAGTTCTTGATAGTTGATCACCCCGTCGTTATGGGCCTTGGCCATGGCTTTTTCCGCGTGCATGACCTGATCCACCGGACAAGACCACGTCATGTCGGTGCGGCCCTCTTCGGCGATGTTCTGAACGATCATATCGACATTCACGCCGCCGTCGCTTAGCGCAGTAAAGATACTGGCGGCGATGCCGGGGCGGTCAGCAACCGATACCAGCGTCATTTTGGCTTCATCGCGGCTAAAGGCGACCCCTGCGACCACATTGCTTTCCATGATTTCCTCCTCATCACAGACGAGCGTGCCAGCATCGTCCGATTGTTCTTCAAAACTGCTCAACACGCGCAGCTTGACCTTATACCGCATGGCCAATTCGACAGATCGGGTTTGCAAGACCTTGGCGCCCAGTGATGCCAGTTCCAGCATTTCTTCAAAGGCGATCTTGTCCAGCTTGCGCGCTTTGGCTTCGACCCTTGGATCAGTGGTGTAAACACCATCGACATCAGTATAGATATCGCAGCGTTCGGCCTCAAAGGCGGCTGCAAAGGCCACCGCAGTGGTATCAGATCCGCCCCGGCCCAGCGTGGTGATCCGACCTTCCGGGCTGACCCCTTGAAAGCCCGCAACCACAGCCACCTTCATGCCTTCGGCAAATTTGGCGCGAATATTGGCGGGTGGAATGTCTTCAATCCGCGCGGATGAATGCGCCGATGTGGTCTGCACAGGCACTTGCCAGCCCTGCCAAGACCGCGCTGGCACGTCCATTTCCTGCAACGTCAGCGCCATCAGACCCGCGGTGACGTTCTCACCGCTGGAGACAACCGCATCATATTCGCGCGCATCGTACATCGGGGATGTCTCATTGACCCAGCCTACCAGTTCGTTGGTTTTGCCAGACATTGCGGACACAATGACTATTACGTCATAGCCTTTGGATACTTCAACTCCAACGCGCTTGGCAGCACGGCGGATGCGGTCCAATGTGGCCACAGATGTGCCACCAAATTTCATCACCAGAACAGGCATAGGTCCCTCAGCTCACAGTTCCGGCGCGGTTTACGCGGATGCCCCCGCAAGGGCAAGGGCACCGACTGATATTCACCCTTTTTCAAATACCTAAGCGCGGGGCCAATATCAGCACGCCAAACCCTCAATTGGCCATCCAATTGCGTTCATTCTACGATGATCACCTGACCTGTCACCGCGCCTTCGACACTTTTGGCATAAGCGCGCCCGACGCGCAGCGATGACACCGGATCGTGACCGGGAAACCATGCACCATAGCGGGGCACTGAAACTTCCAGCACTCCGGGGCTGACAACATTGATCCGCAATCCGCGCGGCATTTCAATGGCGGCCCCCACAACAAAACCGCCCAGCGCCCCATTTGCCGCAGCAGCCCCCGCGCCCATCCGAATGGGATCGCGGTCCAGCACACCGCTGGTCAGCGTGAAGGACCCGCCATTCGACAGTTTATCCATACCGCCGAAAACAAGATTGGCCTGCCCCATCACTTTGTTACGTAAACCAAGCATAAAGGTTTCTTCGGTGAATTCTTCCAATGCGCCAAAGTGAACTTCGCCGGCAGTGCAGACAACCGCATCAACCGGGCCAACCTTTGCGTACATTGCATCGACCGAGGCACGGTCCGCCATATCCACCAGCACATCCCCCCTCGAACGCCCGGCTTTGACAATATTATGCCGCGCGCCCAATTCGTCGCACACGGTTTTGCCAATATCGCCTTCTGCGCCCACCAGAATGATTTTCATGTTGTTTACTCCAGATTCAATAGGCGTGGGGGCGGCCGTCCCAGTTTTCAAAACAGCCGGTTGTCTCAATATTCAGCGCCGCGAACCGTTCCGTCAGGCCGCGCACAGCCTCATCAGTGGTGATATCCGCAGTGCCGCCGCCCATATCGGTCTGCACCCAACCGGGATGATAAATGCCGACGGCAATGCCATCAGCCTTCAGGTCAGTCGCCAAGTTACGGCCAAGATTAAGCACCGCCGCCTTGGAGGCACGATAGATGTAGCTGCCACCCGGCGCGCGGGTGTGCGACGCCATCGTCGATGAAATAATCGCAATCTTGCTGGCCTTGGCGCGGCGCAGATGCGGCAACAACGCCTGAATAGTCAAAAACACCCCGGTCACATTGGTGGCAAAGCTTTGTGCCCACAGATCAGCACCATAACCTGTTTCCAAATCATCGCCCTTATCCAGATAGACACCCGCGTTACAGACCAGCAAATCAATGGCCCGCTCCCCAAGGCTTTCGGCCATTTCGATGTGGCTTGCCGGGCGCGTCACATCCAGTTGCAGTTGTGATGCCACAGATCGACCTGTGCCAATCACGTCTTCGCCCAGTGATGTATAATGCGCGGCGAGGCCTGCTCCGATGCCCCGAGAAGCACCTGTGATCAGAATGGTCATATCGTTTCCTTTGAAAAAAGTTAGCTCATCTTTTGGCGTGGGCGGAACGGTAGCGGCATCAATGGCACCCCGTCCTCAATCAAGCTGCGGGCCTGATCGGCGCGGGCTTCGCCATAAATCGCGCGCTCAGGCACATCGCCCAAGTGCATTGCACGGGCCTGTCGGGTAAAATCATCGCCAACGTAATCGGATGTCTCTTCAACCTTTTTACGCAGCTCTGCGATCTGCACCTCGACATCGTTTTGCGGTGATTTCAGCATTGGAACCGGGGCTTCTTGCGCCTCGTTTTTGGTGACGTCCGGCGCGCCCGTCTCTGATTTTGATTTTGATTTCGACACAACACGCGGGGCCATGATCGCTTTTTTCACATCACTGGACCCACAGACACTGCACGTAAGGTGCCCAGCACGCGCCAAGGCGTCAAAGGCCGTGGCGGATTGAAACCAGCTGTCAAAGCCATGGCCTTGATCACATTTGAGCGCATAGTGGATCATCTGTCTGGCGCGGTCCTTTTGGTGTCCTACCTTAAGAGATGGGGCGCAATTGGCGGCACGTCAAGCAATGGCTGGTTTCGGGCGCGGGTCAAAATCCAGTATCAGCCGCGCCAATTCCTGTTCTGACACCATGCGTGCGGCGCGTTTGCGCGATACCCAACGGCGGCGGCGCTGCCCCTGTTCAGGGAACTTTTTCGCCAGTGATTTGACCGCAATTGGATATAGCATCGCGATACAGGGAAGGTCATCCATGCTGCCCACATCCTTGGCATAGGAATACACACCCAGACAGTTTCCATCGGGCTTGCCAGTGACACCCGCTTCTTCCCATGCTTCTTGTCGGGCTGATTCCGCTGGCGTTTTGCCGTCCATCGGCCAGCCTTTTGGCACGATCCAGCGTCTGGACCCGCGCGACGTCACCAGTAATATTTGCACCTTGCCGCGTTTCACACGGTAACACAGTGCCGCAAATTGCGATCGCACATCGCCCTTGCGCGCGCCATTCAAGGAAATTGGCAGTTGTTTGATCATCAGCGGTCTGCACTTTGGAAGGGTTGCCTGGTTACATTGTTCATACCGCGCCCCTTTGCCAAACGCCAGATCACTGCATTGCCCTTGTAGCGGCCCAAACCTTAACGGATACTGCCAAGGATGAGATTTTTTGCTGCATTCTTTTTTGTCGCCTGTGCGGTGGCCAGTTCCCCGCGGGCAGAGACGCCAGCGGTCACTGTTTTTGCAGCGGCCAGCCTGCGCGGGGCGCTTGATGCATTGGCCGTAAACTATGGCGGTGATGTGGTTTTATCTTATGGCGGGTCCGGCACCATGGCCCGGCAGGTGGCAGCGGGTGCACCTGCCGATGCGGTGATTTTGGCGCATGTACAGTGGATGGATTGGTTGACCACCAAGGCCGATCTGCAAACTGGATCGCGGCGCGATGTGGCAACCAACCAATTGGTGCTGATTGGCCCAACCGACGGCCCCGCAGCGGGGCCAGAGGTGTTGCCCCTGCTGGGCACCAATGGCCGACTGGCGATGGGCCAGCGCAATGCAGTGCCTGCGGGTATTTACGCGCGCGAATGGTTACAAAGAACCGGGCAGTGGGACGCAATTGTGGACAGGTTGGCCGAAACCGACAATGTCCGCGCCGCCCTTGCGCTGGTCGCTGGTGGTCAGGCCCCGGTTGGCGTGGTCTATGCCAGTGACGCCTTGGCCGATGGTGGCGTACACATCCTTTCCCGCATTTCCGCAGGCACCCACAGCCCGATCACATATCCGGCGGCGGCATTAACCCCGGCGGGTCAAGCGTTCTTGGACTATATTTCAACCCCCGCATCACAGGCTGTTTTTGCCGCCCATGGCTTTGGTCCGGTGCCGGAATGAGCGTGGATGACACCGCATGGGAGGCCTTGCGCCTATCGCTTTGGGTGGCGTGCTGGGCCACGATACTGGCGGTGCCGCTGGCCCTTTGGGTCGCGTGGATCTTGGCGCGCAAATCCTTTTGGGGTAAATCCGCTCTGAACGCATTGGTGCATTTGCCGCTGGTCCTGCCGCCTGTTGTCACGGGCTACGTGTTGCTTATCCTGTTTGGCCGCACCGCGCCCTTGGGCCAAGCGTTGGAGGCCCTCGGCCTGCGCCTTGCCTTTCATTGGTCGGGGGCTGTTTTGGCGGCGATCATAATGGGGTTTCCGCTGATGGTCCGCGCCATGCGGCTGGCGATTGAAGCAGTTGACCCCAAGTTGGAAGAGGCCGCCGCGACCTTGGGTGCACCGCGCACCGCAGTCTTTGCCCGCGTAACCCTACCCTTGATCGCGCCGGGTATTCTTGCGGGCGCAGTTATGGGCTTTGCCAAGGCGATGGGCGAATTTGGGGCCACCATCACTTTTGTCGCCAATATCCCCAGTCAAACCCAGACATTGCCCAGCGCCATCTGGACCGCCCTGCAAATTCCGGGTGCCGAAGGTCAGGTCGTAGCAATGGTGCTGATGGCTTGCGGCGTCGCACTTGGTGCGGTGCTGCTGTCTGAAGCTTTGGCAAAGCGGGTCGCGGCACGGATTGCGGGCGCATGATGCTTGATGTCCATATCCGCCACCGTTTTGGTGATTTTGCATTGGATGTGGCGTTTCAGGCCGGGCCAGGTATTACCGCGCTTTTTGGCCGCTCCGGTGCGGGCAAGACAACCGTGATCAATGCAGTTGCGGGATTGTTGCAGCCTCAGGCCGGACATGTCCGTTTGGGCGACAGAACCCTTTTTGATGCGCCCAAGAATATCTTTGTCCCCCCCGCCGCACGCCAGCTTGGCTATGTCTTTCAGGACGCGCGACTGTTCCCGCATCTTTCGGTGCAAGACAACCTGACCTTTGGCGCGCGCTATGCAGCTTTGGATCGACCGGGACCAACGCTTGACGATGTCGTTGCTTTGTTGGGGCTGAATGCGGTGTTGAAACGTGCCCCAAATACGCTGTCGGGTGGTGAAAAACAACGTGTCGCCTTGGGGCGTGCCCTGCTGACCCGGCCACGCATGTTGCTGATGGATGAACCGCTGGCCAACCTTGACGGCCCGCGCAAGCAAGAGATCCTGCCCTATCTCGAACACCTGCGCGATGGCCCGCTAGGCTTGCCGATCCTGTATGTCAGCCATGCGGTGGATGAAGTTGCCCGGCTGGCAGATACACTGGTCCTGATCCAAGACGGTCAAGTCCGCACACAAGGGCCGCTGTTTGACGTGATGGCAGACCCCGCTGCCGTGCCACTGTTGGGCGTGCGCGAGGCTGGTGCGGTGATTGAGGCGGATGTGACCGCCCATGCGGATGATGGTATTTCAACCCTGACTGTCAGCGCGGGTAGGCTTGAGCTGCCGGGTGTGCAGGCTGAGGTCGGCGCGCGGGTGCGTCTGCGGGTGCTGGCGCAGGATGTGATCCTGTCGCTTGATCGGCCTGACGGGCTGTCCTCAGTGAACATCTTGCCGGTAAAGATCGAAGACGTGCATCCCGGCGACGGGCCCGGGGCCGCAATTGCCCTGCGTGCGGGGCAAGATCGGTTGCTGGCACGGGTCACGGCACGGGCGGTCAAAGACATGCGGCTGCACAAGGGCATGCATTGCTATGCGATTTTGAAGGCAACCACTGTGGCCCCCGGCAGCATCGGACGTTAATCTTCAGGTTTTTGCAGGCGCGCGGCCCATCTTCTCTCTCAACCGCTCAAGTAATTGCGCTGAAGGAATATCCCCATCAATCGCCAACCGACGCAGACCAAAATGCACATGCGCCATGTCGTGATAGTAGCTGGTATAGGCATAATTCGTGGCGGCCCCGGCAACCGCACCCAAAACCGGCACCGCTTGGGCGGCCAGCTTTTGACCCAGCACAATTGCCAGTTTTGGCGCAACTTTGGCAATCACCGCCTGCATCGCGCGGCCAGACAACGCCATCCGTGCTGACAGAAACCCCAGATCAGCGCCATCATCACCAGACAACGGCCCGGCGGCGGAAAACACCTGAATACAGTCAAACTGCACGTTTTCAGCGTCTGGATCGAAACCATGTTCAACCGCAACCCCTTGGATCACCCGCAGCAACAATGTGGTGGTTACAGGCAATTCTGCCAAGGCCGTGGGCAAGCCCCCCGCACCGCCCGCAGCCCCCATTGCTGCACTGGCCGCCTGATTGAGCCAGCTTTTCTGATCCGGTACAAACCGTCGGCTGGAATGGGCGGCTTTCATGGCGTGGTTCAGCGCTTTGATCGTGGCACCCTCAAGATTGCTGCGCACCACGTTTGGCAGGCGTTCAATCAGGTTGTCGGCTTGCCCGCCGATCAGGTTCAGCACGTTGATGCCAACACCCCCCGCCTGTTTATAACGCTTGGCGATTTCGTCCAGACGCAGTTCGACATCAACGGTGGCGGGAAGGTTACTTTCAATCTGCATGGTGGCCCCTCTTTATCTTAATGTGGGGGATATTTGGTAAAATGCAATCCACTGGCCAAAAGGGACATCCAGTTAATCCACCCAGCGGCGCACGTTTCCCGCAACGCCCTGCCATGCACCGGGCACCAATTCCCGTCCAAGGACACGATCCGGATTTGTGGGCGGCGGCATGATCACATTTGCCAGCAAAGTAAACCCGAACCGATTATAATAGGGCGGATCCCCCACCAGCATCACCCGTGTCCATTCTTTGGAGGGGGCGTGGTCAAGGCTTTGTTCGATCAAGGCGCGCCCCAAGCCTTCGCCCTGCCGGGTCGGGTGAACGGCGACGGGGCCCAGCAACAATGCCTCCGCATCGCCAATGCGTACCGGCCAATAGCGGATTGCGCCCGCCAAAATGCCCGCATCGTCGCGCGCCACATGGCTTAACCCAGCAACGGGCGGGATGCCTTCGCGCAATCGGTAAGATGACAAGACCTCTCGGCCCGGTGCAAAACAGGTATCGTAGAGCATTTCAACTTCCCAATGGTCATCGGGACTCTGCGGGGTCAATTGATACAAGGCAGCTCTCCAGCCTCGGTTTGCGCTAGAAATCCGATTAACATGCCGTTAGCGGTGGGGCAAATAAGTTAGGAGACTGTTGGAATGTTTTATCGCCCGCAAGATGGCCATGGCCTGCCGCATAATCCGTTTAATGCCATCATCACACCGCGCCCGATTGGGTGGATTTCAACCCGTGATGCGCAGGGGCGCGACAATCTGGCCCCCTATTCATTTTTCAATGGGGTTGCCTATACCCCGCCACAGGTGATGTTCGCTTCTACCGGGGTCAAACCGGACGCGGGCGATACCAAGGACAACGTCGCCAACATCCGCGAAACCGGGGTGTTTTGCGTGAATGTTGTGGAACATGCCGCGCGTGACGCGATGAATGTGACCTCAGCCGGGCTGCCACGCGGGCAGGATGAATTTGTTGCCGCAGGCATCGAAAAAGCGGTCTGCGACCAGATTGAGTGCGCCCGCGTTGCCGCAGCCCCCGCGTCATTGGAATGCCGGATGACGCAGATTGTGAAGATCGAAGGCGACAACAACTTTGTGGTTTTTGGCGAGGTCATCGGCGTGCATCTGCGTGACGATTGTGTGGTGGACGGGCTGTTTGACGTGACCCGGTTCAACCCGTTGGCCCGGATGGGCTATCGCGATTATTCGACCGTCCGCGAGGTGTTTGAAATGCAGCGCCCCGACGATTGATTACGCACCCTGCCCTTTGTTCAAACGTCCAGCAGCCCCGCAAGGGCGCTGCGCGACCGGGTGACATCTGACAGCGTATAACGGTCCAGGGTGGCAAAAAATGCCTCTTGGGCCTGCGCCAAAGGGGTGCGTAATCCGCAGGCTGGCAGAATCAGACAGGATTGGTTGATGCCAAAACATTCAACCACCGGTGCATCGCGTTTCATCGCCCGCACCACGGCACCAACATTGATCTGATCGGCTGGCCGCGCCAGTATCAGCCCCCCGCCACGCCCGCGTTCAGAGGTGACAAAGCCTTCACGCGCCAGTTGTGTCGCCACTTTGGACAGGTGGTTTTCGGACAACCCATAGGTTGCAGCAATCTGCGAGGTCGCAACCCGCTGCGGCGCACGAACCGCCAGCATCATCAAAACCCGCAGGGCATAGTCTGTAAATTTGTCCAACTGCATGGCTTAAATTTAGCATTTGAAATGCGCATTTAAAAGACCTATATAATCCGCAAATGAAATGCCGATTATAAGGATGCACCAGATGAACCTGTCAGACGCCATTTTATGGCCCGGAACAAAAGTATGTGAACGTCTGGGCGTGGACCCAAAGGCAGACGCGGGCCTGATCCGCTGGCTGGTCAACACGCTGGTCTATTTGGTCGTCAGCTTGATTGTGGTCTGGGTCGTCGTGGTATGACAATCCCGCCGCGCATTCCGGTAAGTGAAGAACAGATCGACCGTGTTGTGGCGGCGTTCTATACCCGCGTACGTGCCCATCCCGCCCTTGGCCCGGTGTTCGCCGCGCATGTCAAAGACTGGCCGCCGCACGAAGAGAAGATTGGCCGGTTCTGGCGCAACGCGCTGTTGTTGCAGCGTTGTTACGATGGCAACCCGATGCAGGTCCATATGGCGGCGGGCAATGTCAAATCCCAGCATTTCCCCGTCTGGCTGTCGCTGTTCGACGCGGTGTTGAAACAAGAATTGCCACAGCCCTTGGCGCTGGCGTGGTCAGCACTGGCCCACCGGATTGGCCGCGGATTAAGCTATGGTTTGCCGCAGGAAACCGGTGAGGCGCGCATGCCCTATTTAGGGGAGAACTGGGCGAAGAAAGGCGCAGTCTAGGCGCACTGTCTAAATGCGCTGGGATTCTCAGATAAGCCCAGCAGGTTTTGACGCAAGACCGGAGCCACCTGCGCCGCATTCATCGCGCAATTATTAAGCTGACGCACCCGCGGCATAGCTGTTACGAAAATAGCACTCACAGTGATACCATAATCTGGCCCAGTTTCCTGCCGGTTCGCTGTCTATATTGTACCGAACATTGTATAGACCGTTCTTGATGGGGTCGCATTTTGGCATATCGCTTTCACCACATCCTTGCTGTTCTCGGCATATTTGTCATTGCTGGCACCCTCTACCTCTGGGGGCAGCCGTTGATCTGCACCTGTGGTGAGGTCAAACTTTGGGTCGGGTCGATTTACGACAGCGGGAATTCACAGCATATCGCAGACTGGTACACCACAAGCCATATTCTGCACGGTGTTCTGATTGCGCTGGTCGGGCGGTTGGTGTTTCCACGGGTTGCTTTTGGGCCGCTTTATCTTGCAGCTATCTTTACCGGTGTCGCATGGGAGATCATTGAGCATACCGATTTTGTGCTCGACGCATTCCGCGCCACCACAATAAATCAAGGCTATCATGGCGATAGTGTACTGAATGCGGTCGCGGATTATATCTGGATGCTTGGTGGGTTCTTTATGGCCTATGCGTTGCGCACGCCCATGGTGCTTGTGTCCGTCGCCGTGCTTGAGCTTTCTGCGGCCTTCATTGCCCGCGATAGTTTAGCGTTAAGCACATTGATGTTGATCTATCCAATAGACAGCGTCGGGGCTTGGCAACAAGAGATCAACCCAAACAACAAGCCGGGTTAAAACACGCAGGCGGGCCGATCTGGCTGCCCGCCCTGACACGCTCAATGCCCGCCAAGAACACCCGTCCGCACATCATAATCCACGGCCAATTCATAATCCGGGTCGTCGTCACTATCGACCATCAGGTGACCTGCTTTGGTCAACAACGTATGGCAATCACGGCTCAGGTGACGCAGTTGCAAACGTTTGCCCGCATCCTCGTATTTGCCTGCCATTGCTTCGATCGCTTGCAAGGCGGATTGATCCACCACCCGGCTGTCGGCAAAATCGACAATCACCACATCGGGGTCATTTTTGACATCAAACAGTTCAGAGAATCCATCAGACGAGCCAAAAAACAACGGCCCGTGGATCTCATAGACCTTGGCGCCTTTTTCACTGCTCGATTCCCGCGTGGTGGCGTGAATGCGGCGGGCGTTGTTCCACGCATATGCCAGTGCAGAAACGATCACGCCAACAACCACGGCCATGGCAAGGTCTTTGTACACGGTCACAACCGTGACCAACAGGATCACAAACGCGTCTGTCAGGGGCACTTTGCGCAGAATAGTAAGGCTGTTCCATGCGAATGTGCCGATCACCACCATGAACATCACACCGACCAAAGCGGCCAGTGGGATCAGTTCAATCACCGACGATCCAACAAGGATAAACAGCAGCAAAAACACCGCTGCGGCAATGCCTGCCACACGGGTGCGGCCCCCGGATTTGACGTTGATCATCGACTGACCAATCATCGCACAGCCACCCATGCCGCCAAAGAAACCCGTGACCGTGTTGGCCACTCCTTGGGCGATACATTCTTGGCTTGCGCCACCCCGGCTGTTGGTCATGTCCCCCACAAGGTTCAGCGTCAGAAGGGATTCAATCAAGCCAATTGCCGCGAGGATCACCGCGTAAGGCAGGATGATCCAAAGCGTTTCAAGCGTGAAAGGGGCAAGCGCCGTGCCGTAGATGCCCAGACCGTCACCAAACGGGATATGCAAGCTTGGCAGGCCGCCACTGATTGAGGCCAGATCGCCCACACGTGGCACATCCATACCAGTAAAAATAACCACCGCAGCGACGATACCAATGCCCGCCAGCGGTGCCGGAATAAATTTGGTGATCCGCGGCATGACCCAGATGATCGCCATTGTGGCCGCCACCAGTGCCAACATCAAATAAAGCGGTGTGCCAGACAGCCATTCCCCACCCGACATGCCATGACCGGTATCGACCATCGTTCCGGGCACCTTGAATTGGCTCATTTGCGCCAGAAAAATAACAATCGCGAGGCCGTTTACAAAACCCAACATCACCGGGTGCGGCACCAGTCGGATGAATTTACCCCACTGCATAACACCCGCAAAAATCTGGATCGCGCCCATCAAAACAACCGTGGCAAACAGGTATTCAACCCCGTGCTGCGCCACCAAGGCCACCATCACCACCGCCAAAGCACCGGTTGCGCCCGAAATCATACCGGGCCGTCCGCCGATCAATGCGGTGATCAGGCCGACCAAAAATGCCGCATACAGCCCGACCAGCGGATGCACACCCGCAACAAAGGCAAAGGCAACCGCTTCGGGCACCAGTGCAAGGGCGACGGTCAGCCCAGACAGCAGTTCGATACGCAAACGACCAACGCTAAAGCCATCCTCCGGCATCCAGCGCAAATCAGTGACGTCGAGGTTCTTGGCGAAATTGTGCAGCGTGGCGCGCGGCATGGGCAGATATCCTTATGGATGGGTGTTTGTCCCACGGGATTGGGACAGCTTAGCGCGCGTCCTAAGACAGTTTGACGCAGATTGAAAGGCAGACCCGCCATCAAACTTAGTCGTGCGGGTCGCCGTGGGTTCCGCGGTTTTCTGCGTCCAGCATATAAAGCACGATAATCCAATTCACCATGACGCGCATCACCAGCATCCCAAAAGACATCATTGCCGCAAAGGCAAAGGCGCCCGCGAATGTCCATGTGAAAAACAACGTCGCGCCACATACTGCGATACCTGCCGCTTCCAGCGCGACCGCGGGCCTAAGATATGCTGAGGCATTTTTCCACCGGCCCTGAAGGCTGGGTGCCGCATCGCTGCCATAGGCGGCGGTCCATGCCAACCCCGCAGCATGGCACAGGTAATAGCAGACAAAGATCATGGCTGCGGTTCTATCTGTGGCAAAAACAGCCATTATGCAAAGGCACACCAACGTCAGCAGCAACATGATGCAGGTAAAAACAGGTGCTTTTGGAAAAGCCTTGATGAAACGGTGGTCTGTCATGTTCTTGGTAAACGAAAGGACCATCTGCACGGCCAGCGCCAATGCCAGCGGGTCAATGGCATGGCCCCAAAACGATGGATGCATATCGCTGGCGGCAAGGTATGTCGCAAACGACAGCGTGGCCCATGCCATCGCTTCGGGGGCAATGGGACGCACAAACCGAAAGGTGGTCCAGAAATTCATCCGCATGCGATGCCCGCAAATCGGGGCAACAGTGTGGCGCTATTGGGGTTTTCAATATGGCGAACCCACGGCAAACTGGTTGCAAATACAACAGGTGAGGACCCCATGACCAAAACCAAAATCGCCGTGATCGGCGGATCAGGCATATACGACATCGACGGGCTTGAAGGCGCGGATTGGGTGACTGTCGAAAGCCCATGGGGGGCACCATCGGATGCGATTTTATGTGGCACTTTGGGCGGCGTCGAGATGGCATTCCTGCCCCGTCACGGACGCGGCCATGTGCATTCGCCCACCACAGTTCCGTACCGCGCCAATATTGATGCGCTCAAGCGGTTGGGTTGCACCGATGTGATCTCCGTATCGGCCTGCGGGTCGTTTCGTGATGAAATGGCACCGGGGCATTTTGTTATTGTAGATCAGTTCATTGACCGGACATTCGCGCGCGAAAAATCATTCTTTGGCAGCGGGTGCGTGGCCCATGTGAGCGTGGCCCACCCGACCTGCCCGCGATTGGGCGACGCCTGTGAAACTGCCGCCAAAGATGCGGGCATTACCGTGCATCGGGGCGGCACCTATCTGGCGATGGAAGGCCCGCAGTTCAGCACTCTGGCGGAATCGAAAATGTACCGCGAAAGCTGGGGGGCGGATGTGATTGGCATGACCAATATGCCCGAAGCGAAATTGGCCCGCGAGGCCGAGCTTTGTTATGCCTCGGTCGCGATGATCACCGATTACGACAGTTGGCACCCGGATCACGGCGAGGTCGATGTGACCCAGATCATCGCGACCTTGATGGGCAATGCGGACAAAGGGCGCGATTTGGTGGCGCGCTTGCCTGCTTTACTTGGCGCAAAACGCGCGCCCTGCCCTATGGGATGTGATCGGGCATTAGAATACGCGATACTAACGCAACCAGATGCGCGTGATCCGGCGGTGATGGCAAAGCTGGATGCGGTGGCGGCGCGGGTGATCTGAGGTTTGCGGGGATGATAGGCCATAAGGTATTTGGAAAAGGGTGAATGGGCCGTGCGGCACACCACATTCATGGTTGCACTGGAGTTGTGATGCTGTCTTTGATTGATGCCAGATATCTGGAGTTTATCTTATGTCATTCGAACTTTGGCTGACCTTCGTGGCTGCCTCGACCGCGTTGTTACTGATCCCCGGCCCTACAGTCTTGCTGGTGCTGAGCTATGCCCTTTCGAAAGGACGATCGGTGGCGGTCGCATCGGCGGCGGGGGTTGCGGTGGGTGATCTCATCGCAATGACTGCATCTTTGCTGGGATTGGGGGCGCTGGTTTTGGCCTCAGCGACGCTGTTTGTCGCGCTCAAATGGGCGGGTGCGGCCTATCTGATTTGGCTGGGTGTCAAGCTGATCCGGTCTGCGCCTTCTGATGGGTTGGACGTTGTCGGAGCGGCAGATGTCAACGCGCAACAGGTTTTTGGCCATGCCGCAGCCGTGACCGCGCTCAACCCAAAATCCATCGCCTTCTTTATCGCCTTTGTGCCGCAGTTCATTCGCGCGGATGCACCGTTGTTACCACAATTTGTGATATTGATTGCTACTTTCGTCAGCCTTGCTGCCCTCAACGCATTTGCATACGCATTGTTGGCGGACCGCCTGCGCCGGGTCATTGCACGGCCAAGCATCATCACATGGATTACCCGCGCGGGTGGTGCTGCCCTGATTGGCATGGGCGTTTTAACAGCAACATTGCGCAGGAGTGCCGCATGAAACAGGTTCAAGATTACATTCGCACCATTGTCGATTTCCCCCATGAAGGCATCATGTTTCGCGACGTGACCACGCTGTTTGCAGACCCACGTGGGTTTCGCATGGCAATTGACCAGATGCTGCACCCCTATGCGGGCATCAACATCGACAAAGTTGTGGGGTTAGAGGCGCGCGGGTTTATCCTTGGCGGTGCGATTGCGCATCAACTGTCCGTAGGGTTTGTGCCGATCCGCAAGAAAGGCAAATTGCCAGGCCGGACGATTTCGCAGGATTATACGCTGGAATATGGCGAGGCGATTGTGGAAATTCATGATGATGCCATCCAACCCAGTGAAAAGGTGTTGGTGGTGGACGATCTGCTGGCCACAGGGGGCACGGCAGAGGCCGGGATCAAACTGATTGAGCGGTTGGGCGGCGAGATCATGTCGTGCGCGTTTATTATTGATCTGCCGGAATTGGGCGGGCGCAAGAAGCTGGAGGCGATGGGTATGGAAGTGCATGCGCTTTGTGCGTTTGAGGGGGCGTAGTTATCTAGAAAAATCTAGCGAGACAATGGCCTTTCAATAGTCTCGCCTCATTAATTCCACAAATTCAATCTAAGACATTGCTTACTGAAATTCGGAAAGCCTCGCGATGTACCTTAGATTTGTTTATTCAAAACCTGTCGACGGGATGAAGTCTCGTGAAGGCATTTTTCAGGCCGCCGGTGAATTGGCGCATGATCCACTGATAAGTGATCATGTTGTCGCGTCTGTGGATCGGCTTCGGCTCTGGTTTAGTGCAAACCTAGAGCGGCCAGAGCGGTTCTCGAAAACCAGCTCCAAGGGGAACTACGACAAAGATACCAAAGGCTTGAGCTGGTTCAAACCTTCGGCCGCTGAATATATTTCCAAAGCCTTTGAACTCAAATCAATATTGGAAGAAAATGGGTATGCCGTTGATGTTCTTAAGGAGACACGCTTGGGGTACATCGTTTATGAAGACGACTACCAAATCGTAGCTGAACCGTTTTCCGACACCGTTACATAAATCGTCGCGGATGATCCGATTTGCCGCGTTATTTACTCCCGCAACACCGCCCCCGGATTCATAATCCCATTCGGATCAAGCGCCGCCTTAATCGCCCGCATCGCGGACAGTTTTGCAGGATCGCCATAGCGTTCGAGATCGCCAACCTTGAGCCGTCCAATGCCGTGTTCAGCGCTGATTGACCCGCCCATCTCATCCACCAAATCATGCACAATTGATTTGATCTGATCGCGTTGATGATCATGATCCACGCGGAATTTTCCGGGCATTGGAAAGACATTGTAGTGCAAATTACCGTCACCGACATGACCAAAGCAGTTGATACGGAAATCACCCAAGGCCGCGATTTTGCGATGACCTTGGGCAATGAAATCAGGGATCGCGCCCAAGGGCACCGAAATATCATGGCTCGACACCGATCCGATCAATCGGTTCGCCTCTGGTATCATTTCGCGAATGCGCCAGAAATCATCGGATTGCTGTTGGCTTTGCGCGATCAAACCATCCGTAACAAGGCCCGCATCCAACGCCTCCGAAAACAGCGTTTCGAGCGCCGATGACGGATCAAGACCGCCGCTGAGCCCCAGTTCAATCAACACCGACCACTCGGGCGGATGGGCAAAGGGTTGGCGCACATCGGGCAATACTTCGGTCAGGAAATCAAGGCCTTGGCGGTGGATCAATTCAAAGGCGCTGACCATTTCCCCCAAGTGATCCCGCGCCATGGACAGCAATTTCAGCGCCGCTGCGGGGCTGTCCACCACAAGCAAGGCGGTGCCGGACCGCGCAGGCGGGGCAAAAAGTTTCAACGCGGCGGCGGTGATCACCCCCAATGTGCCCTCGGCCCCGATCAGCAGATGCCGCAGGTCGTATCCGGTGTTGTTTTTACGCAGGCGCGTCAGCCCGTGCCAGATTTGCCCATCCGGCAGAACCGCCTCAAGCCCCAGACACAGATCGCGGGCGTTACCATAGCGCAGCACGCCTGTCCCTCCGGCATTTGTGGCGAGGTTTCCACCGATGCGCGCGGACCCTTCGGCAGCCAAGGACAGAGGGAACAAGCGCCCGGCCCCAGTTGCGGCGGCCTGCACATCGGCAAGGATCACCCCGGCCTCGGCCACCAGCACGTTTTCATCTGGATAGACGTTGCGCACGGCGTTCACACGTTCCAGCGACAAGATCAGCGGCGCAGGCCCATCCGGGGCCACCTGCCCGCCCACCAGACCAGTGCCACCGCCATAGGGCACCACGCCGACCTTTGCGGCATTGGCGTGCCGGATCAGGGTTGCAACATCATCAACATTGCGCGGCAGGGCCAAAAGGGCTGGCTGCCCGGCATAACGTCCACGCGGTTCTTCCAGATAGGCGCTATCAGCGGGCCGCAGCACTGCCTCTGGCAGATCGGCGCGCAGACGAGTTTCGAAAGCGGTATCAGCTGGGTTTAATGTCATGCCTATTGATCCGCTGATGGGCGGGCAGTTTCAAGGGACGATTGGTCACGCCCTTAAGATTTCGGTTATCTGGCGCAGTAGCAAGGGCGGTTTTGGCTGGCCAGCGCTCTCGAGGATCAGGGCATTGCCGGTATTGGCACGTGTCCCAAAGGGGGCAACCAACGCCCCGGATTGCAGGTGATGGCCGATCAACGCTTCATGCCCAATCATCACGCCTGCGCCGTTCATCGCCTCTTGGATCGCAATGGCATAAAGCGAAAATACCGGGCCGGGCTGTGCAATATTCTGGGGGAAACCAGCCTGCTGTAGCCACAACGCCCAATCACCCGACCATGTCGCATCGTAGATCAGCGTTGCCTCAAGCAAATCCTCTGGCGTCTTGATCTGCGCGGCGAGCGCCGGGGTGCACACCGGAAATATGACATCCTCCTGCAAGACCTGTTGCGCGGCCTGCCCGGACGGCGTGCCAAAGAACACCGATAGATCAAACATCTCACGATTAAGGTTGGGCGGGGTTTCCATCGCGGTGACCGATATCGACAGCCCCGGAAACGCCGCCCGAACTGCAGGAAGCCGGGGACCGAGCCAGAGTTGCGCAATGCTGGGCAATGCCGCGATGTTAATCTTGGTGTGCGGGGCCTTTGCACGTAACTGATGCAAGGCACCTCCCAAGGCATCAAAGGCCGCGGTAAAGTCATCTGCAACCTCTCTGCCAAGCGGGGTGAGGGCGACCCCCTGCGAGCGGCGTTCAAAAAGCGGTGCCCCCACCCAGTCCTCCAATGCCTTCACCTGTTGCGATACGGCACCGGGTGTCACCGACAGTTCATCAGCAGCAGCCGAAAAGCCACCCAATCGGGCCGACGCCTCAAAACAGCGCATGGCGTTCAAATGCGGTCCACGAGGGCGCGGTGGCTTTACTGGCATTTTTCTAGCCCTAGATTTTCTATCCCAATAATCAGAAAATCTGATTTGCGCGAGCAATGCAAGTCGCCCCATGGTGTGACAACATTAACGGAGATATTCCATGCTAGCACATCGAAATTGGGTTCCTGAAATCTGTGAAGCACGTGTCAGCGACATTGCCAAAAGAACACGCGGCCAAACCTCAGATCAGATCGCAGGGCGGATCGCGGCATTGGCCGTTGAAAACCGCAACATCCACGAACGCGACTGTTTTAATCTGAACCCGGCCACCAATGTGATGTCACCGCGCGCTGAGGCAATCTTGGCCTCTGGCATGGGCACGCGGCCCTCGCTGGGCTATCCCGGTGACAAATACGAAATGGGTCTTGAAGCGATTGAGGAAATCGAAGTCATCGCCGCAGAACTGTGCGCGCAGGTATTTGACGCGAAATTTGCTGAAATCCGGGTGCCATCGGGTGCGATTGCCAATCTGTACGGTTTTATGGCGACCTGCAAACCCGGTGATACGATCATTGCGCCGCCTGCCTCAATCGGCGGCCATGTGACACACCATGCAGGGGGCTGTGCAGGGCTTTATGGGGTAAACACGGTGCCCGCGCCAATCAATGCGGATGGCTATACCATCGACATTGATGGGCTGCGCAACTTGGCACAGAGGGTGAAACCCAAGCTGATCACCGTGGGATCGTCGTTGAACCTGTTTGAACACCCCGTGGCTGAGGTACGTGCCATTGCTGATGAGGTGGGGGCAAAGGTGCTGTTTGACGCGGCCCACCAGTGCGGGATCATTGCGGGCCGGGCGTGGCGAAATCCGCTGACCGAAGGCGCGCATATGATGACGATGAGCACCTACAAAAGCCTTGGCGGGCCCGCAGGTGGGGTGATCGTCAGCAATGACGCAGAACTGGTTGAGCGGCTGGATGCCATCGCCTTTCCAGGCATGACGGCGAATTTTGACGCGGCGAAATCGGCGGCACTGGCACTAACCATGCTGGATTGGATCGACCACGGCACGGCATATGCGACGCAGATGATTGCCGTATCGCGCGCCTTTGCCCACGCGTTGGATGCCGCGGGGCTTTCAGTGTTTGCCAAAGATCAGGGGTTCACCACATCGCACCAATTTGCTGTTGAAGCAGCGGAATTTGGCGGCGGTCAGGCGGCCTCAAAAAAACTACGCAAAGCAGGTTTTTTGGCCTGCGGGATTGGTCTGCCAATTGCAGAGGTGCCCGGGGATATGAACGGATTGCGGATTGGCACGCCGGAATTGGTGCGTTGGGGTGTGGGTGTTGATGATGTGCCGCAGATTGCCGAACTGGTGGCGCGGGCGTTGAGGTCAAATGATCCCGAAGGCATGGCGGCAGAAGTGCGTACCTTGCGCGGAAAGTTCAGGACATTGCAGTTTGTCGGCGGCTAGGGCCTGCCTTGACCTGATTGCAAACAATGGATAATTTGACGGAATTGATTGAGGAGACACGAAAATGGACAAGCGGCACGGGTAATCCGAACACCTGTTTTTTGAGTGACGTCATGCGGAAACGCTGACGTCCAATATCCATTTTCTACTTCTCAAGGAAACTCCATGCCCAGATTAACCAAAAAAACCGCCCTCATCACCGGGGCCGCGCGCGGCATTGGCGCGGCTATTGCCCGTGCGTTTGCAAATGAAGGGGCCGATGTCATTGTTTCAGACATTGATACCGACCTTGGCCAAAAAACCGCCGACACGATGGGGGCGACATTTGTAAAGCTCGACGTGGGATCAGAGCGCGATTGGGCCACGATTGCTGAACGCTTCCCGACACTTGACGTGCTGGTGAACAATGCAGGCGTGACCGGGTTCGAAGGCCCCTTTGACGGTCCACCCCCTGCTCATGATCCTGAAAATGCCCAGCTCAGCGATTGGCACGCCGTTCACCGGGTGAACCTTGACGGGACATTCCTTGGGTGTCGCTATGCGATCGGTGCGATGCGGAAACGTGGGGCCGGATCAATTATCAACATTTCGTCCCGGTCCGGGCTTGTCGGCATTCCAATGGCCGCGGCCTATGCCTCCTCCAAGGCAGCAATCCGCAATCATACCAAATCCGTTGCCCTTTATTGCGCGGGGCAAGGGCTGGCGATCCGCTGTAATTCCATTCATCCCGCAGCGGTGATGACACCGATGTGGGAACCGATGCTGGGCGACGGCCCGGACCGAAAGGAACGTGAAGCGGCCCTTGTCGCGGATACGCCGATGAAACGGTTTGGTGAGCCTGAGGAAGTTGCAGCCCTTGCAGTGTTACTGGCATCAGATGAAGCAGCGTATATGACCGGGGCTGAATTGACCATTGATGGCGGATTGCTGGCCGGGTCCGCGGCGGCACCGGGAAGTTAACGCACTATCCTACTTCGGTCTTGCCCCGGCGGTCCCCGCGCAAAGACGCATAGAGCACATGTGTCCGCCAGCGGCCGTCAATCTGTAGGTAGCTTTGCGCCACGCCCTCGTATTTAAACCCGGTTTTTTCCAGCAAACCGCGCGAGGGCGTGTTTTCGGGCAGGCACGCCGCCTCAACCCGACTGAGGTCAAGACGGGTAAAGGCCTGATGCACCACCGCCTCAATCGCCTCGCGCATATATCCTTGGCGGGCAAAGGGTTCGCCCGTCCAATAGCCCAAGGTCGCCGACTGTGCTGGGCCACGCCGGATATTGTCGAGGGTGATTGCCCCGATCAGTGATTGGTCCGCGCGCCGGATCAGGAACAGCGGCATGGCGGTGCCGCCTGAAATCGACCGCGACGCCCAATAGACACGGTTGGTAAAGGCCTTGCGGGTCAGGTGATCCTCGGCCCAGCTTGGCTCCCACTTGGTCAGATAATCCTGACTTTGCACGCGCAGCGCTGTCCACGCCCGAAAATCGGAATGGATTGGCGTGCGCAGAGTCAGCCGCTCCGTTTCGATCCGAATCTTGCGCTTGATCAACAGCATCAGGCGGCGCGACGCTCCTGCAAGACGGCCAATGTGGGCGCAGTTTCCACCGGGCCATACAGCGCCAGTGCCGCCGGGGCGGCAAGCGCCATGGTTTCCGCAAAATCGCGTACATCGCCAGTGGTGACAGCATCGATCTGCGCCACAGTTTCTTCGAGCGGCGGCACACGGTCCCAAATCTGGATCAGTCGGGCCAGCCGTTCAGCCCGGTTTGACGGGCTTTCCAGCCCCATCAGCAATCCCGCTTTCATCTGTGCGCGGGCGCGGGCGACTTCGGCGGGGGACATATCGGATGCTGCACGCTTCATCTCGTCAATGGTGATGTCCGCCAGTTCCGGCAATTGTTCGGCGCTGGTGCCAGCATAGATCGTGGTCATACCGGTATCGGCATATGCCCCCGCAGACGCAAATATCGTGTAACACAGCCCGCGATTTTCGCGAATTTCCTGAAACAACCGCGAAGACATGCCGCCGCCCAATGCGGATGCATAGATTTGCGCCACATAAATATCATCCGCACGGTAGCCGGGCGATTCAAACCCCAGTGCAAAATGGGCTTGCTCCAGCGGTTTGATCTGACGCTTTTCGCCGCCCTGAAAACGTGCCGCGTCAATCTGGAACATCGGTTTGGGGGCCATATCACCAAACAGTGCTTCGGCCAGTTTTACGATTTCATCGTGGTTCACTGCGCCTGCGGCAGACAGGATCATCTGTTCGGGGCCATAGTGATCACCGATAAAGGATTGCAGGTCTTCGCGGTTAAAATGCGACACCCGCTCTGACGGGCCTAGGATGGTGCGGCCAATAGGCTGATCGGGGTAGGCTTCTTCTTGCAGCCAATCAAAAATCACATCGTCGGGGGTATCCAGTGCCTGCCCGATTTCTTGCAAGATCACGCCGCGCTCAACCTCGATCTCAGTCGGGTCAAGGATCGGATTGCGCAGGATATCGGCAATCACATCAAGTCCCAGCGCCACGTCGTTTTCCAAGACCCGCACGTAATAGGCGGTGACTTCGCGGCTGGTATAGGCGTTGATATAACCGCCCACGTCTTCAATTGCTTCGGCAATCTGCAAGGAGGTGCGTTTGGCGGTGCCTTTGAACGCCATGTGTTCAAGGAAATGCGCAATACCGTTCTGCGCTGGCAGTTCATGACGCCCACCCGCCGTGACCCAGATGCCAATGGAGGCAGAGGCCAACCCCGGCATCTGTTCGGTCACAATGCGAAAGCCGTTGGACAGGCGATGTTGGTTCAGGCTCATGCGTTTAGCGCCCCTTTGATATGGGTCTTGAGCGCGCCCAAGTCATTAGCGATGCGGGTAAACCGTTCAGGGCGGTCAAACAGATCGTCCATGCGTGGCGGCAATCCGGGACGGCTGCCCGTAGCCGCCTCAACCGCGTCGGGGAATTTGGCGGGATGGGCGGTGGCCAAGGTGATCATCGGGGTTGCGGGATCACGGTGTTGCTTGGCAACTTTCACGCCGACAGCAGAATGTGGGCACAGCACTTCACCTGTGGTTTCCCGCATCTGTTTAATCGTGGCCGTGGTTTCTTCCTCAGACGCGCGACCAGATTTGTAGGTGTCTTGCAGCGCTTGCATCGCGCCTTGGGACACGTCGAAACCGCCCTGCCCCAATTCGTCCATCAACTGCGCCACGGCAGAGCCATCATGGTCATAGGCGTTGAACAGTGCACGTTCAAAATTTGACGACACCTGAATGTCCATCGACGGGCTGATCGAGGCATGCACGCCGCCTTTGTGGTATCCCTGCCCTTTCAGACAACGATCCAGAATATCGTTCTGATTGGTGGCAATCACCAGATCGGCAATCGGCAGACCCATCTGTTTGGCGATGTACCCCGCAAAGATGTCACCGAAGTTGCCGGTTGGCACGGTAAAGCTGACGGTGCGGTCCGGTGCGCCCAAACTGACGGCAGAGGTGAAGTAATAAACCACCTGCGCCAAAACCCGGCCCCAATTGATCGAATTGACCCCGGCCAATTTCACACCATCGCGGAATTCAAAGTCGTTGAACATGTCTTTCAGGCGCGCTTGGCAATCGTCAAAGTCACCATCAACGGCCAAAGCATGTACGTTGGATTCCGATGGCGTGGTCATTTGGCGGCGCTGCACATCACTGACCCGGCCATGCGGATAAAGGATAAACACATCCACGTTGTCCAAACCGCGGAACGCCTCAATCGCCGCCGACCCGGTATCGCCCGACGTTGCCCCCACGATGGTCACGCGGTCATTTTTACGGCCCAATGCCTTTTGGAACATCTGCCCAATCAACTGCATGGCAAAATCTTTGAACGCCAAGGTTGGGCCGTGAAACAGTTCCAGCAAGAAATGGTTTGGCGCAAGTTCAACCAAAGGCGCACGAGAGGCGTGGCCAAAACCGGCATAGGCATTCGCGATCAGTTCGCGAAATTCCGCGTCGGTGAACGTGTCACCGATAAAGGGACGCATGACGGTAAAGGCGACCTCTTCATAAGACTGACCGGCCATTGCTGCGATCTGATCATGGGTCAATGTCGGGATTGTCTCAGGCACATAAAGTCCGCCATCGCGGGCAAGTCCGGTCAGCATCGCCTCTTCAAAGGTCAGAATGGGGGCAGTGCCACGGGTAGAAACATAGCGCATCGGTTAGCTTTCAGACTTTGGCGCGCGGCGGCGCAGAAAATAGACGGACATGGCAAGCCAAATCACGGCGAGGGAAAACCACGTGATCGCGTATTGCAAGTGGTCATTGGGAATGCGGGCCGTATCCACAGGCAGTGGTGTGACATCACCACTGTGTCCAGCAATTTCACGCGCGACAATCAGGATGGGCTGGGTCTTGAGGGCAGCGGCCATGGCATCCACATCGCGGGCGAACCAGATGTTTTTTTCCGTATCTGGTGTCGGGGTGAATTTATCAGTCTCTTGGGGCCATTGCAGGTTGCCAATGACCGTCACAGCATCACTGATCGCTTGAGGGGGGGTGGCGTCGACGGGCAGGAACCCACGATCCACCATGACAACCGACGATCCAGTGTTCATCGCAGATATCATGCGATAGCCGGGGCCGACGTCCTTTTGTGACACCAAAACCCGCAGCGCCTGCGCGCCCAATGTTCCAGTCACCGTCACTGGCAGATAGGCGTCTTTGGTGGGATCAGGATTGCCGGGAAGGTCCACAGGTGCGGCAATGATCCGGGCGTTGATGTCAGCGATCACGCCCTGTTTCCACGCCAACCGCTGCACCTGCCAGATGCCAAGGCTGACCAGAATCGCTGCGCCCCCCAGACCAATCACAACAAAGAAAAGTGCACGGCTCAAACGAGGTTCCAGTCCCAATGAAAAAGCGCGCGAGGCGGGTGCTTCGCGCGCTTTGGGTTTTACGCCGCAGGGGCGCGATTGCAACCCTGCAAAATCATGCTGTCGCGTTTAGGCCGGGACACCAAAGACATAGACGGCAAAAAACAAGAACAGCCAAACAACGTCAACAAAGTGCCAGTACCAAGCTGCGGTTTCAAATCCGACATGCTGCTCTGGGGTGAAATCACCCTTCATCGCGCGGATCATACAAACGGCAAGGAAGATTGTACCGATAATCACGTGAAAACCGTGAAAACCTGTAGCCATAAAGAACGCAGAGAAAAACGCGTCTTCGCCAAACACCCAACCTTGATGCAGAAGGTGGCTATATTCATAGGCCTGCAACACGGTGAACATGATGCCCAGTACGATTGAAATTGCCAAACCTGTTACCAAATCCTTGCGGTTGTTTTCATGCACCAGTGCGTGGTGTGCCCATGTCACGGCGCAGCCCGACAACAATAAGATCAATGTGTTGATCAGCGGCAAATGAAAGGCATCAACCTGATAGATCTCTGGTGGCACATATTCGGACCCCAGATATTCGTTCATCGGGTACATGGCCTGTTTGAAGAAGGTCCAGAACCACGCAACAAAGAACATCACTTCGGACATGATGAACAGAATAAAGCCATAGCGCAGACCAATGCGCACAACGCCTGTGTGATCACCAACATGGCTTTCGATCACCACTTCGCGCCACCAGCCGAACATCACGTAAAGAACGGCAACAAAGCCGCCTAAAAACAGAAACGGTGTAACGTCATGTATCCAAAGCACCGCGCCAACCAGCATGGCAAAGCCTGCAAGCGCACCCAGCAGGGGCCAGCTTGACGGCGCTAGAATATGATAATCGTGGTTCTTTGCATGGGCCATGATGCGGCGTCCCTCACCTTTGTTAATTCAGGTCTGTTGTTGTGGCCTGATCGAGGGCGGCATAGCCTTCGGGCAGGTCAATTTGATAGAATGTATAAGACAGAGTGATGGTATGTACAAACTTCCCGTCACGGTCTTTGACAATTTCTGGATCTACATAAAAGCTGACCGGCATCTGGACGCGTTCGCCCGGTGCCAACACCTGTTCGGTGAAGCAAAAACAGTCGATCTTTTCGAAAAACGCACCTGCGGTATAAGGCGTCACATTATAGCTGGCTTGTCCGGCAATTGGTTTGCTGGTCGGGTTATAGGCCTCATAAAAGGCCAACCCGGTTTCACCGATGCGCAATTCCATCTCGCGGACAACGGGTTTAAATTCCCACGCAAGGCCTGCGTTGATTGAACCGTCAAAGCGGATCTTGATGGTTTGATCCAGAACCTCGTCAGAGGCGGTTTCAACCTGCCCCGGTACACCGCCAAAGCCGGTAACCCGGCAGAACCAATCGTAAAACGGCACAGATGCCCATGCCAGACCGCCCATCAGCACAACAACGGACACGGTTTGTGCAACGGTTTTCTGTGGGCCGGTCAGCGCCATTACTGGTTCGCCTCTTGTTGTGCAGCCGTTGCAGCCGCGGCGTCACGGGCGGCTTTTGTGAAATCAGTTTGGGTGATTTTCACAAACGTCAGCACCATCACCAGAATCACAAAGGCACCCAGCATAAGGCCGATACCCACATTGCGGCCTCTGCGGCGGCTGTGAATCTCATGTTCGACACGCATGTTCATGACCAGCCCCCCATACCCCAAGGACGCAATGTGGCCTCAACCAGGATCGCGCCGAAATGGAGGAAAAGATAAAACAACGACAGACGAAAAAATTTACGCTCAACAGCATAGTTGTCGCCCTCGGCGTCAGCTTCGTCGCGGTTCCAGATACGCCATGCGCCAATCAGGAACAGCACGTTCAGAACAACAGCCGTTAACAGATAGATCGGGCCACCAATGGACGTGAACGCCGTCCCAACCGCCAAAATCGCCAATAGCACGGTATAGATCAGGATATGACGGCGGGTTGCCGGACGGCCATGTGTGACGGTCAGCATCGGTACTTTGGCATCGTCATAGTCCGACCGCATGAACAGCGCCAGTGCCCAGAAATGCGGCGGCGTCCACATAAAAATCAGCGCGAACATCAACCATGCCTCAACGGAAAAGCTCCCGGTGGCAATGATCCAGCCGATAACAGGCGGGAATGCACCAGCGGCACCGCCAATCACAATGTTCTGCGGCGTCGCCCGTTTGAGCCACATGGTGTAGAAAACCGCATAAAACAGGATTGTGAACAGCAACATGCCCGCAGCGAGCAGGTTTGCCGCAAGGCCCAGCATCATCACGGCCATGCCAGACAAAGCCACGCCAATTGCCAAGGCCTCGCCCGGTTGCACACGACCAGATGGGATCGGGCGTGACTGCGTGCGGCGCATGATCGCGTCAATATCAGCGTCCCACCACATGTTCAGCGCCCCAGAGGCCCCTGCCCCGATGGCCACAAACAAGATCGACGCAAAGCCAATCACAGGGTGCACAGATACAGGTGCCGCCAACATGCCAACAAGGGCGGTAAAGACCACCAGTTGCATCACACGCGGCTTGAGCAAGGCAAAATAATCGCCCAACTGCGCTTCGTGTTCTGATGCTGGCGTATTCGTGATGTCTGTCATCGCGACCTTTACCTTAAAAGACGGGTGGGCGATGCGCCCACCTTACCAATCGTGCCGTAAGGCGGGCGCATCGCCCACCCTCGCTTGTTTAGTTTGATGCAACGGTCAACGGCTGTGTCACGCCAGCGTATTCCGCTTTGGCCTTGCCCAACCATTCAGCATAGGCAGCTTCGGACACAACTTTGACCGTGATCGGCATATAGGCATGCGCCTGACCACAAAGCTCTGAACACTGACCAAAATACACGCCTTCTTTGTCAGCACTGAACCAAAGTTCCGCCAAACGTCCGGGCACTGCATCTTGCTTTACACCAAAGGCAGGCATGGCCCAAGCATGGATCACATCAGAACCGGTTGCCTGTACAACGATGGTCTTGCCAACGGGCACCACAACGGCAGTGTCTGTCGCCAACAGCCATTCATCACGGCTGTATCCAGCAGCAACCAGTTTGGCCTCCATCGCTGGGTTCAACACGTTTGCAACAGCACCTGCTTCTTCATCAGCGGCTGTAAGGCTCGCTGGTGCACCAATCATATAGCTGTCAAAACCGAAATCTTCGTCAACATATTCATAGGACCAGTACCACTGATTACCGGTTGCTTTGATGGTCACATCTGCAACGGGGATTTCTTGCTGACGGAACAGGATCGGCAGGGAATAGGCACCGATCAGCACCAGAATAACGATTGGCAGGATGGTCCAGGCAATCTCAACCGGTGTGTGGTGGGTGAAAGACGCGGGCGTTGGGTTGCGCTTTTTGTTAAAGCGGAAGGCCACCCACAAAATCAGACCGGTCACAAAGACTGTGATCAGCGTGATGATCACCAGAATCAAATGATCCAGATCATGGATGTCCTGCGCCAGGCGGGTGACCGCTGGCTGAAAGCCCATTTCACCGTCAACAGGTTTACCGATGATCTCAAGACCATCGATACGAAGCGCATCCTGCGCCATTGCTGGCAGGGCTGCAAAGCTGGCCAAAAGACCCGAAAGAGAGAGAAGATGTTTCATATGTCGTCCTGATCTTGTGACCATAAAGTGCGAATCTGATGTGGCCAGCCTACCGAAGTGGCGCAGCCGTTGTAATCCTTGTGCTTACAATCATATTCTGACTGCAAGATAAAGCCACCCGATTGCGTCAAACAGACGCGAAATGTGTTTTTGTGGCCAAGATGAAGCCCGAATTGAGGACAAACCCCATGAGCAACACCCCGTTTTCGCCCTTTGAAACTGATTTGGACCGCGAAACTGCCCTAAATGTGCTGCGCGACGCCGTTGCGGGTGCAGATGACGGCGAGCTATTTTTCGAACGCCGCCGCTCAGAGGCGCTGGTTTTTGATGATGGCAACCTCAAAACGGCCAGCTATGACGCATCCGAGGGCTTTGGCCTGCGTGCGGTGCGTGGTGAGGTCGCAGGATATGCGCATTCAACCGAGATTTCTGAAAAGGCGCTGAGACGCGCCGCAGAAACCGCACGGCTGGCGGTTGGAGCGGGGGGCGGCACATGGGCCGATGCGCCAGAGGGCACCAACACGCGGCTTTATACGGACGTCGATCCAATCGAGGGCGCGACATTCCCGGTTAAAATAGAAACCCTGCGCGAGATTGACGCCTTTGCGCGCGGCTTGGACAAGCGGGTCATTCAGGTCAGTGCAACCATTGCGGCCAGCCTGCAAGAGGTGGAAATCCTGCGCCCTGAAGGCACATCCGTGCGCGATATCCGTCCGATGACCCGTGTAAATGTATCGGTAATTGTCGAACAGAACGGCCGCCGGGAAAGCGGTTCAGCAGGCGGCGGCGGTCGTGTGGGTTTGGACGGGTTAATCGCAGCAGACGCATGGCAGGCCAAAGCCCGCGAGGCATTGCGGATCGCCTTGGTCAACATCGACGCTGTCCCGGCCCCGGCAGGTGTAATGGATGTGGTGCTTGGCCCCGGGTGGCCGGGGATTTTGCTGCATGAGGCGATTGGTCACGGGCTTGAGGGCGATTTTAACCGCAAGGGCAGTTCGGCATTTGCCGGATTGATGGGCCAACAGATCGCTGCCAAAGGCGTGACTGTGTTGGATGACGGCACCATTCCCGACAGACGTGGTTCTATCAACGTTGATGACGAAGGCACGCCCAGCGCCAAGAACGTGTTGATCGAGGACGGCGTTTTGGTGGGCTATATGCAAGATCGCCAGAATGCGCGGTTGATGGGGGTAAAATCCACCGGAAACGGGCGGCGCCAATCCTTTGCGCATATCCCGATGCCCCGGATGACCAACACCTACATGCTGGGCGGCACTGTGGCCCCCGGTGACATTGTCGCGGACCTTAAGGATGGTATCTACGCGGTTGGGTTTGGTGGCGGTCAGGTCGATATCACCAATGGTAAGTTCGTTTTCTCCTGCACCGAAGCATACCGTGTGCAAAACGGTGTGGTGGGTGCGCCTGTCAAAGGCGCGACGCTGATTGGGGATGGGGCCACCGCGCTGAAGCAAATCCGCGCGATTGGCAATGATCCGGCCCTCGACCCCGGCATGGGCAACTGCGGCAAACAAGGCCAGTGGGTGCCTGTTGGCGTCGGCCAACCGACCTTGATGATTGGCGGTCTGACTGTGGGTGGTGCGGCGTCGTGAGCTTGACCCAAATTGGGGAGGCTATTTGGATCGCTGAAGGTGAAATTGTGGATTTTCACGGCTTTGCCTACCCCACCCGCTGCGTTTTGGTGAAATTACCAGACGGCGCACTTTGGGTGTGGTCACCTGTGGCGCTGACACCAGCACTGCAGAAAGCAGTTGAGATATTGGGAAAGCCTGCGCATCTGGTGAGCCCCAACAAGATACACCATCTGTATCTGCAAGACTGGAAAGCCCGGTGGCCTGATGCTCGGATTTGGGGGCCGCAGACGACAATTTCAAAACGTAACGACCTGTCGTTTGAAGACGCTTTGGAAGACAATACGCCCCACGACTGGCAAGGCGTCTTTGATCAGGCGTGGTTTCGTGGCTCATTTTTTATGGATGAGATCGTGTTTTTCCATGCCCCGTCGCGCACGGTCATTCTTGCCGATCTGTCAGAAAATTTTAGCGATGGTTTTCTTGCCGCGCATTGGTCGGCTTGGAAACGCGCAGGCGCGCGGGTTTGGGGAATTGTTGAGGGCAAAGGCTATGCGCCCTTGGAATGGCGGTGGTCGTTTTTATCGCGCGGTCCGCTGCGTGCCGCCAAAAGAAAGGTTCTGGGGTGGAACCCCGAAAAGGTGGTGATGGCCCACGGGGTCTGGCAGCCAAGCGGCGGGTTGGCTTATTTGGAACGCGCCTTTCGATGGATGTGATGAATCCCTAGTTTAGTCTAAATCCGCCTGGATCGATTCACTGCGCGTTAACCAGTTCGGTTTAATACTGATTCCAGCAACGGACGGAGACGCGGGATGACTGACAAGGAACACGATCCTTCTTCCACTCACCCCCCAATCCCACCCACCCAGGAAGACGAACAGTTTGCCCGTCTTCGTCTGTTGCGCTCGCGCCGGGTTGGCATTTCGACGTATAAACGCCTGCTGATCGAACACGGTACTGCGCAAAACGCGCTGGCCGCGCTGCCTCAGGTGGCGCGCGCCGCGGGCGTTTCAGGATACCAGATTTGTCCCGAGGGCGTCGTGTGGGCCGAATTAAAAGCAGCGCGCGCAGCTGGTGCAAAACTGGTTGCGCAGGGGCAATCCCCCTACCCCGACCTTCTCAACGATCTTGCCGATGCGCCGCCCTTTTTGTGGTGTATTGGCGACACGTCATTACTGTCGCGTCCGATGATTTCCATTGTCGGCGCGCGCAATGCGTCATCCCTTGGCACCCGAATGGCACAGGCCTTGGCACGGGATCTGGCTGCGGCAGGGTATGTCGTGGTGTCGGGCCTTGCCCGCGGCATCGACGCTGCTGCGCATCTGACATCACTTGAGGCTGGCACAATTGCGGTGCAGGCCGGCGGCGTTGACGTGATGTATCCTGCCGAAAACACTGAACTTGCGCTTAACATCGCCAAATCAGGTCTGCGTCTGTCGGAACAACCTATGGGCCTGCAACCGATGGCACGGCATTTCCCGTCCCGTAACCGGATCATATCAGGCCTCAGCCGCGCCACCATTGTTGTTGAGGCAGCGGCCAAATCAGGCAGCTTGATCACTGCGCGTGATGCACTGGATCAAGGCCGCGATGTGTTGGCGGTGCCGGGTCATCCGTTTGATGCCCGCGCATCAGGCTGCAACATGTTGATCCGTGACGGGGCCACTTTGGTGCGCTCCGCGAATGATGTGCTTGAGGCCTTGGGGCCGCTGTCCGACACCTTGAATACCCCCGAATTGCCGTTCCTTACCGCAAATCCAGACAAACCAAAACGCAGCCTGCGCGAAACTGCTGCCTTGCACCTGCAAATCCTGTCACGACTGGGGCCATCACCCGTTGCCGAAGATCAGTTGATCCGCGATCTGAAAGCCGCCCCTTCCGATGTTGCGCCGATCTTGGTGGACCTTGAACTGGACGGACAGATCGCCCGCCGCCCCGGTGGGCTATTGGCCCGGGTAGTGTAACAATATGACCACCTTCACCCGCGAAAAACGGCGATAAACTTGCTCATTTGACACGCCGCTCTGGCTGAAATCAGGCATTTTGCACAGCAGTTGCATTGACAATCCCCCCTCACCTCCCACATGTGACAGCGCAAGTGACCACCCCCATATTTCCTTTAAGGTGCTTAATTTTATGCCAGTTGTTGTTGTCGAATCTCCTGCCAAGGCCAAAACGATCAACAAATACCTTGGCGATAATTTCACTGTTTTAGCGTCTTATGGCCACGTACGTGACCTGCCCCCCAAGGATGGATCGGTTGACACCGAAAACGATTTTGACATGAAATGGGAAATCGCCAGCGACAGTAAAAAACATGTCAAAGCGATTGCCGATGCGCTGGCAAACGACAACGAACTGGTCCTCGCAACTGACCCCGACCGCGAAGGCGAGGCGATCAGCTGGCACCTACAAGAGGCACTGACCAAGCGCAAATCCATCAAGAAAGACACGCCTGTCAGCCGCGTGGTGTTCAACCAGATCACCAAAAAAGCTGTGACAGATGCGATGGCCAACCCGCGTCAGGTCGATATGCCCTTAGTCGAGGCGTATCTGGCGCGCCGTGCACTCGACTATCTGGTGGGCTTTAACCTGTCGCCGGTTCTGTGGCGCAAGCTGCCCGGTGCAAAATCGGCAGGCCGGGTGCAATCGGTCACCCTGCGCATTATCGTTGAACGTGAGATGGAAATCGAGGCGTTCCGCAACCGCGAATATTGGAGCGTCAAAGCCCTGATGGCCACGCCGCGCGGTCAGGAATTTGAGGCGCGTCTGGTCACTTTGGCGGGCAAAAAGCTGGACCGCTTTGATCTGGGCAATGCGACACAGGCCGAAATGGCTGTACAGGCGATCACCAGCCGCGCCTTATCTGTGACAAGTGTTGAGGCAAAGCCAGCCAGCCGTAATCCATCCGCACCGTTCATGACATCGACCCTGCAACAAGAGGCCAGCCGCAAATTTGGCATGGGCGCACGTCAGACCATGAGCACGGCGCAGCGGCTGTATGAAGCGGGTCACATTACTTATATGCGGACCGACGGCATCGATATGGCCCCCGAGGCTGTGACGATGGCGCGCGATGCAATTGCAGATCGGTATGGTGCGGCATACGTGCCAAAAGAGCCGCGCATTTATAAGAACAAAGCCAAAAATGCCCAAGAAGCGCACGAATGTGTGCGCCCCACAGACATGACCAAAGACGCACCAAGCCTGAAGCTCGAAAGCGATCAGGCCAAGCTGTATGATTTGATCTGGAAGCGCACCTTGGCCTGCCAGATGGAAAGTGCGCGTTTGGAACGCACCACAGTTGAAATCAGCAGCAAAGATGAACAGGTCGGGTTGCGCGCCAGCGGTCAGGTGATGTTGTTTGATGGTTTCTTGCGGGTCTACGAAGAAGGCCGCGATGACGATGTGGTCGATGATGATGACAAGCGCCTGCCACAGATTGCGCAAGGCGATGTGATGGACAAACGCTCTGTCACGCCTGAGCAGCATTTCACCCAACCGCCGCCGCGCTATACCGAAGCGACATTGGTAAAGCGGATGGAAGAATTGGGCATTGGCCGCCCATCAACCTACGCCAGCATCGTGACCACGATCCAAGACCGCGAATATGTCCGAAAAGATGGCAATCGTCTGATCCCTGAGGATAAGGGGCGACTGGTCACGGCATTCCTTGAGAACTATTTCCGCAAATATGTCGGCTATGACTTTACCGCTGATCTTGAGGATCAGTTGGACAAAGTGTCAGCAGCGGATGCGAACTATAAAGACGTGCTTGGCCGCTTTTGGCGCGATTTTTCTGCGGCAATTGCGGAAACTGCGGATCTGCGGATTACGGAAGTTCTTGAAAAAATCAATGAAATCTTGGAGCCTCATCTCTTCCCGCCGTTAGAAGATGGCGGCGATCCGCGGTTGTGTCCGAACTGCGAGATTGGCAAGTTGAGCATGCGAACAGCGCGGTCCGGTGGTGCGTTCATCGGATGTTCGAATTACCCTGAATGCCGCTACACCCGACCGTTCGGCCCGCCAGACCCTGAGGCCGAAGCATCTGCGATCCCGCCGGATGGCAAGCTGCTGGGGACTGACGCAGGCGATGAAATTCGCGTCTTCAAGGGCCGGTTCGGGCCTTATGTGCAGCGCGGGGCGGTCACCGAAGAGAATAAAAAACCACCGCGCCAATCGGTGCCAAAGGATTGGCCCGCTGAGGAATTGGAGCTGGAAAAAGCGCTGATGCTGCTGTCCCTGCCGCGTGAAATTGGCCCGCACCCCGAAGATGGGATCATGGTTTGGTCCAACATCGGTCGGTATGGTCCCTATTTGAAACACGCGGAAAGCACGTCAGAGCGCGGCGGCACCAATGCCAATCTTGAGAGTTTGGACGAGGTATTCACCGTTGGCATGAACCGTGCCGTGCAACTGCTGGCCGAAAAGGTCGCCAGCCGCGGTGGCCGTGGCAAAGCCGCCAAACCGATCCGAGAGATGGGTGACCACCCTGATATGGGCGGGGCCGTGAACATCATGGAAGGTAAATACGGGCCGTATGTGAAGTGGGAAAAGGTCAATGCGACAATCCCCAAAGAGGTTGAGCCAGCAGACCTGACCATGGAGCGCGCGGTTGAATTGATCGAGGAAAAGCTGGCCAAGTCGCCCGCCAAACGCAAGGCCGCAACCAAGAAGAAAGCAGCGCCAAAAAAGGCAGCCGCAAAGAAACCGGCAGCGAAAAAGAAACCCGCATCCAAAAAAGCCGCAGCCAAAAAGGAATAAGCTGCCCTGCGGCATCATATCGCACATCATGAATATGTGATTTGCCCGTATGCGCCGCACCTGCCAACCCTTTTAGCAACGAACAATGCGAAAGGCATGGACATGGAAGAGCAGAAGATTTCACGGCGCTTATTGATTGCGGGGGCGGGGGTGGCGTTATGCACCCCTACGTTGTTGCGGGCGCAGGACATTGAACAAAGTGGGGTGCGGCGCAACGCCACCAGTTTCATGAGCCAAAGCTGGCAAGACCATTTTGATGAACTGGGCAAGGGTGCGATTGTTGCGGACACCACTTCGCGCGCGCTGCATTACTGGAATGCAGATGGCAGCGATTACCGGGTCTATCCCACTTCGGTTCCTGCCACTGAGGAATTGACCAAACGCGGCTACACAAAAATTGTGCGCAAGAAAGAAGGCCCTGATTGGACACCTACCGCGTCAATGATGGAACGCTTTCCAGAATATAAATATATGCCGCCCGGCCCCGGCAATCCACTGGGCACCCATGCAATGTATTTAAGCTGGCCTGCCTATATCATCCACGGCACCCATGACACCCGCAAGATTGGGCGACGGTCCTCTGACGGCTGTATCGGGCTTTATAATGAGAAGATCGAGGAGCTGTTTGCGCTTTGCCCGGTCGGCACACAGGTCCGCATTATATAACCTCTAACGGGTTCGGGTTGTCTGACTTCTGACTCCCCCTTGCTGGTCAATTGACTTTGCCGCGCTGCGGCGTCAAGAATTGCGCCAACAGTTGATATGCACCAACAAGGGGGAGCGAACCGCTCATGAAAAAAGTCTATGGATCAGCCGCGGAGGCGCTTGACGGTGTCTTGTCCGACGGCATGTTGATCGCGGCGGGGGGCTTTGGCCTCTGCGGTATTCCTGAATTGCTGCTGGCGGCGATCCGCGATGCGGGTACCAAGAACCTGACGTTTGCGTCTAACAATGCGGGCGTTGATGACTTTGGCATCGGTATCTTGTTGCAAACCCGCCAGGTCAAAAAGATGATCAGTTCCTATGTGGGTGAAAACGCTGAATTCATGCGGCAGTATCTATCGGGTGAGTTGGAGCTTGAGTTTAATCCCCAAGGCACCTTGGCCGAGCGGATGCGCGCGGGCGGCTGTGGCATTCCGGGTTTTTATACCAAAACCGGTGTTGGCACGGTGATTGCCGAGGGCAAAGAGTCCAAGATGTTTAACGGTCAGGAATATATTCTCGAAGAAGGTATCTTTGCAGATCTGTCGATTGTGAAGGCATGGAAAGCGGACGACACTGGCAATCTGGTGTTCCGCAAAACCGCGCGTAACTTTAACCCACCTGCCGCGATGTGTGGCAAAATTTGCGTGGCCGAAGTTGAAGAGATCGTGCCACGTGGGTCATTGGACCCCGACAGCATCCACCTGCCCGGCATTTATGTGCACCGGATCATTCAGGGTGATCATGAGAAACGTATCGAACAACGTACAGTGCGGGAGGGTTAGGCCATGTGGGATCGCAATCAAATGGCGGCACGCGCCGCGCAAGAACTGCAAGACGGCTGGTATGTGAACCTTGGCATCGGCATTCCAACGCTGGTGTCCAACTACATTCCGGACGGCATGGATGTGACCCTGCAATCGGAAAACGGCATGCTGGGCATGGGGCCATTCCCGACTAAAGATGAGATTGACGCCGACCTGATCAACGCAGGCAAGCAGACGATTACTGAACTGGCGCGCACGTCTTACTTTGACAGCGCCACCAGCTTTGGCATGATCCGCGGTGGCAAGATTGCCATGGCGATCTTGGGCGCGATGGAAGTGGCCGAAAACGGCGATTTGGCAAACTGGATGATCCCCGGCAAGCTGGTCAAAGGCATGGGCGGCGCGATGGATCTGGTCGCGGGCGTTGGCCGTGTTGTAGTGGTGATGGACCACACCAACAAACATGGCGATAGCAAAGTGTTGAAGGAATGCACCTTGCCGCTGACGGGCAAGGCTGTGGTGGACCGGATCATCACCAACTTGGGTGTGCTGGACGTGGTTGAAGGCGGTCTACGCATTGTTGAATGTGCGGATGGCGTCACAGAGGACGAATTACGCGCTGCGACGCAGGCGACATTGGTATAATGAAGTGAGGGTGGGCGGTGCGCCCACCTTACGTTTACGCGTTCTTAGCGGGCGCATCGCCTAGCTTATTACCGTGTGGGAACGCGGGTTTGAAGAAAACCCGCTGCCTCCCACCGGTAACTCGGACATTGGCCCGAGTTACTTCATCGCCGCAAACACACATCCATCACTGATCAACTCGGGCGGCGTCTGGCACAACCCCTTGGCGACCTGAAACGCTGCCAGCACTTTTGGCACATAATCACGGGTTTCCGCAAAGGGCGGCACGCCTGCATGTTTGCGCACAGACCCTTCGCCAGCATTGTACCCCGCCAGCACCAAAATCGGATCGCGGTCAAATTCATCCATCAACCAGTTGAGGTATTTCACACCGCCCGAAATGTTTTGGGTGGGCACCAAACTGTCTGTGACGCCAAACCGGGTTGCCGTGTCTGGCATAAGTTGCATCAACCCTTGTGCCCCTGCCCCGCTGACTGCATCTGATTTGCCCGCCGATTCAACCGTGATCACCGCCAGCACCAATGCTGGGGATACCTGCGTCCCAATGGTAGAGCGTAAAATATCAATGCCGTTTACCTTTGCGATGTCCTGCATCTGTTGCAGCCGCGGTGCAGGCACATCGCTGCCAGCGCCTGCCAATGTGGTCATGGCCATTTCCAAACGACCGGGGCCGGATTGCGCAGCATCTGGTGACACTTTGGCCCAAAACCAATCGTATTGCCCCGGCGCTTTTGGCGTGATCGCACCGGATGGCTGCGCCACCACGTCAGGCACCGCTTTGATCTGGGCGGCAGGGTCGATCTGAATGTTGATGCGGTTGGTGCTGCCAGATTTTGGTGGCTTGATCCGTTTGGCGCTGAACTCAGGAAAGGGTGCAGGTTCCTGAGCTAAGCAGGGTGCCACAGCCAAGACGCCCGCCAGAAGCGAAATTCCAAAAATACGATACATGCCTGCCTGCTTTTTTGCTTTATTGGCTCTATTGCACGGCAATATTCCACAAAATACGCTCTCAGACCAGCAAATCAGGCCGCAGAACATGGCGATATTGCCTTAATTGGTTGAAAAACTGTTCAATTTTGAAAGAGTTGAATTTTTTATAACAGTTATTTTAACGTGATTTCAAAGCATTAGACGAAATCATCTAAGATTTTAAAGAAGCGCCGCAAAATTCACAATTGCCGCCAAATTCATGCCCCATTCCGAAGTCTATATAGCCCCATACCAAGTCGAACAGACACCTGATTGAGAGTGAGGGTGCCATAAGGGCGACGGGGTTGGAAACTTAAAACCTAATGATCCTTGGAGGGACATACCATGATGAAATTTATTGCAAACTTCCGCAAAGACGAAGACGGCGCTGTAACAGTTGATTGGGTCGTTCTGACCGCTGCTGTTGTTGGTTTGGCCGTTGCTGCCTATTCTTCTATCGAAACCGGCGCGACAGCTCTGACAACCAACACATCTTCGTTCATCGAACTTCAGGATCCTAACTAAACCTAGGTCCTAAGCTTTAAGTTGTAACCGCGCCGGCCATCCACCTGATCTACATCGAAGGTGCTGATGGCCGGCAAGGTTACAAACTAATTTTTTGATCCCTTGGAGGGACATACCATGATGAAATTTATTGCAAACTTCCGCAAAGACGAAGACGGCGCTGTAACAGTTGACTGGGTCGTTTTGACCGCTGCTGTTGTTGGTTTGGCCGTTGCTGCTTACACGTCAATCGAAACCGGCGCGACAGCTCTGACAACCAACACATCTTCGTTCATCGAACTTCAGGATCCTAACTAAGCCTAGGTCCTAAGAAACGATAACACCGGGGGTTGCGCGTTGGCGACAGCACGCCGCCCCCATCCCACGCAGGCGACCATTTCCAATTATTCCTATTTGAGGTAAACCCCATGTGGAGCAAACTTAAAAATTTCCGCGCATCCGAAGACGGCGCTGTAACAGTTGACTGGGTCGTTCTGACCGCCGCGATTGTTGTGCTGGCGGGTGGCGTCATTTTGGCAATCAACGGCAGTTCTGGGTCTGTAAGCTCAGGCACAAGTGACTTCCTCGCAGATCGCCCCGTTGGCGGCTAATCGCGAAAAGTTCTAAAAGTAAGCCGGCCAATTCTTTGGCCGGTCTTTTCTATTGTAGCTGCAAAAGGTCCGCAAAAATCGCGGTATTGCCTGACCATCGGCAAATAAAAACCATAATTCGCAGACATTGTTTCCAAAGCAGGTCCGGAGAACAATCCGGCAAACAAGTGTATATGAGGTGATTAACATGCGAATGGTATTTGGACTGGTGCTTTTGGTAGGCATCGCGCTTGCCGGGGGTGCCGTATATCTGGCCAAGGATCGGATCGCGCAGTATCAGGCCGCGAATGCGCAAGCGCAGGCGGCTCTGGCTCAGGTTGTGCCGACCAAGACGGTTTTTGTGGCCCAAGGCCCCCTCAAGTACGGTCAGCGTCTGACAAAAGAGGATGTGCGCGCCGTTGCATGGCCTGAAAATGCCATCCCCGAAGGATCCTTCGAAGATATGGATGTGCTCTTTCCCGAAAACACCGATGAATTGCGTGTGGTTCTGCGTCAGATTGAAAAAGACGAAGCGATCATGGCATTAAAGATAACTGAACCTGGCGAAGACACAGGGCTGACATCGCGGTTGGCACGTGGTGCGCGGGCCTTCACCATCAAGGTTGATGTGTCCAGCGGTGTGTCAGGTTTCCTGCGCCCCGGTGACCGGGTTGACGTCTACTGGACAGGCCGCGTGAACATTGGCCGCGACAGCGACAAAGGTGAAGTGACCAAATTGATCGAGGCCGGTGTGCAGTTGATTGCCATTGACCAAAGCGCTGGTGGTGATCTGAATGAGACAACCATCGCCCGTACGGTGACCGTCGCAATCAGCCCTCAACAAGTGGCGTCGCTTGCCCAAGCACAATCAACGGGCAACCTGTCATTGTCATTGGTCGGCGCGGGTGATGATACAGTTGCCTCTGCCATCGAAGTGGATCAGCGGTCTTTGCTGGGTATCGCAACCCAAGAGATCCAGGCAGAAGTGGCGCAAGAAAAGGTATGCACGATCCGGACCCGTCGTGGTGCCGAGGTGGTGGAACTGCCAATCCCTTGCACAAACTGATTTAAATTCCGCTCAAAACCAGTCACTTATCAAGACGCCGCACCCCCCTGCGGCGTCTTTTCACTTTCGGCATTGTTGCCATTAGTCCACATAAACATCCCCCCCGAACTCATTGATTCTTGCAATAAAAATGAAACTACCGCACAGTGTTTCAAACGACGGGCACAAAGACCCTATTTTGAGGCGTGATCAAAAAGGCAGGTCACATGAAAATTGATAGATTTCTAAAAGCGGCTCTCGTAGGGCTGACCTTGAGTGCTATGCCATTGGCAATGACGGCACCGAATTCGGCTTTGGCCGAAACATTGCGTGTGGTTAAGAAGGGTACAAACTCAACCCTGAACGTTCCGATGAATCGCGCGGTGGTTGTCGAAAGCGACATACCCTTTGCGGAACTCAGCATTGCCAACCCTGGAATTGCAGACATCTCTTCTTTGTCTGACCGGACAATCTATGTGTTGGGGAAGTCCCCCGGACTGACCACATTGACCCTGCTGGATGCCAGCGGGCAATTGATCACCAATGTCGATGTGCGTGTCGCAGCGGATGTATCAGAATTTAAAGAACGCCTGCGGCAGATCCTGCCCGGCGAGAAAATCGAAGTCCGCACCGCAAATGACGGCATTGTGCTGTCTGGTATCGTTTCTTCCACACAACGCCTGCAACGCGCGCTTGATCTGGCTGAACGTTATGCCCCTGAGCGGGTGTCAAACCTGATGAGCGTCGGCGGCATTCAGCAAGTGATGCTGAAGGTCCGATTTGCCGAAATGCAGCGTAACGTATCGAAATCACTCAGCTCTTCACTTGCCCTGAACGGTGTTCTTGGTGGCAGCACAGGCGTCAACGGCGGTACCGGGACAACCAATACTGCTGGCGGCGTTGCCGGTTCACTTGGTGGCACCATCCCGACATCAAACGAAAATGCTGGTGCGGTGCTTTTTGGGTTCAATGCAGGGTCCACTCAAGTCGGCATTCTGCTTGAAGCGCTTGAGAAAAAGGGCGTTGTGCGTTTCCTCGCGGAACCAAACCTTGTGGCCTTGTCAGGCCAAGAGGCAAAATTCCTTGCGGGTGGCGAATATCCCGTCCCTGTTGCCCAGACGGGTGACCGTATCACCATTGAATTCAAACCTTTTGGCGTTGAATTGGCTTTTATCCCCCGTGTGGTGGACAAAGACCTGATCAATCTTGAACTGAAAGCCGCTGTGTCAGCAATTGACCCAACAAACAGCTTGTCCTTGGGCAACGGCATCGAAATCGCCGCCTTTACACGCCGCGAGACATCTTCGACAGTTGAAATGCGCGATGGTGAAAGCTTTGCCATTGCTGGTTTGCTGACGGACGACTTTACCGACAATTCCAGTCAGTTGCCGTGGATCGGCGATGTGCCGGTATTAGGTGCCTTGTTCCGCTCTGCGGATTATCAGCGCAGCCAGACCGAATTGGTGATCATCATTACCGCACATCTGGTTACGCCAACACGTGGTGAAGCGCTTGCATTGCCCACGGACCGGATCAAACCACCGACCGAAAAAGATCTGTTCCTCTTTGGCCGTACAGCCGATGGCACCCGCGCACCGAAAAAAGGTGCCGCAGGTGAGGTTGCCAAACAGGACTTTGGCGGGTCATATGGCTATGTATTGGATTAAACCGATGAAAAACGCCATGGCCAACAGATTTAGCATATTCGGTCTTGCGGCCACATTGGCCACAGTTATGGGCTGTGCACCCAGCTCGGACCCTGTTTACACACAGTTTTATCGTGAAGCAGGGGCGTTGGCTGATACCGGTTCCTTTGGCAACGCAACCTTGAACAACCGTTTGGTGATGACGGGCGAACGCCAGTACACCTTTGATCTTGCCAATCGCTTCTCTTCCGAGGTGACATCAACCGTCAATTTTGCATTTAACTCATCACAATTGGACGGCGCGGCACAGGCAACGCTACGCCAGCAGGCTGGATGGATCAGACAGTTCCCGGAAATCCGGTTTCGTGTTTATGGTCACACAGATGCTGTCGGATCAAACCGCGCGAACAAAGCGCTTGGTTTGAGGCGCGCAAACGCTGTTGTTGCCTATCTGTCCACATTGGGCATCAGCCGCAGCCGATTGGAAGCCGTGGTTTCGTTCGGCGAAACACAACCTTTGGTCGTGACCCAAGGCCGCGAACGCCGCAATCGGCGCACAGTGACCGAGGTGAGTGGTTTTGTGAAACGTCACCCAACGGTTTTGGATGGCAAATATGCCCAGATTATCTATCGCGATTATATCGCAAGCGGTGTTCCACCCTCGCAGCTGACCAAAACAGCGCTTGGCGAAGTCGCCGAATAAGTTACTCAATTTTATGTGCCGCTCTCCTCATCGGGGGCGGCACATGGCGTTTCACCTGATGAGATGCCTCTGATCAATCACCCGCTAAATGTTTGATCGTTTCAAGATACCCAACAATCAGACCGTTTTAGCCCCATTCCTGCCCAAGTTCGCTGTGATATTCCCTGCAATAGGACAAATGTGTCCGGGCAAAAGCCTGGGCATGGGTGACCGCAGAGAATGATCAATTGCACATAAGATGCAAAAGGCAACTCTGCCAAACCCTTGATAGTAAAGGATTAGGCCATGAGCAGCAGTATGCCACAACCAGAATCAGCGCCGATCGTGGCCTGCACCGTCAGTCGCGATGTGCAGAATTTCGATCTATTGATTGAAGACATGGAAGATGTGCTTGGCGAAAGCTGGGGTGATCTTGGATTTGCTGAGGCTTTGGCATTTTTCGGTCAACCTGAAGCGGAAGGGATGGAGTTTATCGCCCTGGCGCTGGATGAGACCGACGAAGACAACCTTGTTCTGATGACCGAGATCATCACCCAAGCCAAAGCGCGTGACATCAAGGTGATCTTGATTGCAGAAGACGTCACACCTGCGGCCTTGCATTCGTTGCTGCGCCAAGGCGCTGATGAATTTGTACCTTACCCGTTGCCAGAAGGTGAATTGGCCCAAGCCATTACCCGGGTTCGGGCCAAAGATGAGCCCCCTGCCCCCGCCGCACATGCACCAAAGCTTAAAGCTGGTGCAGATAAAGATGGCGCATTGATTGTAGTGCACGGCTTGGCGGGTGGCACTGGTGCAACCACATTGGCCGTAAACCTTGCGTGGGAATTGGCCTGTGCTGGCAAAACTGAATCGCCTTCAGTCTGTCTGTTGGATTTGGATTTGCAGTTTGGTGCGGTTGCCACTTTCCTTGACCTGCCGCGCCGCGAGGTTGTCTATGAAATGCTGTCCGATACAGAAACCATGGACGAAGAAAGCTTTGGTCAGGCATTGTTGACCTATGGCGACAAAATGCAGGTGCTGACCGCGCCAACCGACATGTTGCCCTTGGATTTAATCACATCAGACGATGTAAACCGCATCCTGAAAATTGCGCGCAATCAATTTGATTATGTCATTGTCGATATGCCGTCCACATTGGTGCAATGGTCCGAAGCAGTCCTGAGCAACGCGCACGTCTATTTCGCGATGCTTGAGCTCGACATGCGGTCGGCGCAAAACACATTGCGGTTTAAACGCGCCTTGCAGTCTGAGGATCTCCCGATCGAAAAGCTGCGCTATGTGATGAACCGTGCGCCCAAGTTCACTGATTTGAACGGCAAAGGCCGGGTCAAACGCATGGCGGAATCGCTGAGCATCTCGATTGATGTGAGTTTACCAGACGGCGGCAAACCGATCACGCAGGCCAATGACCACGGCATGCCCTTGGCCAGTTCCGCCCCAAAAAGCCCGCTGCGGCGTGAGATCGCCAAACTGGCAGCCTCCATTCACGACCTTAAAGGCGATCAAGCCAAAGCGGCTTGATCCCACATAGAAAGAGCGCTCGTATGTTTTCGAAATATAAAAAATCAGGTGCGGCCACCCCAGCCTCAACGCCTGCCGCGACCACGAATGTGACGCCCATCAAAGAGGCAGCCGCACCTGCATCCATGCGCAAAGCACTGGCACCAGCAGCGGCGGCCCCTGTTGGCAAAGAGGTCAAGCGCAAGCAGCGGATGAGTGAAATCAAGCTGGAATTGCACCGTGCGCTCTTGGACAACTTGAACCTTGCAGCGCTTGAACACGCCAGCGAGCAAGATCTACGTCAGGAGATCAACGAGATCGCTGTCGAGATTTTAGAGCAAAAAAGCATTGTTCTGAACCGCGAAGACCGCATGACGCTGAACTCGGAACTCTATGATGAGGTCACGGGTCTTGGCCCGCTTGAAACCTTGCTGAAAGATGAAACCGTCAACGATATTCTGGTCAACGGCCCACAGCAGATTTTTGTGGAACGTGATGGTAAGCTTGAGCTGACCGAGGTGACGTTCAAAGACGAACGCCACCTGCTACGGATCATCGACAAGATCGTATCAGCGGTGGGTCGTCGTGTGGACGAAAGCAACCCTTACGTCGATGCGCGCCTGAAAGACGGTTCGCGTTTCAACGCCATGGTGCCGCCGGTTGCCGTTGATGGCAGCCTTGTGTCCATTCGTAAGTTCAAAAAAGACAAACTGGGCATTGATGATCTGGTGAACTTTGGTGCGTTTACCGAAGAAATGGCCGCCTATTTGCAGGCCGCCGTTGCCACTCGTCTAAACGTGATTGTGTCGGGTGGTACAGGGTCGGGTAAAACAACCACGCTCAACGCGCTATCCTCCTTCATCGACAACGCTGAACGTATCCTGACCATCGAAGACACGGCGGAACTACAACTGCAACAGACCCATGTAGGCCGAATGGAAAGCCGCCCGCCAAACGTTGAAGGCAAAGGCGAAGTATCCCCGCGCGATTGTTTGAAAAACGCCCTGCGGATGCGCCCGGACCGGATCATTGTTGGTGAAACCCGTGGCGAAGAAGTCATCGACATGTTGCAAGCCATGAACACTGGCCACGATGGATCAATGACGACAATCCACGCCAACTCTGCGCGTGATGGTGTGTCACGTCTGGAAAACATGATTGCGATGGCCGGTATCGAAATGCCGCTCAAGGCTGTGCGGTCGCAAATCTCAAGCGCTGTGAACCTGATTGTGCAGGCTTCGCGTTTGCAAGATGGCTCGCGGCGCATGACGTCGATCACCGAAATCACCGGGATGGAAGGCGATGTGATCTCAATGCAGGAAATCTTTCGCTATCAGCGGGTTGGATTGACGCCAGAGAATAAAATCATTGGTCATTTCACCGCCACGGGCGTGCGCAGCCACTATGCGGAACGGTTCCGCATGTGGGGTTATGACCTGCCCGCATCCATCTATGAACCCATCGCAGCGCAATAACTTAACGAATGCACCTTTGGTGCAATAAGGAATTTTTGTCATGAGTGCCGAACCAATTATCTATGGCCTGATCTTCATCGGCGTGCTGGTGCTGGTCGAAGGCTTGTATCTGGTGGCTTTTGGTAAATCCATCAGCCTGAACAGCCGGGTCAACCGCCGTCTTGAAATGCTTGAAAAAGGCACACGCCGCGAAGAGGTGTTGGATAAGCTGCGCAAGGAAATGCAGCAGCACATGAATGCAAAATCCATTCCGCTGTATTCGCTGCTGTCAGAAAAGGCACAAAAAGCGGCCATTGCGTTTACGCCTAAACAGCTTTTGATGATCATGGGGGGGCTCGCCGCCTTTGCCTTTATGGCGCTGACCATCGGGACAGAGACCGAGCCACCAGTGCGTGCCCTACTTGCCGTTGGTATCGGCGTGGGTGGTGTTTATTTCTGGATTTCGTCCAAGGCGAACAAGCGTATGGGCATGATCGAAGAACAATTGCCCGATGCGGTTGAATTGATGGTGCGCTCACTGAAAGTTGGCCATCCGTTTACCAACGCCATCACCATCGTATCCAAAGAGATTCAGGATCCATTGGCATCAGAGTTCGGGGTGATCGCAGATGAAAGCGCCTATGGCCGTGACGTCGGCGAAGCGCTGAAGGATATGGCCGAACGCCTCGACATGCAGGATTTGCGTTTCTTGGCGGTTGCCGTGACGATCCAACAGCAATCCGGTGGTAACCTTGCCGAAATTCTGGCCGGTCTGGCCCGCGTGATCCGCGCCCGGTTCCGTCTGTTTCGCCGTGTAAAAGCGATTACGGCTGAGGCGAAATGGTCTGGTAAATTCCTGTCAGCCTTCCCTATTCTTGCGCTGATTGTGATCAACGTTGCCGACCCGAATTATTATGACGAAGTGCGCGAAACGGCGTATTTCATCCCCGCGTGTTTTGTTGTGGGTATTTTTCTCGCTGCAAACCTTATGGTGATGCGCGTCCTCACCGACATTAAAGTGTAAGGAGCATTTGAAATGGAATTCCTAACACAGATCAACGAACAGTTTAGCGCCGTATTGGGCCCCATGGGTTTGATCATTATCGCAGGTGTGCTGGGTCTGGCTCTTGTGGCGATCACACTTGTTATGATGATCAGGCAGCCCGAAGATCCGCTAAGCAAACTCAAACGCGCCTCCAACAGCGCCAATGGCGTGGCTGATCCGAACAAACAACTGCGTCAAGCCGACGGCAACCAGCAGTTACAGAAGTTCTCAAAGTTCCTTGAGCCTGAAAATGTCGATGAATTGAGCGCCAAACAGCTTTTACTACGCCAAGCGGGGTATCAGTCACGCGATGCGGTACGGGTTTTCTACTTTGCCCAGATGGTTCTGGGGCTCTTGGGTATGATGGCTGGTATTGTTTACGTTAACTTTTTGGGCGGCGGCGAAGGCATGAGCACCCAAAAAATGATGATCTATACCGTTGGTCCCGGTGGTATCGGGTATTTCTTGCCCAAATATTGGGTGACGCGCCGGGTCAGCATGCGCAAAGAAGAAATCGAACGTGGTTTCCCCGATGCGCTTGATATGATGCTGGTCTGTGTTGAGGCTGGTCAGTCGCTTGATCAATGTATTGTCCGTATCGCCCGTGAACTACGCGCCTCATACAAGGCACTTGCAGATGAATTTGACGTGGTTGCCTATGAGATGAAGGCCGGTAAGGACAAGGTGACCGTCTTGAATGATCTTGGTGAACGCTGTGGCGTGCAAGACGTGTCGTCATTTGTGACCGTTCTGGTGCAGTCAGCCGCTTTTGGTACGTCGATTGCGGATGCGCTGCGGGTTTATGCGGACGAAATGCGTGACAAACGTGTTATGCGCGCAGAAGAGGCCGCAAATAAGTTGCCAACCAAGATGACCCTTGCCACAATGATGCTGACTGTACCGCCACTGCTGATCATTCTGGTTGGACCGTCGGTACTGGGTATTACGAAACTGGGTGAAATGGGCGGACCGGGTCAATAATGACAACAAAACGCTGGCGCAGGGCAACCTGCGCCATGGTACTTATCTCGACCATCGGATTGGCCGCCTGTTCACCGGGCGGCTTTTCTGCGCCGATCTTTCAAAAGAAAACTGACAGCCCCTTTGCCCCGGGTGTGAACCAACGCAAAACGGCCGAAGACGGCGTTGAGGTGGGCCACCGATTGATGGCGGCAGGCCAATATGAATTGGCAATCAAGTCGTTCAACCGTGCCGCCTTGGACCAGGGTATTGATGCTGAAATCCTGTCTGGCTTGGGCAGCGCGAACCTGGGATTGGGCCGTCTTGGACAGGCTGAACAATTGCTGCGGCGCGCGGTCAAAGAGAACGAAACCGAGCCTGAAGATTGGAATAATCTGGGGGTTGTGTTGATGGAACGGGGCAAAACACCCGAGGCCGTTCAGATTTTTCGCAAGGCCTATGCGCTGGACAATGGCGAAAGTGACGCAATCCGTGACAATTTGCGCTTAGCACTCGCAAAATCGGAAAATAATGCTATTAACGATCTTGACGACACTAATTATAAATTGGTGCGGCGTGGCGCGGGCGATTACTTGATCAACTCCGACATCTGACCGACATCAATACCGAAGGCAGAGCAGTAAAAAGGACGCAAAATGCGCCACCCTATTCTATTTGCAACCTGCATTGCAGGTCTTACCGCTGTTGCAGGCTGCGGTCAAAAAGATGCAAACGCCACCGTTGAACGCGCCTTTGAGGACGTTAATGTTGTCGATGCCACCAATCTTTCAGATGTGATGCTGACAGTCGCCGATCCAAACGAGGCAGTGACATACTTTGCACGCTCCAGCAAAGAAGACCCGACAAGGATCGACCATCAACGTGGTCTGGCCCTGTCGTTAATCCGCGCCAAGCGGGTGACTGAAGGGGCTATCGAATGGGGCAAAGTAACCAAAATGCCCGAGGCGACCAGCGACGACAGTGTTGAATACGCTGACGCCCTGATCCGCAGTGGCGATTGGGCCAAGGCAGAAACGGTGTTGAATGCCGTGCCGCCAACCCATGAAACATTCAAGCGCTACCGCCTTGCTGCGCTGATTGCCGACAGCAAAAAAGAATGGAAAAAAGCCGACAGTTTTTACGAAACCGCTGTTGGGCTGACCACGACCCCCGGCTCTGTGATGAACAACTGGGGGTATTCGAAACTGACCCGTGGTGATTACAAAGCGGCAGAGCGGTTGTTTTCAGACGCCGTACGCCAAGACCCCACCCTGTTTACCGCCAAGAACAACCTTGTCCTAGCCCGGGCAGCGCAGCGGGATTACACCCTGCCTGTGATCCCTATGGATCAAACCGAACGCGCACAATTGCTGCACACGATGGCACTGTCAGCGATCAAAAAGGGTGATGTCGAAACGGGCAAAGGGTTGCTCCGCGAGGCCATTGATACACATCCGCAGCACTTTGAGGCTGCCGTACGGTCGCTACGCGCCCTCGAAAACGCCGGCTGACGCTATGACAATCACCGCAACATCCGCGCTGTGGTTTCTGCCGTTTGTCTTGCCGATTTGTCTGTATGTCATGTTCACCGACATGGCGCAGATGCGCATTACCAATCAGGCCGTTGTTGCGTTAATTCTGGTTTTTGTCGTAGTAGGACTGTTTGTTCTACCTTTTGAGATCTACCTCTGGCGGCTGCTTGGCTTTGTCATCGTCTTGATCGTTGGCGTTGTGCTGAACGCAGCGGGTGCCATGGGCGCGGGCGATTCCAAGTTTTTGGCCGCTGGTGCGCCCTATGTGGCTTTGGGGGACCTTCGGTTGTTGATGGCGCTGTTTATGGCGATCTTATTGGCCGCTGTTGTCACACACCGCACAGCGAAACACACACCCCTGCGCCGATTGGCCCCCGATTGGGTCAGCTGGACACACGCCAAAAAGTTCCCGATGGGCCTCGCCTTGGGTGCAACTTTGGCCATTTACCTCATTTTAGGTGCAAAATATGGGGCGTAATTTACCCCATATTCAGCCCTTTTGTTGCAGGATCAAAAATGCCTGCCCCCCTGTCTCAGGAGCATCGTCATGAACATGCAGCCCACCAACGTTATGGCACCACCACCGCCCAAGCGGTTGGAAGACATGAGATTACCCGTCGTGATGATGCGGGATATCCTGCTTAAGACAATTTTTCGTAAAAACGTTAATATGGTCAGCGAATTGGCCCGCGCCGTTGCACTGCCGATCCCGGTCACCCAAGAATTGGTCGATATGGCCCGCGAACAGCGCCTGTTGGAAGCGACCGGCACGCTGAACGCACAAAATGGCAACGAAATGGGCTATCAGCTGACCGATGCAGGCAAGGCGCGTGCGCTGGATGCATTGGCGCAGTCCGAGTACTTTGGCCCGATGCCGGTGCCGCTGGATGTCTACCGCGAACAGGTCAAACGCCAGTCGGTGCGTAACTTGCAAATCACCCGCGAACAATTGACCGGGGCGATGGGCCATCTGGTTTTACCAGACAGCCTGCTGGACCATCTGGGGCCAGCGGTGTCTGCGGGCCGCTCCATTTTGATGTATGGCCCTCCGGGCAACGGTAAATCCAGTATTTCCAACGGGATACGTGATGCATTGGGTGACCGGGTTTATGTACCACGCGCCATTGAATACGCCAGCCAAGTGATCACGGTGTATGACCCAATCGTGCATTCCGCCGCTGAGGAAGAGGTCCAAGACCCCACCTCCCTGCGCCGTGTCACCCGCTATGACGCGCGCTATGTCTGTTGTGAACGGCCTTCGGTGATCACCGGTGGTGAACTCTCGCTTGATATGCTTGATCTGGTCTATAACCCTTCCGCAAAAACCTATCAGGCCCCGTTGCAGTTGAAATCGACTGGCGGCATTTTCATCGTGGATGACCTTGGCCGCCAAAAAGAGCCACCGCAAAGCATTGTGAACCGTTGGATCGTGCCGCTTGAAGAAAGCAAAGATATTCTTGCCCTGCAATCAGGTGAAAAGTTCGAAGTGCCGTTTGACACACTGGTGATCTTTTCCACCAACTTTCACCCGAATGAGATTTTCGACACCGCCGCCCTGCGCCGTATCTTCTTTAAGATCAAAATTGACGGGCCAAATCAGGAAAACTTCCTGAAAATTTTTGCCATGGTCGCGCGAAAAAAAGGCATGGCGCTTGATGAGGCGACTTTGGTTCATTTGTTGAAGGTGAAATACCCTACCATCGACAATATATATGCCAACTATCAGCCGATCTTTTTGATCGATCAGATGATCGCGATCTGCGATTTTGAGGGCATCCCCTATAAGATGAGTCCCGCCTTGATTGACCGGGCTTGGGCGAACATGTTCGTTAAGGACGAAGTTATCGTTAAGTGATCGACACCGACCTGATGAGCAGGCCGTAATAGTCGCAAAACATCATCACTTGGCTGGCCCCCCTCAGCAGGGGTGCTACATTGTACAGTATGCGCAATCTGCCCCCTCAATTTACCAAATGGTTTGCCACCAAAGGCTGGTCGATCCACCCCCACCAGCAGCAAATGTTGGACCGTGCTGATGCGCCATCGCTTTTGCTGATCGCGCCCACGGGGGGCGGCAAAACCCTGTCTGGGTTTCTGCCCACGTTGATTGAATTGGCCGATGGCACGCACGCGGGCATGCACACGCTCTATATCTCACCGCTCAAGGCGCTGGCCGCCGACATCAAACGCAATCTGACCACCCCGGTTCAGGAAATGAACCTGCCGATTACCATTGATGAACGCACCGGTGACACCCCGCAATCGCGCCGCAAACGCCAACGCGCTGACCCGCCACATATCTTTCTGACCACACCAGAAAGCCTTGCGCTGCTGGTCAGTTATGACGATGCGCCGCGCATGTTCAAAGGGTTAAAGCGCGTGGTGATCGACGAAATCCATGCACTGGCAGAAAGCAAGCGTGGCGATCAGATGATGTTGGCTTTGGCGCGTCTGCAAACCATTTGTCCTGATCTCAAACGGGTTGGATTGTCAGCAACCGTCGATGACCCCGCCGCAATTGCGCACCTCATGGCGCGGCATCCCGACCCCTGCGAGATATTGCTGGCCGACCCTGGCCCATCACCGGACATTCAGATGCTCACCACCGACGAGGCCCCGCCATGGTCGGGCGGCGGGGCGGCCTATGCCATTCCGTCGGTGTTGGAGCAGATTAAACAGCACAACACCACGTTGATTTTTCACAATACCCGCGCACAGGCCGAAATCTTTTTCCGTAACCTTTGGCTGGCCAATGAAGACAGCTTGCCCATCGGCATTCACCATGGCAGCTTGGACCGGGAACAGCGGTTGCGGGTCGAGGGTGCAATGGTGCGCGGTGAATTGCGCGCGATTGTCTGCACCGGCTCGCTTGATCTGGGCATCGACTGGGGTGATGTTGATCTGGTGATCCAAATTGGCGCACCGAAAAACGTCAAACGGCTGGTGCAACGCATTGGCCGCGCCAACCACCGCTATAATGCGCCCTCCAAGGCGCTTTTGGTACCCGCAAACCGATTTGAGGTGGTCGAATGCGTCACCGCCCTTGAGGCGGTCCTTGCAGGCGCGTTGGACGGTGATCCGCGTGGCCCCGGCCCACGTGATGTATTGTGCCAGCATATCCTCATCACCGCCTGCGCCGGGCCGTTTCACGCCGATGATCTTTTTGCCGAATTCAAATCTGCTGGTGCCTATAGCGCCCTCACCCGTGCTGCGTTCGACGATTGCCTCGATTTCTGCGCCACAGGCGGCTATGCGTTACGCGCCTATGATCGGTGGCAACGATTGCTTCAGCGTCCCGATGGCCGCTGGCAATTGCGCGACCCGCGCAGCGCCCAACGTATCCGCATGAATATCGGCACCATTCAGGACACCGACACCCTGAAAGTGCGGATGCGGCGCAATCGAGGCGGCAAACCCTTGGGCGAGATCGAAGAAGGTTTTGCCGCGACCCTGACCCCCGGCGACACATTTTTGATTGGCGGCCAGGTGGTGAAATACGAGGGCCTGCGCGAAATGACGGTGGAGGTCAGTCGTGATGCGGCGAAAAAGCCCAAGATCGCCACCTTTATGGGTACAAAGTTCGCCACATCGACACAGCTTTCGGCCCGGATACAACGCCTTTTTACCCAAGACAGCTGGCCTGACCTGCCATCGCACACGGCGGAATGGTTGCACCTGCAACGACAGGTCAGCCAATTGCCGCAACCCGGCAGGCTGTTGATTGAAAGCTTCCCCCATGATGGCCGCGAACAAACCGTGGTTTACGGCTTTGCGGGCCGCAACGGGATGCAAACGCTGGGGTTGTTGCTGACCAAACGGATGGAGGAATTGGGCCTGAATCCGCTTGGTTTTGTCGCCACAGATTATGCCACTCTGATCTGGGGATTGGACGCGGTGAAAAATCCGGCACCGCTGTTTGATCTGGACGCTCTGCAAGATGGGTTGGAAACATGGCTGGCGGGGAATGCCGTGATGAAACGCACCTTTCGGGCCAGTGCTACCATTGCCGGGCTGATTGAACGCAACCTGCCACAAGCCCGCAAATCCGGGCGACAGGCGACATTCAGTTCTGATATCCTTTATGACACGCTGCACCGCTATGATCCTGAACACCTGATGTTGCGCATCACCCGCGAAGAGGCCTTGCGCGGCTTGGTCGACTTTGGTCGGATTGAGGAAATGATCACCCGCATTGATGGCCGCATTGACCATCTGCGCCTGCCTCGGGTGTCGCCACTGGCTGCACCGTTGTTTCTGGAAATGGGCCGTATCCCTGTAAAGGGCGACGCCGAGGAAAAACTGTTGGCCGAAGAGGCTGCACGTTTGATGGAACAATCAGGATTAGCAGAGATCACGCCTGCGCCGTCGAACAAACCACGCTGGCGGGTTGGGTTCTAAAGGCGATCCACTGCCCTTTTAAAAATATCTCTGCACGACACCTGCAACAAACGTGCGGCATGTTTTTGCAGGCTTGCCAAATCTTCATTTTTCAAACATGAACAAAGGATGAACGGATACGAATTCACTCTTGCTGGCGCGCAACTCACGGCTCTGGGCAGCGGTGCGCTGTGGTGGGCGGATCAAAGGTTGCTTTGCGTGAGTGATCTACATCTTGGCAAGTCAGAGCGTATTGCCCGGCGCGGCGGCACCTCTTTGCCGCCCTATGACACCCGCGACACGCTGACCCGGCTGGCTGCCGATCTGACCCGGTGCAATGCAGATATCGTTGTCTGCCTTGGGGATAGTTTTGATGATCTGGATGCCGCACTGGCATTGCCCGAAGAAGAGCGGCTTTGGATCACCCGCTTACAAGCCGGGCGGCGGTGGGTGTGGATTGAAGGTAACCACGATCCCGGCCCTATTGATCTGGGCGGTAGTCATCTGGCAGAACTGCCCACTCCGCCGCTGACGTTTCGCCATATCGCGCAGGCCAGCGCAAGTGGTGAGGTATCGGGGCATTACCATCCAAAGGCTGCTGTCCATACGACAGGCCGCAGCATTTCACGACCTGCGTTTCTTTATGATAGCGATCGTCTGATCTTGCCCGCCTATGGCACCTATACGGGCGGGCTGCGCAGCCACTCTGATGTGTTGCGCGGTGTGATGCGCCCCGAAGCAAAGGCCATCCTGACCGGGAAAACCCCAACTGTCATTCCGATGCCGAGGTAATTTGGATGGACCAAGCAGCGATTGACCGTATTCATGCCAGCTTTGGCGCGCAAAGCCTGATGGCGACCTTTGGCGCAACGCTTAGCGAGGTTGGTGCAGGCCACATCTGTATCACCGCACCGATCTTGCCCTTGGCGCTCCAGCAGCAAGGGTTTGGCCATGCCGGGCTGACCTTCGCCATTGGCGATTCCGCTGCGGGTTATGCGGCGTTAACGATGCTGCCAATGGACTTGGAAGTGGTAACCGCAGAGATAAAGATAAACCTGCTGGCCCCTGCACGCGGCGACCGGTTGATTGCGACAGGAAAGGTGATCAAACCCGGTAAGCGGCTTTGCGTGGTCACTGCTGAGGTCCATGCAGAAGCAGATGGTGTCCGTACATTGATCGCTATTTTACAGGGCACCATGGTGCCGGTTCCGGCCTGATCTTTTAAAACAGTCCAGCAGCGCGCGCCGCATCGCGAAAGCTGCGGCTTATTGGAACGTCTTGGCCATCAGCCATCAACAACAGGTCGCGGCCATCCTTGCGGTGGTATTTTTTGACAGCACTCAGGGCAACCCAATGTGACCGATGGACCTGCATCCCCTGCGCCTGATCCAACTCCTGCACAGCCTCACCTAACCTAAGCAAAATCAGGCTGCTCCCCTTGGTGGTGATGACATTCAGATAATGATCCTGTGCTTCAATCCGGATCAACGCACCACGCTGCGCCAGCGGGATGCGCAGCAGAAACGTGGCACTTGGATTTTCTGGTGACGACGCAGCCGCTTCGGGCCGCAAACTATGGATAAGGGCGAATGCGCCGTGCACGATCAGGACAATCGCCGTGACCACACCGAACAGATAAAAATACTTTGCTAAGCCATACCAATTTTCAAAGAGGTGTGAATTCAGCAGATAGATTACGCTGGTTGTGACGATGATGAAACCGATCCACATCAGGTATTTAAACCTATTCGAACGACCCTGTGACAAAGCCGATACCACCTGATTTCCAAAAACGGAAAGCGCGACCACGCAGGCCCAATAAGCAAAGCGCGACATCAGCGGCAAGGCATCAAGCGTTCCAAATGGCCCGGCCAGCGTCGCCAATGCTGTGCCCAGCACCCAGACCGCCACGAGGGTAGAAAGAGTGCGATTTTCACGAAGCGTAAATGACATGGAAGGCAAGTTCCCTGCAATTGGCGAAGCAGACGCGGCGTTCACGTATGCGGTGTTTGGATTGGTTTATTCTTTTGCCATGCAGGGCGCAACAATCGCAATGGAGTTGCCGACATGTCTTTAGATCCGCTTTTGAACGCCAGTCTGGTGATCCAGGTACACACCTTATGTGCCATCATCGCTGTGGGTGTGGTCATTGCCATATTCAGCATCAGGCGAGGCAGTAAGGCACATAAGATTCTGGGGTGGATATGGGTGATTGCCATGGCGATGGCTGCACTGAGCAGTTTTTGGATACATGAGATCAGATTGGCTGGGCCATTCAGCCCAATTCACCTGTTGTCGATTATAACTTTGGTTAGTTTGGTCACGAACATCCGTGCCGTACGCACAAAGGATATTCAGGCACATCAGCGCGGGATGAAATCGCTGGTGTTTGGCGCATTGATCCTGGCCGGGATGTTTACGTTTCTCCCCGGCCGGATCATGTATCAGGTGTTTTTAGGCGGTTAGGCCTTCCGGCTCTGCCAGACCATTGGCGCGGCAACAGGCGGTCACAGTATTCGCCAGCAGGCAGGCAATGGTCATCGGCCCAACACCGCCGGGCACTGGGGTGATTGCACCCGCCACAGCAGCGCAGCTGTCATATTCAACGTCACCTACCAGCTTGGTCTTGCCTTCGCCTTTTTCAGGGGCGTCCAGACGGTTGATGCCCACGTCAATCACGGTGGCCCCCTTTTTGATCCAATCGCCCGGCACCATTTCGGGGCGGCCCACAGCGGCCACAACGATGTCCGCGCGGCGCACAACATCGGGTAGATCTTTGGTACGGGAATGCGCGATGGTGACAGTACAGCTGTCGCCCAACAGCAATTGCGCCATGGGTTTGCCAACGATGTTAGAACGGCCAATGACAACGGCGTTCATACCGGACAATGAGCCGTGATGGTCGCGCAGCATCATCAAACAGCCCAGCGGCGTGCAGGGCACCATGGATTTCTGCCCGGTGCCAAGCAGCCCAACATTGGAAATATGAAACCCGTCAACGTCCTTGGCCGGGGAAATCGAGTTGATCACCAGATCTTCGTCCAAATGTTTGGGCAGCGGCAGTTGCACTAGAATGCCATGAATTTCTGGATCATTGTTCAGCTGATCAATCAGCGCCAGCAGGTCTGTCTCAGCTGTATCGACATCAAGCTTGTGTTCGACCGACTTCATGCCAACTTCTACGGTCATCTTACCTTTCGAACGGACATAAACCTGCGATGCCGGGTCTTCGCCCACCAACACCACGGCCAACCCCGGCGTGATGCCGTGGTCATTTTTCAGGCGCGTTACATGTTCACCCACTTGGCCGCGCACTTTGGCGGCAAAAGCTTTTCCGTCGATCACAGTTGCTGTCATGTTTTTCCCTTAAACGAATAGGTGGGGCATGGCCCCACCTTACCTATCATTCCGTAAGGTGGGGCCGTGCCCCACCCTAATGTTTAGAACAATCCTTCGACGTCACCCTCTGCATTCAAACGGATGCTTTCGGCGGATGGCACCCGTGGCAGACCCGGCATTGTCATGATCTCACCACAGATGGCGACGATGAACCCGGCACCAGCGGACAGGCGCACTTCGCGCACGGGCACAGAGAACCCGGTAGGCGCGCCGCGACGGTCCGGATCAGTGGTAAAGCTGTATTGCGTTTTCGCCATACAGACCGGCAGGTTGCCGTAACCCTGCGCTTCCCATTCTTTCAACTGATTGCGGATTTTCTGATCAGCCAAAACCTCATCCGCGCGGTAGATACGCTTGGCGATGGTTTCAATCTTTTGCATCAGCGGCATGTCGTCAGGATAGATCGGCGCAAAGTTGGCTGAATCGCCATCTGCGATCTCGGCCACACGGGTCGCCAGATCGGCAGAGCCTTCCGAGCCCAACTCCCAGTGACGCGACAAGATCGCTTCAGACCCTTGGCTGGCCACGTAATCCTTAACGGCCTGCACTTCGGCGTCGGTGTCGGTGACGAAGTGGTTGATTGCAACAACCACAGGCACCCCAAAGCTTTTCATGTTTTCGATGTGACGGCCAAGGTTTGCACAACCCTTATTGACCGCATCCACGTTTTCAGTGCCAAGATCGGCCTTGGCAATGCCCCCGTTCATCTTCATCGCGCGCACGGTGGCGACAACCACCACAACAGAGGGTGACAGACCCGCCTTGCGGCATTTGATGTTCATGAATTTCTCGGCACCCAAGTCAGCACCAAAGCCTGCTTCGGTCACAACGTAATCCGCCAGTTTCAAAGCGGTTGTGGTGGCGATGACAGAGTTACAGCCATGGGCGATGTTCGCAAATGGGCCGCCGTGTACAAACGCAGGGTTGTTTTCCAAGGTCTGAACGATGTTAGGCTGCATCGCGTCTTTCAGCAGCACGGTCATGGCCCCATCAGCTTTAATGTCACGGGCAAAGACCGGGGTACGGTCCCGGCGGTACGCCACGATCATGTCACCCAGACGCGTTTGCAGGTCTTCAAGGTTATTCGCCAAGCACAGGATCGCCATGACCTCGGAGGCCACAGTGATGTCAAACCCAGCCTCGCGGGGGAAGCCGTTGGATACGCCACCCAAGGACGCTGTGATCTGGCGCAAGGCACGGTCATTCATGTCGACGACGCGGCGCCACACAACGCGGCGGGTGTCGATCTCAAGCTCATTGCCCCAATAGATATGGTTGTCGATCATGGCCGACAACAGTGAATGCGCGGACGTGATGGCGTGAAAGTCACCGGTGAAGTGCAGGTTCATTTCTTCCATTGGCACGATCTGTGCGTAGCCACCGCCAGCGGCACCACCCTTCATGCCAAAGTTTGGTCCAAGCGATGCTTCACGGATACAGACGCAGGCGTTCTTGCCAATGCGGTTCAGACCGTCACCAAGACCTACGGTTGTTGTGGTCTTGCCTTCGCCCGCAGGCGTCGGGTTAATCGCCGTCACCAAGATCAGCTTGCCGTCTTTGCGGTCTTGGATCGAATTGATGAAAGTTTGGCTGACTTTTGCTTTGTCGTGGCCATATGGCAGCAGGTCATCTGAGCCGATGCCCAGTTTTTTGCCGATTTCTTGGATCGGTTTTTTGTTCGCTTCGCGTGCGATTTGAATGTCGGTCTTAAAAGCCATTTGAGAATCCCCTGTTGCCTGGATCGGCGGTGTTGCTGGCCCCGTCATACAGGTCCACCCCCCCTTTAAGAGGGCGCAATTCCGACATTTCCACCTCTTGATGCGGCGGGAGGTGACAGTGGCGTTTCTTTTTGGAAACTTGAGGCGGTTAAACGTGCGGCCAAGCGGGCTGATCGGGGACGTGCAGGCGCAGCTTGTCACCGATGTTGATCTGGCCCTCACGCTCCACCCATCCAGTCACACCGCGCTTGCCACGGGCCGCAGTCTTGAACGCTTTGCCGTGGCCCGGTTGGTCATTTTCGATCTCGCGGGCGGGAAAATTGCAGGGGCCGTTTTCCACGTCCACCACGATTGTGGTGCCATTTTCTGACTGTAGCCGCGACGCCGGCGGGACATAGGTGAAATCTGGGATGCCTTGCAGGATAATCGACGCGCCCAACGTGGCGGGATCAAGTGCTTCCAGTCCAATCTCGCGGGCGATCATGTCCATTTCTTCAACCGACAGGATAGACAATTGCCGGGTGTTGCGGATTTCGGTGCCTTGCGGGTGCTGTTCTTTGACCCGCACACAAGACGCGCGGGTCAGACCGCTGTGAAAATCATCTGCAAAACCTGCATAACTGACAAATGCGGTCTCAAGCGGTTCGGACCGGATATTGCTGCGGTTTTCAGGCACGCGACCAATCCACGTGATGGTTGCATAATAATCCGTAGGTCGAAACTCAGCCATGGGTGTCCCTATCCGTTTGCCCTGCACGTTGCCCTGTGCCCGGACAAAAGAAAAGGCCCGGCACAGGCCGGACCTTATGATTTGTTATGATGTTCCCATCACCAGATCGGATGGATCATGTTGTCGGTTCCGGCTCAAGCCCACCAGAGGGGGGTGGTGATTTCTTGCCCTTGGCTTTTGGAATGGCAGTGACGCTGGGCGCGCTGCCTTCATCCGACGGGCCTTCTTCATCAGGGTCCGGCGTTGGTGGCAAACCCGCGATGACGCGTTTGATTTCTTCACCCGTCAGGGTTTCATATTCCAACAAGCCCTGAGCAAGGCGTTCAAATTCCTTGTTCTTTTTCTTGATGATCTTGGCTGCAACATCATAACCTTCGTCGATAATGCGCTTCACTTCGCTTTCGATCAGTTCCTTGGTCGCCGCAGAAACTGAAAAACCACCTGCCCCGCCGTTGGCCTGATATCCAGCTGCCGCTTCTTGATAGTCGATGTTGCCGACTTTGTCGGACATGCCATAGCGCATCACCATCGCCCGAGCGAGCGCGCTGGCCTGCATGATGTCACCAACCGGACCAGAGGAGACCTCATCCGCACCGTATTTGATGATCTCAGCCGCTTTGCCCGCCATGGTCATGGCAATGCGCTGTTCAGCTTCGTCCTTGAACATTTGCAGCTTGTCCATTTCCGGCAGGCTCATCACCATGCCCAAGGCCCCACCACGTGGAATGATCGTGGCCTTATAGACCGGGTCACATTTCGGCAGGCTGATGCCAACAATGGCGTGGCCCGCTTCGTGATAGGCGGTCTTTTCTTTTTGGTCTTGGGTCAACACCATGGAGCGCCGTTCAGCACCCATCATGATTTTGTCCTTGGCGGATTCAAAATCCAGCATCGCGACAAAGCGACGCCCCAAGCGTGCGGCAGTCAATGCCGCCTCGTTCACAAGGTTGGCCAGATCAGCACCCGAGAAACCCGGCGTTCCACGCGCAATGATGCGCAGATCAACGTCTGGGCCAAGTGGTGTTTTGCGCGCATGTACGTGCAGGATCTTTTCCCGCCCCTTAATATCTGGGTTACCAACGCTGACCTGACGGTCAAAGCGACCCGGGCGCAACAAGGCAGGATCCAGCACGTCTTTGCGGTTTGTCGCCGCGATGATGATCACGCCTTCGTTGGCTTCAAAGCCGTCCATCTCAACCAGCAATTGGTTCAACGTCTGTTCGCGTTCATCGTTACCGCCGCCGTAACCAGCACCTCGGTGGCGACCAACAGCGTCGATCTCGTCAATAAACACGATACAAGGCGCATTTTTCTTGGCCTGTTCGAACATGTCACGCACACGCGATGCACCAACACCCACGAACATTTCAACAAAATCAGAACCGGAAATGGTGAAGAACGGCACACCCGCCTCGCCCGCAATGGCGCGGGCCAGCAATGTTTTACCAGTACCGGGAGGGCCTTCGAGCAAGGCACCTTTGGGAATTTTGCCGCCCAAACGACTGAATTTTTGTGGATTGCGGAGGAATTCGACAATTTCCTCAAGCTCTTCCTTGGCTTCATCAATGCCTGCAACGTCATCAAACGTCACACGACCATGTTTTTCGGTCAGCATCTTGGCCTTGGATTTGCCAAAACCCATTGCCCCACCTTTGCCGCCGCCCTGCATCCGGTTCATGAAATAAATCCACACACCGATCAGCAACAGAATGGGCAGCAGCGACATGAGAAACGTCGAGAACCCCGATTGTTCCTGCGGTACGGCTTTGATCGGCACATTGTTTTCGATCAAAAGCGTTGTGATTTCAGCGTCTTCCGGCTTGATCACAACATAATCTGAACCGTCTGATTTGCGGAAACGTACCTGTTCACCGTCAAGCGTCACATTCCGGACGTCGCCGTCTTTTACCGAGCTCACAAATTCTGAATAAGTGATTTCAGTGCTTTGTAGATTGCTGCCTGAACCGTTGAACAAATTGAACAACGCCAAAACCAAAAGCATTAACACGACCCAAAAGGCGAGATTACGAACATTGCCCAAGGAAATTCTCCTGTTATCAACAAGGCGCGCGCGGGTGCTGCGGCCCAGTGGCCACACCGATATGACACGACCACCCCCTTAAGATAGAGATGATGCGCGCATGTTCAATGCGTTAAAAGTCCGGCAAAGAAAGTCTCTTTACCGCCAATGACATCCGCATGCCATTTCTCGCCGCATCCGGCAAGGGGGGCTGCAACAACAACATCGCCATCCCACACCGCAGGCGTCGATAATAACACAACATAAGGACGACCCGAAGCCCGCCAATTGGGGCATTGATCAATGCCGGCTTTGCCCAACGCTCTGATCGTTAAATCCCGGTCTGTTGTTTGTGGGCCTGCCGGGATCAACTGCCACTTGTCATCCCAAAGCTGGTCTGCCGCCGTCTGGTGATCCTTCACTGCATTATATTCCCGAAACAGCCAGATATCAGACCCAATTCTGCGGGCGTGACAGCCGTTTACGGTGGCCGCCTGACCATCGCGCAGGGCAAACATCACAGATGTGACCGCAGCATGGCGTGCCGGATAGGTTGCTTTGCTGATCCAATTGATCGCATGGACAAGCAGCCGTCGCTGAATTTCATCTGGCAAGAGGCGCAGCTTACGATCATTGATAACAACCGTCCCTGCATCAATATCCGCAATATCGCGCGCGGCCAAAAATGTTTGCCAATCCAACGCGGTCCGGGCCTGCGCCATATGGGAAGCAACAACAGTCAATCCCTGCGCATCAATGCCAAGGGGGACAAGTACCTCCATGAGTTGCCGCGCCTTGATCCGGTCAAACGTGGGGTCATCATTGCTGGGGTCATCAATCCAATTGATCTCATGTGACTGCAAATAGCTGCGCAGCGATTGTCGATCTGCCTTTAGCAGGGGGCGTACCCATGTCACGCCGTTCCGCACCATGCGTCCCGGCATGCCAGCCAAACCATTAACACCGGATCGCCGTGCAAGATTCATCAAAAACGTCTCTGCCTGATCATCCGCGGTATGCCCAACGGCGACGGTTGAAATGCCATGTCTTGCCGCCCATTCAGCCATCAAAGTATACCGGGCATTTCGCGCGGCACTTTGCAAATTCCCCGAACCGTCCCAATCGGCCCAGTGCAATGTGTCATGCCGTATACCAAGACTGGCACAGAACTGTTGAACCATTTTTGCTTCGGATACCGCCTCGGGGCGCAAACCGTGGTTTACAGTCACCGCATGAAGTTTGGTACTATGCAGTGAGGTCAGACCATGCAGCAGATGCAAAAGCGCCATTGAATCGCCGCCGCCGGACACAGCGACACCCAGCACGTCAGGGGGATGTGGTAGAAATGCGTCTGCCACCTGTTGGGTTAAGCGGACGGGCATTGTGTTTACGTACAGCCGATGCTGTTTCTTTCGGCCTCGGCTTGTGTCACCGCAGGGCTGTCCGGAAACCGCACCGCTACTTCACTTAATGTCACGCAGGCTTCTTGGGTTTGGCCCAACACGCCCAAGGCGCGGCCCAATTCAAACAGCGACGACGGGGCAATTGGGCCAACCGGATCAGCCGTAAAGCTGGCCAAAAACGCGCGTGCTGCTTCACGCGGATCGCCCAGACCATTAAGCGCTTCACCGCGGCGCAGGTCCGCTTCTGCGGCTAACGGTCCGCCGGGGTAGGTCTGATTAAAGGTCGCAAACTGGTCAGCGGCGGCGCGAAAGTCACCGGAGGCGAGCGCCCCCTGCGCCCGCTCAAAGTCTGCCGCTTCACCCACAGCCAAAGAAGCTGTGTCTGTGGGTGTGGCTGGTGCTGTCAACGGCGCTTGGGTCGATGTCTGATCCTCGCCGCCCAAAGTTGATGTCTGACCAAGAGTGGAGATATCGCCGCCCTCAAGTTCAACCAAGCGGAACTCCAGATCGCCAATCCGGCTGGTGCCATCGGCAACAACCCGGTTGATGCGGTTTTCCAGCTCTTCGCTTTTGGATGTCAGGCGCTGCAATTCGCTTTCCATGGCATTCACACGCTCAAGGACCGACCCGTTGCCAGTGTTCAGCGTGATATTGCCCGTGGTCGACAGCTCGCGTTTGAGCTTTTGCACCTCAGTGTTCAGGAATGTCAGCTCCTGCCGCACATCCGCAAGGGTCTGTGCATCTTGGGCGTACAATGCTGCGGGACTGGCCAGCAGCCCCATCGTAATCGCAAAAACAACGCGCTTCATCATCGTTAAAAAGTCCTTAGCTGCTTAGTCCGCCAGCCAGTACCGTAACCGCGCGGCGGTTTTTGGCATAGCAGGCTTCTTCAGAACAAATTTCAATTGGGCGCTCTTTACCATAGCTTACCACACGTAAACGCGACCCTGGCACCCCTTTTGAGACCAGATACTCCTGTGCCGCGTTCGCACGACGTGCACCAAGGGCAAGGTTGTATTCGCGTGTGCCCTGCTCGTCTGCGTGACCTTCGATCACGGCTTGGTAGTCACTATTGGCCAAAAGCCAGCTTGCCTGACCATCCAAAGTGGAGCGACCAAGCGATGTCAGTGTGGATTGATCCACTTCAAACAACACCCTGTCACCAACGGCCTGTTGAAAATACGCGGTCGAGGATGGGTCGCTGGCGCTGCCCGGAACAATGCCGGTATTTTGCCCAGCGTTGGCATCGTATCCGCCTGCACCATCGGCACCAAAACGGTTGGGATTTGTACAGGCCGAAACGGCCAAAGCTGCGATCAAAATGGTGCTGGTCAGAAAACGGTTCATGCTACTGCCTCTCGTGTGATGGCTTTTTGCCAATTGTTATCATGTTTATCACAGGCGCGCGGTCATTGGAAATGTTCCGCGCACCAATGCGATCACTTTTGCAGGGGTGACCAAGACGGGTCAGAGCCACCATCAGGGGTGCGGACAGGCCGCAGGTTGCGCCCGGAAATATCCACGGAATACAGCGTTGATGATCCGCCCGCCCCTTGGGTTTCGCGGGCAAACATGATCACCCGGCCATTTGGGGCCCATGTTGGCCCCTCATCCAGAAACGATGCGGTCAGCAGCCGTTCCTCAGTGCCATCCAAACGCATTACGCCGATGTGGAACCGCCCTTTGTTCTGTTTGGTGAAGGCCACCAGATCACCGCGTGGCGACCAGACAGGGGTGCCATAGCGCCCTTCTCCAAACGAAATTCGTGTGGCTTCTCCGCCAGTTGCGTTCATGACATAAAGTTGCTGACTGCCGGAACGGTCGCTTTCAAAAACAATTCTGCTGCCATCCGGGGAATAGCTGGGCGCAGTTTCAATTGCGGGTGTATTCGTCAGACGCACAGATGATCCGCTGGCAATATCCATCGTATAGATATCTGTGTTGCCGCCTTGGGTAAGCGAGAAGACCACCGTTTGCCCAGAAGGCGAAAAGCGCGGTGCGAAACTCATGGTCCCGTCAGAACTTTGCAGCACCCGGCGCGAAACACTGCCGATGTCCAAAACATAGATGCGCGGAAATCCGCTTTCATAGCTGGTATAAAGAACGCGATCACCACTGGGTGAAAAACGCGGTGCCAAAACGATGGATTGTGAATCGGTCAGGAACTGAACGTTGGCCCCGTCGTAATCCATGATCGCCAACCGCTTTTTACGATTGTCTTTTGGGCCAGTCTCAGACACATACACAACCCGGCTGTCGAAATATCCGCCTTCGCCCGTGATCCGGCTATAGACTTCATCCGCAACCTTGTGGGCCATGCGCCGCCACCCTTCTGTGGTGCCAGAAAACTGTAACCCATTGCCCATCTCTGCGCCCGAAAACACGTCATAGAGGCGGAACTTTACGTTGACGGATCCGCCCTGCACGTTCACCGCCCCCGTAACCAGCGCCTGCGCATTGATCGCTTTCCAATCGGCATACTGAATGCTTGCGTTGAAATCGCTAACGGTTGAGATGAACGCGCTTGCCGGAATTTCGCGGAACAATCCGGTGCCGATCAGGTCTTCGGCCACCACACGTGCCAGATCATTGGCAAGCTGACCGGCCTCGGCGCTTTCGGGTTGAAAGGTGGGCACCGCAAAGGGCAAGGGTTCGATAATACCCTCGTCAATGGTGATCCGAAGCGGCTCTTGCGCTTGCGTTGCCAACGGGACGGCAAACGCACAAAGCACTGCCAAACAAATGCTGAGGATACGTGATTTCATCTGAGGCAAATCCTTTCGGGACCATTCTTGTTGGCACTGTTGCGCCGTTGGGTGTCGTTTTCGAGGGGAAGTTTAACAGCTTTGGCACCATGGGAGGCAATCATCCGCCCTTGGCCTGCGCTCAGCACCGCCACGACTGCGTTCATTTGAACAAAATTCAGGGTCATTTACGCCCCATCTTTTTGGGATCAAACGTCATTTCAATGGTTTGCCACTGGCCAAACTTCTCGCTGGGCAGTTTATAGCCTTTTGATCCACATAGAATAATTGCGCGGCGTGCAGAATCGAACACCCGCTTTGCGTCGGCATCTGAACCGCCAGAGGACCCCACCTGCCGGATCGTTTCGATCACGGGTGTGCCGTTCTGGTTCATATTCACGCTGATCACAACCGTGGTTTGCAGCGCGGCCGAGGACAACGACCCGACGTTCCAACAGGCTGCAACAGCGACCCGCAGCGATTCTTTTTCGCCCGCAGACAGTGGTGGCCCACTTGGGGCCGCCGCGGCGGGGTTCGGCACAGGCGTATCAACGCCGCCCAATGCTTCGGCAAGCGCCTCTGCGACGGCATCGGTATCAGTGGTGGCCGCAGGCGCGGGTGTTTCCGACGGTGCTGGTGTTTCAGCAACCTGTGGCGCTGGGGCCGTAGGCCGTTTGCCCGGTGGGCGTGGTGATGCTTTGGGGGCTGCTGTAGCCTCGGTCACAATCTGGGTTGTGGCTTCTTCCGGTGCCTGTGCTTCTTGCGGTTCTTCGATGGCCTCGCCCGCTGCGTCTGGTGCCACGGCTTGTTGCTCAACTGGATCCGGCGTCGCATCTGGTTCGGGCTGTGCCACAGGTTCCGGAGCCACGCGTTCAACAGGACGCGGCACCGCTTGGGGCGCGACATCCGGGACCAGAACGGCGACGTCGCCTACGGGTTGATCCAGCTCAGGGGGGGTCTCCTCCACCTGGGTCTCTGGCGGCAACGCCTGCTCTGTCACTTCGGGCGGAGTATCATCGGGGGGTGTTTCGGTCTGAATTGGGGTCGGTTGTTCAATCACCGCATCCGGTATGACCGCAACCTCGGGCACATCCGCTGTAACCTCGGGCTGCGCGGGCTGTGCTACGTCGGTGGATGTATCAGGCGACCGCTGCGATGCAATCAAATGGTCGAAATCCGCACCGCTGATCACCGATACTTCGGTCATCTCAAACGGGGGCGGGTCTGGGTCAAAGACACTGCCAAACAGCAACCATCCGATAAAAACCAGATGTCCTGTCCCTGAAATGTAATGCCCGATTTGCACGCCTAGCCACCCGATGCGTCGCTGCCATCCAGCGCCGGACCACCGATGTCTGTGACCAGACCGATGTTTGAAAAGCCACCTGCGTTCAGCGCGCCCATGACTTCCATCACCGCGCTATAGGGCACTTTGCCGTCGGCCCGCAAGAACACCCGGTCGCTGGACCGTTCCGCCGCAATGGCACGCAATTTGTTGACCAGATCATCGCGTGGCGTTTCCGTGGTCATGATCTGAATACCGCCATCCGCCGTGACGGTCACCGTCAGTGGTTCTTCTTGTTCAGAAGGCAAGGCACCCGCAGCGGTCTTTGGCAGTTCAACGGGCACGCCAACGGTCAACAGCGGAGCCGCGACCATAAAGATGATCAACAGCACCAACATCACGTCCACAAAGGGGGTGACGTTGATCTCTGCCATTGGCTGGCTGCGCCCACGGCGTCTGCCGCGCCCGCCGCCTTGCTTTTTGATAACGCCTGCGCCCATGGCTTAACCGTCCAACTGACGGCTAAGGATGGTCGCAAACTCATCCGAAAACGCTTCGTAGCCACCCAAAATACGGTCACTGTCCGCGCTCAGCTTGTTATAAAACACAACCGCAGGGATCGCCGCCATCAGGCCCATGCCCGTGGCCAACAGCGCCTCGGCAATGCCGGGGGCCACAACTGCAAGGTTGGTGTTTTGCTGTTCGGCAATCTCAATAAACGCGTTCATGATTCCGAACACCGTGCCGAACAGCCCAACAAAGGGTGCGGTGGATCCGACCGTTGCCAACACGGGCAGACCTTTTTGCAAACGCTCCGCTTCCTTTGCAATCGCCACATCCATGCTGCGATCAATGCGCGCCGTGGCACCGGGGATCAGCCCGCCATCATCACGGTGCGAGCGGCGCCATTCCGACATGCCTGATGCAAAAATCCGTTCTGCAGGGCCGCTTGGGTCTGCGCCGACGCTGTCGAACAAACCATCCAACGGCTCACCTGACCAAAAGGCCTGATCAAATTCTGCCGCCTCAGCGCGAGCTTTGCGGTATTGGATGATTTTCTGAATGATGATCGACCAAGACCAAAACGATGCCGCAATAAGCGCGATCATCACCAATTTCACGGTCACGGTTGCCTCGGCAAACATTGACCATACCGAAATGCTGCCCCCCACTTGGGCTGCTAATAATGCTGTCTGCATGTGTCCTGCTCTTTTTACCCACCGCATGCGCGGCTTACTGCCTCAGGCCTCGGTTTTCCAAGGCTCCATTTGGCATGAAACTAGCCCAGTGCAACTGGGAAAGCTAGGGTCTTGGCAAAGCATTGCCTGTCAAAGGGTCATTGAGCGAAGTTTCGCTGGCAAACCGACGGGTTTTCCCCCCTTGCCGATGCACACAAGCGTAACAGCAGCGCGGAACAGGCAGGTTTCGCCACGCCACACCTCTTGCCCCATAACCATGCGCACCGGGCTGATCTTGTCCAGGGTTGTGCGGACCTCTAGTACATCATCAAACACCGCCGGGGCCAGATAATCCGCCTCAACCCGCCGGACGGCAAAAACAACGCCATCGGCCTTCATCGCCAGTTGATCAATGCCCACATCACGGACCCAATCACTGCGCGCCCGTTCGATGAATTTCAGATAGTTGGCATAATAAACGATGCCCGCCATATCGGTGTCTTCGTAATAAATGCGCAGCGAAAAACGATGGGTCATTGCAGCCTGCCAATGCGTGCCGCCAGCCGCAGCGCATGTGAGGCGTCGTCTGCCACATCGGGCAGAACCGGGTCATAAGCCGCACGCAACAGATCAGCGACATCGGGGCGCAGAACCGTGGTTTCGCCGCTGACGGCCAGGGGGGAACGCTCGGTAAAGGCCGTGTCGGACCACAACACCATCGACTGCACGATTTGCGACAAGGCCAGCGTATGCGCTGGTACGACATTTAGATGGTCGTCCATCCGCAAAAACACAAAAACCGCCTTGATCGCGCCCGCTTCATCAAAACGAAAAATCCGGTATTGGTTGGCATCTGCGGATTGCAAGCGCGCCACCAAAGGCCCCAGTTCCGGCACCAAACGGTCCATGCCTTTCACCTCAGGCAATTCGGACCACTCCGAGAAAAAGAAAATCATCAGATTGCTGCCCAGTTCGGCGTCCATGTCACCCATCTCATGGCCTACAAGGCTGACAACCGCCTCAATCGCGCCTTTGACAACCCCAAGTGTCGCGTCATCGACCCCAAAGACCACCGGACAAACAGGCCTGCCCCAACGGGCAAAGGCAAAGCTGCCATCCCCGCGCGTAAACAGGTTTTCTATGTCTTCCGCTTTCATTTCACCCTTTTCCTGCATCCCTTTGCACCACTTCAACCAAACAGATCGTTTGGCGATTTCGGCGGTGTCATCCCCAAATGCACCCATGCCTTTTGCGCCAACATCCGCCCGCGCGGGGTGCGCTGGATCAACCCTTGTTGCAGCAGAAACGGCTCGATCACTTCTTCCAATGCATCTCGGCTTTCGGACAGCGCCGCTGATAAGGTTTCAATGCCCACCGGACCGCCCTGATAATTTTCGGCGATCAACGTCAGATACCGCCTGTCCGCCCCATCCAGCCCCAGATGATCAACGCCAAGCCGGGTCAGCGCCATATCGGCCAGTGCGCGGGTGACGCGGCCGTCACCTTCGACAACGGCAAAATCCACCACCCGGCGCAACAACCGTCCGGCGATACGCGGCGTGCCACGCGCACGTTTGGCAATCTCGCGGGCCCCACCTTCATCCGCAGGCGTGCCCAGTTTGCGGGCGTTGCGATCCACGATAATGAACAATTCATCCTCGGTGTAGAACTGCAAGCGCGTTGGAATGCCAAAGCGGTCGCGCAGCGGCGTGGTCAGCAACCCCATACGTGTGGTCGCGCCCACCAGTGTAAAGGGCTGCAATTCAATGCGCACGGTCCGCGCTGCTGGCCCCTCGCCAATCACCAGATCAAGTTCAAAGTCTTCGAGCGCGGGATAAAGCACCTCTTCAACAGCCGGGTTCAGGCGATGGATTTCGTCAATAAACAAAACATCCCGTGCCTCAAGATTTGTCAGGATCGCAGCAAGATCGCCCGCCTTGGCCAATACCGGGCCGGATGTCATGCGAAAACCAACACCCAATTCACGCGCCATGATCTGTGCTAAGGTGGTTTTACCCAACCCCGGTGGGCCGTGAAACAAGGTATGATCCATCGCCTCGCCGCGCTGTTTGGCTGATTGAATGAACACCCGCAGGTTCGAGCGCGCCTCGGCCTGACCCACAAATTCATCCAGCATCTGAGGCCGCAACGCGCGGTCAAAATCTTCGGGCAGCGGGTCGGGCCGCAATGTGGGGTCACTATCGTTCATGTGTCATTCCGTAGGGTGGGTGAAACCCACGTGCCTTGTTCCGTCACACCCTACCCCTTTGGGGCCAGCAGTTTCAACGCCGCACGGATCAGACTGGGCGTGTCCGCCTCTGGCATTTCCCCTGCGGCCTGCGCCACAGCGCCTGCTGCATCGCCCGGCCCGTAACCAAGGTTGCCCAAGGCAGACAGTGCTTCGGACTGCGCAGAAGCGTTGGGGACCGCCGCTTTGGGTTTACGCGGTGTTGGGTCTTCGATGACCTGTGCTTCAACTTCGCCCTGTGCTTCGGCCACTGTGCCGCTCATCGCCATGACGCCGGGGGCCTTATCTTTGAGGTCCAGCACAACGCGCTGTGCAATCTTTGGGCCAACTCCCTTGGCCGCTTTCACCGCGTTCCAGTCACCCAATGCAATGGCCCGGCTGACCCCGTCTGGCCCCAAGGCCCCAAGGATCGCCAGCGAGGCCTTTGCCCCGACCCCCTGAACTGAGGTTAACAAACGGTGCCATTCCTTTTCCACCAAGGTCTGAAAACCGAACAATTGCATCAGGTCTTCGCGCACCACGAGGTCGGTATAAAGCGCCACAACCTCGCCCACGCCTGGCAGCGCGGCCAATGTGCGGTCTGAACAATAGACCAGATAGCCGACGCCGCGCACGTCGATTAACAGATGGTCCGCCGCGCGGTATTCGATACGTCCGGTGATCTTGCCAATCATGCGATGGCCTTTGCAACAGCTTGGGCAAGGCTGCTTGCCCCGCCGTGATGGGCATGGCAAATTGCGATGGCCAAGGCATCCGCCGCATCCGGCCCGTCAATCACCACACCTGGCAATTGCATCCGCACCATATGGGCAACTTGCCCCTTGTCGGCATGGCCCACCCCAACAACGGTCTTTTTCACCGTGTTGGGCGCATATTCACCCACAGTTAGCCCTGCCTGCGCCGGAACCAGCATGGCAATGCCGCGGGCCTGACCCAGCTTCAGGGTGCCAGCACCATCCTTGTTCACAAAGGTCTGTTCCACCGCTGCGGTCTCTGGACGGTAAGTAACCATCACCCGCGTCAGCTGTCCGTGCAACGACAACAACCGCTGCGCCAATTCAGTGCCCTCAGACACGCAGACGCCGTTTGCGACATGCGAAATGCGGCTGCCCACCACGTCAATGACGCCCCAGCCAAGGTTGCGCAGCCCCGGATCAATCCCGATTACCCGTACCATATGCCCTGTTGCCTCAAATTGTTGCTTTTTTGATGCAGTAGCACGAAAGGCGAACATTGACCACGCTTTTCCGCTCTATGTTTGATTGCGACCTCTAAATCGTCGCTTTTATGCTTTGGCGGCAAAAATCGCCTTTTCGAGGTACAAAAACGACGCCCACCGGAACACATTTTTGCCTTAGTTTACGGGGCGTTAACCACCAATGCGACCTATGCAATGAGTGCAGATCACACATGCATTTCTGTCGATTGTGCATTTGTCTGAACCCTCCTATCTGCCCCTCACACCGCCGGGGAAACCGGCATAACGATTTAGATATAAAGGACGGCTCAAATGGCAGCTTTCGACACCACTCGCCCCGCTTACGGCTCAGTAATGACCGTCTCTCGGATTTCTTCTTTTGTTGCCACTATGATTGGCAACTTTGTTGCGTGGAACGATGCACGCATCACCCGTAAGGCATTGGCAACTTTGTCTGATCGCGAATTGGACGATATCGGTCTGATCCGTGGCGATATCGACGTTGTCGCACAGAGCAACTTCATCCGCTAAACCGCATTCCAAATGCCGTTTGGGTGTTTGAGAATGTGACGATGATAAAAGCCGCGCCTGAGAGGATCAGGACGCGGCTTTTTCTTTTGCTACGGCTGTGCCGGTCTAAGTTCACCACCACGCGCAGGCAGAACCCCAAAGCAATTTGAGCGACCACTAGGCCGCTCAACACTCATTAACAAAATATCTGAAAAGACTTCGGCAGTAGCGCTGGACCGTTAGCGCAGAACCTGACCCGCATAATCCGCCAACATTGCGGTGACCGGATCAATACCCAGCACTTTTGCACCTGCCAGTTCAACAACTGTACCGTTTTCAAGCTTGGAGAGCCGTTCGCTGTAGGTGACCGGACCAAACGACGCCAACATAAAGGCCTTGAACGCAAAAAAACCCAAAACCAGCAGGATCAGACCTTTGACTGGAAAACCACGACGTTTGACCTTTGGATTTACCGTAATCAAACCGTCTTTGTTGACCTTGGTGGTATAGCCATGTGTCATCTTGGCATGTTTGTTGCCAAGAATGTTCAGGCGTTTGATAAAATGGTCATGTGTTTCAACCATGGCAGTAGCCTCATTACATCAACGGCCCCCACCGTGTCTGTTCATAAATTATTAGCCATGAATTGTGGCAATTTCAGGGCAACTGCCTCAAATTCCACTTAAATGGGGTTCAATTTAGGTCATTTTGCGAAGCGTTAAGGTGGTCCATTCAACAATGCTTTCCCGGTGTATCAGATTGATGCCAGATTGTGCATAAACGACGATCACATCGTCGGCCTGTTCATTCAGAATCCCCGAGAGAATCGCATAGCCGCCGGGCTGCATCGCTTGCGCCATATCGGGGGCCAATGCTACAAGCGGGCCTTTGAGAATATTGGCAAAGACCAGATCGAAAGGGGCCGCTGCTGCAAGGTCAGGATGATCAAAGCCTGCGGCCTCAACACAGTTCACGCGGCCTCCCAGCCCATTCGCCGCTACATTGGCCGCCGCAACCTCGACCGCGACCTCATCAATGTCGCTGGCCAAAACGTTTTCTGGCCAAATCCGCGCCGCCGCCATCGCAAGCACCGCTGTGCCACAGCCGATATCAACCACGTTTTGACCATGAAACCCGTCATGCGCCAATCGGTCCAGCGCCCGCAGGCAGCCCAAGGTCGTGCCGTGGTGCCCGGTGCCAAAGGCCATCGCCGCCTCGATCAGCAGGGGTTCGCAATCATCGGGCACCTTGTCGGCATCGTGGCTGCCATAGACAAAGAACCGTCCCGCCTCGACCGGGGCCAGTTCGCGGCGCACATGGGCGACCCAATCGGTCTCGGGCAGTTCTGATACGACAAAGGGTTTTGCCCCCATCGCGGCCGCCAGCACCGACAGCGCCGTTTCATCCGGCGCATCCTCAAAATAACCGCCAACTTCCCAAAGGCCTGATCCGTCCTCGACCTCGAAGACACCGACCCCGGTTGGTTCCGGCGTCAGGCTTTCCATTGCGTCACCCAGCGCATAAGCGGGATCGCGGCCCATAAGGGTGGTCAGTGCGGTAAATGTTGGCATCATCTTCTCCGATATCTGTCCGGGTTCGGGTAGGGGCGCGGCGCGGCAGGGTCAAGGGTTGCTGTATCTTCGGCCTGTAGCCCGGCAACAAACACCCAACCCCAGATCGCTGCAATCACCCCCATGATGACCCCGGCCATCGCCTGCCCGTAAATCACGCCAATCGCGCCGAAAGACATCGCCAGCCACGTCGCAAGGGGCCAGGACAACACCCCATCCTTGAGCCAGTTGACGAATGTGGACCACCCCGGTTTTCCAAGACTGTTGAATGCCGCGTTTGATACAAACAGTGCCCCGATAAAAATAAACGCACCGACACCAATGGTGGTGAAGGCCCGCAATATCGCAGCGCCCTGCCCCTGCAAGCCAAAGGCCCAGATCACATACGGCGTGGCGAGGTACAGCAGCAGCCACGCCACCAGCGTGTAGATCAGGCAAAAGATCAGGGCATCGCGGTAGGTGCTGCGCACCCGCGCCATGTCGCCTGCGCCAAAGTTTTGGCCAAAGATACCGCCGATTGCACCAGCCAAGGCAAACACCCCGCCAAAGACCACCACAGTCAGCCGCCCCACCACTGCCCAAGCGGCAACAGCATCATCACCAAAGGGTGCCATCACGATGGTCAACAGATAATTTCCAACCGGCGTCGACATCTGCGTGGCAATCGCAGGCAGGGCGATCAGCATGTAAGGCCGACAGCAACTGCGCACATCGGCCATATTGGGCCGTGCAATCAAATCATTGCGGATTGTGGCAAAATAGATCGCAAGCCCCACCAGACAGATGCGAAAGGCAAACAGCCCAATTGCCGCCCCATCCAGCCCCAGACCCATCCAGACAATCAAGATCGGATCAATCACCGTCAGCAATACGCCGGAAAACAGCGTGACATACATGGCCTGTGCGCCAAACCCTTCGGCGCGCAACGCCCCCGAACAGGTCAGTGCCACCGCCATCAGGATCAGCGAGGGCATGGTGATGGCAAGATAGCGCGCCGCCAGTCGCGCGGTTTCACCTTCGGCACCCGCAAGTGCAACTAGATCGTGCCGCTCCATAATCACCAACAGCGCCACGCAGGTTTGCATCGCTGCGGCAATCACTGTTGCCGCGCCCGCTTGCCTGCGGGCCAGCACCGGATCGCCACGTCCGATAGAGCGCGAAATCATCGCCGTGGCCGCAATCATAAATCCAACAGCGATAGAGACCGAGAAAAACTGGATCGCAAAGGCAAATCCAATGGCCGCAACCAGCGTCGGATTGCCAAGTTGCGATATCCACAGCAATCCCGCTGCATCGACCAGAAACACAAAGGTAATGCCCATGGCCCCGGTTGCGGTCATCCGCACTACATGCCCCATGGTGGAGCCGCTCAGGAACCGCCCCTGCGCCACCGGGTTATTCCGCGATTTGCGGCGATCTGGCCGAGAATATTGTCTCATTCCCCGGTGCCGGATGGCGCGGGATCAGCATCGCAAGGCATAGCGATACGCAGGCCATACCTGCCGCCAAAAAGAACACCGCAGCTGGAGACGCCAACCAAAGGAAACCCAACAGCACGGGCAGAAACACAGCTGCGATATGGTTGATTGTGAACGCGACCGCCGCCGTAGGCGCGATGTCACCGGGGGCTGCGATTTTTTGAAAGTAGGTTTTCAGCGCCAGTGCCAGCGCAAAAAACATATGGTCCAGCACATAAAGCACGGCTGCGACCATCACGCCCCAGCCCATAAAATAGACACCGCCATAAGACAGAAACACGATGATCAGCCCGATATATTCAAAGCCCAACGCGCGGCGTTCACCAAAGAACCCAACCGCACGGCCCATCAAAGGGGCAAAGATCATATTGGCCACCAGATTGATCAGGTAAAGCGTGGTGATTTCATGTACTTCAAAGCCGAATTTTTCGACCATCATAAAACCCGCAAACACCATGAAAATCTGGCGCCGTGCACCCGCCATGAATTGCAGCGCATAATATAGCCAATAGCGTTTGCGTAGGATCATTCTCTTGACCTGCGGCGTCGGCGCCTCAAACTGCGGATAGGCGACAATGGCAAAGATCACGATCAGTACAGTGATGCCGCCGCCGACCATATAAACGATGTTGTAGGATAGATTGAGCGTCTCCCACAGCGCCATGATTGCCAGATAGGCAATCAGCGTGGCAAAGGACCCCGCCGCCATCAACCAGCCCAGCATACGCGGGGCATCTTCGATCTTAAGCCATTGCAATTGCAGCGATTGATTGACGGTTTCGTAATAATGAAACCCGATGGAGCTGAGCATGGTCAGCGTCAAAATCCCGCCCATCGTCGGAAACTGCGCGGTCAGCATTGTCGCCACCCCCAGCAGGATCAGCGACACCAGCCCCAACACCTGCTCGCGCACAAAGATGATGATCGCGATGACGCCAACCGCCAGAAAACCGGGAATTTCACGCACCGTGTGCAACAGGCCAATATCCGACCCATCAAAATCCGCGACCTCAATCACGAAGTTATTCAGCAGCGCCGCCCATGTGTTGAACGCAATAGGCATCGCCAAAGCCATTAAAAACAGCAATGCAACGGGCCTGCGCCAAAACGGCAAACGCTTGGCGTCTTCTAGGGTGATATATTGTGTCATCTATTTCAATTACGCCTGCCCATTCGAAAAGACGAGCCTGAAAATTCACAACCCTTCATGCAACTGCGCAAAGGTTTGCAGTGTTTCTACACAGAACACGTGGCGCTATGGCCGATACCGCAGCGCCACGTTTGTTGTTTTAATGTGCTTTCATCTCAGATGACGCCACATTGCCGTGCCAGTCAGGTCCGCTCGGCGTGACTTCCGTACCCTGCGCCAAAAAGCAAAGCCCCAGCCCAATAAACGCCCCGATCAAAAGCGCCATCGGTGCGGACACACCTGCATCTGCTTTGCGTGGGGTTGTCAGGAAAATTTCTTGAACAGTCATTGCGTATTCCTTTGCTCTACCGCCCCGGTGCGGGTGGTTTCGAGGTGTAGATAGAGGCATTTTAGATATAAGAAAAATGAATGTTTGATGAAATTAACATCACGTTTCGTGATGTATTTTTAGTAAAAACTCTGAGGGTCAATATCCACTGCCAGCCGCAAATCCCCCTTCAAACGTACCTGTGCGACCCATCGAGACAGCGCATCCTGTAACGGGACAGACTTATCCGCCTTCACCAATAACCGCACCCGGTGTCGCCCCCGCACCCGCGCAATTGGCGCAGGCGCTGGCCCAAATACCTGTGCCCCGACAGCGCGCAGCGGTCCGTCCTGTCGGGCCAACAGGTTGCCTGCATCAAACACCTGCGCCACATCAGGCCCGCTCAGGATGATCCCGGCCATGCGCCCATAAGGCGGCACCCCGGCTTGTTTGCGTTCTGCCGCTTCTGCCGCCCAAAACGCATCTTCATCCCCGGCCAAAATTGCCCGAATGACCGGGTGTTCAGGTTGATAGGTCTGCAACAATGCCGTTCCCGGTGCATCGGCCCGCCCGGCGCGCCCTGCAACCTGACGCATCAATTGAAAGGTACGTTCCGCCGCGCGCAAGTCAGAGCCCATCAGACCCAGATCCGCATCAATCACCCCCACAAGGGTCAGGTTCGGGAAATTATGCCCCTTGGCCACCAGTTGCGTGCCGATGATGATATCGGCGGCCCCGTCACTGATGGCAGCAATCTCGGTCTTAAGCGCCCGTGCTGACCCGTACATATCCGAACTGAGTGTCGCAATGCGCGCATCCGGCCAGAGCGCAGCCGCCTCTTCGCCCAGCCGTTCGACCCCCGGCCCAACTGGGGCCAGTTTGCCCACTGCATCACAGGACGGACAGGCCTCTGGCATCGGTTTGCTTTCGCCGCATTGGTGACAAACCAGACGTTTCAGAAACCGATGCTCCACCATCCGCGCATCACAATCGTCACAGCCAATCTGATGCCCACACGCCCGGCAGAGTGTGATCGGCGCATAGCCGCGGCGGTTGATGAACAACATCGCCTGTTCACCGCTTTCCAACCGTTTGCTGACTTCCCCTTGTAAGGTGGGTGACACCCACCTGTCGCTCGGCAGGCTTTCACCGCGCATGTCAATCGCACCCATCGTCGGCATCACCGCCGGGCCAAAGCGCGAGGTCAGTTCAAGCCGTCGATATTTGCCCGCTTCTGCATTTGCCCAGCTTTCAAGCGATGGCGTGGCTGAGGCCAATACCACCTGCGCCCCGCAGATCGAGGCCCGCAGCACCGCCATGTCACGGGCGTTATACAGCACGCCCTCTTCTTGCTTGTACGATGTATCATGTTCCTCATCGACCACGATCAGCCCAAGATTTTGAAACGGCAAGAACAGCGCAGACCGTGCGCCAATCACCAATTGTGCCTGACCCTGCCCCACCATCCGCCAAATGCGGCGGCGTTCTGTCATTGTCGCACCCGAATGCCATTCAGCGGGCTTTGCGCCAAACCGTTCCTGCACCCGTTGAAAAAACTGTTCGGTCAGCGCGATCTCAGGCAACAGCACCAGCGCCTGTCGTCCGGCCTTCAATGCAGCAGCAATCGCCTCCAGATAGACTTCGGTTTTTCCCGATCCGGTGACACCACGCAGCAATGTCGTACCATAGGTCTCCGACGTGACTGCCTTTGCCAATGCGACCGCACCAGTCGCCTGATCCTCGGTCAGTTCTTTGCTTGGCAGCTCCGGATCCATCCGGCCAAAGGGGATATCCCGCGGGCTGTCTTCTTCGAACACCGCACCTTGGCCGACCAACCCTTTGACCACAGACGAGGTGACCCCGGCCATTTCGGCCAGCTCCTTCAGGGTGAAGGTCAGATCACCATAGTCTGACAATGTTTCCAACACCCGCGTCCGCGCGTCCGTCATCCGTGTGGGTTCCGACGTCCCGCGCCGATAGACTTTACGCATCGAGGGTGGGTCACCCAACCCCGGCGCACGGGTGGCCAGGCGCAACATCGCAGGCATTGGCGTCAAGGTATAAGCTGCCGCCCGCGTCAAAAACTCTCGCATTTCAGCGCGCATCGGGGCTGCATCCAGCACCCGGATCACATGGCGAATTTTGGTGATATCATAATCACCTTTGCCCCGCCCCCAGACCACACCCAATACCTTGCGCGGCCCCAAAGGTACTTCGACAAAGGCCCCCAAATGGCAGCCGCCCTCGGGTGCTTTGTAGTCCAACGCACGGCCCAAAGGCTGTGTTGTCAGCACGGACACCAAAGCGCCATGGTCAAAGAATTCTTGCGACGTCACCAAAGCTCCATTTGGACAATTTCAGGATTTGAGGGTTTCAGCAGGACAGATCATGCGGTAAAGCCAACATCAACGCTCCCTTCCTCATACGCAAGGACAGACCATGAAATTTTTTGTAGACACCGCTGAAATTGACGCCATCGCCGAACTGAACGATTTGGGCATGGTGGATGGGGTCACGACCAACCCGTCGTTGATCCTGAAATCAGGCCGCGACATTCTGGAAGTGACCAAAGAAATCTGTGATCTGGTTGACGGCCCAGTCAGCGCCGAGGTTGTAGCGCTCGAGGCAGACGAAATGATTGCAGAGGGCCGTAAGCTGGCCAAGATTGCGGATAACATCGCCGTCAAAGTGCCATTGACATGGGCGGGCCTTAAGGCGTGTAAAGTGCTGTCTGGCGAAGGTAACATGGTCAACGTGACCTTGTGTTTCTCGACCAATCAGGCGCTGTTGGCAGCCAAGGCCGGAGCCACATTCATTTCGCCGTTTATCGGTCGTCTGGATGACATCAACCTTGATGGCATGGACCTGATCCAAGACATCCGCACCGTTTATGACAACTATGGTTTTGAGACACAGATTCTCGCCGCCTCGATCCGCAGTGTTAATCACGTGCAAGACTGCGCGTTGATTGGGGCAGATGTGATGACAGCCCCACCAGAAGTGATCAAGAAACTGGCGACCCACATATTGACTGACAAGGGCCTTGATCAGTTCATGAAAGACGCTGCCAAAGGCAAAATCAAGATCGTTTGACGGGCATAAGGTGGGCACGTGCCCACCTTATGCCGCCGCCTGTAAGGTGGAGCCATGCTCCACCTCGGCGCAATGCGTGACGTTCTTTGGCAACAGGCCACCGCATTGCATCCACAGATATCCAACAAAAGGGCAGATTTTCATCTGACCTCATGTTATACGAGCAAAAATAATCAAGAGACGCACATGAGCAGTACCCCCAAGATTGATGACGCCCTGCGTGAGGCGATCATTTCACAACCCGATGTGATATTGGACGACACCGACGTCATGCAGGCGCTGATTGCTGCCAATGAAAAGTCGATGGGGGGCAATATCGTCGATCTGCGCGGCATTGCGATGGAACGTCTGGAAACCCGTCTGGACCGGCTTGAAGACACCCACCGTAGTGTGATCGCCGCAGCTTATGAAAACCTTGCAGGCACCAATCAAATCCACCGTGCGATTCTGCGGATGCTGGACCCGGTCGAATTTGAAACCTTCCTGCGCGATCTGGGTGGTGAAGTGGCCGACATCCTGCGCGTGGACGCGGTCAAACTTGTGTTGGAATCTGTTCAGAACGACAACGACCCTGCCGTGCAGCGGCTTGGCGAGGTTCTAAGCGTTGCTGAACCGGGGTTCATTGACGATTACCTGACCCAAGGGCGCGGTAATGCGCCCCGTCAGGTAACATTGCGTGGTGTCCAAGATGCATCCGAAGTCATCTATGGCGACAAAGCGGAGTGGATCAGGTCAGAGGCCTGTCTGAAACTTGATTTTGGCGCGGGCCGTTTGCCCGGCCTGCTGGTCATGGGGGCGGAAGACCCACATATGTTCGGCCCGCAGCAAGGTACTGATTTACTGACCTTCTTTACCGGGGTCTTTGAACGCGCGATGCGCCGCTGGTTGTCTTGAACCGGGCGACACATGCCGCTGACACCGGGCTGATCAGCCCCGCCGCACGCGATGCGCTGCAAACCTGGATCGCACACCAGCACGCCCTGAAAGGTGCCGCCGACAATACATTGGTCGCCTACCTTGGGGATGTCAGCGATTTTCTGGCGTTCATGACAGTCCACAAGGCAGACAGCCAAGGATTAAGTGCACTGGCCAAGATCACCATTTCAGACATGCGCAGTTGGATGGCCCGCACTCGCGCAAGCGATGTTGGGCCACGGTCGATGGCGCGCAAATTATCAGCAGTCAAAGCGTTCTATCGCTGGCTGGCAGAGCGCGAGGGATTTGAACCTACAGCCGTGCTCTCGACCCGGTCGCCAAAGTTTCAGAAAAAACTGCCCCGCCCCTTGGCGATTGATGCCGCCAAAGCCTTGATCGACTGCGTTGAAATACAGACCGAAACGCCATGGATAGCCGCACGTGATGTGGCGGTGCTGACCCTGCTGTGGGGCTGTGGTCTGCGGATATCTGAGGCGCTTGGGTTGAAGGGTGCGGATGCGCCCTTGGCCAATGTTCTACGAATTGTTGGTAAGGGCGGCAAAGAACGTGTGGTTCCGGTGCTGCCCGCCGCGCGCGATGCTGTGAATGCCTACCTACATATTTGTCCACATCCGAAAACACCACGCGAACCGCTTTTTCGGGCTATTCGCGGCGGTGCACTTGGCCCGCGCGCCATTGCGCAAGTAATGGCAAACGCCCGGATGCAGCTTGGCCTGCCTGCCACCGCAACACCGCATGCGATGCGCCACAGCTTTGCCACCCATCTGCTGGATGCCGGGGGCGATCTGCGCGCCATCCAAGAGCTGTTGGGCCATGCATCCTTGTCGACAACCCAAGCCTATACAGCCGTGGACACCGCCCGATTGATGGAAGTCTATAACCGCGCGCATCCAAAAGCGGCGGGGTAGTCGTTTTCTTTGAAAGAAAACGGACCGCAATTTTTGAAAAACTCCGCTTAGCTCTAATGTCCCAGTTTTTCGACAAACATCTGTGCAGCGGCGGCGGGATCAACTGCGCCACCCGCCACTTGTTCGCTCAGATCATCCAACGCCTGCCGCGCGGCGGGCGTTTCCAACTGCGCCAGTAGCCGCTGTTTTACATCCTGATGAAACCAGTACCGCGCCTGTGACGCCCGCGTCTGATCCCAAAATCCATTATCCCTGCGCCAGCCCACCAGCTCTTGTAAGGTTGTCCAGGTCTCCTCCAGTCCGCGTTCTTCCAGCGCTGACACCGTCATCGCCTTGGGAAAACCATCGGGGTCTTGCGGGCGTTTGCGCATCAACCGCAAGGCTCCCGCATAATCCGCGCAGGTCCGGGTCGCTGTCGCCTTAAGATCACCATCGGCCTTGTTGACAACAATCACATCCGCCATTTCCATGATGCCCCGTTTGACGCCTTGCAATTCATCCCCCCCCGCCGGGGCCAGCAGCAACAAAAACACATCCGACATCTCCGCAACCACCGTTTCGGATTGCCCCACGCCAACCGTTTCAATCAGTACCACGTCATATCCTGCTGCCTCACACAGGCGCACCGCCTCACGTGTGCGGCGGGCGACACCGCCCAGATGGGTCTGGCTGGGGGAAGGCCGGATAAAGGCGTTTGGGTCCCGGCTGAGCAGGTCCATACGGGTTTTGTCACCCAAGATGGACCCGCCAGAGCGTGACGACGATGGATCAACCGCCAGCACGGCAACACGGCTGCCCTGCGCGGTCAGCATCATGCCAAAGCTTTCGATAAACGTCGATTTGCCGACCCCCGGCGTGCCAGACAGACCAATACGCAGCGCTTGGGTGTCTTGCGGCAAGGCCGCCAACAGACGTGCTGCATCTGCGCGGTGATCAGCGCGGCCCGATTCAACCAGCGTGATGGCGCGGGCCAAGGCCCGGCGTTCGCCCGCCGCAACGCGGTTCGCAAGATCATTGATATCCATGTCTGCATCTTTTGCGGGGACGCCGCAAAATGTCCATCCCCAGTTCTTTCGATCGGGCCCTTGGCCAATGCGTAACTTTGCAAGATAAGGGCAGCATGTCATTCACCCTGCCCATCGACACGGTCATGCCCGAGGTTATCGCGGCCCTGCGTAACCGGGGGCGTGTCGTTTTGCAGGCCCCACCGGGGGCGGGTAAAACCACGCGGGTGCCACTGGCCATGTTGGATGCAGGGCTTACCACGCAGAAAATCATCATGCTGGAACCACGGCGTCTTGCTGCGCGTGCCGCTGCTGAACGGATGGCCGCAACCTTGGGGGAGGACGTCGGCCTAACGGTGGGATACCGGGTGCGCGGCGCGTCTGCTGTGTCAAAAGACACCCGGATTGAGGTTGTGACCGAAGGCATCCTCACCCGCATGCTGCAACAAGACGCTGACCTGCCCGACATTGGTGCGGTGATCTTTGATGAATTCCACGAACGGTCGCTGAATGCCGATCTAGGCTTGGCGCTCTGCCTAGAAGTCGCAGGCGCATTGCGTGACGACCTGATGCTGGTGGCGATGTCCGCGACATTGGATGCTGCCCCGGTTGCGACCTTGATGGATGCCCCGATTGTCACCTCAGAGGGCCGCAGTTTCCCGGTTGAGCCACGATGGTTGGACCGTCCCGTGGGTAAGCAACGCTTTGACACGGCTGTCGCTGATCTGGTGTTGAAGGCCATTTCAGAGGCGGAAGGGTCAGCCTTGGTATTTCTGCCCGGTGAAGGTGAAATCAGGCGGGTCGAGCGCATTTTACAATCGCAGCTTCCCACTGACTGCACTCTTGCACCGCTCTTTGGTGCGATGGACTTTAAGGCGCAGCGTGCGGCGATTGCGCCCGCCAGGCAGGGCCGCAAAATTGTGCTGGCGACTTCAATCGCTGAAACCTCGCTAACCATTGAAGGGATCAGAATCGTTGTGGATGGTGGGCAGGCCCGTCGTGCGCGGTTTGATGCCGCATCGGGCATGTCGCGGTTAATCACGGAACGGGTCACCCGGGCCGAAGCCACCCAGCGCGCGGGGCGTGCCGGGCGGGTATCAGCGGGTGTGGCGTTTAAACTTTGGACCAAAGGTGAAGAAGGGGCGCTTGCCGCTTATCCCCCGGCGGAAATTGAAGCCGGGGATCTGACCGGGTTTGCGCTGGAGCTGGCCCTTTGGGGCGCGCAGGCGGCTGATCTGGCCTTTGTCACGCCGCCACACCAGGGGCGGTTGAGCGAGGCACAGGCGGTGTTGCGGATGCTGGATGCGCTGGATGGTGCCGGGCGGATCACCACCCACGGACGGGCTTTGGCGCGGCTGCCGCTGCATCCCCGGCTTGCCCATATGGTGGCGTGCGGCGGCAAGGCGGCACCGATGCTGGCAGCCTTGTTGGCCGAACGTGACCCGCTACGTGGTGCCTCTGTCGATCTGGCACAACGCATGGATGCGGTGAGCGGCAGACGACACATGGCCGAAGCCCACACCCCGACCCTTGCGCGGATCAGGCAAGAGGCCAAGCGCCTTGCCCGGGGTCAATCTGGCCACGGGCCAGAGGGCATCGGGGTGTTGGCTGCGTTGGCCTATCCTGACCGCATTGGGTTGCGCCGCAAAGGCGACGCACCGCGGTTTGTGCTGTCTGGTGGTAAGGGCGCGGTGATGCCAGAGACCGACCCCATGGCGGGTGAACGGCTGATCGTGGCAACCGATCTTGACGGCGATCCGCGCGAAGCCCGAATCAGGCAGGCCACACGGATATCAGAGGCCGAGCTGCGCGAAGCCTTTGTTGATCAGATTGCATGGCACGATGTCTGCGTATGGTCGCGCCGCGAGGGCCGGGTATTGACCCGCCAGCAAGAGTGCTTTGGCGCTTTGATCTTGGATGATCGGACGTGGTCAGATGCGCAGCCCGAGGATGTCGCCATCGCCATGCTTGACGGTGTGCGGCAATTGGGGCTGGTGCCAAGTGCCGCCGCCGCACGGTTCTTGTCACGGACACGGCTGATGGGTGACGGGTTTCCTGACTTTTCAGACGCCCATTTGATGGAAACCCTTGAAGAGTGGTTGTTGCCACATCTGAAAGGGGTCCGATCCAGCGGCGAATGGAAACACTTTGATTTACTGCCCGCCCTGAAGGCGCGGTTGGATTGGGATCAGGGCCAAACGCTGGACCGCGCCGCGCCCCCTGCTTTTGTGACGCCGTTGGGGCGCAGTGTTCCGATTGATTATAGTGGTGATCAGCCGCAGATTGCCCTGCGCCTGCAAGAGGTGTTTGGTGTCACGCAACACCCGATGATTGCGGGCCAGCCGTTGCAGATGACGTTGTTGTCGCCCGCCCAGCGCCCGGTGCAGGTGACCACTGATTTACCGGGGTTTTGGATTAGCTCTTATGACGATGTGCGCAAGGACATGCGCGGGCGCTATCCACGCCATCCGTGGCCAGAGGACCCGACGCAGGCCGATCCGACCTTACGCGCCAAACCTCGTGGGACGTGAGGCCGTGCAAAGGTGTTTGTAAAAGGGTGAAATGTTAATCGTTGTCCGTCAGGCCCGCACCGGCACCGCTCAATCGCGAGGCATCGCTCTCCGGCACCAAAAGGCGCGCGGCAAGGCCGTTCATCTGATTAAGCAGTGTATCCGGCAAAACAAAACGGCCAAGCGCGGTTTTGGCCTTGGGTTTTTCCACATCTGCGATGATATCTAATACCTCGCCCATCACAGTGACCGTAACAGCATAAGGCAGCGCATCCGCATAGCTTTGTGCCAGCGGCAACCAAGTGCTGGCCTCAATCTGCCCGCGCGCAGGTGCTGTGCCACTTTCCACAACCCGCGCAAAAGCAACGGAGAAATCCAGTATTGGCCCCTTTGGTAACGCGTCTAAGGCCCGCTTTAGGTACGCCAAGTCTCGGCCTGCATGGAGGTGACACAGGGCAGCGCGGCCAAATGCACTGGCTTGTTCGGGCGGTGCCCCGCCCCCGCGTGCGGCCTTGGCCGCAAGGCCCATCACCTCGTTTGCCGAACGGGTCATGCGCCGAACACCGGCAACCACCAATCATCAGGATTGGTACTTAGGTCATATGCCAAAGGCGCACCTTGGCACAGGGTAATGCGGGTCCAACGGTCTGATTTAGGGTCAAATTTTGATGCCCCGAAGAACGACAATTTGCAGCGCAGCATGTCGATGGGCAGACAGGATGTGGCAATCAGGTTGTCGCGAATTTCGGCATAGGGATACTGCGCGCCCAACCTCACCCGGGCAACCGCCAACGCGTGTTCTGGGTGGGCTCCCAAAAATTCTGACGTCGGCATGTCCACAGTTTTCAGCGCTTGGTATGCCGCTTTGACGCGGCGGCCAATATCCAACGGGCTTTCCAGCTCTGCCCCCGGTTCATCAAAACGCAGCCCAAGGCGCGGTTCTTGTTTGGCCTCGGACACATACCAGAACTGGCCACAGCCCTCAGGCGCGTCATAGTCGGGGGTAAGTGCCCATGAAAAGTTCCCCTCGATTGCGGTTCTCAACGCAGCAGTATCGCACAACGGCAAACAATAGCCGCCAAAAGGATCGCCCATGCAATCCGTCAATCCATCAACCAGATCCCCAAAGGGTTCGATGATCAGCGCCACCATGAGTTCCTGCACATCGCAAGACTGAGAAGCAACGGCGGTCATCACCCCATCCAGCGGCTCTGTCTGGTTCAGCGCCTCTTGGGTCAGCAGCGTGCGCGCGACTTCCCAATCGGCCCTGAGGGTAACGATGCGTGCCTGATGTTCAGGATCAGGCACGTTCCATTCCTGCAAGTGTTGGGCTGCGCGGTGGGCCAGTGCGATTAGGCGCGTCTTTTGACCCTCTGTCAGCATCGCAATCGCGCGCACCCGCGCCAGCGCTGTTTCGCGCGCCAGCATCCAATTGTTCAACAGCGCCGGATGGTTGACCAGAAACGGTGCCATCCCAAGCCCCGTTGAATTGCCAATGCCCAAATGCCGTTTGAGCACTGGGTCCAAGGCGGCACCACCAACATGTTCGGCCAATTCGTAGGTAAAGTGGCGGATCAGCCAGACGGTCAGCATCTCAGCGGCAAACGGCCCTTCCAGACCGGGGCGATTTTCGATCACATCGCGATCCGCAATGCCGAATTTGCCGTTGCCATACACGGCGGTGGTGCGCATGAGATAGCCGACATCACGGATCATATCGACATCCGGCTGACGGCCATCGCGCAGCGCCTGCGTGACATGGGCAAACAGCCGCACTGATTTATTGGCGCGGCTCAGGATCAGATCACGTTCAGTGAAACGTGCAGCTTCTTGCAGGGGGGCGGCTGCGGTGATCCGGGCAATCTCAGAAGCGTCTGGGATGCCGTCATACAGCACATAAGCGGTGTCCCATGCCGTGGCGATCACCCTATCAGTGCGCATCTCAGGCGGCAGGTCGGTTGACACTGCGACCAGCGAATATTCGTATCCGCCAAGGCGCACGCAATAGACCGCATGGCCAAAGCCCTCTGCGTCCATGTGCCATACGGGGCGCTTGATGGTGATTTGGTCGGTCGCCAAGCGCCGCATCAGGCTGCGCAAAAAAGACAGCCGTGTGGGAAACATCGACCCCATGCGCGCCAAACGCATCACCTCATCGGGGGAGCGAAGGGGCTTTTGCGGGGGGGGCGGTTGATCAAGCATGGTCATCCTCTGTAAAGCGTTTGATCAATTCTATCTCATCCCCCAAACGCCGTCCTGTCGGCGCATATCTTTGTGACAGATAAAACGGCAAAGCATTGCCCGCCTCGGTATCCATGGTCGTCATTGACAGGCCTTTTAAGCCAGCACCGCGCACATAATCCTCGATCAACCTCAAAGCTTGCGGCCCCAGGCCCTGACCTTGTGCTTTGCCGTCCAACATAAGCCGCCATAGATATCCGCAATCGGTTTGAAGATGGTCACGGTCTTCATCATCGTCGGGCACATGTCGCGGATCAATCAACGAGAACAAGCCAACATTTTCCCCGTCTTTCACCAATCCGAATGTTTCCGAAACATCGACACGCATCGCTTGATCCAGCCAATACTCGTTGGTTGCGATCAAGTGTTCTTGATCGTCTTTCACCCGAAGTTGTGCAAAATCTTTGCGGTTTTCAGGCGTGATGGGAACCGCAATAAGCGTCATGGTTTTGCGCCAAAGCTGTTTTCATAAAACCGATACCAGTTACCGCCCATAATGCCGTCAACTTCTGCCGCATCCATACCAGTCGCAGCTAAGCCATCGCGAATATTGCCAAAATCACGGTTGTCGTTGAACCACGTTGGCATCGGCGGAAAGCCCGCGTTGCCAGCCGATCCTTCACCGTAATCGATGCCCTTGGTCCAGCGGCCCACGCGCATCCATGTGACGATACTGTCTGGTTGGTCTTGGCACAGGTCGGTACCGATCCCCAGATTTTCTGCGCCATAGCGCGATGCGGCTTCGGCGATCATCTGGCAAAAGCTGTCGAGACTGCAATTAGACCCACCGGCCAAATGATGCGGATAAACGGAAAAGCCTAACATGCCCCCGGTCCCGGTCAGCGCCTTGAGCACCTCATCAGATTTGTTGCGGAGTGCGGCGTGCCACCAATGCGGGTTGGCATGGGTGATGGCGATGGGCCGGGTGGAATGGTCAATGGCCTCAAGCGTTGAGCGATCCGCGGAATGGGACATGTCCACCACCATCCCAACCCGGTTCATTTCTGTCACAACGGCGCGGCCCATGCGCGTGAGGCCGGTGTGGTCGTCCTCATAACATCCCGTCGCCAGCAGCGATTGGTTGTTATAGGTCAGCTGCATGAAGCGGATGCCAAGCTGATGGCAAATCTCGACAAGGCCGATGTCATCCTCAATCGGGCTAGGGTTTTGGAAGCCAAATAAGATCGCCGTGCGACCCGTTTCCTGGGCCAGCCGCACATCGGCGGCGGTGGTGCCTTTGAAAATCAGATCGGGGTGATCCTCAAACCAGCGGTTCCAGCGTTCGAGGTTCAGCACCATTTCACGGAAACTCTCGTGATAGGCGATGGTGACATGCACCGCGTCAACGCCACCCGCCCGCATCTGTTCAAAAACTTTGGGAGAAAAATTGGCGTATTGCAGATTGTCGATCAAAGGACTTTTCATGGGACCAAGCATGCGGGGAACGCCTTAGATTCTCAATCCACAAAACGACAGAATAGAGTGGCTAAAGGACGCCCTTTGATAAATGCGCCCCATCAGACCTTTTGTTGGGTGTATTGCCGCAGTTCCGCCCGTGCGACTTGGCGGCGGTGCACCGCGTCAGGGCCATCGGCAAGGCGCAGAGTGCGCACATGGGTCCAAGCATGGGCCAGAGGCGTGTCTTGCGAAATGCCTTGGGCACCGTGCATCTGCACCGCCTCATCAATGACTTTGAGGGCGACACGGGGTGCCACGACTTTGATCTGACTGATCCATGGGGCAGCGGCGCGTTTGTCACCTTGATCCATGTACCACGCCGCCTTGAGGCACAGCAGGCGTGCCATTTCAATCTCCATCCGGCATTCCGCGATGATGTCATAATTCGCGCCAAGACTGGCCAAGGGTTTGCCAAAGGCCTCCCGGTCCAGCGATCTGCGACACATGAGTTCAAGCGCTGCTTCGGCCTGACCAATCGCACGCATGCAGTGGTGAATGCGGCCCGGTCCAAGGCGCCCTTGGGCAATCTCAAACCCGCGTCCTTCACCCAGCAACAGGTTTTCCGCTGGCACCCGCACGTCCATAAAACGGATATGCATGTGGCCGTGTGGCGCGTCGTCGTGGCCGTAGACCTGCATTGGGCGCAGCACTTCAATACCGGGAGTCTCTGCATCCACGACGATCATCGACTGACGGTTATGTTTGGGCAGATCATCATTGCCCGTTTTCACCATCACGATGTAGACCTTGCAGCGCGGGTCACCTGCGCCCGACGCCCACCACTTTTCACCGTTCAGCACATACGCGTCACCATCGCGCACACAAGACATACGAATGTTGGTCGCGTCAGAGCTGGCCACATCAGGTTCGGTCATCAAATAAGCAGAGCGAATTTGCCCTTCGAGCAATCGCGCCAGCCAATTGTCTTTCATCGCTTGGGTTCCATAACGCTCAAACACTTCCATGTTGCCCGTGTCCGGTGCAGAGCAGTTGAACACCTCAGCCCCCAGCGGTGTCTTGCCCATTTCCTCAGCAAACAGCGCGTATTCGACGGTGGACAGGCCAAAACCTTTGTCGCTGTCCGTCAGCCAGAAATTCCACAGCCCCGCTGCCTTGGCCTTGGCCTTGAGGCCCTCAAGGATTTCGACCTGACGATCCGTATAGGTCCAACGGTCGCCTTTGCCGATCTCGGCATGATACGCATCTTCCATTGGCATAACTTCATCGCGGATCATTGTTGCCACGCGGGTCAGAAGCACTCGATTTTCGGGACGCATTTCGAAATTCATATCTGTCTTCCTCTGATCTGACGCAACGCGGGGCTTTCCCCTTTGGGCCAGAGTTGCTTAGATTGCGCCATCTTGTCCATGGGCATTCAAGGAAACGTCACGTGCATCAATACGACCCCGCCGAATTACAAGACTATCTGGCAACCCATGTTTCGGGGTTTGGCACGATGGATGCCATTGATAAATTTTCAGACGGGCAATCGAACCCGACCTACAAGATCACCTCTGGCACACGCCAGTTTGTGTTGCGGGCCAAACCGCCGGGCACGTTGTTGAAATCGGCCCATGCGGTAGATCGCGAATTTCGGGTAATACAGGCCTTGGCGCAGACAGATGTGGCAGTGCCAAAAGTGTTGCATCTCTCGAGTGAGGACAGCCCGATGGGCACGCAGTTTTTTGTCATGGAGATGGTAGCCGGTCGAATACTCTGGGACCCTGCCCTGCCTGAGTTGACCAAGCCCGCCCGCGGCCGCGTCTATGATGCGATGAACGCAACACTGGCGGCGCTGCATTTGATTGATCCGGTGGCGGTTGGTCTGGCTGACTATGGCAAGCCCGGCAATTATTTTGAACGACAGGTAGGCCGTTGGTCACGGCAATACCGCGACGCTGCCACGGATCATCTGCCAGATGCGGATTGGGTAATGGATTGGCTGGCCGCCAATATGGTGGCTGATGATGGGGCCAGCGCGATTGTCCATGGCGATTACCGGATCGACAACATGATCTTTGCGCCTGACACCGAAACCGTGGCGGCCCTGCTGGATTGGGAACTCTCTACGCTTGGTCATCCGCTGGCTGATCTGGCCTATCAATGTATGCATTGGCGGTTGCCGCATGCGGGGCATTTTCGCGGACTGGCTGGGGTGGACCGGGCGGCGATGGGACTGCCTTCTGAGGATGATTATGTTGATATGTACTGCGCACGGCGCGGCATTTCGCGACCCGAAAACTGGACTTTCTACGTGGTGTTTTCTTACTTTCGTTTGCTGGCCATCTTGCAGGGGGTGCTGAAGCGCGGGCTTGATGGCACTGCGTCAAATCCCAAAAACAGCGATATGTTGCGACAGGTGATTGCGCTGATGGCGCATGATGCCAAGGCGCTTGCAAAGGCTTGACAGACGGCGCTGTAAACGGGCCAATGCCCCGACATTCTAAAGGGTATCGAAATGAGCGGACCTAAACACAAAACCTATGACGTAGTGATCGTTGGAGGCGCGATTTACGGATCGTCTTTGGCATGGTGGCTGACCAATACGCCGGGTTTTGAGGGCCGTATCTTGGTGGTGGAATGCGACCCCACATATGAATTTGCCTCAACCAGCCATACAAATTCCTGTATTCGTCAGCAGTTTAGCAACCCCACGAATATCCAAGTTTCGCAGTTTGGGGCCAAGTTCATCAAAGATTTCCGTAGCTTCATGGGTGGGGGTCCAGAGGTGCCGCATCTGACCTTGCAAAGCTATGGGTATCTATATCTTGCCGACACACCAGAATTTGCTGCCTCCCTAAGTGACGCCCAGAAAATTCAGGCATCTTTGGGGGCACAGACCAAACATATGACCCGCGAAGAGATCGCTGCGGATTATCCATTCTATCAACTCGATGACATCATCGCCGCCAACCACAACAAGGTGGATGAGGGGTATTTTGACGGCGGCACGATGTTTGATTGGTTCAAACGGATGGCGCGCCGCAATGGTGTCGAATACATCCACGATGAGGTGGTGGGGATGACCCTGAATGCTGCCAAATCAGCCGTGGAAACGGTGGCCCTGAAATCTGGCGCTGTTGTGGGGTGCGGCACAGTTGCAAACTGCTCTGGTCCGCGCGCGGCGGCGACGGCACAGATGGCGGGCATCGCCCTGCCAGTGGTCCCTCGCAAACGCTATACATTCATCTTTGACGCCGCACATCCACTGGACCGCGACCTGCCACTGACCATTGATCCGTCAGGCGTTCACATGCGGTCGGAGGGGAAATACTACATGGCCGGATGTCCACCAGACGTCGACCCGGACGTGGCTTATGATGATTTCGGCTTTGACCATTCGATCTGGCAGGAAAAGGTCTGGCCTATCATTGCGACCCGCGTGCCTGCCTTTGAACAGGTTAAGGTGATCAATGAATGGGTTGGTCATTACGCCTATAACACCTTTGATCAGAATGCGATTTTGGGCATGCACACAGGTGTGAAAAACTTTGCCTTTCTTAATGGGTTTTCGGGGCATGGGTTGCAACAATCCCCCGCAATGGGGCGCGGCATGGCCGAATTGATTGCATACGGCACATACCGGTCCCTTGACTTAAGCCCGTTTAATTATGAACGCATCGAAAAAGGTGAAACGTTTTTGGAAAAGGCCGTCATATGAAACTGGCAAAAAATCGGTTCTTGGAGGCCATTCGGAAGGGCCAGCAACAGGTTGGCCTTTGGGTCACCCTAAGCCATGCCTATGCCGCAGAAGCAGTCGCCCCCGCCGGATATGACTGGGCGCTCTTGGACATGGAGCATAGCCCCAATGAGCTGACATCATTGCTGGGCCAGTTGCAGGCCTTTGCCGCCACAAATACAACTACGATTGTGCGGCCGGATTGGAATGATCCGATCAAGGTCAAACGCCTGCTTGATCTGGGCGCGCCAGGGGTGCTGTTCCCGATGGTGCAATCGGTTGAAGAAGCCCGCGCCGCCGTGGCCGCCTGCCGGTATCCGCCGCGCGGCATTCGTGGTGTGGCAGGCACAATGCGCGGCAATAAGTTTGGCCGGGTGACGGATTATTACACCGACGTGGAAAACCAAACTGCGATCCTGATCCAGCTCGAGACGGTACAAGCCGTCGAAAAGGCCGTTGATTTTGTTGCTGTCGATGGCGTTGACGGCATATTCTTTGGCCCCGCCGACATTGGCGCGGATATGGGGATTTTGGGCAATCCAATGCACTCCGATATCTGGGCGCTGATCCGCCCGGCAGCACGCAAACTGATGGCACGGGGCATGCCGGTGGGCACATTGGTGTCTGATCCGGACTTTGCTGCGGAACTGCTGAACGACGGGTTCAGCTTTGTCGCCTGTGGATCGGACGCGGGGTTACTGGCGCGGGGCGCAGATAACCTGCTGGCCAACGTGCGCGGCAAATTGATTTGAAATACCAAATGATGGGATGTTGAGATGAAGCTGAAAAAACTGGTTCTAACCGGGGCCGCCGGGCGACTTGGATCATACTTGCGTGAACCTTTGGCCGGGATGTGTGATGAATTGGTCAGCACCGATATCGCAGATGATATTGGCAAGCTTTATGCGGGCGAACGCTATGCCAAAGCCGACCTTGCCCAGATGGACCAGATCAAGCCGTTGCTGGACGGCGCGGATATGGTTGTGCATTTTGGTGCCATCGTTGACGAAAAACCGTTTGAGGAATTGCTGGGTCCGAATTTCATCGGGTCCTATAACATCTGGGAAGCCGGGTATCAGGCGGGTGTGAAGCGCATTGTTTACGCGTCATCCATCCACGCGGTTGGCATGCACAAAAAGGCCGATTTCATCGGTATCGACGCACCACACCGCCCGGATACATTCTATGGTTTGGCCAAATGCTTTACCGAAGATTTGGGGTCAATGTATTGGGACAAACGCCAAATGGAATCCGTGCATCTGCGCATTTTGTCTGCCGCGCAGGTCAATAATTCACGCGCCTTGGGGTCGTGGCTGTCTTATGATGATTTGATCCAACTGGTCACACGGGCAATCGACACGCCATCTGTCGGGTTCAGCGTGATTTACGGCGTGTCCAACAATGACCGCTGCCCGGTTGATAATGCCAAGGCATCTTTCTTGGGGTATCGCCCCAAAGACAACGCTGAACAATTCGCTGAAAAAGTGCTGGCCGAGGATGGTCCGATTGACGTCACTGACCCCGGGCAGATGTGTCATGGCGGACCCTTTGCAAAGGTCGATTTGGGCCAAAGCGGGTTGGCACATATGACCATTGTGGATGACAAAAAAGAAACCTGAAAAACGTTGACGGCACCCCGTGGCCGTCAACTATTATTATGCCTCAGAGTTAGGGACATATCAGCGACCAGCGCCTGTTGCCTTCATGCTTTCTTCGGTGGCCAGACGGCGAATGTCCGAACGGTCGATGCCGATATCGTTCAAATCGCGGTCTGAAAGCACGCTTAATTCCGCATAGGTCTGGCGGTACTTTGTGCGGCGCAGAGATGCCTCTTCGCCAGCCGATCTGAGGGTGGAAAAATAAGCCTGTAGTCCGTTTAGAATGATCTTGAACCATGTGAGGTTTTGGAAAGATGCCGTAGACATGGTGTGTTTCCTTTGTTTCCAGCCGTAGCGCAGTATTAATGCTGCATTGCGGCACGTAACGGTGGTGTAGATGGTTTCCAACCCCTCACGAACGCATAGGGGCCATGTCAAAACCGAAAGCCCCATTGCGCGGAATTCTTCCTAAGGTCTGCGAATAATGGCCACTGTGCACCGGATACCACTGCCAATATGTCATAAAATGCATCCAAATTGTGATCCGCAACGTACCTAATGATACGTACTCTGCCGCCGTGCTGATCCCTATTGATCAGCTGGGCCCGTGCAGCTTTGTCACCCCTCGTGCAGGGCTCGAACGGCGCAGGGTACGCGTTGGACGTAAATATAACGCAAGCAGATGCTGCACGCTTGCAGCCAAGGCTTGTGAAGCTAGGAGAATATAATGCTGCAAGTGAACGGAATTGGTGGGCTGATCGTACTTGCCCTCGACATCTGGGCGATTGTTTCGATCATCGGGTCAGGTGCAACAACCGGAAAGAAAGTGCTTTGGTCTTTGCTGGTCATCTTGCTGCCGATTGTCGGGTTTGTGATCTGGTTTTTCATCGGGCCCCGCGCTGGTCGAGGTCAAGTCTAACAAAATAATACCCCCTGCCCATCATGCGCGCCTTAGGGCGCGCTATGGGCCAATACCCAATATGAAAGGAACGACACATGAACTGGGATCAAATCGAAGGTAAGTGGAAAGAAATGTCTGGCAACGTCAAAGCCAAATGGGGCGACCTGACGGACGACGAGATTGCCGAAGTGAACGGCAACCGTGAAGCGCTTGAAGGTAAAATTCAGGCCAAGTACGGCAAGACCAAAGAACAGGCGAAAAAAGAAGTTGATGACTTCATGAACTCGCACTAATCACCACCTACATAATCAAGGGCCGTCTTTTGCAAGTCGGCCCTTTTTATTTGTCCTCTTTTTGGAGGCTTGGCCCCGCTGGCCCAAGGAAGTTGCCAACAACGCTCAGCCCATCAAAATTGTCGCATATCACCTTAAAAACCAGCAAGAATGGCACCGCGACCAATGCGCCGGCAATCCCCCAGAGCCATCCCCACAATACAATAGTTAAAAAGACGGCAACGATGTTCAGCTCCATGCGCTTGCCGATCAAATAGGGCGTGACAAACTGTGCTTCGCTTGAGGTCAGCACCTGATAAGCAATCGGGGCCGCAAGCGCATAGGTCAGGCTATCAAAGAAAATGATCGCGTGGACACCAACAAGAACGGTTCCCACAAGGCCACCCAATATCGGCAGATAATTCAACAAGAACGCGGCAATACCCCAAATATACGCGTATTCAAGACCAAGCAGCCACAGCGCGCACCCCACAGCAAGGCCAAGACCGGCATTGATTATGGTGATCGTCAAGAGGTAGCCGGACACCTGCCGTTCAATGCCATAAACGGTTGCAAGGGCACGTTTCTTTTCACGCAGGGTTGGAAAGGCCTGAACCAGTTTGCCATAGAACAAATCCCCTGACGCCAGCAAAAACAACGCCAAACCCAAGGCGACGCCAACGGACGTAAAAGCACGCGCCGCGACGGTTACCGCTGAATTGAGGAACCCAGGCGGCCTCACAACAACCTCCTGTGCTCCCGATGGCTTGGCTGCTGCGACCTCATTTACCTTTTCAGAGGCGTCCTGAACCGCATCAATTGTATCTGACAATCCGCTCAATTTTTGCTGCAACTCGCGCATGATGGCGGGGATGTCTTGCGACCATGATCTTGCGACCTCGCCTGCAAAGTAGATCATTCCGAATATGGCAGATGCAGCCATGAGAATCAGCAGGGTTGCTGAAACTGCTGCTGGCATGCCGGTTTTCTGCAAGATGCGGTTGATCGGGCTCAGTGTCAGCGCAAAAAGAAAGCCTAGTAGAATGGGCAAAACCAAGTCACGGGCAAAATAGACAACGACAAATGCCGCCAGAACCGCAAGCAACCCGACACTTCTGCGAAGCGCTTTGATGTCGTCTTCCATCGGCATCCTCCACAAATGGGTACAAGGCTAGCAGGCAAATTTTGAGTGTGGACCCCAACGCTTTGGTCGCGCCAGTATTCCTATTTCGCCTGATACAGGGGTATGGTCGAAATCGACATCTTTGCCGACCCTTCCTGAAGCTCACGCGCGTGGGCAATGTAAATCAGGGTTTGGTTCTTCTCATCAAAAATACGCTTAACCTTTAGCGATTTCCAAATGATCGAACGACGTTCTGAAAACACGCTTTCGCCTTCGTCGTCGCGTTCAATATCGCCAATGGTGATCGGCCCGGTTTGGCGGCATGAAATTGACGAATTGGAGGGGTCTTCAAACCAGTTCCCTTTTTTCAGACGATCCAGAACACCCCGGTCAAAATAGGCGACATGACATGTCACGCCCGCCACCATGGGATCATTAAACGCCTCAATCACAATATCATTGCCAAGCCAGTCAACATCGACATTGCCAACCTGTTCCGCGATCAACGGAAACGGCAACACGGCAGCCGCCGCCAGAAAAGAAAGCGCTTTTGTGAAAGGTATTTTCATGACGGAACCTGCCGATCTAAGTTTAACGAAGCCCAAAGAAGGACAACACTGCAAGCACAACCACGATTAGTCCAACAATATAAATAATACGGCTCATCTTTTTTCCATTCAGTTATTAGATCGCCTGCTGGCGATACATTAAGGTTCGATTTGTATGGTGATGCGGCTGGCCAAACGCGTCTGTCGGTTTGGCCGAGCCGTCTTTATTTACGAGAGACTTTGCTGCCCGCTTCGATGCCAAACAACAATGCTTGTAGCAGCGGTGGCACGTTGGGCGGTGGTGCGGGTTTGGTTGCATGTTCACTTAATGGCATTGGGTCAACATGGTGACTGCGGCTATTGCTCAAGCCAATCAATATCAACCCAGCGCCGACATAAGCCCCACCAATGATCAAAGCGGCCAGTTGGACGGACAAGACGTTCGCCAAGTATATCCAGGCGGCCACTGTTAAAAAGCCAACACCAATGGCACAAAACACCAGCCCTCCGGTCAGAAGGACGGCACGCTTTACCGTTTGCTTTGCTTTTTGCTTGATTGAAAACACCCACTTATTTCCGCGTCATCAGCATGCCAATGACAAATCCCAATCCAGCGGCCAAACCAACGGCCGTTGCGGGCTGGGTGCGCACAAATTCATTTGCCTGGTCGTGCAATTGCGCGGCTTGCTGTTTTGCCAAATCTGCTTGTGCTGACGCTGCATTTTTCGCTGTCGCGATCTGCTCTTTCGCCGCATCGGACACTTCCATGCCCTTCAACTTGGCAAGCTCTGACACGGTTGACGTCAGCGTGCTGATATCTGCGCGAAGGGTCGCCATTTGATCAGCAACATCTGTAGTATCTACTGTCGACTTCATCTTGGTGCTCATTTTTGAACTCCTTTTCTCTGGTTAAACTTCATTTCTTAAACAGGATGTCGATCCAAACTGCAGTGCAGCCATCATTAGATGGGCCAAAAAATCAGCGTGTCAATCGAACATGTAAAGAATCTGCTGCATCGCTCAACTATCGAAGTGTCCCTCTTGCAGGTCCATCTTATGACGTATCTAAGTTGGATTGTCTGCCCTCTAACGACACGTCATTTGATGTAGGGGACAGCGGGAATTTCGTCTAAGCTATTTTCAGGGGCAAACCTGCGATCTTGCTCATCCTCAAACGAGATATCTTTATCATGGCAACCAATTGTGAATACTGCCCCCTTAGACGCAAAGACGTATTTGCCGCGATGGATCGCGAGCAAATCAGCAATATGCAACGCTTTAAAGTTGGTGAATTGGTTGTTGATGCGGGTACACCGATATTGCTGCAAGGATCAAACAGCCCGCAATTGTTCACCGTTTTACACGGCATGGGCATCCGGTATCGCCTGCTAAAGAATGGTGAACGTCAAGTGGTCAGCTTTGTCTTTCCCGGTGATTTCCTTGGCCTTCAGGCGGGCGTTATGGGGGAAATGGGCCATTCGGTTGAGGCAACGACAAAACTGACCCTGTGCGTTTTTGACCGGTCCGAACTTTGGTCGTTTATCAAATCGGACCCAGAGCGTGGCTTTGAATTGGCATGGCTGGCCGCGGTCGAAGAACATTTCTTGGGCGAAGCGTTGACAACCGTTGGCAGGCGCACCGCCCTTCAGGCGGTTGCCTGGGCGTTGGTTCGGATATATTTGCGGATGCAGGCCAGCGGTGCGGCGGAAAATCACAAAATGCGGTTTCCATTCAGGCAACAAGACCTTGCCGACGCGCTGGGGTTGTCGCTGGTCCACACAAACAAGACCATTGGCGCATTGAAAGCCCGACAGTTGATCGGATGGACAGAGACCGAAGTGCAACTGCATGACATAGAAGAACTTGCCAAGGTTGGGTTGACTAACACTGACGGCCCCAAGAAACGACCTATTATGTAGGTTAAATTCGGCTTGGGTCATTGTGGTGGCTTTGCGCGTTAGACAAGCTCTTCAAAGGACGATTTCAGAATATCTTTTACGTTGATTTGCGGCTGCGTGATCTCAATGTCATCTATACTGAAATCCATCCCGTTCTGCTCGCTCCATTTTACCGGAACTTTAACGCCTGCTTCCATCTCGGGCCCAAATTCACCAAGTGTTCTGGTCCATGGCCCCCATGTTTCGGTGATATCAGTGATGCCCAGATCAACACCGGCCCGCACGCTGGCGTTGACGCCGACACGAAATTTTGGACGTGCTCTGGCTTCTGCAACCGCTTCTACGCTTAGACCATCGGTGCGGTTCCATGCCACGTCTACTTGTGCGGACCCTTCCGCTTCCAGACCCAGTTCTCCTTCCAGCCCAACCCGCCCTTCGACAAAGGCGACTGCGGCCCGCGCACGCAAACCCCCACCAATATCCAATTTCAGCCCTGCATAAGCAGGCACCTCGAACCGTGCCGACCCGGTGATCTGCGCGTCCTCTGGACGGTCCAAATCCATCACCGCACCAATTTCGGTATCCACCAGTTGACCGGGCCCTACAAAAGAATTGAACGACAGTTCCGCATCGGCAAAGGCAAAGATGCCAAAACCAATGCCACCCACAGAAACGCCCCAAATCGGGAAATCAGGCGTTTCGACCCGCAATAGACTTTTGTTATATTCTTGCCGGGCGAACACCTCGAACGTTGGCGGTAGGCCAATGGTGCCAGAGACGATAATGTTGGCTTGCGGTGTCAGTTCGATCCCAGCGGTGCCTTTCAGGACATTGCCAAAGGTGATTTCAGCCGTGCCACGACCCGTGACGGTAAAATGATCACTTGCCTCTCCCTCAACCGGGTTGCCATCTTCATCCACCGGCGCGTTTGTTGCTGAAAAGGACAGGCTGCCGCTGGCCGGACCTTTGGCGACATTCAGGTTGCCCCCAAAAATCACCCTGTCGCCATCAACGCCGATGGTGATGTCACCCGTCGCCCCGGCAATATCCAGCGCTGCCGTGCCCTGCCCACCAAAGCTCCATTCGCGGGTTTCTGGGTTTTGCCGCGCGTGCAGCGATGCCGTGGCGCTGGTCACGCCGGGGATATTGTCGACGGGCAGTTGGATGTTATCAGCCCCAACACTCAACCCCTCAGCCTGACTGTAGGTCACCGACACCACAACGCCCGACAGTGCACCCCCCAAAAGCAAGGTGCCGCCAAAAGTCACTTCATCACGGCTAAAGCTGGCGGTGATCTGGCCGGACTGAACGCCGGGCAAGGTGCCTTCGCCCACGCCAGCCGTCAAAGATAGCGCCAATGTGTCGGTGCCGAAGTTGTAGGTGATGTTGGCTTCTGCCGGATCAAGAAAATCAAGATCAAAATTGAACGTACCAGCGATAATGGTGTTGGCCCCGTCCATGCGGGCCTCAATTGTGCCGGACCCAAGTTGATCAACGGCCAAGGCCGCATTGCCTGCAATAAACGCACCGTCTTCTCCGACGCCGATTTGCAGGGCGGCTTCGGTCACAGTCACCGGGCCAAAGTTCAACCTGTCGGTTGGGATCGGAAATTCAACAAAGATGTCATTGCCAACAATGTAGATCGGGAAGTTCATCGCCGGGAAAAGCGCTTTGGTTGCAGTGACATATCCGGTGGCGACGATATCGCCGTTCTCGTTTACACCTGCATCCTCAAAGGTGATGGGGCTGGTCCCGGCCAAGTCAGGTTTGGGAATGGCAGAAAGTTTCGCGCGAAAGTCAGCCTGATCAAGATAGCCGGAAAAACCCAAACCATCGCCGCCAACCACCCGCAGCGCGTTGGCACCTGACATTTCAGTCGGGTTGACGGGTTCACCGCTGCGGCGGCGAAACATAGTGCCGCTGATGCTGGTGATCATTGGTGACGCGTTCGGGTCTGGATTGGTGGTGATGCTGTCCAGATCAAAACCGCCAAAAAAGCTGCCAGCGTTTCCCACTGGCGTCACGTTTTCACCGCTCACATCAAATTGCTTGCGATGCCCGCCTGTCGCAGAGGTGAACACGCTGACCCGCTGGAGCCGGTCCCGATCCATGATAAAGCCACCTTCGGCCAATTCTTGTTCGGTCAGCACCGTCAAATGGCTTAGGTGCGCGCCACTGGTAATCTCCTGTCGTGTCCAATAAGGTCCAGATTCATTGGTGATTGCCAAATCAGTAAAACCCGCAAACATCACTTTCCAGTTGCTTGCCTGATTTTTAAAATCCGCAAATTCGGGTTTGCGGGCGGCGTTGTCGCCTTCCCAAAAACTTCCGGTCTGCGCAAAACCAATCACCTCGTTGATATCTGCGCGTAGGTTGGTGTTGATATTGCGCCCCGAACTTTGGTTGGCGGCGCTGTCGAGCAGCCAAAAGTTATCCCAGCCATCCAATCCGCCCAGCTGTAATTCCTGAATATGGTCTACATCAAAGCGTGCAGGCCGCCCGTCACGGCCCCAGTTCGGGATTTTGATCCGCTTGTGGTCCGCCAATTCATCCAAAGTGCCAAAAATCACGGTGTTGGTGCTGCGCGCCGGGATATTGCTAAGCCGCAGATAATAACGTTGCACACCGCTGGAATTGACCAAGGCTGGCGCATCCGCCCATCCGGTAACCTGCTGTGGGATTGTGGTTCTAAGACCCGGTTCCAGTTCAGTTTCAGCCGCATCATAATAGGCCTGCTTTTGAAACTCATCGACCGGGGTTCTTTGGCGCTCGGTCTTGCCGGAATATTCAAAGGCCCTGCTGGGGTCGAGGATTGAGTCGGCACTGTGCGGCACCCCCCTGGCCAAGGGGTGATTGCTGGCCCCCTTAAAGCCCCCGCGCAGTTCGGGCACTTGCAGCAGCGGAATGAACATCGTGCCGCCTTCGCCATCGTTGTTCAGAACAACCCTGATGCCGGGGCTTCCGGGTTTGGTGAATTCCAGATTGGCGGCATCAGCGTCTTCGTCATCGGTGTCTTGTTGTGGCTGGGTTGGGGCTGCGGCTGGCGTATCAACCCGTTGCAGCGTCGTGGTTTGCGCCAGATTTCCAAGGCCGCGTTGCTGTTCGGTGTGGACCAATTCATGCGCCAACAGCCGCGCACCACTGGGAGTTTCCGGACGGTATTGCCCTGCCCCAAAAAACACGTCGTTGCCCACGGTAAAGGCCTTTGCCCCCACCGATTTGGCCGCGCGTGCAGGGCCTGCGCCATCATGCACCCGCACATGTGACATCGGCCTGCCCATGCCGCTTTCCATCTGATTTCTGACTGGCGCGGCAAGGCTGCGCCCGCCCGCCGCACGCATACGCCCAATGTTACGTTCTGTCTGTGCGGGGGCCGTCGACGGGCCATCGGCACTGCGTTGAACGACGGTCGATTTATCTTCTTCCTTGTCGTCCTCAACCTTGGTGGTCTTCACCTCTTTGCGCTTGGCCATGTTCGGTTGCGGGATTGGTGCGCGTTGCACCGCCGCCGTGGGCAGCCGTGAAATTGGCGGGGCGGCGGCGGGCGCAGCACCACCGCCCACTGACATTACGCGGTCCGCAATCCGGTCAGCTTCTGCTTCATAGCGGTCGCGCGCTGGCCCCACCGTTAGTTTTTTCTGAACCAGTGTGCCCGACGCCGCGCGTTTTGGCGTGGCGGCAACAAGGGGGGCCGCCCGCGCCATCAGCCTTTACTCGGGAAACGCTTGGCAACATCTGCCGCCACTTCGAAATAGAGCTTGGCCGTGGCGCGGACCGCATCCGTGGCATCCTTGAGCGAACCCTGAAGTTTTTCCTCGTCCAATTCGGCAATGCCCTGAACAGATTTAAGTTTAAGCCGTTTTTCAAGCGTGGTGATTTGCGCAGGTTTAATTTCTGCCTTTGCGACCCTTGTATCAGCACGGATCAATGTTTGCGCGGTGACAAAATCGGCCTTTTCCTCGCCCGTCGCGATGACCAGTTTGATGCTGTCCCCTGCCGATGCAGGTGTGTCAGCTTCGGGGTCTTGCTTGATCACCCGACCTGCTTGATCCGGTTCATATACAAGGCTGATCGCGCCAAGGCTTAGCCCTGACATATCCGCCTTAAGTGCTTTTTTCAACTCAAGCCCAACCAGTTTTGGAACGCTCTGTTTCGGCTCTTTTGGGTTTTTTGGATCTTTCGCCGGAGTGTTGCGTACCGGTTTCAATGTCTCAACAGGCAATTCCATAAACCGTGACTTGGCGACATTGAGTGGTGGTGTTGCAACTTCTCCCAAGAGCTTTCCATCAACGTCTTCAATCACCACGGTCCCGGTTTTTGCTTCTCCCTTCTGGGTCAGCAAAAATGCCCCGTTCGCACCACTCACCGTGCGGGCCAACACATTGCCCTGATTATCCACCAGTGACACTTTCAACCCTGCTTTGCCGTTGCCCTCAGCGGTGGCGCGGCCTTGCAAAATGGATTCAGATACGCTGGCGACAAGCGGGCGAATCTGTTCCTTTTCGCGCTGCCGGGTGATGCCTGCGCTGGCTTCTCTGAGGTGGACAGCATTGATGCGCAGATGCTGTGCGCGTTCAACCTTGCCACGGGTTTCCATCAACTCGGCATCACGTTCCATCTGGATGGCACGCTTTTCCGTCAGATCGGCACCAGCGGACAACATGCCGACCCGCGACATCGCAGCAACTTCTATCAAGGCAGAGGCCGCGTTCACGTTCTCTTCGTCCAACACGTTGGCAAGATCAATTTCCGGGTCCATGGTATCTCTCCTATCCGCGCATGCGGTTTTTGGCAGCTTCGTTAAACGCGTAGCCACCCAATTCAAAATTCGCAGCGGTCATGACACCCTTGGTTGGGGGTGCCTGCCATCCGCCCTCAAGCCCGCCCCGGTCAAGCCCACCACCGGTGCCATTTTCAGCGCCAGCCTGCTCAAGACATTTTTTGTAGTTTCTTGCGTACTGCGGACCCTGCAAAAGGCTTGGATCATTAAGGGCGATAAACACTTGAACGGTTGATCCTTCGTCCGCCTCTGTCAGCGCCTGTGGATTTTGATCAACAATATAGGGGGTGACTGTCTCTTCGACATGCACACCAACAAACTCCACCTGAAACCCTGCGTTTTCCAGCAGCGGTACGGCTTGTTCCTTTTGCATACAGGTCACGCGGGGGACCGTTTTCTTGTTAACGTCTGGCCCGGTGCCGCCGCCACCTGTGTTGCCAGTGCCGCCACCATTCAGAATATCCCCCAGATAACGACCCAACCGGGCGCAAAAACCATCGCCGCCGGTGAAAGTATCAATCAGGGAAATATTGCTGGGACGCTGGACAAACCTTGGGCCATTGCCTCCAAGGGCCGTGGCCGCGAAGCAGTGGGTGCCTTGGTTCAATCCTTGAATGTTCAGGAAAACAGAATGGCTCATCCCTGAAAACAAACATTGCAGTGGCATTTCTTGCAGACGGTTGGAATTCATCCGCACCGTGCCCGCAGGGGTAAAGGCATTGGCAAGCACAAATCCCACACCTGCATCTATTTCGATCTGATTGTTCGATAGGCTGACGTCATCCATGCTGGCAACTAGCACAGAACTCACCGGGTTTGTTGGACCCGTTGGCGCGGGCAGCAGGGTGACTTGATTATTGTCAAACATTGTTTCGCCACCGCGGGTATCCAAATAGCGTGGCACCGTGCCTTGGCTGGCAACAAGGAAAATCATTTCCTCCATCCATGCCGCATTAAAGACCGATACGGCACTGCCGCCCATGGCCAGGATCAACAGCTCCGCCAGCAGCATATTTGCGCTGGCAAACCTGTCCCGATCCACTTCTTTCGAGATCACAAGCGAGGTTAGTATGGCAGCCACCGACGTGGCGGGTGGCAGTACGGCAATGATTAGGCCGATTGTGCGCAAGATATCCAGAACGCTGCGCGCGGTGCCAATCATCTGGTTGCCAGTAATAGACACTGGACCGATGGCATTCACCTTGAGCGCCTGACCGTTTGGGCTGTCGATAAAGTTGCCTGACATCGACAGGGCCAACCGCCGCGCCGGGGTTGCCCGAGCGCCCCGGTCCGGTTCGGGATCAACATGGGTCAGGCACCAGCCGATGTTCACGCCACCGTAACGCCCAACTGCATTCGGGCCATAGCCGCCGTTGGCAAAGATGTGATTGTCATCAATGCACAGCCCAGACCCCATCAGAATAAAGACGCCACACATTGGTGCGGTCACATTGACGCCGTTGTCCTGCACCCGGTTGCCGCTGATCTGCAACAAGTCACAATTAGCTAAAGTTATGCCGCCAAAGCTACGGAAATAGCTAAGATTATCTGGCGGTGCTTCCACATCAGAGGTCAGACATCCGGTGATGTCATTGCCTGTAATGCGGGTGTCACTAAGCGTGACCATATCGCTGTCCTCGCTTAGGTCAAAGAAATGGCACACCGCGATGCCGTTCAGACCCATATCGCGGATGCGGTTATTTTCGATCCGCAGGTTGCGAATTTCACCGCCTGATCGGGGTTCCTGACCGGGATCTGCCCCCGTGGGCGGCGTGAGGGTTGTGGTTGGCACAAAGCACCCCGCCGCATTGATGATCCAAACCGTGCCAAGCGTCCAATATCCGGTTCCTACCGCAGCGCCGGGGATCGGTCGCCAAACGATGTGTCCCAATGTGATGGCATTGCTGGTGCCGCCATCAATCAGGTTGTCGCGCAGGGTGACATCCTCGGACAACCCGCCAATTTGCACCCCCCCAAGTGGGCGGCTTTCTTTGGGCGGGATCGCCGCAAGATCAAGGCCGATGTGATTGTGTTCCAGAAGTACCCGATCCCCCATCACAAAGATTGCCGGATCAACACCCATCGACGCATCCACGGACCGCGCAACACTTAAGGCCCGCATCATCACGCGACAGCCGTTCATCACGGTGTCATTACAATCGTTGAGCCAAAGGGCGGCACGGTCGCGGCCCCAAAATATCATGCGCTCAAACGTCAGTTGTGAACATACATCACCCAGCGGCGTGGGACCTGTGCGGTTGCCTGCAAGGATGATGTCATCGGTTTCAGCCGTCATGCGAAAATGGTTGAACGTGATGTTGTGGCAATCTGTCATTGTCAGTGTTGGCCCCGCGGCACCGGCCTGCCAGATCGTTTCATCCCCACAACCGCAAAAGGTGATGTTGCTGCGGCCCGTCATCACCACGCTTTCGGTGAAGACGCCACGCAACAAACATATTTTGCCGCCCGACATCGGCAACCGCGCTAAGGCGTCAGCAATGCTGGACACATCGCCATGGCTGCGCTCTCCATCTCCAACACTGACTTCGCAGCAGGTCGGCACCTTGCACAGCTTGCGAAACCGCTCGCGGCAATCATGCACAACCGCTTGCATCTGGCCCCCGGCAATGGGTGTCCAATGGATGATCGCCAAGGGTGCCACATGGCGCAAAGGTCCGGCGGGCGGTGCGGGCGGCACCGTGCCCCCCGGCCCCACATCCATCAGCTGCCACGGGGTGACAATATCCGGCGCATTGGGGCGGGCGGCAATGACCCAGAAGTCTCCCGTCTGACCATAATCACCGTCTGGCCGTTGACGGAACGCGGCCGTCAACCCGGTGCCTTTCAAGGGTTGCTTGCTCGTGTCAGGGATCGAATAGTCTACCGCGTCACTCTCCGGATCACCCGTCCAGATGCGCAGATAATAATGGTGGTCATCCTCTGTGCCCCACTCAGCCGCCAGTGTGGTCAAATCAAGCGCAATGCGCATGGTGTCGTTTTCAGGATTAAAATCGCTGACGATATTGGCAAGCCGCCCGGACTGTTCGGCCAGATGTTCGCCGTTGGGCAGGGTTGCGGTCCAACGCAGAACCTCTGCGGTTTGCAGCGCCAAGGGTTGGCAATGTGCGTCGCGCGGCAAGGTGAGGAAGGTGACGATGGTTTCGTCACCTTCCGCCGCCAGTGTCACCCGATAAAGCCTGCAAGCGTTATCGCGGCCATAAATATACCGGTTGGGTGTGGTCAATTGCACGCGAACCGTTTCGTTATCCGCGCCCTGATAGCCACCTTGCACTTCGGGGCTGCACAGGTTTTCTTCGACATCATCGGGGTCAAACCCAACGGTCAGACCCGCGCCCGTATCAATCGCCATCGTCCCGGGATCAATGCTGCCGTCCGGGAACAGCGCCTCCATCGCCTCAAGGCAGGTTGCGGCGCTGTTTTGCACGACATGCACCTTGCTCCAACGGCGCATGCGCCCGGCCCCGTCTGCACCGCCCAGCGCGCGCTCAAACAGTTCCGAGTTTTCGGTGGCTGAAATCAGTTGTTCGCCACCCGCCATATAGACAAAATCAAACCGTTCAGATGTGGGCACGTCCGGCAAAGGGGCCGCGTCATGGGGCAATTGCAACCAATCAGGTTGGTTCAAAAACGTGGTGCCCGCGTAGCAATCATAACGGCGGCCACCGATGTAATAGGTGCCCTGCGCCAAGGCAAAATCGTAGCTGGCGGGCGTGTCATCCCCAAAAGAAACGCGATATCCATCGTCCGGTGTGCCAGAATTGCAAATCACATCCTGAATGGTGCGTCGCAGCTCTTCGGCGGCAATATCACTGGCCTCGTTGAGTTCCGCTTCCAGTGGTACGCGCCCTTGCTGTTGGCGCAGGCCGCTAAAATTATTGGACCGTTGAAACGATTCTCTGGAAATATCCAAGGACAACATGGGCGGTCTCCCTTCAGGTCTCGAAAATGAGCTGGGTAATGGTGTTGATCGCGGTGAACTCTGACAGTTTGTAGGTCAGATCATCGCGCTTGATGGCGTCGAGGGTGCGGTTATAGACACCCATTTCGGATGTGTTTTCTGCGCCGCGCCGAATGGTTCCGGGGGCGGTTTGGGACAATTGCACAAGACCCGGATCGCCAAAACGGCGCGATACAAAGATATGGGTGGGCAGCACGTCCGCAAAAACTTCGCACTCATAGGCATTGGCCAGCGCGATTTCATCTGTCTGGGCAGCAGCGGAATAACGGATACAACTGCCCTGCGGGTCTTGGGCCGAAACGGTGCCTTGCACGATGCTGTCGGTGATAAAATATCGCGCGGCTTCAATATTGCCGATGATGGTGGATCGGGTGATTTCAAGTGTGGAATGGCGGCCACGAAAGGCGGGCAGCGTGACCCCATCAATGGTCTGACCCGCCCGAATAATGCTGTCGGTGATCCGTAGCGTTCCGCCCGCGCATTGGCTTTGCGCGCCTTCGGCTTCCTCTATGGGTCCGACAACGCAGCGATCAATTTCAATCAGATCACTGGCCCCTTCGATCAACAGCCTGACCGTGGGCAGGAAGCGGGTGATGAGTTCGGGTGCATCTGGGGGCGCGGCAGGGTCAAGCAAGCTGGCCTGCGCGCCGCCGGGATCAATCGTCATGTTGCGTAGACACACACGGTTAAAGTCGCCCGCCAGCACAATCTCGCACAGGGTTTCGCTTTCGCTTTGCGCCAGCGGGTCGGTTCCAATGATCATGCCCAGCCACACCCCATCCAAGATGATGTCGCGCCCGTCCGCATCCGCATCAATGACAAACCGAGGCGTGCCGCCACCGCCCGCCGTCGCGCTGATCCGGATAAAGGGCCGTTCACCATTTGCCGCCTGCACGTGCAGGTCCCCTTCAACGGTCAGCCCGGTGTTGTGACGATGCTGATAGGTGCGGCTGTCGTTCATCTGATGCGCGCCGCTGACTGGGAATTCAAAGTTTGCCGTCGCACCACCCACAGGTAGAACCGCTGGGTCTTCGGCGGTCAGATCAGCCTGTCTGTCGTGGGTACCTGCCCCAACAGGCGCAAAACGCCCTTCGTAATATTTGAATGCGGTAAGCGGACCATCGGTGCGTACCCGTCCGGTGGCGGGATCAACCAATGCCTCGATCCAATCGGGCGTCGCATCGCCATCGTTCCAAAGCGTCAGGTCCGCCCCAAAGAGCGCGCCCACACCAAAGCCATCGCTGCCCGCATCCGGGCCGTCGCCAAGATGGATCGCATCACCAAACAGATGGGCACGATTGCTATCTGGCAGCAATGCCGCAGCCATCAGATCGCCGGCCTCATCCGGCGTGAGGTCCGCGCCCTTGGCCCGTGCCGCCCGGTCCAAGAAAGTCGTGGCATCACGGAACACCATATCCGCGTAGCGCAGCAAATCAGAGCCAACGGCGACCCCGGCCACATCCGGCGTGATCTGGTAGCGCCCATCGTTGAACAACGCGCAGGGCATCGGCTTGCGTACCTCCCATTCCGCGCCTGAGCGACAGCCATCGACCATCGGTTGACCCGGTTGGAACAACGGCGCATCACGACCCGAGGGGTCCAGCGCAAAACGGCCTTCGCCAAAATCAAACGGCGTGGTGCGGCGCAACTGAAATGCTTGCTGGCGGTATAGATGCAGATTTACCTTGGGAATATTGTAGCGCCCCGATACCCCACGCAGCCGCCGGAAATCAGGGAAATGCGCCACATCATCAAACCCAGTATCCACCACTTCGCCCACGCGAAACCGCGACAGGCGCGCCAGCCCATGTTGTGGCGTGCCGGACACCGGGCCAATCACGGGTGGGCAATCAAGGCTGTGCCAATTGCGGATCAGCCGTTTGAATGCCTCTGATGCAACGGCATCCCAGCCTGCAATGTCATCGGCCAGCATCACCAGCAATTGCACCGTACCAGCAATGCGTCGATATTTGATTGTGTTGGCGACATCGGCGCGGCGACCCGCAACGTTTTGTTCGCTGATCAACCGGGTGCCAAGCATTTCAGCGATATAGGGGATCACCCAATCGTCGCAGTCCACAATCGACGCGTCCGCCCAAAGCCTGTCAATGCTGCGCCGTTGTTCTGCGGCCTCTCCCGCCAAAACCTCGACCAGCCCGCGCAGACTGCCATCGCGGTCCTCACCACGATAAATCCCCGGGATCAGTCCCCAGATTTTTTCGGCATAGAAAGCGTCATATCCATCTTGGGCGGCGCGATGTTCGGTGATGTCTGTAATGCTCATTTCAGGTCACCGTGATGTTATTGTGAAAATCGAGGTAACTGCCTGTCGTGGCCTTAATGGCCCATTTCATTTCAACCCCGTCCAGCAAAATGGACGGCACCGCCGCGACGCCTGGCGTGGTTTGAATGGCCTTCACAAGCGCAGAACGATAGATCACCCCACCGATGGGCACCGCCCGGCGCGACAACAAACCGGTGTCAGGATTGGCCAAGGTATTGAGCACGGCAACGCGGGTTTCATCGCCGGGATGGGCCGGGTCAATGTCAACTGACAGGGTTAACGAGCGGGCAACTGGCGTGGCCACGATGACTTCAACTGGCGTATCGGTTGCGGCCATATTTGTGAGGTAACTGCGCAGTTCGGTTAGATCGACGCCGCCGTCTTCAGCCACATATATCGTGACCAAGGCGCGTTGCCGTGTAGGGTGCCAGCCCCAGCCAGAGGTGACGTTTAGAACACCGGGAAAACCGCGTGTCAGGGCTGTGAAATCTTGTACCGAAACAGCGCGGCCCAAAGTCAGGACGGTGGCGGGTGCATTGCTGCGAATGTCGGATGCGGCCTCGGCGTCTGCACCGCCAGTTGCAGGCAAAGGGTTGCGGACCTTGCCCAAGCCTTTGACCGATCTAGCCATTTGGGTGATCGCGCCCACGGGTGGCTTTGCGGCCCCGGCCCCGTGGCCATAGCTGGCAGAGATATTACCGACACCGGATGTTGGCCGCGCGCCGCGTTTGCCGTCGCCAAACACCACCCATGTGTCGCCCTTTGCGTCAAGTTCCAACAGATATACCCGGTCATCAGGTCCCGCATCATACAGCGTCTCAACCCGGTCCCAGAGGATCATGTCGACCCGCACGTCAATCAGTGGGCGGTGCCCATTGGCAGCACTTGCGTCCTCGACCCAAGACAACGGTGCTTTCTTTAGCTTAAAGCGATTGGTGGCCTTTGCGGCATCACCAGACCCCAGAACTTCATGCCCGACCCGTTCAGTCCGCACCGCCCGAATAAGATTGCCAAAAAGCTTGGCCGGAGCCTTTAACGACGCATCAAAGCTGGCACCGTTTGGCGCAAAGCGGATATCCTTGGTCCGTAGGTCGCGGGTGACATCGCCGGTCAGGGTAACGCCAGCACCCGCCGCCCCGTGCAACATGAATTCGCCTGAAAGGGTATCCTCCTGCTCAACCCGAGGGCGCTCCAGTGACACAGTTGTTTGCACATCGGAATAGCTCAACACTGTCTTGGCAGGCGCGCGCAGGCGGCCCACCCGTACCGAGCTGAAATGCAGCCGCCATTTGTCGTCTTCGGTCAGAGTTAACCCAGAGATGGGGGGCAAAGTCACCTTGGTCACAATTGCCTTGACCGGGGTGTCCAGACCAAGGGGCAATTCCAGTTCCGCGCGGTTCACTTCTTGGATCATCAACGGGTACAGCTGGCCTCGGGTTTCCAACACCGCCAGATCATCCTTGCTCAGTTGCGGGTATACCGTATCAAGATACAGCACCTGCGCATCAAATGCCGCATCCAGCGGCGAGGGCCCGGCCCGCAATCCCATCAGGCGCATTTTGATCTGCGACAGCTCCGTGCCTTCCGGCACATCCAACGGGTCGTCAACCAACACCTCAGCAAGCCGTTGATTGTCGGGTCCAATATAGCTGTCGATACCTGCAATCTGCGTGGCGTGGTGGGCGTTACCATCCAGCGCAAAGGCCAGAACCCCGCGTTTTGGCACGCCGTTTTCTGAGCGCCGAAGCAACACCCGTCCGGGATAGGTATGATCCGGGATCGGTGCCAGTGCCCAGCGGTTGCGCGCCGGGTCTGGTGTGTGGGGCACAAGAGTTTGGAAAATCTGCGGTGGTTCATCGCCAAAGGCATCTGAGCGAAAGCCGGTGCCCATCGGCAGGCTCAGCGGGTCCGCCTGATCCACTTCCGCCACCATCGTGACCGAGGCCGACAAGGCGGGGCGCGGTTTATAGCCCAATAGCTTGATAATACGGTGCGTGCTTAGGGTGCGTTTGGCGGTGCCAAGATAATATTCATCCGTAATCTTGGCGTCATAGAAATTCTGGATATCCAGCACATAGGCCCACATATCCAGCAACATGACCCCCAGGTCCTGTTCGGTCTCGCCCGTCCAACCGTCCAAGGCAGAGTGGGCCGCAACAGAGGACAACAACCGCGCCTTGATCTCGCCAAATCCGCGTGACTGGCGCGGCAGATTGTCAAGGCCTGGGGGGATATCCAGACAGATATCTAAGGGCAATTTATCACAGGGACAAGTTGGCATCATCCACCTCCATGCGCTGAGACTTCGATGAACCCGCGTTCGGGCCGCGCCGCATCATTTGCCAGTTGCAAAATCTGGTGGGGGGCCACCATCAGCCGGGCAGGCAGGGTCTCAAAGTCGGCCTTGCCACGGCGGCGTATTTTGGTTTCTTCAACGCCGCGCACACCCGGCACGCAATGGACTGCGGCCTCAAGACCCGACCGGATCAGCGGCGTGCCAAAGGTGAAGTTGTCGGGGTCAAAGAAATCGACCAACGCCTTGGTGATCTTGCGGGTCATGGCCGCATTCGAGGTGTCAGGTTCCACACAAACATCAACGCAGATATCAATCGGAATATAGTCCGCATCGCGCAAACACACCGACCGCCCTGCTTGGCGCACGCAATCAAGTTCCTGCGCAATTTCAACCCGAAGCGTATCTGACAAGATTTGCGTTCCGGTTGGATCAACTGCAACAAAGTCAGTCGGCCAACTGCCGGTCCAGCGGGTTGATGCATTGGCCTGCTGAATGGTTGCGCGGCGTTCAAGAATGGCCCGGTAATCTTCGTTGCGCACAGCACGCAGCAGGATGGCGCGGAACGCTTCTGGGGCATTGATGCGGATACTGTCGAGCGTTTCTGCCGGGCGGGCGTCGGTTACAGCAAAGGGATTGGTGACCCAGTCCGCCCAAGTGATCGTGGCAATATCCTCGGCCCCTTCTGGCGGTGCCAAACGAGTAATTGCATCAGGTGGCAGATTTGCGTCCAACCCCGGTGCCGTCAAATAACGCGCTTCCAACACCGCGCCTGCTTGCGGCGAAATACCAAAGTCCCGATCGCCAAACCGCAGCGAAAATCCAGCGCCTGAGGTATAGTCATTCAAGACCACATCACCGCTTGGTTTGTGTATCCGCACCGCCTCGGACCACAGCCCGTGTTCGACGGTAAAGGCACGGTCTTCGGCATCTGCGTTCAAGATGCTATCGACAAAATCCCAGATATGGAGGTGGTCAAAATCCAACGCAAAAGGGATGCCCAGATCAGGCTCCACCTCGTTCAGCGCCAGCATCGGCACCTGCCGCCCGGCATCCTGCGCCCAGCTGAGGCCAAGCGTGTCACTGTCGGTCAGCCCATGACGCAGCACCACACCGCGCGTGCCGTTTGCACAGGCCCCCTGACGTTCGGTGGCATGCGGCAGTGCTGTCAACAGACCCATCTGAACCGCGTCCGCTGTGGGGTATGCCAGCGCCAAAGCCGCATCATCGCCCACCCGGAAAAGTTCGGTGACGGAGCGACCTGCAATCGCGGCAACGGCGTTCAGATAGGCGCGGGTTTCCTCAATCGGCATCTCAGACGGCAAGGGTTCGGCCCAAGTGATGCAGAGCCGTTCCGGCCCACCAACATCAAGCGGATCTGTGTAGCCTTCAACACCGGTTATCGTCACCGCCCATGCCCGTTTGGGATTGTCGGGGTTGGTTTGTCCCGAACGCAGCACAATGCGACGGCCAATAAAAATGTCTTTTGGGTTTGCGTACCCATGGCCCAGAGGTAAATCATCATCCAGCGGTGTGGGCATATCCAGATAGGCAGAGGTGGCCCCGATCCGCAGGCAGGGTTTGCCCGCATCGGGCCAATAAAGCGGCACGTCATTCCACAATGGGTTAACCCAAACCGCGTCGGTCAATTCAAACGGCACCGCGCCTAAATCCTCGCGCAAGGCAAAAACCCGGTCAGGGGACGGGCTTTGCATCCAGTCGTTTGAGGTGGTCATGGTCGCGGTATGCGCCCCAAAGGTCAGCAGTGTTGTCGCCGCAGCACCATGGTCCATCTGATAGTCAACCAACCGCGCCAAATTCACGACGCTTTGCGTTTGGGTCGCGGTTTCCAGATAAGCTTCGGCAGCCAGTCGGTCTTGTTGATAGGCAAAATCATCGCCAAGGGCTGCCATGATCTCAAGCATCATCATGCCGGGGTCGGCTACTATGCGCGCTTCCCATTGCGGGTAATGCACGGCTGCAAAATCAAGCAAAGCGGCGCGCAGTGATCCAAAATCGCGGGCCAGATAATCGACAGGCACGTCTTGCAAGACCACGGGCGGGCAACCGCAGCCCGGTTTACAATCACCGCCGCCGGGGCACCCTTGCTTGAATGAAAACGTCAGGGTGTCAAAGAAACGGTCCATGTCATCATGGTTATAGCGCAGATCATAAAGCTCTGGTCCGCCGGGGGCCTCAACCGTAATTTCCAGCACCTTACGCGCCACGTCATTGCGGGTGACAATGATCCACGCCGCACCTGTGATGCGAACCACATCCCCGGTTTCAGGTGCGGTGATGCTGAGCATCAAAAGGTCAGCCGGAACCCAATCATTCCGGATCGTCGGATCCACAAAATCTGCGTCAGGAAAGGCCGCGCCACCGTCAACCGCGCCGGGGTCCACCAAAAAGAAGACGTGCAATACGTTTTGCGTGACATGGCTGACCACCTGCACAAAATCCATGCCGGTGACCACCGGGTTTGCTTGTTGGCAAATGCGTGTTTTGCGGTCCAGTTCAGCCATCAGGGTGTGACCTCCAGACTTAGGAAACGCCGCTCTCCCTTGGCGATGACGGTATATTCAACCTCAATGGTCAGTGTTTCTTCGACGGCGGTGGCACGCACATCTTCTACCTTGATAAAACGGTCCAACCATGTGGTCAGCGCCTGATAAACAAGGGTCCGGCCATAGGTCGCCGCAGCCGGGCTGTTCGGCGCAAAGAGCATGCGGCGGGTGTTTGAACCAAAGTCAGGACGGTTGATCCGTTCCCCCAGATTGGTCAGGATCACCTGCCGGATCAGTTGCCGAATATAGGCGTCATAATCGCGTTCTTCGCGCAGGCGGCCTGCTGCGCGGTCAATCTGAAACGGGAAATATATGGCGTTCAAGACGGCCATCATAATGCCTTTACGTTGCTGTCAGATTTTTGCAGTTGTAGCGGTCCGGTGGTGCCCGGCGGCGTGGCTGATGCAATGCCGATCCCCACGGCCGTCGATGTAATCATTGGTACGCCGTTGACCTTGCAGCGCAGGGTGCCAAGCGTCCAAACGCCCGAAACGGTGGTGCCGGAAAACGTCGGTACATCGGTCTGTATGCCAATTGCACCGCTGGCGGTTTTGACACGGGTATTGGCGCTGACCTTGGACGACGCAGATGACCCTGTGCTGTCGGCAACGCCGCCTTGTTTTGCATCTACTGGATTTCCCATGGCGTCCCTTTCCTCATGTCACTGTGAACGCGCCATTGAGCGCATCCAGACCGCTTGCGCTCAGGCCCAGCTTGGCCCCATTAGCGCTTTGATTGATCTCTGTGCCGTCCAGCGTGATACCGCTGTCCCCCAGCACAATGCTGCTGCCGTCGCCGCCGGTCAGTGTGATGGTGCCGGCCTCCTCGTCGATGACCACCGAACAATCCCCGGTGCGCAGGACCAGATTTGTGGGTTTGTTTTCCGAACTGTCAGTCTGGCCATCGGCCCAGAAACACCCGACCCAAACCGGATGGCTGGGGTCACCGCCCAAAAATTCAACCCAGATGTTGGCCCCTTCTGGCGGCACGGCGTAAAGCCCGACCCCCGTCCCGGCATAGGGCACACACGGCAGCGCCCAGATTTCCTGCCCCTGCATCACCCCCGGCACGCTGACCTTGAGCCGCCCGCGATTTTGCTTGTCCTCATTGCTGATCACGGTGCCCGGAAATTTGCCAAAATACCGACCCTGCAACACATCATAGAGGTCTTCGACCATGTCATTTGCACTGCTCATGCGGCGACCCCGACCGTGTTTGACCGCAGTTTGATGTCCATCATATGCGCGGCGCTGTTGATGACATGCACAACGGATTTGACCTGAAACGGGATCGACAATTGGACCCCCGCGCCTTCGACCTGAATGATGTCATGCGGCACGACAATGTGGTGCAACAGCTCGGTCGAGGTGGTGGCGCTGCCGTCGACAAGCCACGAGGCGGCACGCAGGGCGGCTTCTTGTTTGCGGTTTAGTTCATCAGGATTGCCGGGGGCGGTGATGGTGATCACACGGCGCACCTCGCCCACATCAACGCTGGTTTCCTGCGGCTGTCCGGTGCCGGGTTCGCTCTGGCTTTCGGTCTGCGCCTCGTCACCGCTGGTTGTATCTTGCGTGGCGGCTTGAGCGGTAGTGGGTCGCTCAAAATCAATATCCGCATCAAAGCTATTTACCGTTGGGCACTCATCACCAACCGCATTTAACCGAAATACCGGACCGGGCGCGCTTGCCGACAAGGTAAAAGCATTGATGTCAAAGGGGGCAGTATCGTTGACGGGAGGCGAAATTTTAAAATGCGCGTTCTCTGTGATGGTTGCATTGGCATCGCCTGCGGTTTCGGCCTCATAACTCAACCAGAAATCCACCCCATGATCGCTGGCCATCTTGTTGAGAAAGGCAAAATCTGTGCCAGATTGGTTTAACTGATCATCTTCTTCGCCTGCTTCACCTTCGACATTGGCGACATCCGGTGTCATGTCGTAGGTGCCCAGTAAGCCCTCAACCACACCTTTGTGGCTGCCGATCCACTTGGATTGCACCGCCGCGCGGTCCATCTCAACCTGTCGGGTTTCGCAATGCGCCTCAAGCCATGACCCGGCACCGCCCAATTGGCTGGAAGACCGTACCCGCGTCACCGGCCCACGTGCCAGACAGACCGGGGCGACATTTCCGGCACCGGCGACAATCGTGATCATGGTGTTCGGTACAATCTCGGGGCGGTCATCCAAAGACGGACCATCTTCGCAGAGGTCTTGTTCAAACCGTAGCGCGAATTTGGTGATTTTGTTGATCTCTTGTTCAACCCGCACTTCGACCAGCCACTTCGCAGTGTCTTCGCTCATCTTTGCGTTGTTCGCCCCAAAGTAGATGGAGGTTTCAAGTGACATGACCGCCTATCCTTTCACCGGAATTTTCAATTGCCGCCGTTGGCTTAGGACATCGGGGCTGAACGCATCATTGGCCTGTGCAATGCGCCAAAAGCCAAAGGGATCCGCCAGATAATGCGCTGCCAAATGGTCAAGTCGTTGGCCGTCGCGGCGCAGGTGTTCGCCCATCTCTGGCGCATTTGGCAGCTGCGCAGGCGTCAACGCCATCACCGCGCGGCCACGGCGGTCCGTGGTCATAAACACATCGGCATGTTTGACATATCGTGAGGCGGCATCGAACTTTGCCATAAGGGTCGTTTCCTTGTTAAAAGGGCAGATTGCCGACGATGGTTTGCGCAGAATTGGCGAGGTTCAGGGTGGCCAGTAAGTCCTCTTGATGTTTGGTGAAATTGTATGTGGCCATTGCAGTGTTTGCGGCGGGGTTTTCCGAACACTTGAAGGTGTCAGGTGTCAGCACAGCAACTTCGATCTGCACCGTGGCCTGAATGGGATAAAGCAGTGCGTTGAACTCTTTTTGCTCCACCCCAAACGAGGTGATGCGCACCGGATAGATGATGCCCGGCCCAAGGATCATCAGCAACACGGGCACACTGGCCCGCTCAGTGGCACCTGCGTCTTTGCCCGCAATCGCACTGGCGCTGGCGACCAAATCACCCAACAAGCCTTTACTGGGCTGGGTCAGCTTTTTGAGAGCGGCAATCTGTGGGGCAACACCGTGCACCACCGCCAAAGGGTTGCCGATTTCCATCCCGTCCGTGGCGTTCAATTCTAATGAAAACGAAAATTTTTCTTGCGGCTCAAAGGGCTGCACCGTGGGCGATTGCGCACCGCGGTTGGCTTGATCCACCTCAAACGGGTTCCATGGTTCCAAGCTGCGGGTGATAGCGGCCGGATTGTACTGGAACGCGACAATATTGGGAATAAACCCAATCACCTGTTCTACCAGTTGCACAAACGCACCGGGGATTACGTTTGGGGTTCGGTCGGTGCCACTACGCGACATGTGCGGCCCTCCGTTCAGCGGCGACAAAAGCGGCCAGATCACTGGGCAGGCTGCGCCCGTCCTTTTGCAATTCGCGGGCAATGCCGCCCAGAATTTCAACCTGCCCCAACGCAACAGTTTCACGCAGCGCCACAAAATGCGCAGTCAGTGTCGCGTTTTTGATCTGCGCCGGGGTCAATTCAAACCGTTCGGCACACAGATCAAAGGTCGGAGCCAAACCGTTCAACGCACCCTGCCCGGCCAACACACCCACGTAATGCGCCCAAAGCGCACGACGTTGCAGCGTATCCGGACGATGAAAATCTATGATATGGCGGATGCGGCGAAAAAACGCTTCGTCAATGTTGGCAGGCTTGTTCGTGGACAAGATCACCTGACCTTCATAGCTTTCGATCAGTTGTAGCAGATGATTGGTGTCAGCATTGGCGTGGCGGTCATTGCTGTCCTTTAGCTCCGTCCGTTTGGCAAAAAACGCATCCGCCTCGTCAAAGAACAAGATGCAGCCAAATCGGCGGGCGCGTTCCATCAGCGCCGTCAGGTTTTTGGCGGTCTCGCCAATGTATTTGCTGACCGTCCGGGACACATCAATGACCAGTAGTGGCAGGTCGAGTTCCCGCGCGATACATTCTGCTGCCATGGTTTTGCCAACACCCGGCGGGCCAGTGAAAAGCGCCGTTGGGGCCGCATCTGCTGCGTAAAGGCGGCGCACTTCGGGGCGGCCCATCAATCCCGCCTGACTGCGCGCCTCAAACGCGTAATCCTTTAATGCCGCAATTGCCGACGGCGGCAGGATGATGTCATCCCACCCCAATTCAGGGCGTTTGACATGGCCAATCGCATCCAAGTCAGACAGGGCGCGGTGCCGCAAAAACACCTCAACCGTGTCACCGCCCTTGCGGGCCATCGGCGCAAGGCGGCGCAATTCGTCGGGGGCGGCATTGTGCAATGCCATTGGCAAGGGGCGCCCCGGTGCCAGTGCCTGCCAGAATTCTGCGCGCATATCGGGGGTGAAAATCGGCTGCGGAATCACATAATCAAATGCGGCGTGATCAGCACCATTCACGGTGTCAGACGTCAGTAAAAATTGTAGCGGCACGGGCGCGCGGAACACCGGCATCTGGGCTGGCAAACTTTGCCAGATCAACGCCCGTCCACTCAGCGCGGCAAAGCGGTGCAGGCGTGCGACATGGTCTTCAACCGCACCATTCAGGGCCGCACCCTGAACTAGCAGCGGCTTAACCTCCAGCGTTTTGCAAAGTGACATCGCCATCATCTCGCGGCCACTGTCGACGCTGCCAGCCAATGCCACACGGACGGCAGTGCCCGCAGACAGCAGTTCGCTTAACACCCGGCGCGATGCGTCAATGTCCCAGTTCGGCAAGGGTTGGTCAATGTCGGAGATGGCACATCTATCGATCAAACCGTCGCTCAATACGGCGCGGCCAAAGTACCAGTCCACAACGCTGTCATCTGCGACGAAGCTCGGCGCGGCACCACTGCTTTCTGGTAGACGTGTCACCAACCGCCAGCGCGCAAGTGTCCCCGTCGCGCGCCAGATGGCACCGGGGGGCAGCCCCGCCAAACGGCGCACCAGTGCCTCGGTTGGGGCGGGTCGCCACGGTTTGCCCTGACAGTCCGCCACCAAAGTTTCCAACGCGGGATCAACCCGAATGGCGACACAAAGATCAAGTAACGCCATTTCGGCAGCCGTCACACCAAATTGTGCGGCAAGTGCTGCGCGTGGGCCGGTTACAGGCAAAGTTACCTGTGTAGCGTCAGGGGCAAAGGCATCCTCAGCCTCTTTCGTGTCAGCCGCCGGATCGCTGGCCAAAAACGCGGCGCGGCGCATCAACTGGGTGCGGACACTGTCGGTGATGATAATCGCGTCAGGTTGCATCACGGCACCTCGATCCAATAGGGTTGGCTTTCGCCACCATCGACAAATATCTGCACGGGATGAGTGCCAGAAAACGGCAGGGGTTGGTGCGGCTGAAAGGTGATCTGTGCTGCCGTGACAACAAATGTGCCCGGGCCAGTGGGGGCCGCCACAGTTTCGCGGGTATAATATTCCCCCCCCACCGCCAGCCTCACATCATCGGCAAGGGTCAGGTCCACAATGGCATCGACATCTAGGGTAAACAGCCCGCCTGCTGGTCCGGCATGGCCATCAATATGAGCCCCCAGCGCCACGTCGACACGCCCGGCATTATAATCCGCATTCAGGCGTGTGCTGCCCTGTATGCGGTAGCTGCGGATCGTCAGGTCGAACCCCTTTTTGCCGGGAGTTATGGGAATGCTGTTCACCCCACCTGCCCCATCATCGACATCAAGCATCGGCTGTACGACGAAACTGATTTCGCCCGTGGTAAATTCCATTTCCCAAGCAGGATTGATCGTAGGGTCCATCAGATACGATTGCCCCCCCTGCACCACATACAGCAGTTGCACGTCACCTGCTGTAAGGTTGGTCCCGGTCAGTCGGATCGCTGGCTTGTCTGGCACCGCGACGGCCCGGATCGTCGCGCGGGCGGGTGTGACATCAAAGGCCTGCGCGCCAAGGCCAGTTTCGGTCGGCATTGTGAACCCCAAAATGGACCGTGACCCGCGCAAACGCGCTGCGGCGGAACTCTCAACATACAGGCCCAGATCAAAAACCGTGCCCTGCGCATTGCGGACGTCTTCGGGTGATAAAAACACGGTGCGCACTTCGTAATAGGCTGAGGCACGTGGGGTTTTCTGATCCTCTGCGGCCCAGAAATTCAGGTTGTCTTCGGGGTCAAGGTTGCGTGGGACAATCTCAATCTTGTTACCATCCCCCAGCAGTTCTGCGTGCATCACGGGTGTTGGGGGGCTGGCGGGCGTTGGCAAGATCACCAGATCATCTTTGATCACCGGATTGTCGTGAAATGTTTTCATCGCCAGACCCAGCAATTCCTGCTGCGTGACGGCGTCAAATTCGTTTACCCGGGTTAAATGGGCGGTCAGCACATAAAATAACCGCAAGGCCATAGGTTGAGTGCTGATCGCGGGCGTGCCCCCCGGTATCCCCGCCATATTGCGGTAATGCGGGTCTTCGGCCACGTGATAAAGATGCAGATTCAGCGTGCGATTTGTCGCAGTAACCAATTCGGGGGGCATCAATGTAACGGCGGGGTCATTCACCGCTGTGCCACCCAATAACCGGCGCACATTGCGGCTGAGCAGGTTTTGCAACGTCACTGTGACATGGGAAAGGTTTAGCGTTGTCATCTACCCCCTCCTCGACCCAAAAATGGTATGGCTGCGCCGCCGGGTTGGCAGACTGCCGATCCGCGACACGTTTTGCGCCGTTGGTTTTTCGCTGCGTACCTTGGGCTGCGGGTCTGCTTTTGCGGCCACGTCTTGTCGCGTCACCCGCTCGATGATCCGTTCCACTTCGCGTTGGTGTTCTTGGGTTGCGGGTTGAGATGGCGCGGGCGCATCGGGGCGCGGCATTTCCGGCAGTGCGCGTATTGGTGCAACGGGGCGGATCAATTCAAGCTGCGGCTGCGAATTTACTGTTGAGGTCGGACGACCAGAAACCGCTTCCGGTAAGGGTGCAGGTGTCATGATCGGCACGCTGGGTGCTGACACCTCGGGGGTGAACATCTGCTGCGATTCTTGGGCGGGGACTGCAACAGGCCGCGCTGTTTGACTGTCAACCGAGGGCATCGGAATAGGTGCAGGCGGCTTCGCAATTTGACCTGGCAGAGCGGGAAAAATGGATTTAGCAGGCGCAGGTGGCGAGGCCACCACTGAAGGGGATGGCGCGCGCGCAGTTGTCGCTTCGGGCGACGATGGGCTTTGTACGACGGGTCGATCAATCGGCGGCGTTGGTACAATAGGTGCTGCGGCCCTCAATGCCGCAATCGGGTCTTCGATCTGTTGCCATGTGGTCGGCTCCATCTGCGAGGGCGTGATGGCATTCGCGCCGTCAGTCTTTGCTGAAAGCGGGCTGCTTGGCTCAGGTCGCGTGGGCGAAACAGGTATCGGGTCCGGCCCCGCTTGTTCGACACTTGGTTCAGGGCTACCAAAGTCGGGCATGCCAATACCTGCATCCCTAAAACTGGGGTCTTGTAGCCGCTGATCGTGGGACGCCAAAGGCGAACCGCTGAGTGCAGCCGGTCTTACCGGGGCCGCTTGCGGCACGGCACCGCCGCTGCGGTCCAACAACCGTTGGATCAGGCCGCTCATGACGCCAACCTTGTCTGATGCTGCGCTTCGCTGACAATAAACCCGGTCAACTGGCGACGGACATCACGGGAGAGTGACAAGATTTCTGACAAGGGCCAGTGATACTGCCGCGCCATCAAATGCACTTCGCGCCACAAAAACGACCCCTCGCCCGCAACCGTCTGCACCAGATAATCGGCAATGTCGAAACGGACTTGATTGAGGTGCCCACACTCTGGGCAATCTGCATCAATATCCTGACTTAAGATGGGACCCGCCTGCGCAATTTCGTCTTGCAGCGCCTCTGCATCGAACGGGCCATCGACCAGCAATGCCTGCAACCAAACCTGCGGACCATCACGGTGAAGTGCTGCCAAGTCAGCGACACGAGGCAGGCGAAACACCCGCCCCGACGGGGCGGTGATCTCGGCCTCAGGTGACCCGGTATAGCCTTCGCTTTCGAGGTCCAACCGCGCCTGCACATCCCGCAGACTGAACCGCAGCTCAAAAGGTTCCGCACATCCCGCACATTTGCATTTTGAAACCAGTTGATCGCCGTAAAGGTGGCGATAAAGATCGGCCAAACAGGCATCAAATTGGCTCAGCGTTGTGTCCGCAACCGTGATCGGTTCGCCGTCCCTCCACAGACCATGCAGGCTGTTTTCCAACAGCCACCTTGCCCGGCTTTGCGCCGATCCCCGTTGCAGGGACAACCCATGTTCGGTTGTCCCTGATAGGGGCGCAAAGACCAATTGCAGCGGGTCAAGGGGGGCGGGGAAACCTGTCATGACGGCCTCAGAACTCCGCCTTTTCTTGGATCACGGCATCACGCTGAAAACCTTCGTTTTGTAGGACAATCGATTCAAAAGCGATGGCATTGCCGTTGGCATCCAATTCCGGCACCGCCGTCATTTCGCTGACCCAACAGCGGAACACAGTCCACCCCATCACTTTAACCCCTTGCAGGTTGTAAAGCTCAATCGTGATGTCTTTGCGAAAGTCCTTAAGAGAGACGCCCCCGTCCCCCTCAACGTCATAAACCTTGCTCGCCCATTCCTCAAAACTATGATCGTGGGTGATCCCGCGCTCCAGTGTGATCGCCTCGGATGTGGTGACACCGGGGGACAGATATTTGGTCGATGGATCGCCGCCATTTCGATTGCTGATCACCTCTGTCGTCGATTTTAAACCGCTGACTTTGCTGATGCCCGCAACCGGTTTTCCATTCCAAACCAGACGAAACTTGAAGTTGGTGTAGGGATCAAAACGGTGGGTGTTGACTGGAAATTGCATTATACTCTCCTCATCACGTCTGTGCTTGCGCCGCGATCTGCTTCACGGTCAGGATCACGAATTCGGCAGGTTTCAGGGGGGCGAAAGCGACCACAACATTAACGATCCCAAGGTTCTGATCGGTGGGCGTCGTGGTCGATTCATCGCACATGACATAATAAGCGTCAGAGGTTTTGGTGCCAGCAAAGGCACCCTGCCGGAAAAGGCCATTCATGAAACTGCCCGCCGCCAATCTGATCTGTGACCATAGCTGTTCCCCATTGGGTTCAAACACCGCAAAGCGCAGACCACGATAAAGGCTTTCTTCGATGTAGAGCATGGTACGGCGCACGGGGATGTATTTGTCATCAATGTTGCCGCTGTCGTTAAAACCGACCAGCGTACGCGCACCCCAACTGAGTACACCATCAGGAAACACCCTCAGCGCATTGACGGCCTTGGGATTGATCACGCCGTTATCGGGATCGCTCATTGGGTATTCAACACCTGCAACACCGCGCAACGTCGCCTCAACGCCAGCGGCAGCTTTCCAAACACCGCGGGTGCCATCGGTGCGGGCCATTAAACCGGCAATCGGGCCTGCGGGGTCTTGGTGCGTGCCATCCGCCTGTTTCAGGCGCGGCCAGAACACGGCGGAATTGCGGGTTTCCAACCCGATGCGCAAAGCATCTGAGCCCTTCTCGGCTGTGGTCGCATCCTCCCAAACATCGCCTGCATCAATGGCAGGTGGATCAACCAATAGAAACGCCCGTTTCTTTTCGCAAAACGCGGATGCTGCGTTAAAGGCGACCTTGCGGGCGCTGTCAGATTGGGTAGCGATCTGGGTGGCGGCCCGCGGCAAGACCATCAAGTTGAACAGATCGACATTACGCTCAATCTCGATAAACGCGGCGCGATATTCGTCAACAGTTGGGATCAACCCGTTGTCACCATCCAATGCAATGGCGCGGTTTTGAAAGTCGCCGCCCCCACCGGGGTTGCCCGCTTTGCCAAACGAATAGGCCGCGACATTCTGGAAAGTAGTTCCAAAAATCCGCGTTGCTGTGCTCAGATCATGCCCAGCCAAAGGTGCAGGCCCGTTTGACGTCGAAAAGCTTGCGCCAAACCCCGCATCAGAATTGCCAAACGTGGGTGTCATTACAATGCGCACACCGTGCACTTCGGCCTTCCACCGCTTGTTGGTGTCAGCAGTGATTGCATCCGCAATCGCATTGAGGTTTTCCACCACATTGCTAAAGGACCCGACCTCGCCATCTGCCGGGACAAAGGCGTTGCCAACCATCATATTGCCCGTCCCATCGGGATAAACAATCGGCTGTTCACCCGGCGACCCGGCAATGGATGCGTCGGTAATTTCGAAATGGGTCAGATCGGCCTTGGCCACGTTAAGGAATTGGAACACTCTGTTCAGGTCACCGTCACCGGGGTTATGAAGCTGACTGACATAGCCGGTTGGTGCGGGCCGGAAACTGGCAAAGCGGTCATGATAAATCGCACCCTGTGACCGCGAAAACATCAAAACCGCTGCAAGATCGTTTATCGAGCCCGGCAAAATATCAAAGCTGGCCCCGTCCATAGACAGGCTTAACTGTCGCCGCCCTGACCCCGTTGTCGATCCGCCGTCCACAACCTGCGTGATCCCGTCGAATTGCAACGCTTGCCCCATCGCGGTTGCAATGTTGCCGATAATTGTTGTTGCGGTTTCCCCGCCCGCGACATCAACACTAACGGGAATGGCGGGGCGTCCATTATACACCAGACGGAAATCCAACGTGCCGGGACCACCCATGCGCGCACGAATGGTATTGCCCGCCGTGGCATCCGTCGAATTCAGCATCACACCCGCGTAGAGAACGCTTGGCACCGTGCCAGCAGGTGCGGGTGGCCCACCAACTTCTTCGGCCTTGGCCAGCGCGCTGCCTGCGGTGATGACAGCAGGCGCATAATTGGCATCTGCCGGGTTCATCGACAGATTTGCAAATGTTTCGGTGTCTACCGCTTCTGCGACGCCCGATAGATTCAGCACCCGGCGATAGATTTTCATCGTGAAACGTTCTTCGGGGGATACCGTGTCATAGCTGACCTCGGCGCGCAGCAGATTGCCGTCGCTGCCAGCCTCACGCGCCACAAGCTTTAGGGTGTCCGTTCCGGCCTCGTTGCGCAGTGTAATGTCGGCGGTCACAGCATCTTTTGCCACCCGTGTGATCCACGCTTCACCGCCACCATTGTCAAAATAAAGCTGCACTTGCCGCGACATCTGCCCGCCTTCGGGACTGGCCCCAAACAAGCGTGCATAATCCGCCGGATTAAAAATGCGCATCGGTTTGTTTAGCGGCCCGCGCTGGGTCATGCCGACAAAAGCGGTGATGGATGTGGCAACACCGGCCACGGCCCGTGCACCTGAGGATTCCTCGCGCACATAGACGCCGGGATAGGTGGGATTGATCATGGTGATCCCCTTTTCAATGCGGTTGACCGGGTGATGTTTCCGGTGGGTTCAATGCTTTGCGGATGTCCGCAAACGCGGCTTCAAGACTTGGGAAATGCGCTTTTCGACCAAGGGCTACGTCATCAACCGTGATGACCAATCTTGCTTTCATCCCAGTCGTACCGATACGAACCCGCAAGACAAAGGACCGCGGTTCGCTGTCGCTGGGTAAACTGGCAAAGGGATCGGATGAGGGCACGTGGAACCTTCGAAACGCATACACAATTCCACCACCCTAGGTGCCAGCATCCGCGATTCGCTGGCATCTGTGTCACCGTTGGTGAACAACCAACTTACGAATCCATCGTGCCACAATCACAGCTGTGTCACAGTTTCGCAGGCCAACACATGAAAACGCCGCCCCCATAAAGGAGACGGCGCAAAACAATTTTTCACAATAACGAAACAGCGACACTCAGGCCGTTAAGGTGCCCCAACCAGTTCAGAGCAAACAGCGTCTGCTACGGAAACTTTCAGGCTTCCGTCGCGCGCGCCCGCCAGCGTCATCCGAAAAACGCTGTCGCGCGCCTCAATGATTTTGGTGAAAAGGGCGACGGTTTCTGGCATCGGATCAATGCCCAACTCGCCTTTGAGAAGTTGCGACAAACTTTGGAATTGACGCACGGCCTGCGCCCTCTGGCCATTTAGTGCAAACAGCCACATGACCTCCCGCTGGGTGCCTTCGCGCAGCATGTCCAACGCCAAAATGGCCTGACCGTGGGCAAGCGCGGCCTCGTATTGTCCGCGGGCGGCGCAATCATGCATCAGCAAGGTCAATGCCCGCACCTGTAGGGCGGTAAACCGCTCGCGCAGCGGCAAGACCCAATGCTCAGAACACCCGTCCAAGAAGGGTCCGCGGCACGTGGAAACTCCGGCCATAAGGTCCGACTGTGACTTTGGCGTCAGCTTTCCATCCGCCTGTGACAGGGTGGCAAATTCGACGGCCTCCAGCAAATCTTGGACATCAATGCGCGCAGGAAGCTCAACAGACAGGCGCAATACATCATCAATGTTGCTCAGGGTTACCCCATCATAATCAGCAAGCCCATTCTTGATCCGCCAGACAGCAGTGTTCATTCCTGAGCTTGCGCGCGCGGCGTCAATACCGGGCCAGATTTTATCAAGAAGACAATCACGGCGCACACCAGAATTTGCATGACCGGCAAGATAGGTGAACAACTGCCGTGTCCGCCCCGCAAAAGGCAATTTTTGCCGCCTGTCCCCGACCCGCAATGCAATAGGCCCCAGCAGCGTGATCATTGGCAATGTCTGGGCCATAATATCCCCCGCTGCCCGTCAAAAACTATTTTAATTCAAATATCGATTCTCGTAATGGATGAAGGTTAGCACGATTGCCGTGCCCACCAAAGAAGCGTTTCGAACGCGGGCCATTTTGCGCTGGTTGCATAGCTGATGATTGCGGGCGAGCACGGTGCTGGCCAAAAGCAACAATAATGTTTAGCGGAGATGAAGGGAGGCTCTTTTGCCAATGTCCTGAGCCAATCCCATCGGAATTGATCCGGCAACGCAACACCCGATAGGTGCTGCATTGCTGAACGCGCCTGTTCTGCTTTGATTGAACGCTAGTCGGGGCTGTGCCTTTCCGGCTGCGTGATAACGGCATCTTCTTTGCTGTAAATCACCGCGAGGAACTTTGCCGGGTCGGTCTTGCTGGGGTTTTCAGTGTGTGTGTGCAAAGCGCCAGCCTGTTCGATCCAGCTTTGCCCGGCGCTATATTCCACAGGTTCCTCGCCTTCCATCTGACTTCGCATCCGGCCCTCCAGCAAATAAACGTATACGAAACCACCATGCCGATGGGCCCCGACAACCGAACCGGGTGCAATTTCGATTGTAAGGGCTGTCACGATATGATCGGGGATGTCGGGCAATGCGGATTGGTGCAGCAATTCGCGGTGAACCCCGGCGGCACCGTGTTTTCCATCATCAGCATAACCTTTCATCGGCACGGCAATCGCGATTAGGCAGAAAAGAAGTAAGCTGCGAAGGTTCAGTCTTGAGCGCCGCCAGAGGGTGCCCTGATTTTCACTCTGCACTGATGCTAGTTTAACGGCGTCATTTTTGAGACGTGTCATGTCATCGGCCTTTTGTTGGGTTTGCAGGGTTATGCGGGCATTTGCGCGCCGACACCGATACGGTTCCACAAGTTCATCGCGCCAATAGCCACGGTCAACGCTGCCAGCTCCTGCTCATTCAGCTCTGCGTGAGCAAGCGCGTAATCATCGTCAGAAACACCTGCCCCGGCCAGCAATGTCAGCGCTTCAGCCCAAGACAATGCAGCCCGGTCGCGTGCGTTAAAGGCGCTTGTTTCGCGCCAAACAGGCAGCAGATTAATAAGGGTCTGTTCGATACCATCATCAATCGCCTCTTTGATATGCATACCGACACAAAACGCACATCCGTTTATCTGCGAAACCCTGATCTTGATGAGGTGTATCAGGCGTGCGTCGACTCCTGAATTTGCAATCGCTGTATTGAGCGCCAGCAGAGCTTCGTAGAGCTGAGGTGTGTCTTTTGTGATGTTAAAGCGCATGGTCATTGGTGTAATCCTTAGTGTGAGGAAGAATTGCAAACGAATCATAGATAATATATATCCATGATTATTTACTGCAACAGCAAAGTGCAAAACTGAGGACATGAGGAGATACTAGAATGCGGCGTTTGGGAGATGGGGTTGAAGCGGCCTTGCATTGCGCCGTTGTTCTGGCGGCCTTGCCAATAGGCAAAGTTCTGTCCGGCAAGGACTTGGCGGCGCTGCATGGTCTCTCAGAAAGCTACCTGCTCAAACATCTTCGCGCACTGACAGCCGCATGCGTGACCGAGGCAGTTCCCGGCCCGAGAGGAGGGTATCGCCTGACACGGCCACCCGGGAAGATTTCCATGCTGGATGTGGTCGAGGCCATCGATGGTGCGGGCCCTGCCTATGTCTGCCGTGAAATCCGGCAAAAGGGTGATGTCACGACAAACGCCCGTTGCGCCTATGAAAAAGATTGTTTTATCAAACGCCGCATGCTTGAAGCTGAGGCGTTGTGGCGCGAAGCCCTACGTGCTCAGACGTTGCAAGACCTGCTCGACGATGGTGCCGTTGAAATCGGAGATCAGAACAAAGAGGCGGTTGGAGAATTCATCGCCGAAAAACAGAGATAAACGCAGGTTGTGAAAGGGGACAATGTTAGTTCTGAATTTGATTGCACAGTTTCGTTCAGTTTATGAATTCGGGCTGGTTATGCGCGGGGAATCTTATACCCTAACTTAAACCGCTTCGCTTTTGATCTACGATCAGATCGAACCGCCCATGCATGTGTTGAGCATATTCCTCTTGGCCTAGCTCCACCGACTGCTCTTTGTTGCCGCGCAGTAAGACTTTAGGGACTGACATACGTGAGTTCATAACGGCAACTGTAGCAACACAAGTAGCGCAAAACCTTGTTTTGCAGTATCATTCTGAAAAAGGCATAATAACGCGGGTGGCGGAGACGAAGGGATTTCCTACTAGCTCCTGCGATATGAACGATACCAGTGGGTTAGCTGAGGCTTTGCCTTAGGTGATCTTCTTGATTGTACCAGATGGCTGACCCAGTGGAAGAGGCCCCTCAAATTTTATCCACCAAATTTCGTGCGTCTTACGGTTCCGTTTCCGAGGCCAAACCGTATCAACGTCAGAATTCATGCGGTAATGTCGTCAGAGGCTGCTAGCTGTAGCATTTTGCGCGAGTTTCATTCGAGCGTGCTCTACTCGATGACAAGTGGGGCACAGGAGAGTGAAGTCGTTGATGGTCGTGTAGCGAACACCTTCCTCAAGCGGATGCTTGTGGTGAACATCAAGCAGACTGCGGGGGCGGACTTTGCCACAAGGAAAGCAATTTTTAGGATCAAAACTACAATCATCACAGTTCAACCTGCCAGATTTGGCTCTTTCGCGAACGAAACGATCGGCAAGCCATGCAGCTCTTTTGCGCACTCGTGCTTTTCGTTCTTCGGTCATTCCTTCAAGGGCATTCTCTGCCATATCCCTTTCAATATAGCGCTCGGTTGTGCGCGGGATGTCGCTAAGCTCTGCGCTTTCAAATTCGTCTTCAATTGCGATCCAAGAATTGCTGGCAGGAACGCGTTCAAGCTCAAGATTAGCGAGTGCCGCCCGTTCTGCCTCGTTCAAAGGACGCAAAGTAGCCGACGAGTGAGCAAACAACCGACGATAGCTTTCATTGCCCAACACAGATTTCGCCTTGGGGCGTCCAATGATTTTGTAACTCTCGACTATAGGAAACGCTACAGACCAGCGCCAACGCTTGCCGCCCTGCGCCCACATGTCTTGCAGTCTGGTGTACTCCTCTTCGCCAAGGATCGCTTCCAAAGACCGGGACGAATATCTTAGTCGATGCACTCCAATAAAACGGCCAGCCTGTTCCTTGTGCGCTTCACGCTCCGCAAGATAGCTGGGGTCTGTTTCAAAGCCAGAGTTGGGCTGGCTGAATTGTTCAGTGATGTACTCGATAATATAGCCATTTCCAAACTGCCGTTGGATGGTCTTGGAACAATTGTTCCGAGACTGTAAATCACCCGATAGTGGTGAAAAGCCGATCCATGTTGTCCCGGCCAACCAGTCTGCCTTTGATGCTGTGACGGGTGCCGGAAGGTCACAGATTTTCATTTGCTGCATCCAGTTTTCATTGAGCGGTATATATCAACGATGAACAATCATCAGGCAAGCGTAGCAGGCTATTTTTAGTTTATTGGATCAAAACCATATCTTCAATCTCAAAGGGACCGTTACTGAAAATTCGATTATAGGATGGGTTCCATAACGCCTTGAGAAATACCCCCTCGGCTTCACGGAACGACCAATACACCTTCTTGTATTCACTATGCTCTGAACGAATTTTGATTGCGTTACTGTCAGAGTGCAGTCTCCCGGTCTCGCCATCGTCTTTGATTTCGACAAGTGCGATGCTGTCTTTTGTTCGCCGCCCGTTTATTCCTACAACAAAATCTGGGAAGAACCGTTTCCCTGTCGGCAGGATCAAGCGGGTCGCCCATCTTTCACTTTCAGGGTTGCGTAACCACCATTTGATACGCCCCGTATCATCTTCATCAAGCATCTCCACAAAAGCTCGTTCCGGCTTGTTGTATCTACCAATAAAGGCTCCGTAGGCCCCCTTTTTAGCCACTGGCGCATCCTTGAGGCCAAACTGTTCCGTTGGGATTGGCTCATTGCTTTCTAGCCGAATGTGATGGCCCTGCGCAATCCGCACTGCTTCTTTTAGGGCTTGCGGTTGTCGAAGGATTGCCAAATTGATCGTCCTGCGAATATCGCGGTTGGTGGCGGCAATTCCGTCCTTATGGCAAAGGCGCGAAAGCTCTGCTTCGACAGATTGTCTGATACGACGTGGATCGATCCCATCGTTGAACATGAGTTGCGCTTGCGCCTGTTCAGCAATCCTCGCAGCGGACATCTTGACGCTGAGGTTGCGCTTGTCAGTCTGGTCCGAATTAAACAGGTCACGCATGGATAATTCGGCGTTACTGTTCACCGCCAACAACATCGAGGTCATAGGCACCATGCGGCAAAATTCACGCGCAATTTGAGGGCAGAGGTCGCTTTCAATGTCAAACAGGTTTGGCAATACTTCCCGCACAAGCGCGACCGGAATGCCAAGATCTGTTCGCAATAGATACTTGGCCTGATGTTCTTGAGGCGCTGGTTGAGTAGGCGTAACACGAGGTGAAAAGACATCTGGCAAGTTGGGGAACAATGGTGGCGTAGCTGGAGCCGAGAACCCATCGACTGCACTAAAAGCGCTTTGCTGCTGCGAGGTGGAAGCGGTGGCATAATTCGAATTCAACAATCCCATCGACACTTGCCGCGCAACTCGATCAGCTTCAGTTTCCCCCGGCAATGACTGAACGGTCGGTGGTGAAAGGGCAGTTGCTCCGTAGCTCTCTGCCGCACGTATGTCATTACCCAGTACGTTGACATCAAGCGTATCAGTTAGAACCGCAATCCCCTCACGTACCGCTTTCAGGTCAGCGGCAGCTTCATCCAATCCAACCTGCAAATCAGGTTCGGACATGAAAACATAACCCCGGTCCAATAGGGGTTCTGAGCCATGCAAAGGGCGAACTAGCGGGTGCACGCGCATAATCCGACCCACAATTTGCAAACCAAAATCCTTGCCACGGCTAGGTCGCACGGAAACCAACGTCCACGCTCTAGGCGCATCGAACCCGGTGGCTACGGCTAGTTTGAAGACCAGAACTTCGATTTCAGGATCATATGCCAGCGTGTGAAACGCAGGGTCAGGCTCACCAGAGGTATGAACCGCAATCGCTTTTTCCGGCACCCCAATCTCGATTAGCCGCTCTTTGACCCGTGCAACTGGGTCTTCTTTGCCATCCTGCTGGTCCTCAACCTGCACCAACATTAGCGGCGTCAGAGCAATTCCCTTTTCCCTTAGTTTGTCTTTGATGAAGGAATGTTGCGACCAGCCCGCAGTGAGGGTCGCAACCTCGGTGTCGATCAGGGCGCGGTCTTCTTCTTTGAACCGCAACACTCCGACCATCAGGCCGATCTTGTTCAACCCAGCTTTGACAACAGCATCGCGAGAAACAGTTACACGGCTGGCAACCTTTAAGCCCGCATCCTTTTCGAACTTCTCCAGTTTGGCATCATTCGGCGTGGCTGTCGCCAGCACGGTATAATCAGGCGACAAAACATTAAGGAAAAACTCAGCAGTCGCAGCAGCCCCGGACCCAAAATTCAGATGGGCCTCATCAATAACCACGCCAATTCGGAACCCGCGTTCTCGTAGTTCTGCGATCATGCTGTCCACAGACAAAGCAGCCTCTTTGTCTGTTCGCACCTTCCGGCTGGCTTTCTTGATCACGGCAACCGATGCCCAAGTTTGCACATATACGTCACCATCACGCGCCATGCTGGCCTCTCGATCAGCGTATACATCGCGCTGGCGCAACGCACCGCACTGCGCGGTTAAGGCACTGCGGGTCTGCGTAACCAGCCCGGCATAAGGCGCAAACCAAAACCAAACCGTCTTGGCGTCTAGTCGGCCACGTACTGCTTCCAATGTGCGACCTAGAACAAGCGTCTTACCTGATCCGGTGGGCGCTTGCAGTAAAGTCACGCCCAATTCTCGGGAAATGCGAGTGCGATGCTCTGGTTCGCGGCTATGCATGGCCGCCACCGTTTGAAGAGTTTCGGTCATCGCATCAACGGCCTTTTGTTGATAGCTTGCTAGCGAAAAGCGGAAGTCGGCATCGGCGCTCATTGGCGGAACCTGCCTACCAGCTCGCTGCGTACAGACCGAACATCTAGCGTGTCGCTGAGGGTAGCAGTAATTTGCCCCGGTGCCCAAGCATAGACAAATGCGTTCTCGCGCCGATCAACAACACCACGCAAATGGTCAAGAAGTTCTGTGGTGACCCGATCCGCAAATATCAGGGTCTGCTGGTTTGTCTTGTGTTCCTGCCAAGGCGCTTGGGCGTAGCGGGTCATGGGTAGGCGGTGCAGCGTTTCGAGCGCGGTCCAAACCTCGGCGGGGGCAAGGTCTTGGTCAAGGTCTTCATACTCGATCTCACGGCAGCGCAGGTAGGCGAAATCTGCCGATAGCTCTGCGAATTTCTTGTCATCTGATGCGTTCAGACGGCGAATGCGTTCCGCTGTCACATCGCGGCAGACGTTTTTATCGGGGTCGTCACTGGTGGCTTCTGTTGATGAGACCATGATGAACCGCCTGTCACCGCCATCTTCGGTGTTCAGTTCCATGACCGCTTGGGCTGTGGTGGCGGAACCTGCAAAGAAATCCAGAACGAGATCGTCAGGGCCAGTAGACTGGCGCACGAGTTCGCGGATTAGAGAGACGGGCTTGGCGTAGTTAAAGGCTTTGGAGCCGAAGACCGCTTTGATCGATTTAGCGGCTTCCATGTTTGTGCCTGCCACAATTTCGTTGGTGTCTCCTTCCGGCAATGTATGCGCTTCAAAGTTGGGTGTGACCCAACTGGACAGCGGCTGGGTAGGAGCTTTCAACTCTTTCTTATAGCGTTTTAGGGACGGGGTGCCGAAGCCCACTTTTTTCCCAACCCAAAATTCAAGATTTGGCGTGTCATCCCTTAAGAATGGAGCATTTCCACTGGAAGGCACATCACCCGATTTGATCGCCTCCTTCAAAAGCGCCAGCGTTTCCCAGATAACGACCCGCTGTTCCTCAGGGAAGTGGATATAGCCATCCGCCACAAACTCTTCCATGAAGCGGGTTCTGATTTTCTTTTTCTCATCGCCAAAAACATTTGAAGCGTAACGCCAAACACTGTCAGGATTACAAGGATACCAAATGCCCAACTTGGGGTCAGTCAGCGGGTAATAGGTGTTTGCCCGCTCAATTCTATTGTGCGCTTTGGTCAAATCGCCACCTGTCCGGTAGAAATCTTTTTTCTTGTCATCCCAATGCCTGTAGAGATCAAACGTCTTTTCTGTGCCGCAAAAGCGGAAACTAGATTTGCCAAAAGCCAAAACATGCTCATGGTTGTCCGACAAGAATGCGCCCTTTGTATCATTTCCCCCTGTCCGTGTACGCCAAGCAAATGACCCCACCCGCATTCCCGGCATGGCCTCGTCCAACAGCAATTCCAGTTTGGCCCGCTGCTCGTCATTGATGGACACAAGGATTACCCCATCCTCGGCCAGCAAATCCCGCGCCAGCGTCAGGCGGCGGAAGAGAAATTCCAGCCATGTCGAATGGAAATAGGCGTCCTCGGAGTTGGCATAGTGGTCATTATACACCCAATCTTTCGCCCCAGTGTTATACGGTGGGTCGATGTAGATGCACTTGATCTGCCCCGCCATCGTCATCCGCAGCCAACGGAGGGCATCATAATTGTCACCTTCGATTACCATATTGCGCCAAGGTGCAGCCTTGTCAGAGAGGTCAGCAATAATTTCTGCGGCTACAAAATTGGCATCGACTGCATTGTCAGCCTCGATCTCGTCCCGCTCCCAGACTAGCCCGAGTTTCTTGGTCCGGTCCCGCTTTTTCAGCAGCTCGATCAACTGCTCGCGGGGAAGATCGTCGTATTTGCTCATGCCCAGTCCTGCTTTCATACGGTTTGCGTGCCGCGAACCATGACTTCACGATGCATGGATACAATTTTGCCGCCATGCATTTCCAATTTAATACACCACAGCTGCAACCCCCTTTCAACGTCAGCCGAAAATTTAAGAGTGGGGTTGGGCATATCTATCTGGCTTTGGTACTCTCTTAGGCTCAACACTTAAACAGAGAAATAAATAGCGCCACTCGCTTTTAGAGCCATCATAACAATTCCCCTGCTGCGTTCCCGTCAAACATTCCCGCATCCCGCACGTACCGCCCCAGCATCGCGTCCGAAGCGTGGCCTGTTTGAGCGCGAACCTTATAGGTCGGCACACCCGCCTTGATGGCGCTGGTGGCGAGGCCTGCGCGTAGGCTGTGACCGCTGTAGCCGATTGGGTCAATTCCTGCGGCTGTTAGACGACCCCGGAGGATGATTGAAACTGCATCCGCACGGAGCGTGTCGCCCCTCAGGTTGCCATGACGGTCTACTGGCCGGAATATCTTTCCTTCGGGCTGATTGAGGATGCCCAGCCACGCTGTAAGGGCCGCCACAGGGCAGTGTCGGGTTCTTCCGAGGGGAATGCCCAGCTTTCGCCCTTGTCCCGTCTGGTCGGTCTTTGATCGGCGCAGGTTTAGCTCGAGGCCCTCCCGGACTTCTTCCACATCTATCACGTCCAGCCCCGTAAGCTCCGATGATCTGAAACCACCCGCCCAGCCGATTAGCAGCAAGGCCCGGTCACGTTTGGCACGAGTATCTTCACCAAGGGTATCAAGAACCAAGAAAAGGTCTTCGCGCAGCAGTGGCTTGGCCTGATCCTGTGCTGTGCCTTTGACCCGCTTGATACCCCGCATCGTGGCTCGGACGATTTCGGTGCGACACGGATTTTCCCAGCTGTTGGCGGCATGGACCTTGCTCAGGGTTGCTATCCGTCTTGCAAGGCTGGCGGGGGCAAGGGCCTCAGCATGGTCAGCAAGGTATTGGGCGACCATTTCCGCCGACGCTGGCAATACGCCGCCCCAATCCATGAAGTGCGCAAGGTCGGAACGGTAGGCTTGGCGGGTATTCTCGGACAGGCTTTCGCGGATGAAATGCTCAACCGCTTCTGAGCTGGTCAATGCGCTACTATTTGAGGCCTTTGTAGCCCCGAATAAGAAAGGATTATGCCGGTTTAGGACGAGATCGCTCATACCGCGCCCTCCGCAACAACCTCGGCCCGTATTGCATTCAGCTCTAGCATCGCATCCCGAAGAGCGGCCAAGCCAAAGCCAAGCGCATCATCGGACAAGCCCGAACATTCAAGCTCCCAACGTCTTTGCAGGTCAGTTGCAGCAAGGCCAACGGCACGGCGATGCAGGCACTGACCTTCGATCCGAAACAGCAACTCTCCCGCGACCTGTATTCGACCCGTTCGGGACAGGAAGGCCCCAGCCCAAGCGGCCATGCCTGCATTCCGCAACAGGAGCCGCCCGAGGGCTGCGCGACCAGGGCGGGTGTACATGTCAAACGCCCATGACGGCGCACCATTAATCCGCGTTTCAACCGGGGTTGGATCATCGCGCAACCCGGTTGCGACCACGCCGTTCTCTAGGGACAGCAGAGCGACAAACGGGGCCAGCATGTTTGCCGTCTTGGTGAAGTTCTCTTTGATTACCTGCAATTTGGTTGGGGCCACACCCAGTTCGGCCATTGTTTCAAAGGCAAGGTTTGGATTGCCGACGCGCATGGGCAGATGTGAACTCGGACAACGCCGCGTTCCGATCAGATACCAGAGCGCCAGTGCTTTACGATCCAGTGACGGGCAACCCAAAACGACCTGTCGCAAACGGTCGTCTGTCATTGTAGCAAAGCGGGAGCGGTCGTCGTTCAATCCCGGCCAGCGTTCAATGGCCATAAGCAGATCATCGGCAGCGCGGGATTTTCGGGCGTCCACCATACGGCGGATAAGGTAATCTGTGACGACAGCATCCCCGCCCAGATCACGGCGCACCTTTGCGCTGGACAGGCAGGCCGCTGTAATCGCCATGGTATGTATATCGCCAAGGCCAATGTCTTCGGCAGCGATGGCATTGAGGCGGCGAAACAAGTGTTCCCTTTTGACCTCCAGCAAAAACCGTCCGGCTGAGCGCGCAGCATTGAGGGAGTTCCTGCGGATTGCTTTCTGCAACAGCGAGCTTGCTACCCACTGCGTACTGGTAAACGGGGCGATAGGGGTTCCCCCGAAGTGTCCCGCTATCTCTTGTGCAGCTATCGTCTGAAATCTGGTGAGTGCAGTTTTGTCGTTCATCTCGATCCTCCTTGATCTCTGGGAGGGGTCGAAAACGTCTGACCTTCTTTAGCGTATCCCATGACGACGACAGGGGAAGTGAAATCGGCCTTCTGAGGCACTAAATATCGATTGCAATTGATTGCAATTGCGCAGATTTAGACACAGGCACAGCATGATGTTATTTAGAATGTCGCTGACACAAAACAGGGCCGTATTTCCACTTTTGCTATGTACGAATTGCTGAACCGGGGTTGGCCAAACTGGCGTTTTGCAAATGTCGCTATTTGTGTCTCTGAGACAACAAGGGACACAATGCGAATAGCTGCTAAACTTAGACGGATGTCCTCACATAATTCTCCATCACTTCGATAAATTCAGGGTCATAGGGTTCCCCAACATGGGTGTTGTTCCAAAGCCCCGACTTCCTCACCTTTTGTCGTGTGCAATGCCAACCAAGCCACCCACCAGACGGGGCATCACATTGCGGTTTCCCGTATTCGCTAAGGAGGGAAATCGCTCCCCGTTCAATTATCCCACGCGCACGCTGGGGGTCAGGATCATCGTCGACGGGCAAGCAAACGAAGGGCATATTCCCCATCACGCGGGTCACCTCCTGCTCCATCGGCAATTCTGCCGCTCTGACGGCCCTTGTAACGCTCGACCTATCTTTTCCCCACGTTTGGCATTGATGCGCACCACAGGCGATTACAGCGCCTCTCACAAGCAATCTGAAGATTGATCCGCGATGATTGCCACCTCCAGTCCTAGCTGGTCCATGATGCTGCGCCAGCCGTCCCCACAATTTTGTGTTGGAACCGCGCCGGAGAGCGTGGTTGCCGACGCGAGTGACACGCAGCCCGTCGCCCGAACCTGACCGCTGCTCACCATCTTCAAAAAAAGTACACACCGCGACGCGGCCACATCTGCCGTCTAGACAATTAGTCAGCTTTCGTTGACCGCACTATCAGTGCTCAAGCAAAAATAGCCGTTCGAAAAAGGCGCGTGAGATTTTCTTCCTGCAAGTAAATTTAGCTACCGTTGACAGTCTGGCAAACCGCGAGCGCAGCGAGAGTGATTGCCTTTTTATATTTATATAAAAAGATTTGTTTCTCTATATCCCCGTTCTCTTACAAGTACTGTAAGTACTTAAACGTAGCCGTTTCGCCACGATTAGTAATCGTTGCCATAATACCTTTTTGGGCGTTTCAACTTCAGCCTCAAAAATCCTTCTTATATGCGTTCGCTGGCTTCTTTTCATTGCCCGGCCCAATCCCATCAAGACCAGCATAGAACATGTCCCAAGGTACCTCATTGTTGCTGTTTATGACTTCCTTGAGTGCGCTCTCGTCGACATGCACCCAAAGGCCTTTTTGGGAGCCATTACCCATCGCCCTAATCTCAAGGAATGCAGTGCAGTTCTTACGAACACGAGGCAAAGCACAGTGTGTGAACTCATTGACTGTTAAACCTGAAGCGGCAGCCCAAGCCTCACGTTTATGAGCGAGCCAATCCTTGTCATGGCGCTGCAATTTCAGCTTCCTGTTCCTCCAAACATACAGAATATGAAACAGAAACAAGCCTGCTTTGATGTCTGACCCGGCAAGTCGTCGACAAAGTGCATTCAGATTAGGCCGCTCCCATTTGGCGTTGGCTTGCTCGGCCTTGGACAGCGACTTAGCAAGAGCCGATGCCTTCGCAGCGGGTGTCTTGGCAGACTTCGCAGATGTGGTGCCGACTTTCAGGGCCTTTTTCATCTTTGCCTTAGCTGCCGGAGAATGTAGTGGTGAGGTCATTTTTCATCCATCCAATCTTAAATTTTCCAACCGGGGCCAGTTGCATGATCGAGGCCCAAACCCGGATATGCAATCTTCTCAATTTCCTCCTTGAGACGGGATATTGAGGCCCCTTTACCGTAACCCCAATGCGCGTCGTCACTGGTGTGCCCGCAAAGCTGCATAGCGATTGCATCGGTCACATTTGCTTCGTGAAGCGCATCTACGAAGTTGTGCCTGAACGAATGAAACACATGCAGCTTACTGCGGAATTTCCATTTGTTGCCAAGGTTATACCAAAATTTCGACCATGGTTGACTGTAGGTGCCATCACTGCCCATTTTCAGCTCTGCGAACAACCGTCCTGTTTTACGTGCGGCAACGTATTCCAGAAAACCTAATTCTAGGATCGCCGAATGTACGGGAACTTTTCGGTAGCTTGACCCCGTCTTGAGATGCTTGATTTCTTCGTCGGGATCATCTTCCAGCTTCGTTATGTCGAAGTATGAAATCCCGTCTTCCTCTTTGATATCCTTGCAAGTCAGCTGGATGATTTCCCCAGCTCGCATCCCTGCATAAAGTGCGATCAGCGGCACCCAATAACGGCCATCCTTCAATCGGAGCTTACCGGGTGTCCCTGATCTGTTGATGCTTTGACGTCCGGTGTAGATCGGGCAATCGAATATCAGTTTCAGCTGGCTTGGTTCATATGGAAGGCGTTTAGGCTTGCCCTTCGGTGGCTTCTTGACCAGCAATTTCAGCTCGTTACCCGGAACTTTCGTAAGGTGTTCCTCCGCGACCATCCACGCAGCAAACCGTTTGAAGAAATCCCACCGTTTCTTTTGCGTCTCGTACCCAAGCTTCGGCAAGTCCTTGCCTGCTTGGACCGCCGCAATCGGATCAAGATCACGGGTCTCCGGCTTTTTTTGATGATGGGCGGGCATGTGGCCAATTAAATCGCGTAGCGCCTTCATATCATTTAGGTCGAGCAATGTAGCGGGCTTGTCAAAGTCAATCACCGCACGGGCAAGCTCAAACGACAGCCTCAGGTCGCCAATGGTTTTGTCCTTTATCTTCTGGTCCTTAAGCACCTGCACATACGATTTGGCCAACGCGTTTAGTGACGGAGCGTCTGGCTCAACCCCTTTAGGAATAGTCTGCGCTGGCTCAGGTGGGCGGAGTGCTAGACGAGGGATTGCTCCATCGGGTTCTAATTCCACACCTTTGAATAACGGGTCGGCAATTTCCGACTGCGCGTAGTCACCACTCAGCTTTGCAAGCAGCAGGCGGTCGGCCTCGATGTTGGCCCGTAGAAGCCCCGTCTGGACCCGCTGGAGCGCCTGATAGCGGCTTGTTAGGACATCTTTGGGTAAGCCCCCCACAATCGCATCTGCTTCGCTCTGCACCTCACTAGGGAAATCCCTGACAGCAAGGCGGCGGCGCAGCATGGCCAGTCGGGTTTCAACGTGGGTGATACTGTCTTCGACATTCACCTCTGCGTCTGGGGCGAAGATATCCACGAACTCTTGCCCCCAATCGAGGGCGTCACGGAAATAGTCCCGAATTGATTGATCTAATGCTGTGTCTTGTGCTGTCGCCATTTGCCGCGCCTTCCCAACCACCAGATCGACATGATTGCAAATCAACCGACATCTCATCAATGCCAATGATCGCTGAGAAGTCCTTAACGAAATCTTAACTTCGCTACGCTTCGCAAACGGGCGCAAATCTTTGGGGACCGCAGCGCGAAAATAGAAGGTTGTTCCTCGTGTCACGAGACGTGTCGTCATGGCATCCTTGCCCTCACTGTACCAGCGAACTGACCCAGAGGCAGGAACTCGACCTTCCCAAAATGCGATATCGTTTTATATCAGCAGGTTATAAGCCTAATGGCGGACACCTTGGGATGCCGTTCGAACCATTGGTCAGCATTTTTTGAGGCATTGGAGGACTGGGAAACGGTACTGCAATCGCTTCCCGATCATCCATGGGATGACAGCGATCCGCCCATCTGACGCCCGCCTCAAACCTCAAAACAGAACATCAATTCATCACCCGCCCTCGTTTCGAGCGGCGGGTTTTTCTTTGGAGATTGCCAAGCCCTCATGTCCCGCCAAACCGATTATCGCATTACGCTTCGGCTCAAGCCGGACGAGTATGCGCAGTTGCAGGCGATGTCAGGCAATAAGCCTTTGAGCGAGACCGCTCGTAAACGGATATTTGGCGAAACCGTCTCGAAACGCGCGGTCAAAACCCGGCGCGTGAATGGTGACAGAAAGACCTTTGCGAAGCTGCTGGCGTTGCTTGGCCCACATGACCGGGTCACGGCATTCAAACGGATCGCCGATCAGGTAGAGAACGGCGTATGCGACAGTGACGACGAGACCAAAGCGCTCATTCGCGAGACACGCGATTGGCTCAAGCGCATTCATACGCTGTTGATGAAAATGCTTGGAGTGTCCGAGTCATGATCCTCAAAGCCAGTCAACGTAGCCACGGCAAACGTCTGGCAAACCACCTTTTGAACACCGCTGAGAACGATCATGTTGAGGTTCATAGCGTTCAGGGTTTCGTCAGCGATGACGTCATGGGCGCATTTCTTGAGATCGAAGCCGTCGCCAAAGGCACAAAATGCCGTCAGCCATTCTTTTCCGTTAGTTTATCACCCCCGTCGGGCGCAATTGTCAGCAATGACATCTTTGAGGACGCCGCTACCCGTTTGGCAGAGGCTAACGGCCTCGCGGGCCAACCCCGCATCGTGGTCTTTCACGAGAAAGACGGGCGGCGTCATGCTCACGTCGTTATCTCCAGAATTGATGCCGCGACCATGACGGCGATCAATCTGCCACACTTCAAGAACCGCCTGCAAAAGCTGTCGCGTGAACTTTTCATTGAACAGCAATGGAAGATGCCAGCAGGTCTACGAGATCGCAGGCACACGTCCCCGACCAATGTCACGCTTGCGGAGTGGCAAGCTGCCAAACGGCGCGGCAAGAACGCCATCGATCAGAAGGCGCTGATCCAGCAATGCTGGGCGTCCAGCGACAACAGCGCAGGCTTTCAATCGGCACTGCAAGACCATGGATATCGCCTCGCCAAAGGCGATAGGCGCGGCCATGTTGTTGTGTGTCACGATGGCGAAGTCCTGGCCGTGGCCCGCGCCACCGGGCAAAAAGCGAAGGCCGTCAAAGAGCGGTTGGGCGCGCCGGATGAATTGCCATCGGTCGCCGAGGCCATGGCAGCCCATGCGACCGATGTGCGCCGCCAGTTTGGCCGCATGGCGGGCGAGGTCAGAGCGGCGCTTTCAAAATCACGCGCAGCACTCGAGACAAAACGCAACGCGTTGATCGCGCGTCACCGCGCCGAACGTACCCTCTTGGAACGCCGCCAAGCAGAGCGCTGGCAGGCTGAAACCGAAGAACGCAAATCGCGATTCAAAACTGGTGTGGCGGGGCTTTGGCAAAGACTGTCCGGCAAACGCGCCGAGGCCATCGAACAAAACGAGCGCGATGCCTATGCGGCCTTAAAACGAGATCAGGCCCAGATACGCACCATATCCGATGCACAACTTTCAGAACGCCGTCGGTTAGAAACACAGCGCACGGCACTCCGACGCGAAGCCTTCGGGTTGGTGAAAGAAATGCGCAGTGATCGCAATGCACTGATCAAAAAGTTCGCCACGCCTCAATCGAGCACGCGTAAGCGACGCCGTAAATCACAAATTGATCGTGATATGGATCGCGGACCCGAATTAGGCCTCTAAGTCTCAGTTGTATCAAACCAGACACTCAATTCTGTGTCTGTGATCGGCAGATTCGCGGGACTTTGCTGCCGTTTGAACAATGGCGGCTTTGGTTCGAGCCCCGCGCTTTTGGTCGGTCAATGATTATTTGCCCAGCAACCTAGTGAACTTGGTTTCGCTTTTTGCCCTGAGACCTGAGTCAACAAAGGAACGCGGTCTCCAACCTGAGAAACATTGATCCAAAAAAAGCGCGTCTACGGCTCCAATCCCGAGCGCGGCCAGGGCACCAAGCCCGCTTGGTGCTAGGGCCTCGATTCCAACACCGCAAGCTGCGACAGAGGCAAAACGAACTGTCTTACTCGGCATTCGAGAAATCATAGGTTCGTTCGCGATCTCGGCCACATACTCAGAGATAAGCTTCTGGTCGCTTCCAATTTGCGAAGTCCATTGCCGCCACTTTTCGCTTTTTTCGTAGAGCTTAGCGTAGTCAGTTGCTGTCATGTCACCCAGCATCAATCGCTCGGCTACCGTCGGCATGCCTGGTAGGACGATATCCTGAAACTCGATGATCTCTGAGAGTTTGGTTTTAGTTTGACTGTTGGGAAATAGCCCTGATAGCGATTGGTCAAAGTCGGATGGGTCACCGTCGAGTTCCTCACACATCTTTAACTTCAATGCTTCGGATACTAGGTATCTTATGGCTGAACGCGTGTGATACTCGTCGTTTTCGTGGGCGAACTTTTCTTCTGGGAACCAGTGTTCAAAGGTAATTGATGAGTCATCGAACTCGCGAACGCGAAACCGCAATTCCGTGTGCGGTGCCTTGTCGAGTAATTCATCGAACCACGCGACGCCCTCTTTCCTCCAAAAGTCTGCAAGCTTTTTTATCGCTCGCTTTCGCGCGGCAACAATCATACTGGGGGCTCTCTCTCGAAGATTATGCCTGTTGAATGCTAGGTTGGTGTCCGTGTCGAAGGCCGTTTCAACTTTTGTTACGCCTGAAGCTACGCTCTCATGATTGTAGCTCAGTCCAAATTCGGAACCTTTATCATTTACAGCTACCTCATTGTAGAGCGACTGTAGTTCCGAAAATTGTTTGACGCATTCGTCGGGAAGGCCCGACGGAACAGGTATTCCAAAGTACTCATCAGCATTAAGCGATCCCAGTGCAGCCGCTTCAAGAAGAGCCTCCTCATCCCACCTTTCTTCTAAATTGTCCTCTAATTTTCCGAGGCTGATCGTGTCCTTGTAAAAGATGCTGCACTCTAATGCATGACAAATTCTCGGGACGTAATCCTGATAAACGTGCCCAAAGGGAGGGGCATATCTTGCATTGTTGGGGATAAAGAATACTACTTTTTCAAACGTTGACATCGGGACTACTTCCTCGGCCTTTTGTAGATATGTGGCGCGCTGAGCAGAATACTTCAACGGTATTACGTTCAAGTCTACTAAATGAGGTCACCGAGGAACCTAATCGGTCGTTCGCCGCACTGCATTTAAAGGGAAGTTTGGGCTGATTGTGTTGAAAAACTCTTCGGTTTCAGCCTGTCGAAGTCAGCTATCGCGTTGATTTATTTTGAATGCCCCTAAGTTGACCACCTTTTATCCGGTGGCGGGCACCATTGGCTTGAGTTTTGCTAGTTTACGGAGGTTTTGGGCGGTAGCAGCGAGGGTAAATTCGTCCTGGACGCCACATGGTCCACGTAATCGGAGCCTTCCCAATCCGAGGATGCGTTTGAGATGTGCGAAGAGCATTTCGACTTTCTTGCGTCGGGCCTGAGCCTTCGGATTGAACTCCGAGGCTGTGCATGCTCGGGCAAAGTCTCTGACAACTTCATATTTCTCTCGATGAACGGAACGCCTTTCAGCGTTAGGGCAGCACTTTGCCTTTAATTCACATCCTGTGCAGTCTGACATCAGGGCTCGATAATTTCTGGCTTTCCAAACTGGCGCATTTCGGGCCGGATCGGAATAGTTTCGCCTCGTGTGCAACATCTCCTTGCCACCTGGGCAGATGTAGCGGTCGTTCTCGTCATCCCAAGTGAAGTCGGACCGCGAGAAGGTGCCGTCTTTGCGTTCACCTTTGTCAAAGACTGGGATGAACGGCAGGATTTTCCGCTTCAGTGTCAACCAAACCAGATTGTCGGCGGCACCATACGCGGTATCAGCGGCAATCCAATCAGGCTTTATGCCAAAGCGTTCTTCGGTCCGGTCAATCATCTTGCGCATGGCTCCGACCTCGGCAGTTCTGTTCGAGCGGCTGGCGTCGACATCAACGATGATACTGTGATCTGTATCGATCAGATAATTGGTAGAATAAGCAAAGAAAGCGGGGCCTTTGCGGGCTGCTGTCCACTGGCTAGCTGGGTCCGCATGAGCCGTGAACTTGGGCTTGGTCGTCGTGGCCGCACCAAAGGCTTCGTCGTCCAGCGTGCCGAGATATTCCCGCACCGCACGCGGTGCATCATTGGCGTCAGCCATACGGGCGGCCCAATCATCAGGGTTGCTGGAGTTCTGTTTCTGGACATCAGCGCTTATCAAACTGGCATCAACAGCAAATCCCTGACCACCCACAAGCCCTTCTTCCATGCAGCGCGCGACTGTCGTCTCAAATAGGTGGCGCAACAAGCCGCTCTCACGGAACCTACCATGGCGGTTCTTTGAAAAGCTGGAGTGGTCAGGAATCCGATCAGTCAAATCAAGGCGACAAAACCAACGGTAGGCAAGGTTCAGATGAACCTCTTCGCAAAGCCGACGCTCAGAGCGGATGCCAAAGCAATAGCCAACGAGAAGCATCCGGATCAGTAGCTCAGGGTCGATAGATGGACGGCCTGTGTGGCTGTAGAAGTCTGAAAGATGCGCACGGATACTGCTCAGATCAACGAACCGATCTATTGACCGCAGAAGATGATCTTGTGGGACATGATCCTCCAAGGAGAACTCGTAAAACAACGCCGCTTGCGCCTCCTGCTTCGGTCCCATCATCGCCAATTCTCCTGCTCAATAAGAGAATTGAATCAGCTCATCACCCACCAAGCAAGCAAGAGTTTTTCAACACAATCGGCTCTTTTGAAGCATTCGCCGTGTTTTGCGCGAACGTCTTCTTTCTTTGCGTGGACAGATAATATCAATTTTCAAAGCCGCATGACGTTGATCAGAGGCCAAAATCCTTAACCTCAAATTTGCACCACGCACCCCATTTCCTGTATACTAATGGTGGAGATATTTATGAGCGGTGACAATGGTATAGGCGATAAGCGCCAAGTTGATTTTGACGATTTGCAGCGCGAGGTTGCGGGTCAGGACGTGGGGCGTATAACGCGGTTCTTGGGTGAGAATGATCCGCGCTCTGTCGCTGGTCAAAAGAAGAAGGCAGGCGAGCGCACCTATCGTAATTTACTGGATCAGTTGATGCGGGATGCTGAATATAACGCGCTCTACATCGACTTGGGGCAAAAGCTTGGCGACGCCGAACGCGATGCGGACGACGTGCTTGCGCGCATTGAGCGTGATCTTATTGCACTGGCTGACCGCATTGCCGAGATGGAAAATGATGCAGCGCGCGGGCCAGATGGCGCGCCTGTTTTCCGCTATGCCGATGGTCGCGTGGTCGATGCCAATGGTGAAGCTGTACCGATTGAGATTGCCGAGGGTATTTTGTGGCCCGGTGATGCGCCAAGTGCCGAAGACTATTTTGGCGCAAAGCAACAACAGACCGCTTTGCAAGAGCAGCGGCGCGAATGGTCGGACTATCGCAATGATGTGTTGGGCGATGTGCGCAATCGCTACGATGATGTGGATGCACCAATGAGCAAGAGCGACATGCGGGATGCGATTGTAGACATAGAAGCGGCCAAGCCAGCGCCATTGTTGGCAGCCGATCTAACCACCTCTCAATCAGCCGCGCCTGATATCTCGCGCGATGCTTTTCCGAGCTTTAATTAAACGGCCCACAGGCGTTTTCGATCACGACAACCAAGACGGAGCTAGGATGATAGGATTTGAACTCAGCGATCCGCTCAACGGCGGTTTCAAAAACTAGCTCACCGATACCGTCATCCCGATAAAATGTATCAGAAATACATTGGGCCACGTCTGGTTTGATCCGAGCCGCAATAGATGCGGCCATCCCGACTTGGGCTGATATGTAACCCTTTTGGTCCGCCTCCGGCCACTGCAAGAACGCTTCACCCGTAAACGCTTCAGCTTTGGTTTCCTGTGGATATCCACCCACAAAAGCTATCGTCGAGATTGCGCCGACCCATGCTGCTATGTTGTTCATATTCCATGGTTTTTGGACAGGACAAGGCTTTACGAGATTCCCGCGCCGGGGTAAACAGGAAGCGCAGAAAGACAGGTGTTTGCGGATATTGCGGATGTAATACCGCGTCAAAAAATCACGTGATCGAAAAGGATCGTATTCGATCACATCTTATGACCAAGCCCCGCCGTATCGGTTATATCCGCGTTTCAACCCGCGCCCAGACCACAGACCGCCAAACGCAGCAGTTGGAGGCTGAGTGCGATGAGATGCATGTGGAATATGTCTCTGCCGTTGCCGATGCGCGGCCTGTGTTTGAGGGATTGATCGCAGAATTGCGCTCGAATGATACATTTGTCGTCTTGGACTTAGACCGCGCGTTCAGGTCATCCATTGATGCAATGCTGACCGCCGAGGCATTGCGTGCACGTGGCGTGACGTTTCGCATTCTGTCGCTGCAAGTGGATACCAGTACGCCTGAGGGGGAGTTGTTCTATTCACTATTGGCGAGTTTCGCCCAATTTGAGCGCCGACTGGTGTCGCGGCGTACAAAAGAAGGGTTAAATGCGGCCCGCAAACGCGGCGTAAAGCTGGGGCGTCCTACAAAACTGACGGATCACCAGATCAGACAAGCGCATGTTCAGATGATCCAAAGCAGCGCCCCTTGTCGCGAGGTTGCCCAACATGTCGGGGTGTCGAGGTTAACGTTGCAACGCGGTTTCAAACGCCTTGGGCTGGACTATCCAGTATCGCGCTGACGTTGGGCCTTGCGATCCCGCCATTTCGCCATCTGCTTTTGGGCGACGTTGAGCCCAATGCGGTCTTCGGTAAAATCTAGACCCAGACGATCCGCCCCCTCAATGTATACGTAGACCAGTCGTGCCAATGCGTCCGACGCCTCCAGTTTCTCTTCGGCCATACAGGCTTGCCAATCGAACTTGAGTTGATCCTCGGTTATGCTGTGCGTGTTGTTTACCAGCCGATCATACCAAGCCCAAACCAGAGCATACGCATCAACGCGCACCGGGTTAGTGTCGTATAAATCAATATAGCGGGTTTGTTTGCGCAGCAGAACTTCGCGTTCCGCGTCTAGAAGATAATCAATTTCTTTCAATAACATGCCCCAGAGTATCAAACTCCGGGGCATCTCTGCAAATTTGGCTCACTCGTGGCTGATCGTAAAATCGCGTTGCAGCACAGCTGAGGCGGCCTTGAGCTGCTTGTCGACCTTGGTTTCTTCCGAGGTCACGACGCGCAAATGTGTGCGAAGATCATGACTGGGATCATCTTGCCAAAGCGCAGACTGATCTTTTTCCATGATATCCAACACCTCCTTCCGGCGATGGATAAGTGCAAGCAACTGGTCCTTCGTTGGAAAGGGCGCGTTGACCGCATCCGGGTTCAATTTGACGTCGTCCTCCTGTGCCATCAGAGTTCCGGCTCTTGTTCAGCGCTCAGATCAGGATCATTGCCACGGATAGGCAGGCCTTTGGCCGCCCGCACCCCTTGCAAGTAGTCGAACGGATCTTGTTGATACGTGCCGTCAAATTTTGACACGATCATCGCCTGCATTTCGTCGCGAGGGTATCCCGTTTCATCAGCCAAACGACCAGCGAAAGTTTCAAGCGAGCGCTTGTAATAGCCTTTCTCATCAATCTGGGTTTTGAGCTTATCCGCGTATCCCTGCGCGACCTTGTCGTGTTCAGCTGACCACGCAACAGGATCAGGCAAAGCCAAGACTGGCCCAGTGCCTGAGATAAAGACTTGAGCGCGCTCAAGGTCTTTCGGAAGGTCAGTGTTTTGGAAGTAGTCGCGGATCGCGACGCCCTCCTGCGTACGTGGCACACGCTCGACACCGTTGCGGGTCTGGATCATGCGGTGGGTCTTTGGATCATCCATATCGATCTCCTTTCGAGGTTAACGCCACAGGATCAGCGGGCAGCGTCGCCCGCGCATGATCCCTGTGGCTGTTGGTCCGACATATCGGCAGGTGCGTGTCGTTCCGGGCGTTTGTTGGGCGGTATTCGGATGCATCTCCCAACGCAGATTTGGCAGGCCGGGACCATAGGTCACGCTGGCCGCGCCCAAAACGGTTACGATCACCACGCCGATCACAAAGGCGCGCAGCAGACGTGTCAGAAGGTCGAGTTTGCGCCCGCGCGTGCTGAACATCTCCTTGACCATGCGGTCATAGGCGCGCCGCGCACGTGGGGTGACTTGCGTCCCCCACCAGCGCAACCGCACTTCAACAGGTTTCAGCATGCGTTTTGTGCCGTAGCCTGTGTTGATGCCAAGGGTATGCCGCCATGGAGCAACCGCAAATACCTGCACCTTTTTGGCAAGAATAGGCTTGTGATTGCCGTAAATGACGATCTGCGCCTCCTTTGGTAGACGACGCAGTTCATCGTCCGTCAGAAGCCGTCTATTCACGCGGCTAATGCTTTCTTGTGGCCCGTCCCGGCCCATTGAATATGACGACAGCAACTCACTGTATTCGCCAAGGTAGGATGAAAGCCACTCAAGGGTCTTTTTCGCCCGGATACCGCCCAGAAACTGTTTGATCTCGGTTTCAGATAGTACCGTCTCCAAATCTTCTTTGGAGTAAACGCGTTCGATGTCATTCAGATCTTGCGTGGCCATAACGACGCGCACGCCAGCAGAACGCAATAATGTCAATGCTTTACACAGTTTTCTCATCGGAAAATTAGTAAATTCATCGCAGCAGAACAAGACTGGTTTTGACGTACCATCCGCCACCATCGCATCCGCAGCAAGATGCTGCATCAGCCCGACAAAGGAGCGGAGCACGTCAATATTTGCGGAATCGATCAGGATGTAGACCGACGCCTTGCGCTCTTTCAGTTCGCGGAAATGAAACGTCGATTGCGACGTAATTTTGGCGAGGTATCCGCCCGGCCCATAGGTTTCCAATGCCAATATCGCATTTGTGCGAAAGGATTCGAAAGTTTTGGCATTGCCGCCATCGCCAAAAGCCGCTGCATGCGTGCTGCTGGCTATTGCGGCCACTTCACCGTTCAATGCGGTTGAGCGTGACGCGGCATCCAGCAAATAATGCAAAATGTCTAAGTCCGAAAGTGCCTTATAAATCATTGCCAAATTGCGATGCTCTTGCGGCAAAACAACGATCACTGCAAAGATCACGGTAACGACCAAGTTCCGCCCACCCTGATAGAAAATGTCGTTAGCGCCGCCCCCGCCTTTTGGATCGGGCAAGAGTTGCATGACGATCCCACGTGCGCGTGACAGGGCCGCAGG
>JBPOFF010000011.1:0-157252 GCA_051251995.1 Sulfitobacter sp.
GCTTGCGCCTCTGCCGCAGCTTGCGCCTCTGCTGCTGCTTGCGCCTCTGCCGCAGCTTGCGCCTCTGCTGCTGCTTGTGCGTCTGCTGCTGCTTGTGCGTTTGCCGCTGCCTGAGCCTCAGTTGCACCCTGGGCTGCCAGTGCGGCCCGTAGCTCTTCTTCTGTCTGTGCATCTGCCACGGAAGGGGCAGCTTCGGCTGCCGCCTCAGCATCGGCTGCGGCTGCATCTGCCGCCGCTTGAGCTTCTGCTGCTGCTGTTTCTGCGGTTTCTGCATCTGCCGCGGTTTGTGCATCTGTCGCTGCCTGAGCTTCCGCTGTTGCGGCGTCGGCGGCGGCTTGTGCTTCTATCGCTGCAGCTTCTGCTGCCGCCGCACTTTCAGCATCCGCTGCCGCCTGCGCTTCTGCGGCTGCTGCGTCAGCGGCGGCCTGAACATCAGCGGCGGCTTGCGCTTCGGCGGCTTCAGTCACGGCCTGCGCATCCGCGGCCGCTTGTGCATCCGCGGCTGCCTGCGCGTCTGCTGCCGCCTGCGCCGCTGCCTGATCAGCCATTTGCTGCAACCCGGCTTGTAAATCCTCAGGCGTTTCAATCAACCGCCCCTCAAAATCACAGGGAAAGGCACTGTCGGCTACGCTTGCCCCACAGGCCGCTGCCGCTGTCTGGGCAAAGCCCGTTGTCGGCAAAGCAAGGGCAAGGCTAAGTCCAAGCGAGGTGGTAGATCGTAGCAGTTTTCTCATGATGTTTCCTTGGGTTGGTGCCGCGCGGTTAACGCAGCGCTCTTGGTCCGATACATCTAGGGCCAAGTGCATGTGCTATCCAATATCAAAGGCCAAATTCCGGTGCACCCAGCGTGGAAAATGGACCTTTACGCAAGATAACCCACTCACAATAAAAGAAAAAACCGCCCCCTTAATCAAGGGCGGTCTTTCGCTGATGGTACATGATAGATTAATCGATCGCGGCGATGGCGCGCTTGGTCATTACCCCAACCAGATGCGCACGATACGGGCCAGTGCCGTGCAAATCGCTGATCATGTCGTCGGCGTCCACACTCAGGCCCGCAAGTGCGCCGCCCGTGAAATTGTCCGCCAATGCCACCTCGGCCTCCGCCCAACGAAAGACGCCGTCATTGGAGGCTCCGGTGATGGCCACCCGCACCCCATCGCTGAACTTTGCGACAAAGGCCGCAACCAGTGGGAACCGCGATGCTGGCTGAATGAACTTTTCATAATGCGCTGCCTGAGGGACCGGGAATTTAACCTCGGTAACAATCTCGCCTTCTTCCAGCGCGGTGGCGAACATGCCTTGAAAATAATCATCAGCGGCAATTTCACGGGTGTTTGTCACAACGGTTGCGCCACTGCCCAATACCGCCGCAGGATAACACGCAGAAGGGTCATTGTTAGCCACCGATCCACCAATGGTCCCGCGATTGCGCACCGCCGGATCGCCAATGCGCGCCGCCAGCCCGGCAAGCGCCGGATAGTGCGCCGCCGCATCGCGTGCCACCTGCGCGTGGGTGGTGCCGCCGCCAATACACAGACGTCCATCTTCGCCGATACAAACGCCCTTCATCTCATCAATGCCGCTCAAGGACACCAAAACCGACGGTGCCGCCAACCGCGCCTTAAGCGTGGGGATCAAAGTTTGCCCGCCGCTCAAAGGTTGCGCTTCCTCGCGGCTCATCGCCTGTACCGCATCCGCGATGGTGGATGGTCTTTCTACATCAAAGTTGTACATATTTTATCCTTTTTGGTTGTCAGGGGGTGCCTGAACCCCGCTTTCACCCTTTTTCAAATGCCGATGGGTCCGGGGGCCAGCCCCCGGTCCTGTCGGTTCAACTTAAGAATTCATTGCGGCCCAGACCCGCGCTGGCGACACGGGCATATCAATGTGCGCGACATCGTGCCCGCCTGACCGCATCGCATCCAGCACCGCGTTCACCACCGATGGCGGCGACCCGATTGCCCCGGCCTCACCACAGCCCTTTACGCCCAATGGGTTATGGGTACACGGCGTCTGACAAGAATGATCCACATCATAGAATGGCAGGTCGCTGGCCCGTGGCATCGCGTAATCCATATAGGATGCGCTGATCAATTGACCGTCGCTGTCATAGGTACAATTTTCCATCAACGCCTGACCAATGCCCTGCGCCAATCCGCCGTGCACCTGACCCGTCACAATCATTGGATTGATAACATTACCAAAGTCATCAGCGGCTGAGAACCGTTCAATGGTGACCTGACCCGTTTCAGGGTCCAATTCGACCTCACAGGCATAGGCCCCTGATGGATAGGTAAAGTTGCTCGGGTCATAAAACGCGGTTTCTTCGAGACCCGGTTCAATATCCTCTAGCGGATAGTTGTGCGGCACATAAGCCGCCAAAGTCACATCGCCCCACGCCACAGATTTATCGGTGCCTGCCACCGAAAACGCCCCGTCTTTCAGCTCAATGTCGGTCTCGGAGGCTTCAAGCAAATGCGAGGCGATCTTTTTGGCCTTGGCGATGATTTTTTCGGTTGCCCGGACCATCGCTGATCCACCCACAGCGATGGAGCGTGATCCATAGGTCCCCATGCCCATCGGCACCTTGTCGGTGTCGCCGTGCACAATCTCGACCATGTTTTCGTCGATGCCGATCATATCCGCGACCACTTGCGCAAAGGATGTCTCGTGCCCCTGCCCGTGTGAATGTGATCCCGTCATCACCACCAGACCCCCCGTGGCATTGACGCGCACGGTCGCGGATTCGTACAGACCCGCGCGCGCGCCCAACTGTCCAACCAAATTCGACGGCGCGATGCCGCAGGCCTCAATATAGCAGTTCACGCCAAAGCCGCGCAATTTGCCGTTTGCCTCAGATGCTTCGCGACGTTTTTTAAAGCCCGCGATGTCGGCCATTTCCTCAAGCTTGTCCATTGTGGCCACGTAATCACCGGTATCGTATTCCACTGCCACAGGCGTGGCATAGGGAAATTCGGTGATAAAGTTCTGCCGCCGCAGGGCAATTGGATCAACGCCCAATTCATGTGCTGTCTTATCGACCAAACGTTCCAGCTGATAAGTCGCCTCGGGCCGCCCGGCACCGCGATACGCGTCCACTGGCACCGTGTTGGTAAACACCGCCTTGACGTTCACATAGATCAGCGGGGTCTTGTAGTTGCCCGCCATCAAAATACCATGCAGCCATGTTGGTACCGATGGGGCAAAGGTCGACAGATACGCGCCCATGTTGGCATAGGTATCCGTGCGCAACGCGGTAAAGTTGTTGTCTTTATCCAGCGCCAATTCGATCGTGGTCACGTGGTCGCGGCCATGGGCGTCAGACATAAACGCCTCTGATCGCGTCGATGTCCATTTCACCGGACGGTTACAGGCCTTGGCGGCAAAGGTCACAAAGGCTTCTTCCTGATAGTGGAAGATTTTGGTGCCAAATCCGCCCCCCACATCCGGGGCGACAACCCGCAGTTTATGCTCAGGAATACCCAGAACAAAGGCCCCCATCAGCAGGCGGATAACATGCGGGTTTTGCGAGGTGGTATACAGCGTGTGCTGGCCGTCGCTGCGGGCAAAATCACCCACTGCCACGCGCGGTTCCATCGGGTTGGCAACCAGACGGTTGTTGACCAGTTCAAGCGTGGTGACATGTGCAGCATCTTTGAACGCCTGATCCACAGCACCTTTATTTTCTTCGATTAAACCCCAATCATAACAAAGATTTGAGGTCAAATCATCATGGACCTTGGTGGCCCCCTCTTTGACCGCGTCTTTCATGTTCACAACGGCGGGCAGTTCATCAATATCGACAACAATCGCCTCTGCCGCATCGCGGGCCTGTTCCAGCGTTTCGGCCACAACGGCGGCAATCGGTTCGCCCACATGGCGGACTTTACCATCGGCCAACACCGGGTGGCGCGGCTCTTGCATGACTTCGCCGTGTTTGTCGCTGACTTGCCAACCACAGGGGATAGATCCGACTTCGGTAAAATCCGCACCTGTGAAAATCTTGACCACACCCGGCATGCCCTCAGCCGCCGACACATCCACATGCGTCAGCGTGCCATGTGCGACATCAGAGCGCAGAAAATGCACATAGGCCTGCCCCCGCACATTGATGTCGTCCGTGTAATTCCCCGCTCCGGTTAAAAACCGGACGTCCTCGCGCCGCTTACTGCTGGCACCAATTCCACCGTCCTTAGGCATGTTATTATTCCTCCCCTAGCTGGTGTACCCGGGGTACACCTTACATGTGACCAGATCGCGCAAGGTGCACGCGCCGTGCACCCTCGGCTGGCTTTATTCCGCAGCGATCGCCCCGACGTCCTGACCGGATGCGGCCATGATCGCTTTGACGATGTTGTGATAGCCGGTGCAGCGGCAAATATTGCCGTCCAGATAATGGCGCACATCGGCCTCGGTTGGTTTTGGGTTGTCTTTCAGCAGTGCCGCCGCTGACATCACCATGCCGGGTGTGCAGAACCCGCATTGTAGCCCGTGATGATCCTGAAACGCCTGCTGGATCACGTTCAGCGACCCATCTGAATTGGCTTGACCTTCAATGGTGGCCACATCGGCCCCTTCGGCTTCAACTGCCAACATTGTGCAGGCTTTGACCGCTTCGCCGTTCACATGCACCACGCAGGCCCCGCATTGGCTGGTGTCACATCCGATGTGCGTGCCCGTCAGCCCCTGATCTTCGCGCAGGAAATGCGACAGCAATGTGCGCCCTTCCACCTCGCCAGACGCGGCTTTTCCGTTCACGGTCATTTTGACCTGTGGCATAGTATCCTCCCAGATTTTTTCTTGCTTGGGGGGAGTTAAGCACGACACTTCCAAGTTGAGAACCGAAAACTTCGCTAATTTGCCGAACCGGCACAATAATGCATGTTTCGCCCTGTGGTCAGCACCGATCACCCGCGCCGGGGTTGGGGCCGGGTCGGGATTTCCTTGAGCAACCCACCAACCCCCATCGCCGCGATATCGCGGGAGGTCACCGTCAGCCCGCATATTATCCGGCTCAGTACCCAATCCGCCCCATTCAGCGCAGGCGAACGTGCGCAGCCCGGCAAGCCAATCACCGGACGCCCTGAAATCTCGCCCAGAAACAACAGATTGCCGGGATCAACGGGCATGCCAAATCTATGGACCGCCCCCCCTGCGTGTCTCAGCGCCGCTGGGGCCACATCGTCAATGTCTGAGGTGGCCGACCCGGTAAGAATGAGCACCAGATCACTTTGAGCGCGGCCAATCGCCTGTGCCAAAGCATCGGTGGCATGAGTCACGATTTCCACGCGATCAAGGGCAACACCCAGCGCCTCAAGCCGCGCTGCAATGGCAGACCGCCCCTTGTCGCCAACCCCACCGGAAATTTCCGTTATGATCAATGTTGCGGTTCGCAGTTTGGGTGCCGCCAATGAAATCGCGCCTGCCCCCGCAGCACGGCAGGCGGCCCTCAAATCTGCCTTTGGCACCGCATAGGAAATGATCTTGATCGTCGCAACCATGCCGCCCTGCGCCATTTGTTGCCAGGGCGGCACCGTCGCGATGGTGATCATCGGGTACACGGCATTGATAGTCTCAATCGCGGCAACATCCAGCACCACAACGCCCGGTCTCTGTGCCATCAGATTAACGCGACCGGTAAAGGCAGGTGTAGCGACAAGCCCGGTTGCGTCCCCCCTCACCGCCGCTGCCAACCGCGCCGCTGCGTCGTTTTCATCCACATCTGTGGGGTCCAGTTGCGCCACAATCACGTTGGATAGTCCCGCCGCCCGCATCTGAGCCACATCCGCCGTCGTTATCAATCGCCCCTTACGCAAGCGCCCCTCAGGCACAGCCACGGAATGCGCCAGAACTGCACCGATGGCGTCCGCCAGTGGAACAGTGCCAAACTTCATCCCAATCTCAAGGTCTGGATCATCTGCGCTAGAATCGACACGGCAATTTCTGCGGGCCCCGATGCGCCGATGTTCAGGCCAATTGGCCCATGGATCCGGCCAATCTGGGTGCCTGTGAACCCGGCCTTGGCCAATCGCTCAAGCCGCGTTGCATGAGTCCGCTTGCTGCCCAAAGCGCCAATATAAAAAGCATCCGAATTTAGCGCGATGCGCAGGGCCGGGTCGTCCAGTTTGGGATCGTGGCTCAGCAACACCACCGCACAGCGCGCATCAACGCCAATGGTCGTGAGCGCCGCATCAGGCCAGTCGTTGAGGATGGCGGCATCCAGGAAACGGGCCTCTGAACCAAAGGCCTCGCGTGGGTCAACCACCAGCGGGTCAAAACCAGCACCCTGCGCCATGCCCACCAGATGTTGCGCGATGTGCACCGCCCCGACGATGATCAGCCGCAAAGGCGGATTATGGATGGCAATGAAGGTCTTGCCATCTTCGCTGAGGCCCGAGCGGTCCATGCGAAACCGATCTTCATGCCCCTCATCCACCAAACCGCGGGCGCTGCCATCCAGCGCCACTTCATAAGCGATAGGTTGCCGTGCCCGGCGTGCAGCCACCAGCTTGCGCAGCATTTGCACGGGCAGACCGCCAATCCCGATGGGTTCAACAAGGATGCTGATGGTGCCACCACAGGCCAGCCCCACCGCAAAGGCATCGCCGTCACTGATGCCGTATTCCAACAGCCGCGGCTTACCATCCTGCAACGCCTCTAGCGCTTCGATCACCACCGCGCCCTCGACACAGCCGCCTGAGACGGACCCTTCAATGTCGCCTTGGCCCGAGACCACCAGTTGTGCACCCACCCGGCGTGGCGCTGACCCCCAGGTGTCAATGACCGTGGCCAATGCTGCCCCCGCACCGGCGTTCACCCATTCTAACGCCTGTTCGGGAATGTTTTCCGCCTTGTGCATGTATCAGCCCCCTCTTTGTCTTGGCCGCTAGGCTGGCGGACAGCGCCGCAATTGCCAAGCAAATTCCGCGTGCACGATATCTTGTCTGATCCCCCGTTGCACCCCGCGCCATGGAACATTACATCTACCATAACATCCTTTACCAAACCGGAGCGCACCCATGCCGATGCAAGCCAGCGAAATCGAAGACCTGATCCGCGATGCATTCCCAAACGCCGAGATCACGGTTGAAGGCAACGATGGTGTGCATATGGCGGCGATGGTCGTTGATGAAAGCTTTCGAGGCCAAAACCGCGTGCAACAACAACGCGCTGTTTATGCCGCACTCAAGGGCAAGATGGACGGGGCCAATGGCGATTTGCACGCCTTGGCGCTGACCACCAAAGTGCCTGAATAATTTCCGCCTCATTTTGATTTTCTAAGGACACACCAGATGACAGATGCAGCAACACAGATCAAAGAGACCATCACCGCAAGTGACGTAGTGCTATTTATGAAAGGCACCAAAGAAATGCCGCAGTGCGGGTTTTCATCCCGCGTGGCCGGGGTGCTGAATTACATGGGCGTGGATTTTTCCGACGTCAATGTTCTGGCCGATGATGGCATTCGTCAGGGCATCAAAGATTTCTCTGATTGGCCCACCATCCCGCAACTTTACGTCAAAGGCGAATTTGTTGGTGGCTGTGACATCATCACAGAAATGACCCTGTCGGGCGAGCTGGATACGTTGTTTGCCGAAAATGGTGTGACCTTCGACAAAGAAGCCGCCGATAAAATTCGCGAAGCCAACGGGTAAGCGAAACACGTTCTCTTTGAAAAAACGGTCGGAATTTTTGAAAAATCCCGACCGTTTTTGAATGGCATTACACGCTGATGAATTGTGACTTTGCAGATAAAGCTGCCGACGGCGTAGTTGCGTCAAAGACGGCTTGCTTTCGCCTCAATAATGAATAGCCGTTGGCCTTTGCGTCAAAAAATCAAGGCATTTTCAAACCAAGGAAACGGGTGCCTCTAAAGTAGCTAAAAGGCGTTCAATACGAAGAAGAGGACTACAGCAAATGGTAAGGTGGCAAACTGTAGAATTGTAGATTGCACATGCCTATACATTACTTCGACAACTGTACGATTCACCTCTTCATCGCCAGCAAGTTTCGAATAGTCAATCTTGGGCCGATTTGCCTTTTCGGGGTTTAGTAAATCGTCCAATGGAGTTGGGCCTGACTCCTGCCAAGCAACGTAGCGTTTCACTTCGTTGGAATCGATTTCCCTACTTGCTCCCATAGCGTCAAGTCTTCTCTGCAGTTGGAAGAACCGACTAACAAAAGTAACAATTACACGTAGATAGACCAGTGAAAGAATTTCAATCACGCGTGTCTTTGGATGCTCATAAACAACGCTCTGACGGACCTCCGCAACAAGCTGTTCTTTTGTGTATATTTCAGGATGAGCGATTATTCCCATGCTTGATGAAAGCAGCGAGTAACCAACGTAAAGCCGAAACTGCAACCCTACAAGAACTGAGTAAATTGCAAAGAGATCAACGTAAACTGGCTCGACTGCAAACGGTAGAGGCAGCGCGCCCAAGAAAAGGTAAAAGGGTTCTAAAGCTCCGCGATAAAAATCAACGAACAGTTGCAAAATTTCCTTAAGTTCGGTGTCGAAGAGACGCGCGGTCGCGCTGATAGCGCTAGACACGCCAAAAAAAACACCTAGCCAACCAATCCAAATCAAAACTGTGTCTTTGATACTCTTCACGTCTGAACCTTGCTAAAAAAGTCTTTTAGTCAGTTTCTTCGCCTTCGGAAAAATCAATATGCACAACAGGATTGGCTTTGATCCATTTGCCTGACGTCTTCCGCCAGTTCTAACAAGCCAATAAAGGTTTTTTGCTTGCGACTGGAAGATCAGGCATTCGTGCGCCGCGCAGGATTCGACGCTTTGTGCTCGAAGCGGACATTCTCAGCCGAATAGACTTGCCTTAAAACACCCGCTTAAAGCGGACACTCAGCCCGCCTTTTCTTCAACCTCAGCTGCCAAAGCCTCCGCCCGTGCCGCGATCTCGGCCAGCGTGTCGGTAACCGATTGCGGCACCACGGGCACTTCAATGCGTTCCGGTTCAATCTTGACGTTGCGCAGCCCGGCCAGTTCGGCCTCACGCTCTGCCAGTTCTGCGCGCACCTCGGTGATGCGGTCCTCAACAGAAGCCGTTTTATCAGCGAGCAGCAAACCGGCCATCAGCAACATCCGCGCCTCTGGCATCCGGCCCACCTGATCACTTAAAACCTGTGCTTCATCGTCCAACATCTTGGCGGCAGAATGCAGATAGCTTTCTTCGCCGTCCTGACAGGCAACCTCAAACTGGCGGCCACCGATGGTGATCTGAATCTCTGGCATTATGCGGTCTCCTCGGTTCCGGCGTTTTCAACCAGGGGCGTCAGGGCCGACAGAATCGCAGATGCTTCGGCCACATCTGCCGCACGGGCAGCGCGCAGCCCTTCAAGTTCGGCCAACATCGCCTTGTTGATCAGATGGGCATCCCCCACCCCTTCTTCATTCGCATCGCGCAGGGCCGCACAGGCTTCGGCCAGTTGCGCATTGGCGCGGCGCACCCGCTGCAATTCGATGTCCAATTGCGCCATCCGCGCATCGCATTCTTCGACCTGCGTGCGCATCGTCGCCATTTCAGTATCTGATTTGGTCTTCAGCACGCGCACCCGTTCGGTCAGTTGGGCGTTGGCGGTGCGTTCATCTTCAAGTGCCTGCGCCATTTCTGGATCAGGAGCAGCAGATGCCGCACCCAGCTTGTCGACACCCGATGCAACGCGGTCCATTGCGGCGGTGATCCGGCGCTGTAGTTCGTCGATGTTACTCATGACTATAAAAGTCCCCTCGTCTTCGGCTTGATCATCATCACTGCCATTGTCGCACCCTTGGTACATGTCTTAACGATTAAAGAGGCGAATCGCCAGACTGCCCGCGGATCATGCAATCCTACCCAAAGAAATCAGCAAATGCGCCCCCTTCCTTTGCAAACAGCGCCTTGCACGGCAAAGCTGATCCGAACTGCGCCCTTGCCCCCTTCTTTGAACTGCTTTGCCTTGAACTTTGCCGGGTGGCTGGTATGCACGGTCGCAACATTATTTTATCCCTCATAAGGAAGCCCTCCTCGTGGATCTTAAAGCCCTCGCAAACGCCCACCCTGATCATTGGTCAAAAGCCACCGCCATTCGGGCATTGACCCTGGATGCCGTTGCCGCGGCCAACTCCGGCCATTCCGGCATGCCGATGGGCATGGCAGACGTGGCAACCGTGTTGTTTGAAAAGCACCTGAAATTTGATGCGGCCAACCCGCTGTGGCCAGACCGGGATCGGTTCATTCTGTCTGCGGGTCACGGATCAATGTTAATTTATTCGCTGCTGCACCTTGTGGGGGATGCACAATTCCCGCTGAGCGAGATCAAAAATTTCCGCCAGATGGGCGCACGCACGGCGGGCCACCCCGAGAACTTCCTTGCCGATGCGATTGAAGTCACCACTGGTCCCTTGGGTCAGGGCATCGCCAATTCGGTTGGGTTTGCCATGGCCGAGGAAATCCAGCGTGCAACGTATGGTGCCAAGATCGTTGATCACCACACCTATGTGATCGCGGGCGACGGATGTTTGATGGAAGGTGTAAGCCAAGAGGCCATCACCTTGGCCGGGCGTCATAAGCTGAGCAAGCTGATCGTGATGTGGGACAACAACAACATCACCATTGACGGCCCCGTCACCCTGTCCGATCACACTGATCAGGTGGCCCGTTTTGCTGCCGCCCAGTGGCATACAATTGAAATTGACGGTCACAACCCAGATGAAATTGACGCAGCCCTCACCGAGGCACGCAAGTCTGACAAGCCCACGATGATTGCCTGCAAGACCCACATCGCCTTGGGCCACGCGGCGCAGGACACATCGAAAGGTCACGGTGCCTTGACCGACGCGGATCAGATGGCAGAAGCCAAAGCCGCTTATGGGTGGACCACAGGCCCGTTTGAGGTCCCTGCCGATGTGAAATCCGCGTGGGAAACCATCGGGATGCGCGGTGTGGATGCCCGCAAAGAATGGAAAGAACGATTTGACAAAATGCCACGCTCCAAACGTGAGACATTTAACCGGGCGCTGGCCTTGGAAGCCCCCAAAAAACTGAGCGCCACCATCAAAGCGTTCAAGAAACAGATGTCGGAGGCAGCACCAAAACTCGCAACGCGCTCAAGCTCTGAAAAGGTGCTTGAGGTACTGAACCCGATCCTGCCGGAAACCGTTGGGGGGTCTGCGGACCTGACCGGATCCAACAACACCAAAACAGGCGATCTGGGTGTGTTCGACGTGGACAACCGCGCGGGCCGCTATGTCTATTGGGGTGTGCGTGAACATGGCATGTCATCGGCGATGAACGGCATGGCGCTGCACGGTGGTGTGCGTCCCTACGGCGGCACATTCATGTGTTTCACCGATTATGCCCGCCCGGCGATGCGTTTGGCCGCGCTCAGCCAAATCCCAACCGTTTTCGTGATGACCCACGATTCCATCGGCTTGGGCGAAGATGGCCCAACCCATCAACCTGTGGAACACTTGGCAATCAGCCGCAGCACGCCGAACACCTATGTGTTCCGCCCTGCGGACACGATTGAAACCGCTGAGGCCTGGGAAATTGCGTTTACCTCGCAAAAAACACCGTCTGTTTTGTCGCTGACCCGTCAGGGGCTGCCAACAGTTCGGCTTGAGCATAAGAACAACAACCTGACCGAAAAAGGCGCGTATGTGCTGGCGGATGCGGACTCAAAGCGTCAGGTCATCCTGATTGCCACCGGCTCCGAAGTGCATGTCGCCATGCAGGCGCGTGATCTGTTGCAGGCCGAGGGCATCGGCACCCGGGTTGTTTCCATGCCGTGTATGGAACTGTTCGCAGCACAAGACGACGCGTATCGCAAACGCGTATTGCCCGGTGGTGCGGTGCGTGTCGGTATTGAGGCAGGTGTGCGCATGGGCTGGGATCGCTGGCTGCTGGGCGAACGTGGTAAATTTGGCAAGGCTGACTTTGTCGGCATGGACCGTTTTGGAGCCTCTGCCCCGGCAGAAGAACTGTTTGAAAAGTTTGGAATCACCGCGGCCAACGTTGCGGCGAAAGCCAAGGCGCTGTTGGGTTAACCAAGACATCATTGATGCCCGCCAGTTGTGCTTGCATGCCGTTTAAACGATATATTTTTGCCGTAGCACCCAGTGCTACGGCAAAAACACGCTAGCCTTGCCTGAATTTCGGCCAAAGATCGCCGAAGCCGCCCAACCTCAGAACTTTCTGAGACTTTTATTTTCGCGTAACCTACGGTTGTCATGTGATAGATTAACCGCGCGTTAAATATTCGACCCTACAATTATAAGTATGGGTGATTAGGCAAAAAGGGGCGACAGACATGTTTTTGGCATATCTTTTCAACGCGATGATCGTCGCGGTTGTTTGTACCTTTTTGTGGATTGTCACGGGCGGCTCACTAGCGATGGGTTTTGTCGTCTACACCATGTCCGGGCTATTGATGATCGCAGCAATGATTTCCGCCTCAGTCTTCAAATCACGCGACACACGCGGCTGATCAGGCGCGCAACACGCCACCCGGTTTCGCGTCACTTAACCACAGCTGATTTGTAGCGCATAACCTTGCGCCAGATCGGCGTGATGATCTTTTCCCCAACCGGGATCAGGATCAATCCCAGAAGCAGCCCAAAAATGCCGTCCATCCCCGCCTTGGCAAACCATTCGACTATGCCTTCAATACCTGCTGGCACCATGTGCCCAATCGCATAGGCCACATCGTGGATCAGGTGGCCCAGCGTGCCAAAGCCCAATTCTTCAAGCCCGTGAATGATGATGGATCCCCCCACCCACAGCATCGCAGCAGTGCCGATGATGGTCAGCAGGTGCAAAAATCCGGGCATTGATTTGACCAATCCCCGGCCAAGCGCACGCGTCAGGCTCAACCGTCCTTTATTGGCCATGACCAACCCCAGATCGTCCATTTTAACGATCAATGCCACCGCGCCGTAGACTGCAACCGTGATCATGATTGCCACCGTGGCTAGTGTGGCCGCCTCCATCCAGAAATTGCTGGGCGGGATTGCGGCCAGGGCGATGGTCATAATCTCAGCAGACAGAATAAAGTCGGTCTTGATCGCCCCGGCGGCCTTTTGCTCTTCCAGATGGGCGGGGTCATCGGGGACCAGATCACTGTCGGGATAATCCTCGTGACCATGGCTTACCCCCAGCGCATGCGCGACCTTTTCAGCCCCCTCAAAACACAGATACCCACCCCCCAGCATCAACAAGGGCGGGATCAACCATGGTGCAAAATTTGACAACAGCAGCCCAGCAGGCAGCAAAAACAACAACTTATTCTTCAACGACCCTTTGGTGATCCGCCAGATGATCGGTAATTCACGCTTGGCCTCGAACCCCTGAACGTATTTTGGTGATACCGCGGCATCATCGATCACCGCACCGGCAGCTTTGGACCCGGCTTTGGCCGCCTGCCCGATCACATCGTCAATGCTGGATGCCGCTACTTTTGCAATCGCCGCCACATCGTCAAACAACGCAATCAGTCCGCTCATCTACAGGTCTCCGTCTGGTTTACGTACAGCTAGCATTCTGCCGCGCGATGGCAAACCCCAGATGATTGCGCAACCCTTTACCGCTAACAGTCAAGTTTAACGCTAACATGTGGAAACTTCACACCTTTTGTCCTTTCAACCGGGCCCCCACGCCCGGTATAGAACGCGAAAATCGGCAGCCAAAGGAAACCTTTCATGACCATCAAAGTAGGCATTAATGGATTTGGCCGGATTGGTCGTTGCACGCTGAGCCATATTGCGGCGTCGGGCCGCGATGACATTGAAGTGGTCAAGATCAACGCAACGGGACCTCTGACCACAGCCGCGCATTTGATCAAATACGATTCCGTGCATGGCCGCTTTCCGGGTGAGGTGATTGTCGATGACGGTTATCTTAATCTTGGCCAGAACGACATCGAAGTAATGTCGACCTATAATCTTGAAGAATTGGATTGGTCGGGCTGTGATGTGGTTTTGGAATGCACCGGCAAGTTCAACGACGGCAACAAGGCTAAGGTGCATTTGGAGCAAGGTGCCAAACGGGTTTTACTATCTGCGCCGGGCAAAAACGTCGATCGCACCGTGGTGTACGGCGTCAACGACGACACATTGAAAAAGACGGACCGGATGATCTCAAACGGGTCCTGCACCACCAACTGTTTGGCCCCATTGGCCAAGGTGATGCATGACGCGGTGGGCATCGAATCTGGTCTGATGACCACAATCCACAGCTATACGGGCGACCAACCCACGCTGGACCGTCGGCATTCTGACCTCTACCGGGCCCGCGCGGCTGCCATGGCGCTGATCCCGACCTCAACAGGTGCCGCCAAAGCATTGGGCGAAGTTCTGCCCGCCCTCAAAGGTAAGCTGGACGGCACAGCAATGCGGGTCCCTACCCCAAATGTCAGCGCTGTTGATCTGACCTTCACCGCATCGCGTGATGTGACAGTTGAGGAAATCAACGCCGCTGCTCTGGCCGCGTCAATTGGCCCGATGAAACGGGTTCTGGGCTATGACCCGGAACAAAAAGTCAGCATCGACTTTAACCATACCGAAGAAAGCTGCATCTTTGCGCCGGATCAAACCATCGTTGTGGCAGGCCGGACTGTGCGGGTTTTGGGCTGGTATGATAATGAATGGGCGTTTTCAGTCCGGATGGCGGATGTTGCCGTGGCGATGGGCAAGCTCGGCTAATCCTTGCACGATTGGCGCGCCCCTGTCATATCGGGGCACGCCAACCGGAGAGAGCCCCCGTGACAAACCGTATCGCCATCTTTTTGGGACTGTTCATCATCGCGGCCTTGGTTGCGGACATGATGATATTTGGCAGTGAACACTTGATCTTTTTGGGCAAAAAAATGTTTGAATTGATCGAATGGATCGCGTTCTGGCGCTAAAATGGGCCTGAACCCTAAATTGTATCGGTACTTTATATTCCCCTCTGGACCGTTGACACCGCAGACAGAGCGCGCATTTTGATCGCATAATTTGATCAAAAGGTGGCATCATGACAATCAAGCTTGGGATCAACGGATTTGGCCGCATCGGGCGCAACGTGTTGCGCGCGATACTGGAGCGCAGCGCAGGCGATCTGGACGTTGTCGCCATCAACGATCTGGCCCCGCTTGAGACCAACGCCCATCTGTTTGAATTTGATTCCGTGCATGGACGTTTTGGTGCCCCTGTCATCTTGGGCGACGGCACCCTTGATGTCGGGCGCGGGCCCATCCGCGTCACGTCGGAACGCGCGCCGGACAAGCTGCCTTGGGGAGATGTTGATATTGCCCTTGAATGCACCGGATTTTTCCGCAGCCCAGAAAAAGCGGGCCTACATTTAAAAAACGGCTCAAAGAAGGTCTTGATCTCTGCCCCAGGCAAAGGTGATGTAAAAACAATTGTTTATGGGGTGAATGACGGGTTGGTCACGGCGGATGACCTGATCATCAGCAATGCCTCTTGCACCACCAACTGTCTGGTGCCAGTGGCCCATGCCTTGCACCAAGCATTCGGCATCAAGCGCGGTCATATGACCACGGTGCACAGCTATACCGGCACCCAGCCGGTGCACGACAGGGCGCACAAGGACCTCTACCGCGCCCGCGCTGCCGCTTTGTCGATGATCCCGACCACCACTGGTGCCGCCGAGACGTTGGGCGTTGTGTTGCCGCATCTGGACGGGTTGATCACTGGCACAGCCATCCGGGTGCCAACACCGAATGTGTCTTGTGTGGATCTGGTGATTGAGACTGAAAAAAGCGCAACTGAGGCTGAGGTAAACGCAGCCATGGCAGATGCTGCAATGGGTATGAAGGGTGTCATGGGCGTGACGGATCGCAAACTGGTCTCGATCGACTTTAACCACGATTCCCGCAGCGCGATTTTTGCCAGCGATCAGACTTCTGTGCAGCAGGGCAATCTGCTGCGGGTGCTTGCGTGGTATGACAACGAATGGGGCTTTTCAAACCGCATGGTGGATATGGCCGGGGTCATCGGGCGCACATAAACGCCCTTTGCCTTATGTCTAGGCCTCAGGTCTTGGGAAATTGCTTAAGCAGTTCCGCATTGACGCGCGGTGTCACGAATTTGCTGACATCGCCGCCAAGCCGGGCAATTTCCTTGACCAGTTTACTGGCAATCGCTTGATGCGCCGCCTCGGCCATTAAAAACACTGTTTCGATTGAATCGTCCAATTGGCGGTTCATACCAACCATCTGATATTCATATTCAAAATCCGCAACGGCCCGCAGCCCCCGCACGATCATCTGCGCGCCGACATCACGGGCGCAATCAATCAACAGGTTCTCAAACGGGTGCACGACAATCTCAATGCCCGTCTGCTCGGCCAGTGTGGCGCATTCCGCTTCAATCAGCGCCACCCGTTCTTCAAGCCGAAACAGCGGCCCCTTGTCGCGGTTGATCGCTACGCCAATCACCAGTTTGTCGACCAGTGACGCCGCCCGGCGAATGATATCAATATGGCCCAAAGTGATGGGATCAAAAGTGCCGGGATAAAGGCCAACGCGCATGGGGTTATCTCGATTGGTTCATGTCAATTTGGACACGCAATCATGCTGCGCGCTGGGGTGCAACCCGATTGTGCGGGGTCAATGCCCCATAATCATACCCTGCAAGGCATCTTTTTCCATCGAAAGCTCCAACAGGCGCGCCTTAACCACATCACCAAGCGAAATCAGCCCAACCAATTCACCGTCTTTCAGCACCGGCATGTGCCGGAAACGCCCATTGGTCATGGTCTGCAAAATCGCATCGGCCCTGTCATCAAGGCCGCAGGTCACCAGCTTGGAGGTCATCAATTTGTCGACGGTCATGGTCAGGCATTTGCCCCCCTGCACGCCCAGTTCGCGCACGATGTCGCGTTCAGACAGGATGCCATCGGGCGCCTTGCCGTTCTTAGAAATCACCAAGGTCCCGATCCGCTTTTCCGACAGCATCTTGGCCGCCTCTGAAATCAGCATCGTTGGCGGTGAGGTAAATACCGCATCATCCGATTTTGTCTTAAGAATTTGCGAGACCAGCATTGAATGCTCCTTTGATTGGATGACGATTGTACTAGCGTCACCACCAATCGGGGTTCTGTCAAGTGGTTGGCTTAGGTCATCGCCTCAAGTCGGGCCACTTCGGCGCGTAATCCGGCACTTAAGGCCCGTGCAAAGCGACTCAACCGCCCGTTGTGCTGATCATCTTCGTGGCGGATCAGATAAAAGGCGCGCTTTAGGCTGAACATATCTGACAGGATTCGCCGCACGCCGGGGGTAAATCCCAGTGAAAAATCATGCACCACACCTATGCCGCCGCCCTGCCGGATCATATTGATCTGAACAGAGACCGAATTTGACGCCAGCGGCACCCGGGCAATGCCCAGTTCCGCCAGATAATCCAATTCCCGGTCAAAAATCATATCAGGGATATAGCCGACAAACCTGTGGTCTTTCAGGTCAGCAAGGCTGCGCACCGGTGCATGGCCTGCCAGATAGCTATCTGAGGCGGCCAGATGCAGATGATAATCTGCTATTTTTTGCACCACCAGTCGTCCGGCTGTGGGTGCGCTAACACCAATCGCCATATCCGCCTCGCGCCGCGACAGGTTAAACACGCGCGGCAAGGCGACAATCTGAATGTCCAGTTCGGGGTTTTCTGCCACAATGGCCGCGCAGACCTGTGGCAGCAGAAAGTTCGCACTGCCATCTGGCGCGCCGATCCGAATTTGCCCGCTGAGCTGATCACTTTGATCTTCGACGCCCGCCGTGGCCAGACGCATGGCACGCTCTGCCACCTCTGCCCGCTCCAGCAATTGCGCCCCCGCTTCGGTCAACGCATAGCCTTGCGGCGATTTGACAAATAACCCGACCTGCAAGACCTTTTCCAGCCGCGCCACCCGGCGCCCCAGTGTCGCTGGGTCCAGCCGCAGCGATTTTCCCGCTCCAGACAGGCTTTGTTCGCGCGCCACTGCGAGAAACAACCGAAGATCGTCCCAATTATCCGCCATCCCTGCTTTTCACCTTTTTAAAAACATCTCTGCACCACCTCACGCCTTGCAAAAACGCAAAACCATTTTGAAACCTTGCCCCTTTCTCTTGCCTTTTTGCAAGGCTATCCTGCCACCAAACCTCAAGGGAGAGATCACGATGAAAGAACTCACACATTATCTGAACGGCGCACATGTCAAAGGCACCTCAGGTCGGTTCGCCGACGTGATGAACCCGGCAACAGGCGAAGTGCAGGCGAAATGCCCTCTGGCCAGTGCAGCCGAGATGGATCAAGCCGTCAAATACGCCCAAGCCGCACAGCCCGCATGGGCCGCGACCAACCCACAACGCCGCGCGCGGGTGATGATGAAATTTGTGGCCCTGCTGAACGATAACATGGACAAGCTGGCCGAGGCGCTGAGCCGTGAACATGGCAAGACTCTGCCAGATGCCGCGGGTGACGTACAACGCGGCCTTGAGGTGGTGGAATACTGCATCGGCGCACCGGAATTGCTGAAAGGTGACTACACCGATTCAGCAGGCCCCGGCATAGACATGTATTCGATGCGTCAGGCCTTGGGTGTGACGGCAGGCATTACGCCATTTAACTTCCCCGCAATGATCCCGATGTGGATGTTCGCCCCTGCGATTGCGTGCGGCAACGCCTTTATCCTGAAACCCTCCGAGCGTGACCCCTCCGTGCCCTTAATGCTGGCCGAACTGATGGAGGAAGCGGGTCTACCAAAAGGCATTCTTCAAGTCGTGAATGGCGACAAAGAAGCAGTTGACGCGATCCTGCATCATGACGTGATCCAATCTGTGGGCTTTGTTGGCTCCACCCCAATTGCGGAATACATTTACGCCACAGGCTGCGCCAACGGCAAACGGGTGCAGTGTTTTGGCGGTGCTAAGAACCACATGATCATCATGCCGGATGCCGACATGGATCAGGCCGCTGATGCGCTGATTGGCGCAGGTTACGGTGCGGCGGGCGAACGTTGCATGGCGATTTCAGTTGCCGTGCCCGTGGGCGAAGACACCGCAGATCGGTTAATCGAAAAGCTGGTCCCACGTATCGAAAGCCTGAAAGTAGGCCCCTATACCTCTGGCAAAGACGTGGATTACGGCCCGGTTGTGACCGCTGCGGCCAAGGCCAACATCGAACGTCTTGTGCAAACGGGCATTGATCAGGGCGCCGAACTGGTTGTCGATGGCCGTGACTTTAAATTGCAGGGCTACGAGGATGGTTTCTTTGTTGGGCCGCACTTGTTTGACCGCGCCACCAAGGACATGGACATCTACAAGTATGAAATCTTTGGCCCGGTCCTGACCTGCGTGCGCGCGCAAACCTATGAAGAGGCAATCGGCCTTGCCATGGACCACGAATACGGCAACGGCACCGCGATCTTTACCCGTGATGGCGATGCAGCACGTGATTTTGCCAACCGCATCAACGTCGGCATGGTTGGCATTAACGTGCCTATCCCTGTGCCGCTGGCCTATCACACCTTTGGCGGTTGGAAAAAATCGGTCTTTGGCGATCTCAACCAGCACGGCCCGGATGCGTTCAAGTTCTACACACGCACCAAGACTGTAACCGCGCGCTGGCCCTCAGGCATCAAAGAAGGCGGCGAATTTTCTATCCCAGTGATGGAATAAATTGCAGGGTGGGCCATGCGCCCACCCTACTTGTCCCTCAATACGGCACGGTAAACGATGTCATCTGCCCGCCTTTGATGTTTCTATAGCTGACATTCCAAGCCGTTGCCTGTGGTTGGATCATCCCAAAATCAAAGTCATAGGACCAATAAAATGCACTCTCTGGCGCACCAAGACGCGCCAGGGCAGCTTTGGTCTTGCTGCTCAACACGCCGTTCTGGCCCAAAGCCGGATCGCGCTTGGTGCCTGAGTTGCCAAAGACAAATTGCGTTGGACGCCCATCATTGAACCCCAGTTTCTGGGCCAGATGTATATGCCCCGCAACAGTCATATCAAAGTTGTTGATCAACCCACCCGCGCGCGTTTTGCCAAGCGCGTATTGCAGCGTCAGATCGGTCATCGCGGCTGACGGCACGCCGTGGCTGTCGAAACTGGCAACCGCCCAGATCGGCCGGTGCGTGGCCAGAATGGCGGGCAAAGTGTCGCCAGCGGCGGCGAAACTGTTAGCGACTTCGAATTCTGCGGTGTATTGCGCTGCGGCCTGCTGATCGGGCGTCGGGCCATAGTCATCCCCAATATAGGATGTATCCATCACCACGACCTGAAAGTTCTGGAACGCAACAATATACGGCAAGGTATAATACCAGTTTGATCCGTCATTCTGGCTGCTGCCTGTTGTGGGGCAGGAATTGGGCCAAGCCGGCAAGGTAATGGGGTGTGGATCAAGCAGGAAAAACCAACCGTTCCACGCCCGCGTGCAATCCTCATGATTGCCGCGCACCGGGATCATTGGTGCTGTTTCAAACAAAGAAGCGCTGGGATCAAAATAATCTACCTTCCAACTTTGCCAAGTATAGCCAATGTTGGCAGGGTCGCATTTTTGCCCGCAATGCGCGGTATATTCACGGTAATGCATGTCGCCAACATGGATCAGCAAATCAGGTTTAGCGGCAGCAACTGTCCCCGCCATGCCTTTGAAATTCCATGCATCACCGCTGCCGTAGCCAGTGCAATTCTGCACGTCGCGGCCTTTGACACGACAGCCAGTGTCCCCAATAACCGCAACATTCTGTGGTGACATGCTGGGGGTCGGCAGGCTGATCCCGCCAACGGACATATTGGTCATGGTGGCATCAATGTCGCCCTCGCAGACCCGCACGCTTTCAAAACCAGCAGGCGCTACTTGCGAGCGTAGGCTCATGCTTTGCTGGCCTGTCGCATGATCGAACTTGGGACAGGTTGTAACCCCGTTTTGAGCGGCGTCCACCACCGCCCGCACAATCGGTTGGCCCTGTCCATTGAACTGCACCCAAGCGTGGCTGACATTTTGGGCGGTCGCAGAACAGCTGCCAATGGTAAAAAACGCAAGCGCTGTTGCGAAATGCATGGCATTTCTCATCGGAGTTCTCCTCAATTTTTAGTTGGTGCAGGTCAAAATGGACCCGCGAAAAAATCATCTCTCAATGGGTAAAGTCTGCCACATGCGCTTTGTGCTTGCAACATTGGTGAAACTTTCCGAATTTAACATATGTTCAATTCAGCCACGAACGGACGGTAGGACCCTATGGATTTTGCACTCAGCGAAGAACAAACCGCCATTTTTGACATGGCTTATGCCTTTGGTCAGGAAAACATCGCGCCTTTTGCCCAGCAGTGGGAAAAAGACGAGACCATCCCCAAAGACCTTTGGCCCCGCATTGCCGAACTTGGCTTTGGCGGGCTTTATGTGTCTGAGGATGCGGGCGGCTCTGGCCTGACCCGGCTGGATGCCACATTGGTTTTTGAGGCACTCAGCATGGCCTGCCCGTCTGTTGCGGCGTTTTTGTCGATCCACAACATGTGCGCCAAGATGCTGGACAGCTTTGCCAGTGACGACCTGAAAGCGCGGATCATGGAGGATGTGCTGAGCATGAACACCGTGCTCAGCTATTGTTTGACCGAACCGGGGTCTGGCTCCGACGCGGCGGCTCTCAAAACCAAATGTGAACGCACCAATGACGGCTATACCCTGAACGGCACCAAAGCGTTTATTTCCGGCGGCGGCTACTCTGACGCCTATGTTGCGATGGTGCGTACCTCAGATGATGGGGCTGCGGGTGTGTCCACGGTGTACGTAGAGGATGGTACAGCGGGCCTCAGCTTTGGCGGGTTAGAGGACAAGATGGGCTGGCGCAGCCAACCGACATCGCAGGTGCAATTTGATGACTGCATCATCCCTGCTGGCAATTTGGTGGGTGAAGAAGGCAAGGGCTTTAAATATGCGATGATGGGGCTGGATGGCGGGCGGTTGAACATTTCCGCCTGTTCATTGGGTGCCGCACAAACCGCGTTGAACGCCACCCTGCAATACATGGGTGAACGGCAGGCATTCGGCAAACCCATCGACCAATTCCAAGGTCTGCAATTCCGGCTGGCGGATATGGAGATTGAGCTGCAGGCCGCGCGGGTGTTTCTGCGCCAAGCGGCGTGGAAACTCGATACCGGTGCGCCCGATGCGACTAAATTCTGCGCCATGGCCAAGAAATTTGTCACCGAGACGGGCAGCAAAGTGGTCGATCAATGTCTACAATTGCACGGCGGCTATGGCTATCTGGCGGATTATGGCATCGAAAAACTGGTGCGCGACCTGCGGGTACATCAGATTTTGGAAGGCACCAACGAAATCATGCGCGTCATTGTCGCGCGTGACATGCTGAAAAATCGTTAAGGGGCAGACATGAGCGATATCAACATCCGCGTCACCGGGCGCGCCGGGCGGATTACCCTCACCCGGCCACACGCGCTCAACGCCATGACTTACGAGATGTGCATGGCGATTGATGCGGCGTTTCAGGCTTGGGCGGAGGATGATGCCGTCAGCCTGATCGTGATTGATGCGGAAGGTGAAAGGGCGTTTTGTTCGGGTGGCGATATTGCAGAACTTTATGCAAGCGGCACCAAGGGTGATTATGCCTATGGTCAGACATTTTGGGCGGATGAATACCGGTTGAACAACCGGATTTTCAACTATGCCAAACCTGTCGTCTCGTTCTTGCAAGGGTTCACCATGGGCGGCGGTGTTGGCATTGGCTGTCACGGATCGCACCGGATTGTGGGCGACAGCAGCCAGATTGCGATGCCAGAATGCGGCATCGGCTTGGTGCCTGATGTGGGCGGGTCGCTGATGTTGGCGCTGGCCCCGGGCCGTTTGGGCGAATATCTGGGCACCACAGGCACCCGCATGGGCCCCGAGGATGCCATATATGCCGGGTTTGCAGATACTTACATTCCCGAAGACGCATGGCCCGCACTGATTGAAAAGCTTGAGCGGGACGGTGATCTGGCAGTGATTGAGACGGCAAAGCGCATCCCGCATGCTGGCACGCTGCATGCACAGGCCGAGCAGATCAACACGTTGTTTTGCGGCGAAACCTTGGGCGATGTGCTGATTGACTTGCGCAATGACAGCAGCGCCTTTGCATCCGAAACGCTCAAGAAAATCAAGCACGCCTCGCCGCTTTCTATGGCCTGCACAATCGAAATTCTGCACCGCCTGCGTGGCCCGTCCCTGACGATGGCCAAGGCATTGGACTTGGAATATCGTTTTACTTATCGCGCGACTGAACACGGTGATTTCATCGAAGGTATTCGGGCCGCGATCATCGACAAAGACCGCAGCCCAAAATGGCAGTTTGCGGATATGAATGTGCCCTCCGTTGCCGTGTCCAAGATACTGCAACCTTTGGGTAAACAGGCATTAAAACTTGAGGAGAAAGCTATGACACCCCTGACAATCGGCTTTATCGGGCTTGGCAATATGGGCGCGCCGATGGCCGCCAATCTGGCAAAGGCCGGGCATGTTGTACGCGGCTTTGATGTGGCGGGCACCACGGCGGCAGATGTCGCAGTGGTGACTGATATTGCCGGCGCCGCCAAGGGGGCCGATGTGGTGATCACCATGCTGCCCAACGGGTCAATCCTGCGCCAAGTCGCAGTGCAGGCCATAGAACACATGGCCAAAGGCACGCTGTTTATCGATTGTTCCACCGTCGACGTGGAAAGCGCGCGCAACACCTCTGAGGCGGCGGATGATGCTGGTATTTTATTCGTCGATGCGCCGGTCTCGGGCGGCATCGGTGGGGCCTCGGCAGGCACCCTGACCTTTATGGCGGGCGGGTCAGAACCCGCATTTGCCCGCGCCGCGCCGCTGTTTGACATCATGGGCCAAAAGGCCGTGCATTGTGGTGATGCAGGGGCCGGACAGGCCGCAAAAATATGCAATAACATGATCTTGGGTGTCACGATGATTGCCACCTGCGAGGCCTTTGCCTTGGCGGATAAGCTGGGTCTTGACCGTCAAAAGATGTTTGATGTGGTCAGCACCTCGTCAGGTTATTCGTGGTCGATGAACGCCTATTGCCCTGCCCCCGGTGTTGGGCCGCAATCGCCCAGCGACAATGGGTATAAACCGGGGTTTGCCGCCGAATTGATGGTCAAGGACCTTGGCCTGTCACAACAGGCGGCAGAGATGGCCGATGCCGACACCCCAATGGGACAATTGGCCCTCGAACTTTATGCGCAGTTTGTTGATGATGAAGACGGCAAAGGCATGGACTTTTCCGCCATGCTGCCGCGTTTCGAAAAGCGCGGGCGCGGCGGTTAAGGTCGCAAACAGGCAATTTGGCGGGGTTGGGTGACGTAAGGTGGGGTAAACCGACCTTACGGATGTATCTCATGCCCCTGCCCTTTCATACCTTTGCCGCTGATTTGACCCCTGCTGATCTGCCTGATGATGTCTTGCGTGTCTTACGCCGCTCTTTCACCGATACGATGGGCGTGGCCGCCGTTGCATCCACAACCAGCATGGCGGATATCGCCCGGCGCGGTGCGGTGGCCCTGTTTGGCGCAGGGGCCGCGGGCGGTGCGCGGATTTTGATGAATGGTCAAACCGTTAGCCCCGCAGGGGCCGCGATGGCAGGCGCGTTTACTGTGGATTCCGTGGATGCCCACGATGGAACGTCCCCCTGCAAAGGCCACGCCGGATCAGCCGTATTTCCCGCCTTGCTGGCGATGGCGGATGCAGCGGAAACGTCGATGACAGGCGCGGAATTTGCCGCGTTATTGGCAGTGGCTTATGAGGTCAGTTACCGCGCAGGTCTGGCGCAGCATGCGAATTGTGCAGATTATCACACCTCTGGCGCATGGACCACTGTGGGCGTTGCCACCGCCTGCGCCCGTGCCTTGGGCTGCACACCAGTCCAGATCAGACATGCGGCAGGCATTGGCGAATACCACGGGCCACGCAGCCAAATGATGCGCTGTATTGACCACCCAACCATGGTCCGTGACGGGGTCGGCTGGGGCGCGCCATCGGGGCTGACCGCCGCCTATCTGGCCCGTGAAGGCTTTACCGGCGCACCCGCGCTGACCTGCGAGGATGCGCCGGAATTTTGGGAGGATTTGGGCCAGCGCTGGCGGCTGGTCGAGGATACCCATTACAAGCCCTACCCCTGCTGCCGTTGGGCGCATCCGAGCCTGGATGCCGCAGCCGCGTTGATGTCTGAACATGGCCTGACCCATGATCAGGTCGCAGGCGTTGAGATCAAGACATTCCACAATGCCACACGGCTGGCGGGCCACACCCCGGCGACGCCAGACGAATTTGCCTATTCCATCGCCTTTCCCGTCGCCGCGATGATTGTACGCGGACAGGTGGGCGTGCCCGAACTGGCCGAAGCAACCCTGCAAGACCCTGATATTTTGCGTATTTCACAGGCGACGGTGCTGGTGGATGATCCGCATTTCACTGCAATTTCAGTTGGCAAACGCTGGGCACAGGTGACAATCACCCTCAAGGATGGCCGTTCAATGACGTCAGAACCGCGCACTCCACGAGGCGATACCGATCTGCCGCTCTCGGATGCTGAGATGTCAGAGAAATTCCATCTGTTTGCCGACCCGATTTTGGGTCAGCCCCGTGCGGATGAATTGGAAAAACTGAGCGGGCAGTTTGACACGTTGGATGTGCCAAGTTTTGCCCGGTTGCTTGACCTGTGCCTCAGCGCGCCTTGAGGGACCAGCACAGTTGGGGGGCTTCACGCCCCCTTGCCCCCCGTGAGATATTTAAGGCCAAAAAGATGAACAGCTATTCCGCTGCCACCTTTTTTCGTTTTTCCAGCATCGGCTTAAGGTATTTTCCGGTATAGCTTTCTGCGACCTCAGCCACCTCTTCCGGGGTGCCGGTGGCCACAATCCGTCCGCCGCCGTCACCGCCCTCTGGGCCAATATCAATGATGTGATCGGCGGTCTTTACCACGTCGAGATTGTGTTCAATCACAATCACTGAATTGCCTTGATCCACCAACTCATGCAATACTTCCAACAACTTACGCACATCTTCGAAATGTAATCCGGTGGTTGGTTCATCCAAGATATACAACGTGCGCCCGGTGGAACGCTTGCTAAGTTCCTTTGACAATTTGACCCGCTGCGCCTCACCGCCTGACAGGGTCGTCGCCTGTTGACCAACTTTGATATACCCCAGACCTACCCGCATCAGCGCATCCATTTTCTCGCGGATTGACGGGACCGCTTGGAAAAATGTTTGCGCATCCTCAACGGTCATATCAAGCACGTCCGCGATGCTTTTGCCTTTGAATTTGATCTCAAGTGTCTCGCGGTTATAGCGCGCACCTTTGCAGGTCTCGCATTCCACATAGACGTCCGGCAAAAAGTGCATTTCGATCTTGATCACGCCGTCGCCCTGACAGGCCTCACAACGTCCCCCTTTGACGTTAAAGCTGAACCGTCCGGGCTTGTACCCCCGCGCTTTGGCCTCAGGCAGGCCCGCGAACCAATCACGGATCGGGGTAAAGGCCCCGGTATAGGTCGCGGGGTTTGAACGCGGCGTCCGGCCAATCGGGCGTTGGTCGATGTCGATAACTTTATCCAGATGCTCAAGGCCCTTGATGGTCTCGCAAGGTGCCGGGGTTTGGCGCGCCCCATTCAGGTTCATCGAGGCGGTTTTGAACAGCGTTTCAATGGTCAAAGTGGATTTGCCACCCCCCGACACCCCGGTCACACAGACAAATTTAGCCAAGGGGAAATCGGCAGTGACGTTTTGCAGGTTGTTGCCCGTGGCCTTGACGACTTGCAGCTTTTTCTTGTTGCCCTTGCGCCGGGTGGCCGGGATGCCAATTTCGCGTTTACCGGTCAAATATTGCCCGGTGATGGAGTTGGGGTCATTGGCCACGTGATCTGGCGTGCCGTGGCTGACCACCTGACCGCCGTGCACACCCGCGCCTGGCCCGATGTCAAAAACATAATCCGCCTCGCGAATGGCTTCTTCGTCATGTTCGACCACAATCACCGTATTGCCCTGATCGCGCAGGTTTTTTAGGGTCAACAACAGGCGATCATTGTCACGTTGGTGCAACCCAATTGACGGTTCATCCAGCACATAAAGAACCCCGGTGAGGCCCGAACCGATCTGACTGGCCAAACGAATGCGCTGGCTTTCGCCGCCACTTAATGTACCACTTGAACGTGCAAGCGTAAGATACTCTAATCCAACATTATTTAGAAATCCAAGGCGCTCACGGATTTCCTTCAAAATCGCCTTAGCAACTTCGTTTTTCTGTACAGTCAGGTTTTCCGGCACGGTATTGCACCAGTCAAATGCTTCACGGATCGACATCTGCACAACTTGGCCCGCGTGCAACAGCGTATCCGGCCCGCCCTTTGCCGGACCGATCTTGACCGCCAATGCTTCGGCACGCAAGCGATACCCGTTGCAAGTGCCACAAGAACGGTTGTTCTGATAGCGCTCAAACTCTTCTCTGATCCAATTACTGTCGGTCTCGCGGTAACGGCGCTCCATGTTGGGAATCACGCCTTCAAACACCCGCGTCACCTCGTACACGCGCCCACCTTCGTCATAGCGGAACTTGATCTCTTCTTTGCCGGAACCGCGCAGGAATACCTTTTGCACGTTCTCAGGCAGATCTTTCCACTTCGCAGAGGGTTTGAACCCATAATGTTTGGCAATGGCTTCAATGGTTTGCAGGAAATACGGCGACTTGCCTTTGCGCCATGGGGCCAATGCACCATCATAGATTTTCAGGTTCTGATCCGGCACGACCAGTCGTTCGTCAAAGAACAATTCCACCCCCAACCCGTCACAATCAGGGCAAGCCCCAAAAGGCGCGTTGAAAGAGAACAGCCGCGGTTCAATTTCTGAAATTGTAAAACCGCTGACCGGGCAGGCAAATTTTTCCGAGAATGTGTGGCGTTCCGGTTCCCCTTCGGACGGCGCAGTTTCAAGGATTGCGATGCCATCTGCCAGATCAAGGGCGGTGCGCAGGCTGTCGGCCAGCCGGGTTTCCAGCCCTTCGCGCACCACGATCCGGTCCACAACCACGTCAATGTCGTGGCGAAATTTCTTGTCCAGTGTGGGTGGTTCATCCAATTCGTAAAATTCGCCGTTTACCTTGACCCGTTGAAAGCCGGTTTTGCGTAACTCTATGAATTCTTTTTTATATTCCCCTTTGCGGTCACGCACGATCGGAGCCAGCAGATAGGCGCGTGTGCCCTCTGCCATCTGCATGATCCGGTCAACCATATCTTGAACTTGCTGGGCCTCAATCGGTTTTCCGGTGGCTGGTGAATAAGGCGTGCCGACGCGGGCAAAGAGCAGACGCATATAGTCGTAAATTTCGGTGACGGTGCCAACGGTAGAGCGCGGGTTTTTCGAAGTGGTCTTTTGCTCAATGGAAATCGCCGGGGATAGCCCGCTGATATGATCCACATCGGGCTTTTGCATCATATCAAGAAATTGCCGCGCATAGGCGCTGAGCGATTCCACATAGCGCCGCTGCCCTTCGGCATAGATGGTGTCAAAGGCAAGCGATGACTTCCCCGACCCAGAAAGTCCCGTGATAACAACCAGTTGGTCGCGGGGAATATCCACGTCGATATTCTTGAGATTATGTTCGCGCGCACCGCGCACTTCGATATTTTTCAGCTCAGCCATGACATGCCCCTATTAACGATCTGTACATAGGTGGTGCGGCAGGATTCTCCAATGGAAAAATGAGAACTAAAGGGGAACGCCGTCACTCTTTACGCAGAACGCCCAAGAAGAGGTGAACAGCCAAACCGCCGACAAAGGCCATACCCGCCAACAATGGCAGTGCTTGATAGCCCATACCAACCAGCGCTGCGGCCATGATCGGGGTGCCGATGGTGTTGCCGATGTTGCCCATCTGGGCCATTGCTCCATTTGCCTGTGCCTGTGTAGATGGGGCCGCGTTTAAATCGGGCACCACGGCAAAACTGGCTCCTTGGATCAGGCCCATGGCCCCCGCCAAGGCCAAACAGGCCCAAGGCGCGCCGGGGCTGACCCAAAGCCAGATCATGCACAGGGCAGAGAGCGCAAAGCCCAGCTCAACCACACGCACCGGGGAAATCACACGTAACAGGAAAACGCCAAGGGTCATCGACACCACGATACTGGTCAACGGCATTGCGCCCATGATCAGATGGCGGTGGCTGGCATCCAGATAGGGCGGCAGCACCGTCAGGATGGAGACAAAGCTGAAGGTATAGAACAACCATCCTGCCGCAGCCGCCGGAATGCGGGTGGATCGGTAGATGGTGACGTGGTCGCGCAGGATTTGCAGCAGTGAAAACGGTGGCTGTGCGCCTTCGTCCGGCAAGGCGCGCAGTTTGGCGCTCAGATACAGGGCAAACCCCGCCATATAGACCGCGTGCGCCGCAAAAAGCGCAGGCAGGCCAAAGGATAATGCCAAGGGTCGGCCCAACCACGCCAGCACTGCAAAGGCCACGCCAAAAAACGTGCCCCAGAGCGTCAGGGTCAGCCCGCGATCCTTGGGCGCGCTAAGTTGGGCGATCAAGGTGGGTGCGGCCACAACGATGGCAAGGTGGGATGCGCCTTCAATGACGCGGCTCAACAGCATCCATGGCAACGGCGGCAAAAGCGCCTGCATCATCGACACCGCGGCCCCCGCCCAAAGTGCCACCAGCAAGGCGCGCCTGTAGCGGATGCGCGCCACAACCAGCCCGGCGACAACGCCAAAGACGATGCCGACAAACCCAACCAAAGATACGATGAAGCCGATGGATGCGCCCGCGTCCGGATAGACGCCCGGCAACAGATCAAAAATCACACTGACCTTGCCATATTGTGCCGCAGCGCCAAGGCCCGCGCCCCATAATGCAAAAATCAGGGGAAATGGTGTTTTTTCAGTCACTTGGTTCTACTTTATACTTTTTGCGCCAAGGCCCAAGAACAGATCGGCATCATCGGATCATTCTTGATGTCGTCGGTTTCGGGATCATATTTTGGCGGCCATTTTTCTTCCATATTACGCAGGGCGACATGGCGGTTGCCCCATTGGTCCGAATGGATTGCATCCGCGTCAAAGCCGCCTTCGATCAGCAGGTTTTTTAACCCCCGCGCCGACCAGCGTGAGTTATCTTGCGGGGCCGCGTGGAACGGCACAAAGAACGGCACTGCAACCCAGAAAAACCCGCCCTTGCGCAACATCCGGTAGACATTTCGGGTGGCGGCATAGGGGCGGTCCAGATGTTCCCAGACCTGATTGGCAAGGATCAAATCAAAGCGCCGCGCCTTGCCGGTTTCAGCATCCGTAAACGGCCCTTCACAGACGTCATATTCGGGATAGCGGAATTGTTCGTAGCTCTTGAAATTGAACATCTCCCCCCATTTACCAGACACTTCTGCGACCTCCAGCGATGCAGGCCCAAGCGCTTGGATCAGGCGGCGACTGGCCGGTTGCATGACGACGCGGTTGATGCTGACCATTGGTGGCTGTCCTTGGGCGGTGCTGCGCCCCTGAGCGGGCACATCTGAGGTTTATCAGGGCCGTGTGGCAATCGCGATGGCAAAAGGCACAAAACCATAAAGCGACCCGTTTTCGATACGCCGACCATATTCCGCGACCAATGCGTCCGCCAGAGGTTGGCCGATCAAGCCACGTTCAACCATCATCTTGCCGCTCATGCCCACAAAAGTCATGCCGCCCTGCCCTTGGGTGATGATCCGCGTTGCGACCCGAAAGGTGCTGATCTGTAAACCGCTTTGCGCGATCAGATTGCGCAGTTTACCAACCAGATATTTATCGGTCACAAAATGTTCGGTGAAATACTGCGCGCAAGCCCCCAACGGATCCGCAAAATCATTGCCGATGCTGGCCTTTTCAAAATCCGCGTCGCAGACAACAAGGGCACCGCCCGGTTTTAACACCCGCGCCGCCTCTGCCAACAGGACTGACGGGTCGGGCACATGTGACAGCACCGTGTGCATGATCACATTATCCACGCTGGCGTCGGCATGCGGCAAGGTGCCACCGTTGCTGATTTCAAAATGCAGGTTCTTGGGGTTGTCATCCCGCGCCTTGGCATAGGCAATCAACCCCGGTGACATATCGCTGGCCACCACTGTGCCGTTTTTGGCATGGTCGGCAAGTTTGCGGGCAATGGCACCGCTGCCTGCGCCAATTTCGATATGCAGGCCGCCTTCTGGATAGGTCAATTCCGCCAGATAGCTGTCCACGATGTCTTGCATCGCGGTTTCAGCAGCGCGGGTTTCAAGCGCATCGCCTACCGTTTGGATAAACTCAGCGCCATGGGCGTCAACGTCTTGGAAGGGGTCAGCCATGGGATGCTCCTGTCAGGGGGCGATGGCACCCCTGATCAACATACCAAATCCAACCCTAAAAACCTACATGTGAATGACACGTCCATAGGCATCCAGCACCGCCTCGTGCATCATTTCACTGAGCGTAGGATGCGGGAAGACGGTGTTCATCAGGTCTTCTTCAGTGGTTTCCAGCTGCCGCCCCACCACATAGCCCTGGATCAGTTCAGTCACTTCTGCCCCAACCATATGTGCGCCCAGCAGCTCGCCGGTTTTGGCATCAAAGATGGTTTTGATCATGCCGCTTTCTTCACCCAAGGCGATCGCCTTGCCGTTGCCGATGAACGGGAAACGGCCGACTTTGATGTCATATCCCAACTCTTTTGCTTTCGCCTCTGAATAGCCGACGGATGCGACCTGCGGGTGGCAATAGGTGCAGCCTGCGATGCTTTCCGGTTTGACGGGGTGTGGGTGTTTTCCGGCCATCAATTCGGCAACCATCACACCCTCGTGTGACGCTTTGTGCGCCAGCCATGGGGCACCTGCGATGTCACCAATGGCATAAAGCCCCTCAACATCCGTGCGGCAGTATTCGTCTGTCACAACATGGGTCCGGTCGATTTTCACACCAAGCTCTTCAAGGCCCAGCCCCTCAACATTGCCAACAATGCCAACAGCGGAGATGACGGTATCAAACTCTTGCTTCTCAACCTTGCCGCCCACTTCGATATGAGCAGTGACCTTGTCCTTGCCGCGATCAAGCTGTTTGACCATCGCTTTTTGCATGATCTTCATGCCCTGTTTCTCAAAGGCTTTCTTGGCAAATGATGAAATCTCTGCATCTTCGACGGGCAACACCCGGTCCATGACTTCCACAACCGTGGTATCAGCCCCTAAGGTGTTGTAGAAACTGGCAAATTCTATGCCAATAGCGCCCGATCCAATCACCAGCAGCTTTTTCGGCATATGCGGTGGTTGCAGCGCGTGCTTATAGGTCCAGACCCGTTTGCCGTCGGCCTCAAGCCCGGGCAGTTCACGGGCGCGCGCGCCGGTGGCTACAACGATATTCTTTGCGGTCAATTCTTCGGTGGCTTTGTCGGTTTTGACGCTGACCTTGCCCTTGCCCGTCAGCTTTGCCGCACCCATGAATACAGTGATCTTGTTCTTTTTCATCAGATGGCCAATGCCGCCGGACAGCTGGTTGGCAACCTTACGAGAGCGTTTGACCACCGCGTCCAGATCATATCCAATGTTATCCGCCTTCAGGCCAAATTCCGATGCGCGGTGCATCAAGTGGAATACTTCGGAGGACCGCAACAGGGCTTTGGTCGGGATACAACCCCAGTTCAAACAGATACCGCCAAGGTGCTCACGTTCAACAATTGCAACATTCATCCCCAATTGCGCACCACGGATTGCCGCAACATATCCGCCGGGCCCTGCCCCAATCACTATAAGATCAAAGGATTTCGCAGCCATAACAGGGACCTCGCAGCAAAGAGTTGTGAATATAGTTTACCGTTAAACTATATTCACAAGCGCTACAACAGCGAGAATACTGATTGATCAGGCTGCTCGGGCGCCCTGCTGCAATTCGCGCAAGGTCGCGCCATAGCCACCACCCGCAACATAAGCACGTTCTGTCGCTGTTCCCGTGCGCGCAAGGGCCTCGTTGCGGTACGGAAAGCGGCCAAACTTGCGGATCACTTCACGGTGGGCGCGCGCGTGCAACAGATTGCTTTCGCGGGTCTCGGGCATGCGTTCGCACATCAGGCGCACACAACGGTCCTGATCACACAGGTTTTCGGAATGCATCAACGGCAGGTAAAAGAACTGGCGCGCCGGTTCATCAATGCGCATGTCCCAGTTTTTATAGATCGCAGATTTTGCCGCCGCTAAGGCCATTCTATCGGTTGCAAATGCCTTGCCAGTCCCACGGTACATATTGCGCGAGAACTGATCCGTCAGAATGATATAGGCCAAGGCCCCGGATGCATGTGTCAGCCAAAGAGAGAATTTGCCCTCGCAGGCTGCTTGCCACGTGCCCTCAAACTGAGAGCGGATGGTCTCATCTAGAGTTTCATCAACGGCGTACCAACCTTTCGGGCCAACATCGTCTAGCCAGAACTTTAGTACATCTTCAGGGCCTACCATGGGTGCACTCCTTTATCGTGCGGTTCCAAGTCATTCAACGTTAAGAGCTATTTAGCGGCTCTGCCTACTCACTTTTTGCAACAGCAACGACATAGTTGCATTATTGGCTCGGGTTTTCGGCATCTTGATCGGCTTCTATTGCGTATTCTTGTGCGTATTCAAGCGCAACTGAGGTGGCTGAGGCAGAGATCGGCACATAGTTGCCAGTCTCGTCTATCGGTTTGGCTGCACGCTGGGTTGCGCGGTACATCGCATAGCCTGCCAGAACGAAAAACAGCACTGCGGTAAACAGATAAAAACCGCCCGGCCCCAGCGCTGTTCCCATCAACCAACCGGTGATGATCGGCCCAAGAATTGCCCCCAAACCATTGATAAAGACCATACCTCCAGACGCCGCGGCCATGTCTTCGTGTTCCAGAAAATCATTGGTATGCGCAATCAGCAGTGAATACAGCGGGTTCGACATTCCGCCCACAACAAAGGCTGATACCAGCAATAAAGTGAAAACATGGCCCATCATCATGCCAAGAATGGAGCCTAAGCCACCAATCAACGAAACAATCACAATCAAGGAACGACGATCCATACGATCCGACACCCAGCCAATGGGATACTGCAAGATCACGGCACCAACAAAAAATGTCGCCACAAACATCGAAATCTGCGCCACCGTCAGCCCCGCTTCGGCCCCGTAAACCGCCGCCATGCCGAACTGCGCGGAAAATACCCCGCCCAACAGGAACATACCGATACACCCCAAAGGCGAGAATGCCAGCAGTTCGCGCAGGCTCATGGGTTTGGTGGTGTCAAAGGCGGGTGTGGGGCTGATGGACAGCAAGATCGGGGTGACCGCGAGGCTGACCAGAACGGAAGGGATCACAAACAAAACAAACCCGGATGGATCTGCCGTCAACAACAGCGCCTGCGCCAGAACAATGCCCAAGGTCTGAACAATCATATAAAGCGACAGCGCTTGGCCCCGGTTTTCATTGGTGGCCGCATTGTTGAGCCAGCTTTCCGCCGTGACATAGACTGCCGAGAAACAAAACCCGATCAACACCCGGCCCAATGACCAGATGATGATATTTGGAAAGGTGGGATACAGGATCATTACCGCAGAAATCAGCGATGCAAGGGCCGCAAAAACCCGGACGTGTCCAACCCGCCGGATCATGCCCGGTGCCATGCGCGACCCGCCAAGGAACCCGACAAAATAGCATGACATCACAATCGACATTTCAAAGGTCGAAAACCCTTCGATATCACCCCGGATACCCAGCAAGGTGCCCTGCATGCCGTTGCCGATCATCAACAGGCCCATGCCCAACAAAAGCGCCCAAGCGCTGGCCAAAACCTGAATCATTGTCGCGAATCCTTTGTGCGTTTCACGTCTTCCCTGAACCTGTTGGCGGTCCAAGTCATCCCCTTGCGCGACACATCAAGATAATATTACGCCGCGCCGCTTTGTTCGGGGAAAAGCAAGGATGCATCCCCATAGGAAAAGAACCGATATTGTTCAGCAATCGCATGGGCATAGATATCTTTGATGGTTTGGGTACCCATCAGCGCAGAAACCAGCATCATCAAGGTCGATTTTGGCAGGTGAAAGTTGGTCATCAGTGCATTGGCGACCTGAAAGTCAAAGCCCGGGGTGATGAAAATATCTGTGTCGCCTTCCCAAGCGGTGATCTGACCCGCACGCGCGGCGGTTTCAATCAGCCGTAGTGCTGTTGTGCCCACCGGGATCACCCGCCCACCTGCCCTTTTTGCGGCGATCATGTCGGCGGCGGCCCCGGCACTGACCTGCCCCCATTCGCTGTGCATTTTGTGTTGGGAAATATCATCCACCTTGACGGGCAGGAATGTGCCCGCGCCCACGTGCAAAGTGACATGGGTGAACTTGACGCCCATTGCGGCCAGCGCATCAAGCAATACCTGATCAAAATGCAGCGATGCGGTGGGGGCGGCAACTGCGCCTGCGTGTTGGGCAAATACGGTTTGGTAGTCTGTCAGGTCTTGGGCATCTGCGGGACGTTTGGCGGCGATATAGGGGGGCAGTGGCATGGCACCTGCCGCATTTAGGGCGGTGTCAAATGCGTCGCCGGTGCAGTTGAACCGCAACATGCCCTGCCCGTCTTCGACACCTTCCAGCGTTGCTGTCAGGTCGTCGCTAAACACAACTTCCTCAGCGATTTTAAGCTTCCGCAGCGGCTTGATCAGCGCCGCCCAAGTACCATCAGGCTTGGGTTCCAAAAGTGTCACTTCGATCTTTGCGCTCACACAGCCTTGACTGCTGTCGCGACTACGCTGCCCGGTCAGACGCGCCGGGATGACCCGCGTGTCGTTCAGCACCAACAGATCACCAGCGCGCAACCACTGCGTCAGGTCAGTCACCCGGCCATCATGCAAGGTGTCACCCGTCGCCACCAACAACCGGGCCGACGACCGAGGCACCGCTGGACGTGTGGCAATCAAGGTTTCGGGCAGGTCAAAATCAAAATCAGATAGTTTCATGGCACGCGCCCTACCGATCCTCGCCGCGCAGGACAACCGGTTTGTCAGGTCGTGGCGGTGGCGCAGGCAGGGTGGAATTTGTGATCCCCTCGACAGCGGGCAATTGACGTTTTGGTGCGCGGAAAATATCGCGCAGTCCTCCGGGCGTCAAAACCGACAGCGGGTTCACCCCAACCGACGGGGATTTGGCCGGACCTTTCAAGGTGTAATTAAACCCAATCAGCCCTTCGCCCTTGCGCGTAAAAACCGCGCCAATGCCATTGAGCAGATAAACAGGGGAAATCACGCCCTGCATGTCGATCAGCCCACTGTCCAAAGCATAGACACCGTCCATCGACAGGCCAAGGGAGGCACCTTCGGCGCTGGCGTTGTTCAAGGTCACCCGGTTTGGTGTCAGCCGGAAATCCGCCTCAACGTTATCGAAATATATCCCATCGCCGTTTAATTCATTGACCAACCCCACCACGGAAACCGCATTGACCAGTGCTGCAATGCCCGGCGCATCCTTGATCGCGACATCCTTTACCGTCAGCCGCCCGTCAAATGCGCCGCCAGACCCAATAGGCAACAGCAGCAAGGACATCTGCCCGCCCACCACCTGTTTGAGCAACCCCGCCGAGCGCAGGACCCCGCCTGTGTCACTTGATATGATACGGATCGCACTGCGCGCGCCTTGGGGTAATACCCGGCCTTCAACCGGGGTGCCGCCGTTCAGACGCGCCTGAAAACTCCCGTCCAGACCTTTGGCGGTGCCAAATTGCCCCCGAAGCCCGGTCAGCGCGATGGTGTCCGTAATTTGCAAACGGTCAAGCGCGACACTCATGGGTGGCGCGGCAGGCCCCGCAGTGCCGGATTTTGGCTTGCCAAATTCGGCGCGGCGCAGATCAAGCGCCCCCCCGCGCAGCACCACCTGAACCGGGCGGCCCGCGCCCTGCCCGATCAGGTCCACCGGAATATTCAGCCAATTTTTCAGCTTAAGCTGGTCAAACCGAACCCGGTCCAATGCGCCGCCTTGCTTTAGGGTGACGGACCCTTTGGCGGACAACCCTGCCCCTTCAATCTGCAAGGTATCGACCTGTGGCACCGGGCCCAAACGTCCTGATACCTGCAAGTTGCCCGCGGCCGATTTGGGCTTGGCCCAAGACAGTTGTGGCACCGACAGACCGATCCCCCGCAGGTCAGAGCCCAAGGCAAATTTCGGCACTTTGCCACGCTGAAAATCAAGCGCGATCCGGGCGCTGCCATCGCCAGACAGGGTGCCGGGCGGCAAGGTGATGTTAAAGGCGTCTAGGGTGCTTTGGTTCAACGCCACCTGCCCCCGCAGCGCACTGTTGGTGACCTCTTTGCCAATCGGTTGCGACCATGTGCCATCAAATGCCACACCATCAATGCGGCCCTTGCCCGAAATGCTAAGCTCGGAATTATCAACCGCCAGCTTGAGATTGGCAGCCCGCAGGTTGCGGCCCTTGACCAACGTATCCGTGCTCAGCGCCAGTAGTTCTCCGGTTGCGTGATATTGAATGGCTGACGGGTCGCCGCCTTTTTTCAGTGGCACAGCCAAGGTGCCTTGGATAACCGCCTGACCATCTGCCAAAGTGACGGGCAATTTGATCTTATCCATGACCTGCATCGGGTCTTGGTTCAACAACGACAGGGCAGCGGTAAGGGTTGATCGGGTTTCCAGCCGGATCACCGACGGCGGGCCATCTTTGACCCGCACATCAGGCATGATGAACGAAGACCCAGCGATCTGCACCGCACCCCCTTGTGGGGCGATCACCTGTCCCTCGTCTACCGTGACCACCAATCGGTTTTCTGCAAGGCTCAGGTGACCGCGTCCTTTGGTGACAGGCGGCATGGTCCGCATAAAGCGCACCTTGGCATTCGAATAATCAAACGCCAGATAGGTATGTGGCGGCGCATCAGGGCTTAGACGGAAAGCCAGATCAATATTGCGCGCGGCACCGCCTTGCAGATTTTCGGCCAACCATGTTCGGGTCTTGGGCTTAAGTCGCTCTGGCCAAAGTGCGAGCAGGCGCGCGGGTTCCAGCCCGTCCATGCTGCCATCCAACGACAGCCGCCACCCTTCGGGATCAGCTTGCAATCCGCCATCAATCAACAGGGTTTTGCCCTGATCAGAGATTTGCAGCCGCCCCAGTTGAAGCCGGAACGGGTTCAGTTTCATTTGAAAGTCAATATCGGCCTCGGCCAGTTCCACCGGCTCGGGGTACAGGTCTTGTGGGTTGGCCCTTAGGTTTGTCAGCGTAAACTGCCCCACCAAATCTGTCAGTTGTCCCCCCGCACCGACGCCCCCCAAGGCCGCAGTGCCGCTGGCCTGACCAGACACCCATTTGCTGGACACCGACACCGTATCAAACCGCAGCAACTGGTCACCGGGGTCATAACTGAAATAGCTGCGCGCGCCGTCAAAGGGGATCGGGATTGTCCGCTCATTGGGTTGCACCACCCCGGCCCCGATTTGCAACGTCGCGTTGATCGGGGCAAAATGCCCCTCTTCATCCAGACCGCTGCGCACCGCCCCGGAAATCGGCGCACGTAATACGTTCAGCCACGCAAAGGCCGGACCTTGGGCCGCGATGTCACTGGCCGCGACACCGGCAAAGCTGACACCAAAATCAGCCGCCGTTTCGCCGATGTCGCTGGTGTAGTTGGCTGACAATGTGGTCACACCTGCGCCACCGCTGAGCACCGCCAGATCTGCCGACAGTGCCAGTTCCTGACCGTTGCGGGTGGCGCGCAGCCGTCCGCCATCCACTGTCCAAACCCGTTCAGCCCGCAGGTCTTCGTAGCGCAGGGTCAGTGCGCGCAATTCGATGCTGACCAAGGCGCTGAGCGCGGGGGTATTCAACACCTGATCCAACTGGCCGATCAGTTGCGGCAATGTTGCGGCTTCGCGTTTGGGGGCGGTTGGGGCATTGCCCGTTATCAGCGAGATACGGCCATCGGTGCCGCGCCTGAGCGTTGCAACAATGCCGGAAAGCGCGATCTCGCGGGGCTGAGCCACACCGCGCAGCAAGGACCGCATGGAGAACGACGCCTTGAATTCATTAAAGCGCACAATTTCGGTGCCATTGGGGGTAGAGATTGTAACATCCCGCAAACGCGCCCGGGGCCGCCAGCCTTCGTCCACGACAAAGACCATTTCGCCAAACTGGACGCGGGCCTGTGGCATCACTTCTGCGATCCGCGCCTCAATGCGCGACTGAAGCCACGCAGGCGCAGTGATTGGCCGCCCGACATAATAAAAAACCACCATAACTGCCGCGATCGCCACGATCAGTTTGGTAGCCAACAGCCAGACGCCGACACGGCGCAACCGGCGACGGCGTGTTTTTTTGGGGCGGTGATCGGCGCTGTTGGTCATCTGCGTCCATTAGTGGCACTGCGGGGCTTGGCCTTTGCCAAATCCATCCTAGTATGACAGCCCTAACGAACCCTTCCAAGTGAATAGAAAGTGACCCATGCCCGAGATTTCCGAATACGCCCCCGATTTCACCCTGCCCGTTTCCGGTGGTGGCGAGGTAACGTTGAGTGCTCTTAAAGGGGCACCGGTGGTTCTTTTCTTTTATCCGCGTGACGACACACCGGGTTGCACCAAGGAAGCCATCGGGTTTTCCGCTGATATGGCGGCATTTGAGGCCGCAGGGGCAAAGGTGTTTGGCATTTCCCGCGACACCATCGCCAAACATGACAAATTCGCCGCCAAACATGACCTGACGGTGCCGCTGCTGTCGGATGAGGCAGGCCAGGTGACCGAAAGCTATGGCGTCTGGGTTGAAAAAAACATGTACGGCAAGAAATCCATGGGGATTGAGCGGGCGACCTATTTGATCGGTGCGGATGGCACCATCGCGCAGATTTGGCGCAAGGTGAAAGTGCCGGGTCATGTCGAGGCGGTGTTGGACGCGGTACGCGCGCTGTGACGTCAGAGGCCCAGATGAAACCACTGGCCGAAATGGCCGATGCGGTGCTGCGTTGTGCTGAGGGGCGCGAAAAAACCACGATGTCGCGTGGGTTTGCCACACAGTGGCAGGCCGCGCGTGCCGCGGGTGAAACGCCCAAGATTGGCCATGCCACCCCGCCAATGCAGCCCGGCCGCCCGGACCGCCCGGAGTTGCTGAGCCCGCGAGATGTGCCCCAGCGCAAGCCCGGTACGCCCGAGGGGCGGATCGCGCTGTTACACGCTGTTGCCCATATCGAATTGAACGCGGTGGACCTGCATTGGGACATCATCGCGCGGTTCTGCGATGTGAAGTTGCCGATGGGGTTTTATGATGATTGGGTCAAAGCCGCTGATGAAGAATCCAAACATTTCAACCTGATGTGTGACTGTCTTGAAGCAGCGGGCAGTTTTTATGGCGCACTTCCTGCCCATGCAGGAATGTGGCGCGCAGCAGAAGACACCGCCGATGATCTGATGGGGCGATTGGCCGTGGTGCCAATGGTGCTTGAGGCCCGTGGGTTGGATGTGACCCCCGGCATGATCAAGATTTTCCAACAGGCCAAAGACAAAGGGGCCGTTGCGGCCCTCGAAACCATCTATGCCGAGGAAGTCGCGCATGTGGCCTATGGCAGCAAATGGTTTCACTTTTTATGCGGACGCTTTGATGAGGACCCAAAGGAACGCTTTCATGGGCTGGTCCGCCAGTATTTCCACGGGGCATTAAAACCGCCGTTTAACGAAGAAAAACGCGCTGAGGCTGGAATCCCGCCCGACTTTTATTGGCCCCTTGCCACCCAAGGATGAAGCCCACCGGGCAAGTCCTTGGTATCGGCGGTTTTTTGCCCATTTGTCACATTCCGGTGGATAGACGCCACCGTAAAGGTCAACAGGGTTGCCGGATTAGTCCTCACTGGCTAATGACTTCTTAACAAAATACGCCAATAGGGGATTTGGCGTGTTTTTTTGGGACGGCAGAGAGGAAACCTACGTGCGTACACGGATCGCGATTAAAATCCATTCCATGCTGGAACGGCACTTTCCCGAACGTCGGGTGTTTCTGAAATCTGACAACGACACGCGCTTTATCCGCCTTCATCCCAGCACCCAATTAATTGCTTTTGCAGGGTCAGCCCTTGTGGTTGCCTGGGCGATTGTCGCCACCGCGATTATTTTGATGGACAGCATTGGGTCCGGCAATTTCCGCGAACAGGCCAAACGCGATCAACGCACCTATCAAGCCCGTCTGAATGATCTGTCATCGCAGCGCGACACCCGCGCAGATGAAGCACTGGCAGCACAAAACCGTTTCAACGCAGCACTTAAGCAGATTTCTTTGATGCAATCGGAACTGTTGGAATCTGAGACACACCGCCGCGAATTGGAAACCGGGATCGACGTGATCCAGTCCACATTGCGCAACACAATGAAAGACCGCGAAGCTGCGCGTACCCAACTTGCTGAGATCCAAGACAATATCGAAGAAGGTGGCAACGGCGTCATTCAAATGGCCGCCAGCAATGCACCAATTGATTTCCTGTCAGAAGCACTTGCCCGCACTGCAAAAGAACGTGATCAGGTCATTGTTGATGCGCAGGACGCGCTGTTGCAGGCCGATGAAATGGCCCAGCAGATCGCCCTGATGCGCGAACAGAACGACACGATTTTCCGCCAGTTGGAAGAGGCGATGACAGTCTCTGTTGCGCCGCTGGATAAGATGTTCCGCAATGCGGGCATGCCGACCGATCGTATTTTGGCGACCGTGAAACGTGGTTATTCCGGTCAAGGTGGCCCGATGACACCGCTGTCCTTTACCACCCGCGGTGAGGCACCTTCGCCAGACACGATGCGCGCCAACCGTTTGCTGAACCAAATGGACAAGTTGAACCTGTACCGTATTGCCGCCCAGAAAGCGCCTTTTGCCAATCCGGTGAAAAACGCCTTCCGCTTTACCAGCCAGTTTGGCTTTCGTCGTGATCCCAAGACGGGCGGGCGCCGTATGCACTCTGGCGTGGATTTTGCCGCCGGTTCAGGCACGCCGCTTTATGCCACCGCTGACGGTGTGGTGACACACGCGGGCTGGCAATCGGGGTATGGCCGTTTGGTCAAGATCCAGCATGAGTTCGGAATTGAGACAAGATATGCTCATCAATCACGTATTCGCGTAAAAGTGGGCCAAAGGGTCTCGCGCGGGCAGCGGATTGGTGATATGGGAGCGTCTGGACGGGTCACCGGTGTCCACCTCCATTACGAAGTACGTGTAGGTGGCAAAGCTGTTAACCCCATGATCTATATCAAGGCTGCAAACGATGTTTTCTAAAAGCAAAATCAACGACCCCGCCCCGCAAAAGCCCGGCGACACCAGCAAACCAACGACGCCTGCTGCGCCCTCTTCGTCAGCACCTGCGGCACCGATGGCCAATGAATTCAAGGCCAGCGCGCCGAAAGCCAAGCCGCCCGCCTCTGTGTTGTCAGCGGATTTGCACGTCACGGGCAACATGAAGACCACAGGCGACATTCAGGTCGAAGGCACAGTGGAAGGCGACATTCGCGCGCATCTGCTGACCATCGGCGAAACCGCCACCATCAAAGGTGAAGTGATTGCCGATGATGTGGTGATCAATGGCCGCATCGTGGGCCGTGTGCGTGGCTTGAAGGTCCGCCTGACATCCACCGCACGGGTTGAGGGTGATATCATCCACAAAACCATCGCGATTGAATCCGGCGCACATTTCGAAGGGTCTGTACAGCGTCAGGACGATCCGCTGAACCCCGGTGCCAAAGGCGCACCCGCCGCAAAGGCAAATCCTGCGTCTTAAGGCCAACAGCCATTCAATACCTAAAAGGCATCGCAGCATCCCGCCGCGGTGCCTTTTCGTTACCAGCAGCCACACGTCCCCCTTCTTTTTGGCTAAAAATATCCCGGGGGAGTCCGCAGGACGGGGTGGACCGGATCATTTTATTTTGCTTTGAGCACACTTTATTTTGCAGCGAAACGGGCTCATTTCCCTTTAAAGTATTGTAAATGTTCCGCTTTCAGCGGAATAAGAAGGGTCAAAAGTCATGTCAATCCCCTTTCTGGCCCGACATAGCCCCATCAAGGATCACGGTGGAGCAACGTTACATTTGAATGCTCCGCCACTGTAGACCCTACTACGGGATCGCTCAAGCGCACTTTTGGAACCTTGCCCGCCCGCCCTTTGGAGGCCGCATAGTGATCGCGGCGCTTACCGCTCAGTATGTCAAAACCATGCTTTTTCAAATGTTGCACCGCTGAGCGGACCATAGTTACTTTGATCTTTAAAACCTCGGCAATAATCCCCTCGGTCTCGCCAAGGTTCCAAAGCTCCATAACGCGCTCCCAGTGAGGATGCTTGTCTAGGATCGAGCGCAGTATCTCCGCCTCCTCTCCGCATGTGTGGGAATGCATCAAAGGCGCGGGCTGGGGCTGGGTCTCCATCTCATCTAGCAAACCTTCAAATCCATTTATCCGCCTGTGCAAGCCGTTGTCATCTTTACCAAAACCTACGCCTCGGGTGAAGTATCTAATGGCTGGGATGGTAAAATAGGGTTCTGGGCGGATGGTATGGTGGGCCAATTCCAGCTTAAAGAACCAATAATGTTCACGGGCATCAATATGCTTTAGTTCTTTGGGGAAATACAAACAATCTCGTGTGATTGGCACCTTAGGCTCAGCCAACGCTGCGCGAATATCCGATTGAGAAAGCCAGAGCTTCCCATCGAAGGGGATAAACGCCAGTTCCACGTCATAAAACATGATCCATCTGGGCGATGGTAATTCTCTGATTGCGGCGCTCATCTCAGTTCCTCGCAGATTAGATATTCAATAGCTATAGCGGTAATATTGTAGGGCATATTAGATCAGTTTCCCCCAGCCATCCAAGAGGCGGCTGTGGCGATCACGCGCTCATCCAGGTGCTCGATGCCTTCACTCTGCATAAGGTGCGCACAGGCATCGGCTAGGGACACCGCAAATCGCCAATTCCCACCTGTCTTATTGAGGAACACCTTTGCCATGTCTTTTGTGATGTTTTCAAAGCGTGGGGCAAGCACGTAGGCCGCTATTTCGGCGGGTTCCTGAACGGGGTGCATAACCACCTTTTTCGCACCAACCCGCTGGCGGAATTGCTCCAAAAACTCTCGGATTTGTGGGTGAGTGAATTTCTTTGCCAGCAAATCAGTGCCAGCAATGACAAGGCCCGCGCCGCCAATGTCAGAGATTGAGCGCAGCATCTCAAGCGTAGGCCAGCGCAAGTGATTGGCCTCATCGATTATGATCAGCTTACCCTCTGTGCCGTGGCGGATCAGACGTTGGATAAGGGTGTTGGAGGTGCCGTTATCGTCGGTAGGATAACCCGCTTGTTTGAAGGCGTGGGCCAGCTCTTGCAGGCACGTCTTTTCCTTCATGCCTGCCCAGGCTTCAATCCGCACGGCATCGAGCTCTTGAGCAAGCCAATAGGTCACGGATGTCTTGCCCGTTCCTGGATCGCCAGTGATTTGCCCCAGGCGGCTATATTGAGGCGCGGCCATAACGGCCTCGCACATCTGACGGGCGCGGCCCGCCATCGCGGTTTCTACAAAATCACTCACACTATTCCTCCGCAAATTTGAAGTTTTGCAGGGCCTTCACTGGCCCCGTTTTCCATTGTTCTAAAGGTGGCTTTGGGGCCGTATTAGTGGCATCGGCTAAGGCCGCTTTGAGCGCATCCCCTTGCATGCGGGCCATGCGATCTATGATCCCTGCATCAACCACCGCAGCGATGGGAGCATCCGGCATATGGGCGATGTGGCGCGCGGTCTCATCGGTCAAGCTCAAGAGCGCAACGTGGCGGCGCTTCTCTGCGATCTGGCGGCGGAAAGCCTTGCCACGGCGGGTGACCTCATACGCACCCTCGCCATCAAGGACGCCATATGTGCGCTCAGGGAACGCCTGACAGATCAGCTCGCCATCATGAAAGCAAAACACAAACTCAGGATTGAACGCTGGCACCCGCAAAGTGATCTTGTGATCAATGCCCAATAACTCATCCGCATAGAAATACAGAGTTTCGCCGCGCCTTGGGGTGTAGATCACTCGTCCGCGATCCGGCATGCGCTCTACCTCCTCGGCAAAGGCCAAGGCCAGCACCTCAGGGCGCGAAAGCGTAGTCTTGCCCCATCCTTGATCAATGAATGTGCGCAAGGCGTCATTGGGGCTTACACCTGCAAGCCGCCCACGCTGAGGGCGTTTGTGATACCATTCTAAAGCCTTGCCCGCGATCTTAAGAAACGCCTGAGCGTTGCCATCAAACGCTACAGGGTCTTTGCCCTTTGCGTGGGTCTTTTTGTTCATGCGCTCGCCAGCAGTCCAACCTGGGATTGTGGCAAAAAACACTTGCTCAATATTGCCAAACGCACCCTCAATGCCTGGTTTGCCCTTTGCGTTGTATGGCATAGAGCGCACAATCGCCTCGCGGCCATTGGCGACACGCTTGGCGACATTTGGATCGCCATCTAGATCAAACACCCTGAGGCTACTCTGAGTGAGCTTCGAAAGTTGAGTGAAACCACTGATCATGGCATCCCAAGAATACTCAGACCCGTTGTCGAGATACAGCATCTCAGGGAGGCCCCACTCATCGACCATCGCCTCGAAACTCTGGGCGACGTGTTCGCGCCGGATGCCCTCACCAGGCTCGCACAAAACAAACGTCATATGGATTTCGTTGGTGGCCACATCGTACCAGGCTATCGCTTTTGGATAGACCACCGTGCCATCGTTGCGGCGCATCATGATATCAACGGGATGCACATCACCAACCACGATTTGACGCGGTAACAGGCTAGAATAATCGCGGCGGATCGAGGGCATGTAGCTATCGTGAAATACTGCGTTATCCTTGTCCTGTATGGCTAGAAGGGCATAGCGGCGTTGGTTCTCAACTTGGCGACGGTTCACTTTGCAAAGCCCAAACTGAGTGCCCTTGTGTGGGGTGTCACCACATCCGCCCAACTCAAGCGCATCAAAGGCCAGGACGTTCAAATCGCGGCTCATCTCGATCAGGCGCGTGGTTGACTTTTCAGTGATCGAGCGCCAGCCACGCTCGCCCGCCGCCCAAAGGGATCGAATGTAAGTTGTGAGCACAGCGCTTACCTCAGCATGCTGAGCCGCACTTATTTGCGCTGCAAAGAATGCATCCCAGGCGCGGGTCACTTTTTGACGCTTGGCACCCACATCCTTGCGGCGCTTGCGGACCAAGCCATTCAAACCCTCGGCCTCAAAGGCTTTGAGCCAGTTATAGAGCGTTCTCTTGGCAACCATTTTACGCTTGCCGCTTGGGAACAATAGAGGCGTTTCAGCCATACCCTCAATCAGCTCAGCCCTAGCGGATGAGCCTTTCTCAAGGGTCAAAGCGGGCCTGATCACCTCTTGCCTCCAACGCGCCAGGGCCAGATCGCTCTCAGGGAGCGTACCAATTTGGCTCTCCGGCTCTGGCAATTGGGCCGTCTGGCCACTCCGAGCATTTGGTTCCAGCGCGAGAGAAACCCTATGATTTGACCTCACTGAGCGGCTTAAGTTTGCGCTTGGAATGTTAATATCCAAGGGAGCACGGATTGAATGAGCGTTCATAATACCCCCTGTAAATAAGGATCATCGCCTAAAATGGGATTTGACTTGAGCTGCACTTTCGTGGCCCGTGTTCGATCATACGAGATCGCAAGAGCACGTCCTGCTTAATGGGGCAGGATTGGCTATCATCGAGCCGTTGCAGTCGCTAAGTCGCCACCTCTGGCTATCTGTCTCTCGTGGCTCTGCGCCTATTCACAGAACACAGACCGTATTGAGACGCGGCACCCGCACCATCATGAAAACAGCCAAGCGGCAGAACCTCAAAATCGGCACAACCTAATGCGATTGTTCGGTGCAAAAGCCATTCAGTAGAATTGCGACAGGATGCCCCAGGCTCTTCCCAAAAATCTTGGATCGCATCATTCAAATCATCTTGGGCGCGCACCACCATTTGAGGTGCAATGCGAGATGCAAAAAACCCATCCCACTCCCGACTGACACAGACGCGGTATTCTTCGCGATCAGATCGCGCCTTACGGATCAGACCCGTAAATCCAAGCGTTTCATAAGCGTTAATCCAAGTGTATACGGTTGGTGGAGAAACGCACCCGACACGCCCACTGGGAAGCGTCAAGGGCTTCGAAGTTAACTGAGATACGACTTTTCCGCGATCATGCGACCCCTTGGGATAATCTAGCGCGGGCTTGATAAATTTCTCACGCCATCGCGCCAAAATGATATCTTTAGCGGTTGGCGCTGGGTAACGGTCAAAATCGTGATTAATTGCGTTCATTTTGTTGATCCTTTGTCCGGTGCGTCCAACGCATCCGCGCTCTAACCTTTGCACCTGGCGCGATTGCGGATGCGCGAGGTGTGTTGGCAGGGCCTTATTCTGGGCGCACGTCTTGGCCCGTTAGGGTAGCAAGATCGCGATCCAAACTAACGCGGCCAACATTGGCTTTCACGTTGTTGCCAAACACGTCTACCTTGATTGCAAGGCCTTTGGCTGTGGTGGCGGGGATCGTGGCCATTTGGGCTTCAAGCCCAGCGGCAATCGCATAAATGCCATCACCCGCTTCATCATCCAAATCCAGCGCTACCACGGCGGCGCGCAGCTTTAGCCAAGCGCCGTATAACTGGCCCAGCACAGCCTCACCTGTTGCGGTATTCACAACCCGCCAAGCGGTTTCCATGTAGCTATATGCATCAATCGAGTGAGTATTTTGGCCCATGATATAGACCGCTGCCACATCAGCAGCACTGCGAGCGGAGAGGCACATAGCGGTATCCCAAAGCTTTTCCATTGTGGTGCGGGCTTGAGTGCGCACCTCATCGGATAGCTGAATGTCCTGAGCTCGGTCAAATGCGCGCGCCCAAACCTGGAACACCTCATTGATGCTGGCAAATTTCTCTGGCCAGATTGGTGCCGAATTGGTGAAAAAATCAATGACTGTATCTTGCTTAGACATGGTGTGTCTCCTTGTGGTCCTCAATAAACCGACGCACCAAGGTCTCAATCTGGTGGGCCGGACGAACAAGGTTGAGACTACCGTCACAAGGAACGGCCCACTTACGCGGCCCTATCCGCCCGAACCCATAGTGCCAGCCCTTTCGGGGCCGGATACAGAAAAACCACGCAATAACGGCGTGGTTCTGGACGCCTTGTGTTTGGCAGGGTCTCAATCCCGACATGGCTTTTTGCGCCATGCTACGGCTCAGGAACTCCTTAACCGATATGCCGAAACTGATCATTGCAGTTTTCTTTGTCAAGCATCCATTGTAAAATAAAGCGTAGCCACGCTTGCAGTGCCGTAGCGAGTCACCAGATGGCCTTGTCGCATTTTGGCCCCTACGGGGGTGCAAAACAGCTTGATACCACCTCAGTGACTCTCCTACTGCCGCTGAGTGCTGGTTTCTGCCATTGTTTTGGTGTGCGTCCCAAAGATGTCGTGACGACATTGCCATTGTACATGCACCCGTTGTGAAGTGAATTGGACCGTCGCTTGTATAGCGGATGTCGCTGTACAAATCCCTCAAACGCGTCTGTTATTGCTAGGTTTGAAGCTCCCATCACATTTCTCTTCCTGCCTTTGGCTTGATGATCCGGCCCGCCCCTGTCGAGGTCAACAAGGCCCAAGCGGGCCGGATCGCACCCGCCCCATATGGCAATAGGGGCAGGTATCTGATTGGCGGGTTACGTGTTGTAACGCAGCCCGCTACTCATCAGCTCCCAATTCATTGGGGGAGTGAAAGAACCTTTAGGAATGGGGCCGCGCCCGCCTTTGGCTGGCACTTGATAGTCACCCCATACTTTTGCCTCAAAGCGGGTGCGCATGGCCGCAAAATCATCCGCATTTGGAATGGCAAAATACTGCGCAATGAAGGCGAACATGCGTTGCGGATGGCCAAACTCACCAGCGAAAGGATTGGCACCACCAGGCCCCATTTCCATATGCAAGATGAACGCCATAACCATATCCTCAACTGAGATTGGTGGATGCGCCAAAAGCCGCGCCTTTTCGCCAGGCCGCAGTGGAAACTTTGTCGCCAACATCAAGCCGCGCATGACATGATGGCGGCACAAGTCACGCGCCTTTTTGAGCTCCACTAGCTCGCGGTTGGCGTATGTGAGGCCTTGTTCAAGATCATCAATGCGCTCTTGCCCTTCCTGCACTTTCGCAGTTGCGGCTCCTTTGGCCTTACGGGCCTTTGTGGTGGCCGCTTCTAACGCCGTGGCATCGCCGCCATGACCTTGGTGCGCGGTGCGGGAAAGGCCTGTCGCTTCATCAAGTGCTTTGCGATCTACATCCAGCGCGCTCTTGGCTTTTTCAACCAACCCTTCGAGCCCTTCAATTTGCGCCTCCTTGTCGTTCACCTCATCCTGGGCGCGGTGCAGTTTCCCTTGCAGATCGGGGTTGATGTGCTGATCCATGTCCTCGAATTTCAATGCGTTGTTGTCCATCACATGAAACTCTCAGTAGTGTCTGCGCCCACGCCAAGGGCCTCTGCAACAGCGGCCTCGGCACTCTTTTTGAGGGCCTTTTCACGCTCGGCATTGTCCTTTTGTTGCTGCTCAGCCTGCAAAGCTTCACGCACACCAATGCGCACTGCGTCCTCTACTAGTTTCTTGATTTCATCGGGTGTCATTTGTCTCTCCATTTGGGTTTCTGAGTTGTTTTGCCTTTTCAAAAGGCGCTAAGGCATCGTGCGATGCCCTATGGGTTGTTCGATAAATTCGGTTTGGGACTGTCGTTGCCCATCGCCATCAATCGAGATTTTGAACCTGTGTTCACATGCAGTGCATTTGAACTTTTCAAAGGTTTTGGCTTTGCCACGGCTCCACGCGATATTGTCGCATTTGGGACAGTGGATACGGTCACTTTGGGCCGTGCTGCGCATTGCAAGGCCAATGGGGTCTGAGGTCGAGCAAGCATAGCAAAACTGCGCGGCGCAATCAGAGCATTTGTAGTATCGGCGCGAACCTGTACGGCATTTCGCCTTGCTGGTTTGGGCGGGTTTGGCACCGCAATCAGGACAAAGCGCAATGCCGTTGATCGGGCAGGTGGGACGCGATGCGTAAGTCGCTGTGCTACGTGGTGATCGCGCTCCACTTCCTCAAAACTACGCATCTTTTCACCGCAACCCGTGCACACGCGATAGCGGATTTTGACGCTTTCCTCGGTAAAGGTGCTTGTCACCCTGGTTAACGAACCGCACTGCCAACACTTCATTGCAAACTCCTTCACTTGCCGATGGTGGCAAAGTATCGAATGGTTTGCTTCTTGGCCCTGTGAATAGTGCCAAGTGTGCAATTTCAAAAGAAAATTATGGGTTCCCAACATGCCGCACCAACTCACTTAGGCATAACGGGGTGTTCAATTTCACCCCCTAGGATCAGCGCTGGAAAAGGTGGGCGGCCATCGTTGTAGGTTCGGTAGGTGAAACGGTGGTCGCACTCTTGGCACTTGCGGCGCAGTGTGGCTCCAGCCTTAGTCTTGGTGCTGGCAATCTGTTGCGTTTGGCCTGCGCACTTTGGGCACAAGATGCGCGGTTTCTTCTGCGCCTCTTTTCGCGCCGCGCTGATCGGGTCGCTACTGCCAGCTTCAACGCCGAACTTGGCCTTGCATCCCTTGCAGCTATAAAAGTGCGTAATGCAATCGCCGTTCTGTGTCTTGCGGTCATGGCGCACTTTTGCGCTTTCACAATCAGGGCAGGTTACACGAGCGGGATCACCAACAGGCACCCGCTGGATTGCGGCGTGGCCCCGCACCACGGGGTTACTGTCGATCTCTTCAAAGGTTCGGTATTTATGACTGCACCCATCACATTTGCGATAGCGGATTTTGACCGCACCCAATGGCTTGGATGCGTAGGTTTTCCCGTATTCTCCACAGATAGGACAGTCCAAACTTTCAACTCCACTTGACCGGTTGACCAAAGGAGTGACACCGCCCTTAATGGTTTCAAACCATTGCTGGTTTACAACTAAACTATCTCAAAAATTATTCTCTTGGACGCGTCCGATATGGTTCTGGGCTCGCATTGCACGGTGCAAGTTTCGCTTCACTCGGCTATGCTCGCCCAGGCATTCTATGGTGGGCAGGGCAATGGACAAACATATCAAAGCGCAATTTCGAGAAACGGCACGTACAATCGTTTCTCGTGATCGAGGCGCTACAAGAGGTGGTTTTTCCAACAATTTGCCAGGTGATATAACTGCTGCGATTGTTGCGGCTTACAAATTGGGTTTGGAGCATGCAAACAACCCACCTAAGGAGCGAAAGCCGATGGTATTTGACGAAGCGCTCATTTGGGAAACTATACCTTCTACATCGCGCAACGTGCTCAGTTCGATTTCATCTTCCTACAGTCAATTTCACAGAAAGCCGACATTTCAACCTTCTCAGCTATCCTCATATCTGGACGAACACACAGGACGGGAACGCTGGGCTGTGTGTAATGGCGATGGCTCGCCATGCGTCACAGGGCAGAGCTTTGCGACAAAGGGAATTGGGCCGCTAGTGCGCCTCGGCTTGTTGGCACCCGACCCAGCCCAAGATGAGTGCTTGTGTCTAACTTCAAAAGGAGATGCAACTTGCCGTGAATATTGGCTACGCTCAGATCGAGATGATCCGTCATTACCAATTCAAAGCATGCGTGGATGAGGATCGTCTATCGGTAGCATCTAAATAACACATTCTTGCTAAAAGCACTTAGCTGGCGCATGATATCGAAGTCCGTAGAACCCTTTAAGGCTAACCCATGTTGGACGTTGCAGCACAGATAGACAGCAGCATTGCTGTAGTTCACGGCGCGCCTCAATTCGCGCCCGTGGCGCTCTTTGACGTGGTATCAGACGACAATCGCGAAACTGATTTGCTTAAATCTCTAAATCGAGATTTCGAGCGACATAAGGCGCTGCATGGTGAGTGGGCCGAACGTGGGTTGATTGAGCGCAAAGCGCTGGATCAAGCATTGCGCGAAAGCCAGCATACACTTGATACTGTCGCACTTGTACGCATTCAGATGCTAATCGATGGTGTGACAGAGCGGGCAGAAAAGACAGCTCAGGACTATGCCCGCTTTGCAAAATCAATGCGAAAGATTGCACGAAAAATCGCACGTTTTTCTAAACCTACCAGCCAGAGCCTGGACCGGTGGATTGCAAAAACTGAGCATTATTTAGAAAGCGAAATTGATTTTCTAACAGAAACGGCAGATCACTATGCCGCAATGCGAACAGTCTATGGGCCTGATCATCAAACCAGTGAGCGATTTGACACCGCTGGTGATGTACTGAAATTTCTCAAGCGCCCTGCTTAAATTGCAAATCACAGTCTCCAAAGGATTTGCGCGCGCATATCGCAGACTCTCTAGCGCCAAGCAAAAGAGTGCCGACAAGGCAATCGAAGGCTTGTTGGCTGACCCTATGCCCGCCTCGCTGCGCTTGCGCACCTTGAAGGGGAGCACCGATTTATGGATTGCGAGCATGAATAAGGGAGATCGGATCATAGGCCGTATGGTCGATGCAAACACCTTGGAACTCTTGGACGTGGGTGAACATGATGCGACTTACCGGACATGGAGACGCCGCAAATGACCTCTCCAGTCATTCATCACAAAATGTTACATTTTTCCGAGTTTGGCTATTTTTGGCAAGAAACGGTAGAAATGCTCTGATTTTTGATGAACCTCAAAATACAGCCGATTTTGGCACTCAGATCGGCAATTAGGCCAAGCTGCACAGGCCTTTTACCATTTTCACCTATTGCAGGTCATTGTAAAATAAAGTGTTCTCTCATTGTAAATAACTCCGATCCCCCCCAGGGGGCTGGCCCCCCCTCTTTTTAATCGGTTTAATCGGTCAAAGAAAAAGGCGACCCCAAAAGGGCCGCCCAATCCTCGATAAAAATACCGCCTAACCTATTCCGTAACGGTCACCTTTTGCATCACGTCAGGCGCGCCAACAACAGCGCCATTGCCGCCTGTGCCGCGCTTGATCGCGTCAACCACGTCTTGGCCCTCAGTCACCCGGCCCACAACGGTATATTGACCGTTGAGGAAGTGTCCGGCATCAAACATGATGAAAAACTGGCTGTTGGCACTGTCCGGGCTTTGTGACCGGGCCATGCCGATGACGCCTTTGTCAAACGGGATGTCCGAAAATTCAGCAGGTACATCCGGCATGTCAGAACCGCCCATGCCAGCGCGGGATGTATCACCGCCGGATTTGCCAAACTGCACATCGCCTGTCTGCGCCATAAAGCCGTCAATCACGCGGTGAAACACCACGCCATCATAGGCCCCTGATGCCGCCAGTTCGGTGATACGCGCCACATGCTGTGGTGCCACATCTTCCAGCAGATCAATGGTGATTGTGCCGTTGGCTTCGCCTGCGACTTCAATCTTCAGGCCAGATGCCAGTGCGACACTGCCGATCATAGATGCAAAGACGCTACCGATGACGACATTACGCATCTGCGGCAACCTTAACAGAGATCATGCGGTCCGGCTCGGCAGGTGGCTCGCCTTTGGTGATCGCATCCACATGTTCCATGCCAGACATGACTTGGCCGTACACGGTGTATTGGCCGTTCAGGAAATCATTGTCTTTGAAGTTGATGAAAAACTGGCTGTTGGCCGAATCTGGATTGGCCGAACGCGCGGCCCCGATAGACCCGCGCGCATGTGGGATTTTTGAAAATTCAGCAGGCACATTGCCAAGGTCCGACCCACCTGTCCCTGCTGAGCGCAGGTTAAAGCCGTCTTCCATATTGCCATGTTCCACATCGCCTGTCTGCGCCATGAAACCATCAATAACGCGGTGGAATGCCACGTTGTCGTATTTGCCTGCGCGGGCAAGTTCTTTCATCCGCGCGACGTGCTTTGGGGCCACATCGGGCAACAGTTGGATTGTGACAGTACCGCTTTTCAGCTCCATCAGGATGGTGTTTTCGGGGTCTTTGATCTCGGCCATGGGGCACTCCTTAACAAAAATTGTTGCATGTTACCTAGGGATGATTTTGGCAATTGCCAAGCAGGTGCATTGACCTGAAGCGTCAGAACGGCAAAACACATGCAAATCAGACCAAGATGGAGACGTGAAATGAGCTGGAAATCGCTGGATGACATGGATGTGGCAGGCAAACGTGTTCTGGTACGTGTCGATATCAACGTACCCGTTGAAAATGGCCGTGTCACCGACGCCACGCGCATTGAACGGATCGTGCCCACGGTTCACGATATCTTGGCCAAAGGTGGCAAGCCGATGTTGATCGCGCATTTTGGCCGCCCCAAGGGCAAGGTGAATGATGCGATGAGCCTTGCGCAGGTGATACCAGCGCTTGAGGCCGCTTTAGGTCGCTCTGTGCAGTTGGTTGAAAGCTTGGAGGCCGCTGAGGCGCTTGGTGCCTCTGATGCTGATGTGCTGCTGCTCGAAAACATTCGGTTCTATCCGGGCGAAGAGGCCAATGATCTGGAGTTTGCCAAACGGCTGGCCGGGCTTGGCGATGTCTATTGCAACGATGCGTTTTCTGCCGCCCACCGTGCCCATGCGTCCACCGAGGCCTTGGCGCGGCTGTTGCCTGCCTGTGCAGGTCGGTTGATGCAGGCAGAGTTGAGCGCGCTTGAGGCCGCATTGTCCAAGCCAGAACGGCCCGTTGGGGCAGTGGTCGGCGGGGCCAAAGTATCGACCAAGATCGAATTATTGGAAAATCTGGTGAACCGTCTGGATGTGCTGGTGATCGGCGGCGGTATGGCCAATACGTTTCTGGCGGCTTTGGGGGCTGATCTGGGAAAATCTCTGCAAGAGCCAGATTTTTTCGACACCGCGAAAGACATTATGGAACAGGCGGACAAGGCCGGATGCCGGGTGATCTTGCCCGTTGATGGCATGGTTGCCACCGAATTTGCCGCAGGTGCCGCCTATGAGGTCGTGCAACTGGATGCCGACACCATTCTGGCACCTGACCAGATGGTGCTGGATGCAGGTCCCGGCAGCATCGAGGCGGTGCGTCTGGCGTTTGAAGGGTTGAAAACCCTGATCTGGAATGGCCCCTTGGGCGCATTTGAGATTGCCCCGTTCGACACCGCCACAGTGGCCGCCGCCCGTGTTGCAGCCCAGCAAACCCGCGATGGCACGCTGATTTCGGTTGCAGGCGGCGGCGATACGGTTGCAGCGCTCAATCAGGCCGGTGCGGCGGATGATTTCACCTATATCTCCACAGCTGGGGGTGCGTTTTTGGAATGGATGGAGGGCAAGACCCTGCCCGGTGTGGCGGCCCTCTAAGGGTAACACCTAAGCTAAGGAAAACCTGACCTTGCGCTTTGGCCCCCTCAATTTAAGCTGAGGCCAAGCAAAAAGGGGATTCCAATGTCCAGATTTTCACGTTTTCTGATCGCCAGCGCTGTCACCACTGCGCTGGCAGCGCCTGTTGCTGCTGAGGGCGATCCGCAGCCGGGGCTGGCCGAATTCTTTTCCGTCAACCGGATCGGAACGTTTGTAGCCAACACGGCCATTGCGGCGCTGCGCACGCAGATGGAACTGGAGTATAATTTCCTCTCGACTGATGTGATGCGCGGAACGGTGTCGATCTCAGGCGTCGTCGTGCGGCCACTGCTGCCTTATGATCAGGCCCGGCAGTGCGTCATCACCATCGACCGTGCGGTGTTGAATACCGATATCGCCAAGCCGTTTGAAGTTGTGTCAGAAATGAACCTGAACCTGATCGGCGCGCGAGCCAACAGCGCCTGCCTGCCCCGTGATGTTGCGATGGGCATGCGCGCCGCAGGGATGCGTGACATCGCGTTGGACCAGTTCAAAATCCGCGGTGCCTATGTCTATGCCACGGGCGAGACATCTGCCGATGTATCGCTGGTCATGAATGAATTTGCAGCGCTGGATTTTTCAGCCAGCGGCATGATCTTGCCGCGTATGGGTCAGTTTGGCCCCGGTGATCCGGCGTTCCGGGTCATGCGCGCGGTGGCCAGCCTTAAGGACATGGGCGGCTGGCAAAAGGTGTCTTCGGTCCTACCCCCAAATTTCCGCGATCCTGAAACCATCAAAGTGATCGGCACCGAGGCAGTGACCCAGTTCATGAGCAATGACGGCTTGCGCGCCGTGACCGCCGTGGAGCGGAATTTCATCACGCAATTGATGGACCGGGTTGAGGATTTTGTCAGCGATCCCGGTGAAATCACCATTGAAGCGAACCTGCCCGCAACCGGCATTGTGATTGAGCCGGAGCTGTATGACAACGAACCGCAAGCGCTGATCGCGACCCTCGCCCTTGAGGCGCGCGCAACACCGCTGTCACGCACCCGGATATTGAGCGGCGCGGATTTGGCAGCCCTGTCTGATCCCGGTGATTTGGATGCGCGGCAATTGCTGGACTTGGGCACCGCACTGCTGGACGGCAACGGCGTGCCCAAATCACCCGCCTTGGTGCCGGGCCTGCTCTCACGTCTGATGGATGATCCCGACAATGCCGCAGAGGCGGCAACCCTGATCGCACGGGCGTTGAAAGGGCAAAAGCCAAACATAGCCTACCCCTATGCCCTGACTGCCGCTGCGGGGGGCGTTTCGGGCGCCGTGTCGCTGCTGGATCAGTTAGAACAGAAGATGAGCACGGTTGATGTGCTGCGGATGCAGCGCGACCATCCACAGGTTACTGCGTCGCCACTTGAGGCCATCACAGCCAGTGATGATCCACGCCAACTGCGCCGCCTTGCGTTGGTGCATTACACAGGGTCCGGCACCGTCCGGTCCTATGCGCAAGCCTATTACTTTGCCCTACTGGCAGAGGCCGCGGGCGACATCGGGGCCACTGCACTGCGTCAGGAAATCGAAGGCCGGTTTTCGGCCCGTGGCGATCAGGTACAGGCCGCATGGGAAACACTAAGCGCGTCAGTGCAGGAACAGGCCTTGACCGACTGGATTGAGGGAGGGCTGGCGGACCGGTATCAGACCCGGTAACTGTTTGGCTTTACCCCCTTAGCCAAAAGGCCCCCTATAGCATGACCAAATGGACATTGATCACCGGCGCATCCGAAGGTTTGGGTGTTGAATTTGCTAAAATCGCAGCCCGCGAGGGTCGTAATCTGATCCTGACGGCGCGGTCCGAGGCTAAGTTAAACGCTTTGGCAGCTGAGCTGCGCGACGGCGGCACACAGGTAGTGGTGATCCCGGCGGACCTGAACGACAGCGCCGAGGTCCACCGGTTGTGGACCGAGGCCAGCACCGACCGCGAGATTGACGTATTGGTGAATAATGCTGGTTTGGGCCGCAATGGGCCGTTTGCGCAAGACAGTGACAATGACGCTGATTGGGCACGCGAGCTCAGCTCTATGAACGTCAACATGACCGCCCTCACCCGATTGATGAAGCTGGCGATAGCGCAGATGCAGGCGGCGGATGGTGGGCGAATTTTGAACGTCGCCTCAACCGCGGCGTTTCTGCCCGGGCCAAACATGGCGGTCTATCACGCGACCAAAGCCTTTGTTCTGTACCTGTCAGAGGCCGTCGCGTTTGAGCTGCGCGGCTCTGGCGTAAGCGTATCGGCGCTGTGCCCCGGCGCGACCCAGACCAATTTTTTCAACGATGCTGATATGCACGGCATCCGGTTGCTTAAAATTGCACCACCTGCCCGTGCAGACAAAGTTGCACAAATCGGGTGGGACGGCATGCTGCGCGGCAAAGCGGTGATTGTACCGGGTCTGATGAACAAAATCTTTGCGTTTATGCCACGTTTGTCACCACGCTTCATAGTGGTCTGGCTGACTAGTATTTTTATGTCAAAAACCTGAAACAATAAGGAAACAAGGGATTCCCATAGCGAATCATCTGTGTCATAACAGCGTCACGTCCAATAAGAGACGATTTGAGGCAGATCAGATGACCCGCACCGCACGCCCCGCCTTTGGTACATTGCTGTTTTTCGCAATTGCTTTTGCGCTGAGCCTTTATTTTACCTTTGCCGCTGTTCAGGGCGATTTTGGCCTGTTCCGCCGGGCCGAAATTGTTGCCGAAAGCCAAGACCTGCGCGTGCAGTTGGCCTCAGTGCGTGCTGATGTGCTGCGGATGGAAAACCTGACCCATCGGTTATCGGATGATTATTTGGATCTTGATTTGCTGGATGAGCAGGTCCGCAAGGTGCTGGGCATGCTGCGGTCAGATGAGATTGTTATTCGTTAGGGTTTGGTTTGCTGTCACTGTTAAGTGATAACTCAAAGTTTTCTCTGATTAAATATGACAAGATGAAAATAATTTCTGTCGCAGTAAGTTCTATCGCAACCATATGCTCACCCCCACGTCACAATCCCCCTACCCTTCCCCGTCCGAATCCGATAAAAGATAGTTTAACGCTAAACTATCTCTGCGCAGCGATCGCGCACACCGACGGAGGAAATGCCCATGGCAGCCAAGAAATCCACCAAAAAGCCCAACGTTTCAGCAGATGAGCTGAAAGCCTATTACAAAGACATGCTGTTGATCCGGCGGTTTGAGGAAAAGGCGGGCCAGTTATACGGCATGGGTTTGATTGGGGGGTTCTGTCACCTTTATATTGGGCAGGAAGCGGTTGTTGTGGGTCTTGAGGCCGCAGCCGAGGAAGGTGACAAGCGCATCACATCTTACCGCGACCACGGGCACATGCTGGCCTGCGGCATGGACCCCAACGGTGTGATGGCCGAATTGACGGGCCGCGAGGGTGGCTATTCCAAGGGTAAAGGCGGCTCCATGCATATGTTCTCGAAAGAGAAGCATTTTTATGGGGGTCACGGGATTGTGGCGGCACAGGTGCCACTGGGTGCAGGTCTGGCCTTTGCCGATAAGTACAAGGAAAACGGCCGTGTGACGTTCACCTATTTTGGGGACGGTGCGGCGAACCAAGGTCAGGTATATGAGGCCTTCAATATGGCGGCGTTGTGGAAGCTGCCTTGTATTTTTGTCATTGAAAACAACCAGTACGCCATGGGCACATCACAGCAACGCTCAACCTCATCGGCTGAAATCTGGGAACGGGGCAAAGCCTTTGGCATTCCGGGTGAAGCTGTGGACGGCATGGATGTGCTGGCTGTGAAATCGGCGGGTGACACGGCGGTGAAACACTGCCGCGCAGGCAAAGGCCCCTATATTCTAGAGATCAAGACCTATCGCTATCGCGGCCATTCGATGTCTGACCCGGCTAAGTACCGGACCCGCGAGGAAGTACAGAAAATGCGCGATGAGCGTGACCCGATTGAGGCCGTACGCACCATGTTGCTGACAGGCAAACACGCGACTGAGGAAGACCTAAAAGCCATCGATAAAGAGATCAAGAAGGTCGTGAACGCGAGCGCCGATTTCGCCAAGGAAAGCCCCGAGCCACATCTGGATGAGCTGTGGACAGATATTTACGCAACCGAAGTTCCGCAGGAGGCTTGAACCATGGCTACTGAAATTCTCATGCCCGCCCTGTCGCCCACAATGGAAGAAGGCACGCTGGCCAAATGGTTGGTAAAAGAAGGTGACACGGTTAAATCCGGTGACATCATGGCCGAAATTGAAACCGACAAAGCCACGATGGAATTTGAAGCCGTGGACGAAGGCACCATTGGCAAAATCCTAATTGCCGAAGGCAGCGAAGGGGTCAAGGTCAACACACCCATCGCTGTGCTGTTGGAAGATGGCGAAAGTGCCGTTGATATCGACACCTCCGCCCCCAAGGAAGAAAAACCCGACAACAAGGAAGCCGCCCCAAAGGCGCAAGCCAAGATCGATGACGCCCCTGCCGCCGAGGGCCACAAACAACCCAAGCCCGATCTGTCACCGGACTGGCCTGAGGGCACCACGCTAAAGCAACAGACTGTGCGCGAGGCACTGCGCGACGGCATGTCCGAAGAAATGCGCCGTGATGATAGTGTGTTCCTGATGGGAGAAGAGGTTGCCGAATACCAAGGTGCTTATAAGATTTCCCAAGGCATGTTGGATGAATTTGGCGCCAAGCGCGTGATTGATACGCCGATCACTGAACATGGCTTTGCGGGTATTGCCACAGGTGCGGCCTTTGGTGGTTTGCGCCCGATTGTGGAATTCATGACCTTCAACTTTGCCATGCAGGCGATGGACCATATCATAAACTCTGCGGCCAAGACGCTTTATATGTCTGGTGGCCAGATGGGTGCACCGATGGTGTTCCGTGGCCCCAATGGTGCGGCGGCGCGTGTGGGGGCACAGCATTCCCAAGACTACGCCGCATGGTTCATGCAGGTGCCGGGCCTTAGGGTCGTGATGCCCTATTCCGCGTCAGACTATAAGGGATTGATGAAGACCGCGATCCGCGACCCGAACCCGGTGATTTTCTTGGAAAATGAAATTCTCTATGGCCGCACCTTTGATGTGCCGGAGATTGAGGATTACACCGTGCCGTTTGGCAAGGCGCGCATCTGGCGCGAAGGGTCAGACGTCACCATCGTCAGCTTTGGCATTGGCATGACCTATGCATTGGAAGCCGCGGAAAAGCTGGCCGAGGATGGTATTGAGGCCGAGGTCATTGACCTGCGCACCCTGCGCCCGATGGACACGCCCGCGATCATCAAATCCGTGATGAAAACCAACCGCTGTGTGACCGTCGAAGAAGGCTGGCCGCAGGGTTCTGTTGGCAGCTATATTTCATCGGTAATCATGCAAGAGGCGTTTGATTACCTTGACGCCCCGGTGATCAACTGCACCGGCAAGGATGTACCCATGCCCTATGCGGCCAATCTGGAAAAACACGCGCTGGTGACGACCGCAGAAGTCATCGAAGCCGTGAAAAAAGTCACCTACAAATAAGGAGCGGCCCCATGCCAATCGAAATTCTCATGCCCGCCCTGTCGCCCACCATGGAAGAAGGCACGCTGGCCAAATGGCTTGTCAAAGAAGGTGACACCGTCGCCTCTGGTGATGTGATGTGCGAAATTGAAACCGACAAAGCCACAATGGAGTTTGAGGCCGTCGACGAAGGGGTGATCGGCAAAATCCTGATCGTTGATGGGTCGGAAGGCGTGAAAGTGAACACGCCAATTGCGGTGTTGTTGGAAGACGGTGAAAGTGCTGATGACATCACGTCAACATCCGCACCTGACAGCAAACCGCCACATGGCGATGATGGGTCAGGTGGCAGCGGCTCCGGTGACGATGGTGATGACGACGCCTCCGATGACGACGGCGGAACCACAGGCGGCAATCGCCCCGCACTGACGGCTGCAACGTCATCAGACGGCACGCGCATTTTTGCCTCGCCGCTTGCGCGGCGTATTGCTGCTGACAAAGGCGTGGACCTTACTAGCGTTACAGGGTCCGGCCCACATGGTCGCATTGTCAAATCGGATGTGGAGGGGCTGTCAAAATCGGACGCACCAAAGGCCGCTGCCGCGGCTCCGGCCCCGCAAGCCACGGCGGCCTCTGCTGGCCCATCCGCTGATGCCATCGCCAAGATTTACGCAGACCGCGAATATGAAGAGGTCAAGCTGGACGGGATGCGCAAAACCATTGCAGCGCGCCTGACTGAGGCTAAACAAACAGTGCCGCATTTCTATCTGCGTCGCGACATTCAGTTGGACGCATTAATGGCGTTCCGGGCGCAATTGAACAAACAATTGGAACCACGCGGCGTCAAGCTCAGCGTCAATGACTTTATCATCAAGGCCTGTGCGCTGGCCCTGCAACAGGTGCCCGATGCCAATTCTGTCTGGGCCGGGGATCGTATGCTAAAGCTCAAGCCATCGGACGTGGCTGTGGCCGTAGCCATTGAGGGCGGCCTGTTCACGCCCGTCCTGAAAGACGCGGAAATGAAGTCGCTGTCGGCACTCTCGGCTGAGATGAAAGACCTCGCCACCCGCGCCCGTGATCGCAAGCTGGCACCGCACGAGTATCAGGGCGGCAGCTTTGCAATTTCTAACCTAGGGATGATGGGCATCGACAATTTTGACGCGGTGATCAATCCACCGCATGGTGCGATCCTTGCCGTTGGTGCGGGCGTCAAGAAACCGGTTGTTGGCAAAGATGGTGAACTGGCTGTGGCCACGGTGATGTCCGTTACCCTTTCGGTGGATCACCGGGTCATTGATGGTGCATTGGCTGCGGAACTCTTGAACGCGATCAAAGACAATCTTGAAGCGCCAATGACCATGCTGGCCTGATATTCTCAGGTGCCAGACACAGAAAAGCCGGGGCTGATCCCCGGCTTTCTTTACTTCCTAGTAATCGAATTTACAGGTCCTGTTCCCAAGGTCCCAGCATATGGTTCATTGATACCGCAGGCTGATCACATCCGGCTTCGCCGACAATCCGCGCTGGTATGCCTGCCACTGTCTTGCAGGGCGGCACATCTTCCAACACCACCGACCCGGCTGCAATACGGCTGCAATGGCCGATTTTGATGTTGCCAAGCACTTTGGCTCCTGCCCCGATCAAAACACCATCGCCAATTTTGGGATGGCGGTCTTCTTCTTCCTTACCGGTCCCGCCAAGCGTCACAGAATGCAGCATCGACACGTTGTCACCGACAACTGCGGTCTCGCCAATGACTATGGAATGGGCGTGATCAATCATGATCCCCTTACCCACGCGGGCAGCAGGGTGAATATCGACGCCAAAAATCTCGCTGACCCGCATTTGAATAAAATAGGCCAGATCAATTTTGCCCTTGGTCCACAAGTGGTGCCCGACACGGTACGCTTGAACCGCCTGATACCCTTTGAAGTACAAGATCGGCTGCAACAACCGGTGGCAGGCGGGATCACGTTCAAAAATCGCAGCAAGATCGGCGCGCGCGGCGGCAACCAATGATGGATCAGAGCTATAGGCCTCTTCCACCATTTCGCGGACAACCATCATCGACATTTCATTTGATGAAAGCTTGGCAGCGATCCGGTAAGACAGCGCTTTTTCAATGGATTGATGGTGCAGGATACAGGCGTGAACAAAGCCGCCGATCAGCGGCTCATCTGCAACAGCCTGTTGGGCTTCGCTTTGAATGCGTTCCCAAACTGGGTCAATTTGGGCGATATTTCTGCGGACTTCGGCCATGATACGATCCCTTCATTTGCAGCTAAGCTACCTCATGCATCATCATTTAACCAAACGCAAACCCGTGATGCAGCTTAATTCTCATGTGGGCATGTAACCCTGACTTACAAGTCTTGGTTGCGCGATACTGTGCCATTTGCTGTAAAACAATCATGAAACAGGATGCAAATTCAGGATCCGAAAAACTCCGTTCCGCCGCAAGATGTCGTCCACGTGCCGCTGCCATTAAGGTGCCGTTACCCCATTTTTGATGGGGTTTTCTTAGCCGTTTGGCATATTTATCTGCCCAATCGGCCTCGTTCAACATGTCGTGACACAGGTGGACACGTTGATGCGGCGGCACCGCCAAAAGGGCCCGTGCCGCCGCTGTGAGATCACTCAGATAGACTTCTCGCATCAGGCAGCAATGTCCAACCGCTTTGCCAGACCAGCGCCATAGGTTGCCGATATCTGTGCCACAGAAATGGTGTATCCTGCCGCCGCCCCATCCGCTGTTTGCGCCGCATTCGTGTAGGTCCAGCTGGCACTCCCCACAACAACCTCTCGCAGTACCGTTTCACCTTGTAAGACCCGCACCAGATAGCTTTCGCTTTCTTCGCCCAATGGGACTTCTGGCGCATCCCACGCATCGCCATCCACCCGGGTGCGCCTGATCCAAGAAAACACGCGGTCGCCGTTTTCATCCGCAACTCCCGTTAAATGCACCGGGCTAAGCGGTCGCAGTCCATTACCATCAAACGCACGCACCAGATGTTGGTATGACGGATCATCATTGCTGCGACGGGCCGGGCCAATGCGGTAATGCTGCGCCACGCGGCGTAAGTTGGGGCTCAGCTCAATCTGCAACGGGACTCCGTTCAACAGCACAAACGTCGATCCTGTTGGCCATGCATCCGGCATCAATCCATCCGATCCCGCCTGCCCGCGCAACCGGGTTTTCAGCCAATAGGTGTTTGGTGCAACCAATTGCGCGTCGGCAAATTGAAAGACCTCCCAGGTGTCCGAACTGCCATCGCCAATTGCCGCCAGATTGGCCCCACTCAGCAGCGCATCCATTGTCACACTTTCCAAGGTGCCACTGATCAGCTTAACTTCCAGCACATCACCCCGGTCAACCAGCCCAGCGCGTCCCGCAGTCATCACACTTTGGGTGACGCCAATGGTGGCGCGGGTCGGCAAGATCGAATTCAGCAGATAATTTGCATCGCTCGCTGATCGGTAAACCGCAACCGCCCCCGGCCATGGGTTTGCTGTTGCCGCGATATAGGGCGCATGAGGCAGTTCGTCGCCACGCAAAAGCGGCAGATCAAGGAAATATGGCACCACGGGAACAGGCGATACAAACGGCCGCAATTGCACCAGCTCATCATCAATCGGCGCAGGGTCATAGACCTCTGGCTCAATGCGCACTGCGTCAATCACTTGAACATCAGCCTGCTCCACCCGATCAATCCGGTAAAGGCCTGGTCCTTCGCTTTTATCGCCCGGCAGCTTGATCACATCACCAGCCCCCAATGCCATCTGTGACGGCGGCAGCGCCAAACGGATATTTTCACGCGATACCCGCGCCTCGGTCAGCCATCGTTCCGCAACCTGTCTGCCTTCCGCGCGGGTCAAAGCCATGTTCAGCTCAGACGCAGACACCGCATGGGTGGCCTCATCCGCCAACACGGCTTCCTCTGCAATGGCGTCAAAATTGCCGTCCGCCTGTACAAACCGCAACCGAACCCGCCCCGTGATCTCAGCATCGGCTTCACGCACCTGTTCCGTCACCCCGTCCAACTCCGAACTTACCGCCAGCAATTCAGGGTCCAACGTCACAGCGTCCAACCCATCCCGCATCCGGAAATTCAACACACCGTTGCGTTCAATGGCATCAAACCCGTACCGGATCATCAAAGGCTGCAAGGCCGCGCGCGCGTCGGTGACCTGATCCACGGCATAGCCCCGGACAACCCCATAAAGCCCATCGGTATTGTACTGCGACAGCCCCGCACGCCTGCAAATTTCGCCCACAACGGATGCCAAAGACCGTGACGACGTACGCCCATTGATCCAGTGGCCCCGCGCATAGTTTTGACCATCACTCCACAGATCACGGTTGTTTGGGAAAAACGGATAGGGCCGCACATCCCACGCCCAGACAAAGGCACGGGCCATATCAACCATCTGGCCTTCGTACTCTGCCGACTGCGGGTTGTGTGCGTTATCCCCCCAATACTCTGCCATCGCGCGCAAATACTGCATCTGCATCAGATCATCACGTGCGCCGGTCGAATACTGTGGTAAACTGCTTTCAGAGCTTTTTAGATCCAAAAATTTGTTGGGTTGATTGGCACCCTTGTCTACTGCCGCACAGCCGTATTCGGTGAACCAGATCGGCTTTGACCCGGGCAACCAATCGGTTGGCACCGCCTGCCGCACGCCTGCAATCCGTTCGTGATGCGCATTTATCCACCAGTTGCGGATGTCTTTATACCGATAAATCCACGCCTCGCCATGGGCACCATCAGTGATCTCGGTGCGTATCTGTGCGGCACGCGCATCTATAGAATGGTAATACCAATCATAGCCTTCTCCACCCTCGATATTGGCCTTGAGGTAGTCGAGGTTATAGATCGCATCCCAGTCCTGTGCATCCACATGATCCTCCCCCACCCGCCAATCGGCCAGTGGCATGTAATTATCGATCCCGATAAAGTCGATGTTCGCATCAGCCCAAAGCGGATCAAGGTGGAAATACCGATCATCGCTGCCGTCTTGCGGCTGATAGCCAAAATACTCGGTCCAGTCCGATGCATAGCTGATCTTGGTGACGGGCCCCAGCAGGCTTCGCACCTCTGCCGCCAATGCACGCAACCGCGCCACGGCAACAAAGCTGCCACCGGCACCACGTATTTGGGTCAATCCGCGCATTTCTGAACTGATGCAAAACGCATCAACGCCACCAGCTGCGGTGCACAGTGCGGCATAATGCAGAATGAACCGCGACAGCGACCATTCCTCAGGCCCCGCATAACTGATCACGCCATTTGAGATGCTAAAATCAGCCGCAGTTGCAGCACCGAAAAACGCTGCCACCTCTGCATCCGCTGCGGCTGTTCCATCCGGGCTGCCCGCACGACCCGGTGCCTCTGACAGCGTGATCCGCCCCCGCCATGGCAAATGCGCTTGGGTCTCCGCGTCACTATAGGGGTCGGGCAAGGTATTGCCGCTGATCTGGTCCATCAAGATGAAGGGATAAAACATCACCGCCTTGCCAGCGGCATTCATCGCCTGAATGGCCTCAATTACCGACGCATCGGTCGGTGTGCCGCCATAGATCGGCCGCCCGGATTCTTCGACAATCACCTGTGCCGTTGAACGGGTCAGACCTGATACCCGCCACGGCATATTCTCGCCCTCAATCACCGCATCCTCAACCTTGGGCCGGATCGTACACGCGCCACAGCGCAGATCGTCACCAAACCACGACACAACCAAGGACACCGCCTCAAGATTGGGCAACTCCTCGGTCATATTCTCCAACGACACCGCAAAATCGGTCTTGCCAGCAGGCGTTGTGGCATTGGCACTCCACCGTGCACCTTGGCCTTCGACGTAATGCACTGGCGTGGTCGCTAAACCGTACTCACCCGTACCCGGGATCAACGCAACACCTTGAATGCCATAGCTCAGCGTATGCTCCGCACCCGGCGCGCCACGCTGCTCTGGTCGGATCACTTCAAACGAAAACTGCGGCACCCGGTTGCCAAACTGCGCCAGCGGTAAGTCTTCCATAACAACATAAGCGGTGCCACGATAGGCGGGCACTTGGCCTGGCCCTTCAATCGCTTCCATCACAGGATCGGGCAATTGATCCAAGCTTCCGATATAAAGCCGCATGTTCAAGTCATCGGGGGCAACTTCCTCGCCATCCGCCCAGATGCGACCGACGCTAGTGATCTCGCCCTCACACAGTGCAATCGCCACACTTACCGAATAACTGTATTCAGTGGTCTTGGGCGTTGGCTTACTGCCCTTACCGCCACCCGAAACATTGGTTACTTCCTGAAAATCAGCGGCCCAGATCACCTGCCCGCCCAAGCGCATACGGCCATAAAGCTGGGTAATCGGGTCACCTTCGCCCGCGTTGGTCAGCCGGAACCGGTCCACCTTCCCCGTTTCAACCGCTTGCCCTCCCTGACCCAACAACCGTTGATCCACCACGCGCCCCAAGGTCGCCCCAACAGCGCGACCCACCGCCACAGAGGACAACCCTGCCAGTGTACCGCCAATGGAACCACCTACCGCAGCCCCTGCTGCCGAAAAAAGTATCGTCGCCATCAGCGTTTCTCCTTAGGAAATTCAAATCTCGCCACAATGCGCCGCCGCCACGGGGCGCTTAGCGGGCTCTCAACCACACCATGCCCCGTATAGGCATGCACAAAACTGGCATCCGCACCGATACCGGCCTGTAGCCCCAGATGTTTGGCCACGGCCCGATGCCGCATGCGGAACAAAATCACGTCACCCGCCGCGACATCTTCGACGTGTTTGGCGCTAAGATGCCGCTCCGCCGCCGCCCACAGACGCTCTTCGCCCTGTGGCTCTGACCAATCCATCGAATAGGCCGGGATCGCCTCGGGTTCATCACCCATGGTCTCTCGCCACACCCCTCGCAACAGGCCCAGACAATCACAGCCTGCCCCCAAGACAGCACTTTGATGCACGTAAGGCGTGCCAATCCAGCGCCGCGCGGCCGCGACAATTTCTTGCCCCTGCCCGCTCACCTTAAGGACCCACCTGTGTTGGACCCGCTGGAGCGTGGCACCGCGACAACCCAGTCTTCTCCCGGCAAGTCAGGAAACCCTTGAAAATTAATCAGGTTGTTGAACTTAAGCCGACAGGTCTCCAGCCGTTTGTCGCAGCCTGCGATCAACTGCACATGTGTGCCCGGCCCCACATCTCCACGGATAGGTTCCCACAGTTCAACAACCCGCGTCGCGCCCTTTAAGCGGTCATGTTTGATCATGCCCCACAGGCCCGCTGCCGGGCCATCCAACACTTCAAACCGCCCCCGGCCAAACCACCCATCCTCAAATCCCAGAAAATCCTGCCAAATGAATTCCCGGGCGTCTTTTTGGGTCTGCACAGCCAAAGTTTTGGCATATCCTTCAAGGTCGGTATTAAACTGACACTGACCATCCCCCAAAACAGCCGTACAAGGCTTTTGGTACACCCGCCCCAGCGGCCTATTCAGCGCCTCGGTCAATCCACGCAATTCCGCACGAAACGCGCCGTCTACCCGGCGCAATTCACCGATGGAGCCGCGAAACTGCAACCAGCGTTGCGAAGTGTCAGCCCAGTTCACCAACCATGCCTGAACCTCGGCCCCATCAAAGCGACCCTGTTCAATCTCGTCTTCGCGGATCGAGGCATCGCTAAGCGCGCCAATCGCTTCGGTGTTATCTACCGATAACCCAGTACTTTGCGCGATCGCCTTGGCCCCCAAACCACTGTCCGCACGAAAGGTAATCCCCTCAAACGTCAACGCCACATCATGGTCCGTAAATGCAAACTGCACACCATCGCGGCGGTTGATCACCCAAGCATGGCAAACCGTCGTATGCCCACCTGCCAAATGCGCCTCCAGCGCGTCGCCGATACCCACGCTCATATCCGCACCTCAATCACCGGCACACTTGGCACCTGCCCGGCCTGAAAGCTGGCCACTGATGTCAGAATGCGGTCAGTGTCAAAGCGCACCGGCACGTCAAATTCAAAGCCTGCAAATATCTCCATCCCCAGATCCGGTGGATGATCAAAGTGGATGACCCCGGTGGTTGCATCTATCGAATAATCAACATCCTCTTGGTACTCATCTTGCTCAACCCCAACACGCACTGTGCCCTCAACAGGTTTCACAATCGGCCGCAGGTATGCCTGTTCACCTGACTGGTAGGTCTTCAATATCTGGAAATCCGCCTTTACCCCGTCACCAAAGCCAATGCTTTGATCGGTAAAGGCAACCTCAGCCGACGCCTTGCCAGACTTGTAATCCGCCCAGTCTTTCCAACGAAACGCATGCATCTGCCCCATGCGCGCCTCAAAGAACCCGATCAGCCGTTGCAGATCATCAATAGAACGCATGCCCAATCCGGCATCATAAACCCGCCGCGAATGCGCCCAAGGCGTGTTGCGTTCTTCAAACCCATTGGCCAGCGTCACCACATCGGTCTTGCGCTGCGGCCCACCAAGCGAGCCCAGGCTCAGGCTCGCTGGAAATCTGATCTCATGAAATGCCATGTCGCTACTCTCCTACCGGTTCCGATTGCCACTGCTCAACACGCGACTCATATGCGCTGCAATCTGACTTTGGCTGCGTTGAAATCCCTGCACATCCGGTGTGCTGATATTCATCACCACACTCACGGCACCACCGTCCGACCCGCGCACACCCAGCTTGCCATCCGATCCACGCGCCAAAGGCATGATCGCCTCTGGCCCCGCTTCGCCCATCAACCCGGTGCCCCCGCGCATCGGAAAACTGGTGGCCGAACTCACCACCCCACCCTGCGCAAAGGGCATCACCTTGCCCTGTGAAAACGCCGCGCCATTGGCAAAAGGCAAAATCCCCTGCACCAGTGACCCAACACCTTGCGAAATCAGCCCACCAAAGTGATCCGTCACCGGGCGCATCGCCGCGTTGTAGGTCGTGTTGATCATCGATTCTGCCACCGAACGCAGGGCATCTGACAACTTCAAACCATCAAAGACCACCCCGTCAAAGGCCTTGCGCAGCCCTTTGCTCAACCCTTTCTCAAGCGTCGCCACATCCTTGCCCGTTGCCGCCAATGACGTCCGCATCCGGCGCAATTCACTGTCAAACCCAGAAACCAGCGTGCTTGTTGTGGCCAGAGTTCCATTCAACCCTTCCGCATTGCCTTCTAGGTCGTTGATGTCATCAAAATCAGCCATGGCTATTCCTCTTTCTTGGTGTCCGGATAGGCCGCCATCAACGCCGCCAATCCATCGCTAAGCAGCGGACTATTTTGCCCAGCTGTGCCCAGCATCATCTGCAATTCTCCTGGCGTCAGCGCCCAGAATTCCTCAGGCTTTAACCGCAACCCCTGCATCCCGGCCCGCATCAACGCGGGCCAGTCAAGGCCCTTGCGTGCAGTCACTCCGGCACCACAAACGCCCGCGCCAGTAACTCTGCCGCTGCGCGTGCTGCTGCCATTGGTCCGCCCTCGATCTGTGCATGGGCCAGTGCCTGCGCGCTCAGGTCAGACCCACCGCCGCGCAAGCCCGCCCCAAGCAAGGCCAGCACATCACGGGATGAAAACCTATTGCTCTCAAACCGCTCGACCAATGCCACCAAGGACTGCTCTTCCAGCGCCTCTTCCAGCTCTGCCAAGGCTCCCAGCGTCAGCCTTGCGGTGTGACGCTGGCCATCAATGACCAACGCCACATCTCCCCTCCAAGGGTTTGCCATGATCAGATCACCACCGCTGGCGTGAACACCAAAGCACCCGCCGATTGCAAACTCAGCTCATAAGTGGCCTCGCCATTTAACGACCCGGCATATTCCAACGACGTCACCTGAAACGGCCCTTCGACCACGCCAAAATCCGGGATGATCACTTGGAAATCTGGCGTCAGCCCGTCAAAGAACAACTGTCGTGCGCGTTCATCGGTGCCTTCATCGCGAAACACACCTGACCCGCTGATCGCCGCAGACCGCACACCTGCACCGACCAGCAATTCACGCCAGCCACCAGCGGAATCCAGCGATGTCACATCCACCGTTTCGGCATTGAAACTCACCCGTGTGGCCCGCAGGCCGGCGATGGTGTCAAACTGACCATCACTTGTCATATCCACTTTGACCAAAAGGTCCTTACCCGCTTGAACAGCCATCATTAATCTCCTGATTTATCTTGGTAATTTTGATCGTCGTCAGTCGTCTTGCACCCGTGCCCGGAACCGCAGATCAATCTGCCGGGCGGAGGCGGTATCAATCCGCCGCGCGCTGGCGCGTTCAAACTGCATGCTCACCAACCGCCCCCGGCTCAACGTCAGGTCCGCATCATGCAACACATCGCTCACGGCACCGGCCACTGCCTTGGCGCTGGCAAATCCGGGGTTGGTGGTGATCACGGACACGGTGAATTGATGCACGGCACCTGCACCGCTGATATCGGATGCATCCCGTACGGCTTCGCTGCCCAACCGCACGTAAAGCGCGGGCAAACTGCCCGATGGCACCGCATCGTAAATGTTGCTACCCACCAATGCGGCCAATGCCGCATCCCCGGTTAATGCGCCATAAACCGCGGCCTGTAATGGCCCTGACACTGCAAAACTCATACCACCACCTCTTCATCCGCAAAGCAGGTCAGATAACGCCCCTCTGGGTCACGTTCTGCCACCGCCTGAATTGTGTAAATCCGCGCACCATCGCGAAACCGCTGCTGCGGCTTTGGCCGATCCGGCGCACCGTAGGGCGCACCGCGCACCACAATTTTGTAACTCACCCGGCTCACTGGCGCGCCGCTCAAGGCTGTTTCGCGACCTGTACGGGCCGTGATTTCAGCCCACAGCGTGCCAAGCGTGATCCACCCTTCGCTAAAACCACCTGCGCCATCACCAACCCGGCCCGGCTCTTCCAAGACCAAAGCACGGCTTAATACAGGCACAGTCATCGGCCCGCCCCCGCACCAATGCGCATGGTCTTGAACCGTTCAATCAAACTGCTAACACCAAAGGGCATAGACCCATCTGACAGCCCCGTGTCACTGCGATGCTCGTAATAATGCGCCGCCAACATCAGCACCGCTTGGGCCATATCCACCGGCAGATCATCCCATCCCGTGCCATAGCCCGCATCAAACTCAATCAACACCGCACCGGCACTTGGAATGCCAGGCAACGCACTGCCTGCGCTGCGCAGCTTTGGCCGCTGACTGTCTCGTTCCAGCCAATAGGCCGCCGCATCCACATCCGTGGGTGTACCATCGCGTGCCACCAACGCCACCCGGCTAACGGCACCTACAGGGGCCACAGGCAAAGGTTGCGCCGACGCATCGCGCCAGAACGTCAAGGACCAGCTAAAGCTACGTGTAATCAGCACCTTACCGGTGCGCGCCTCAATCGCGGCCATCGCCGCCCGCAGGAATGATCTTAACACCACGTCCTGTACGTCATCCTGACCAAAGCCACTGCTCAGGCGCAGATGTGCCTTGAACGCATCCACGGGCAGCGCCGCATCAGGGACAGTTGTTTCTTCGATCAACATCATGGAACGTCTCCAAAAATTTGCCCCTCAGAAATGGTGGTCCGGAAACCCGGACGCGCGCCAACCTGCATTGCTCGGTCGGAGGGGAGCAGCTAGACAATGCAGGTAATAGAACGGGGCGCGCCCGGACCGGGGCCAAGTCGCCCCGGCCCCGACATCCGGCGAATGCTTACGCCACGCCGAATTTCAGCAGCTTGATCGCGGCAAAGTCGCTCACGTCACCGCCCACACGCTTGGTTGCGTAGAACAACACATGTGGCTTGGCGCTGAAAGGATCGCGCAGAATGCGCAGATCAGGGCGTTCCGCCACAGTGTAACCAGCGGCAAAATCACCAAAGGCAATCGCATAGGCATCAGACGCCGCATCCGGCATGTCCTCGGCCACCAGCACCGGATAGCCCATAAGCCGTGCAGGTTCACCCGCCGCCAGACCATCGGACCACAGAAAACGGCCATCCAGATCTTTCAGCTTGCGCACACGACCAGCGGTCTTTGAGTTCATTAAAAAGGATGCATTGGCCCGGTATTGCGCACCCAGTGCATACACCACATCCACGATGGCATCCGCTGTGACTTCGCCGTCAAGCTCGGATGGCACATAGCCCAGATTGCCCCAGGTCCAGACGTCATTATCGACTGCCGCATGCGACAACAACCCCTTTGGCTTGTCGATACCATCGCCATTGATAAACGCAGACGCCTCGGCCCGGGCAAACTTGTCGGCAATACGGCCCGCCAGCCAGCCTTCAATGTCAAATGCGCTGTCATCCAGCAACCGCTGCGACGCCTTTGGCAAGGCGCTCAACTCGTGCAGTGCAATGGTAATGCGGTCAATCTGCGGTGTGTCTGTCTCAGTGCGCGGATCACTTTCTGTGGCCCAACCAGCACCCACATCTGTGTGGTCCACCAGCACGTCATAGGACGTCGCCTCAACCTGAACCACCGACGCAATTGCGCGGATCGACGCGGTGGTGTTCAACACCGACTGCACCCGGTCCGAGGTCTGCGGATCAACCAAATATCCACCATCGGAATTTACCGCCGTAGACAATGATTTGCCTTCCAGCTCAAGGCCGCGCAACCCATCGTCATCGCCATTGCGCAGATAGGCATTAAACGCTTTTTTGTGCGGTGCGCCCAGATCAACGCCACCCCCAAGTGGTGTACGTGCAGGCTGCGTCATTTTACGGTCCAACATGGTCATTCGCTCTTCTGATTGTTGAAGTTTACTATTCATTTCAGCCTGAAAGCCCTTGAAATCAGTGACAAAGCCATTCACGGCCTGCCGGACTTCTTCCGCCGGGGACAGATCACTGCCCATCTCTTTTGTCTCGGTCTTGCTCATTGCTTTTCCCCGATAGTTGTAGTGTCTCAGGCGCGGGTTAACCGCGCGCCAACTCAGCGCGCGCACCCTCAAAGGCCGCCGCCATTTCACGCAACACGTCACCCACAGCGATTGCATCGCCCTTGGCCCCAACGCGCGCACTGGGCAACATCGGAAAGGTCACCAACGACACTTCCCAAAGCTCCAGTTCCGACAAGAGCCGCTGGCCCTTGGTGTTCTTTGTGGCTTTCACCGTGCGGTAGCCAATCGACAGCCCGTCAATCGCCCCTGCCGCAATCAGCGCTGCCGCCTCACGGCCCTTGGCGACGGTATCGAGCAATCGTCCCTTGACCCACAGGCCCTTGGCATCCTCGCGCACTTCATCCCAGATCCCGATCGGTTGTGCCGGGTCATGCTGCCACAGCATCTTGATGCTGCGTCCCGCAGTGTTCACGGCTTTCAGGCTGGCCGCATAGGCCCCCTTCTCCACCACATCCCCGCCCTGATCAGCATCACCAAAAAGACTGGCATAACCGCTAATCTCAACCCCGTCCTTGACCTCAATTGCCTCACCAAAATGAGCAAACTTGCGTTCCAACTGCGCGTCCATATCCATTGTCTTTCTCCTGTAAAGGTTCCCAACCGCATGGCCGCAAAGCCAAGCATTCAGTCGGTAAAATTTCGAAATCGCCACCCGCCTGCGGGTCAGAGGTTCGCCTTAAACACCCGGCAAATTTCCCCTCATGAGGAACGACATGAACCCGCCAATAATCGCCGCAATGATCAGCCAGACCAGCCTTGAGATATGCCCGTCAATCCGGTCCAGCCGGATGTCGATCTGGTTAAACCGTCGATCCACAAATTTCCGCTTTTCCTCGCTGACAGCCAACTCCCGGTCCAAAACAACCGTGGCCCGCTCAATCGCCGCAATCCGCTCGTCGATCCTTCTGAAAACACTTTCCATATCATCAAACGGATAAACGTAATGCGGGGTGCCCAGCTTTTTGCCCTCCACATTCACGCGCCACCCTGCGCCTGTGAAAGCCCCAGCAACGACCGCTTTTCGGCCTCGCTCAGAAATGTAGCACCGGTCACGCGGGTCCAAAGGGCGTCCCGCTCCGCAGACAACGCCGGCACCTGATCCAAATCCGGTTTCACCTCAACCGCATCCGGCCTGCCCCCAGACAACCAATGGGCCAATGCCGCTGTCACCCGTGTCGCCAACGGCAAAACCGTCAGCCGATAAAACGCCCGGTGCGCTTCTTGATAATTGGCATAAGTCGCATCGCCCTGAATCCCGATCAACATCGGCGGCACCCCAAAGGCCAGCGCGATCTCGCGTGCCGCACTTTCCTTGGTTTTCTGGAATTCCATATCCGAAGGCGAAAATCCCATCGGCTTCCAATCAAGTCCGCCTTCCAGCAGCATCGGCCGCCCGGCATTGCGCGCGCCCTGATGATGGCTCTCCATCTCATTCACCAGTCGGTCATATTGATCCTCAGATAGTTTGCCCTGCCCCTCAGCGCCCTTATAAATAATCGCCCCCGATGGCCGTGCGGCATTATCCAACAGTGCTTTGCTCCAGCGCGACGCAGAATTATGCACATCCATTGCCATTGCCGCCGCCTGCATCGGGCTAAACCCATAATGATCATCTTGCGGGTGAAAGTTCTTGATATGGCAAATCGGTGAATTCCCAGAGGCATCAAAACGATGTTTGCGCCCGCCCACCGCATATTCATAGGCCACGGGCCAACCATCGGCCCCCGGCACAACCGCCATCCGGTCAGACCGCAACACATGTAACTCCACCGGCAATCCGGCCTCGCCGCCGACCGCCTCAACATAGCCATTGCCCGACAACAGCAACTGCGCATAAAGCGCCTCCAGCAACTCGGCCCGGCCCTGCGCCGCATTGGGCCGCGCCAGCAATGCCATTACCGGATGGGTCTCAAACCGGCACTCCGCATCCTGCACCACCAATGGCAGCGCCGCCGCCGCTTCCGCGATCAACTTCACCGACCGAAACCCAACCGGGTTCCCGCAAAATCCAACGCGCGTCAGGCTCACCGCATCGCGTGGGCTCCATGCCACGCGACCCGATGTTTGGTAGGCCACCACAGGCCCGGTCGCAGATGCCTTGCGTTCCGGCACATCCACCGCCGCACCGCGTCGCAGAAAATCAAAAACCATATCTGTCGCTCCTTCGTTCCGACCCACACCGGGGCTGCCCCTTGGCTCGGAAATCAATTTCACTCAAATTGTTTAAGATGCTCTCATGGGTGCGCACGGTGTCTGATTGGGCACGCAACACCATTCGTTACAGCGTCCGCACACCCGGTGACCGCCACTTGGCCGCGGGCACGATCATCAACTCATGCAAGGCCCAGACCAGCGCATCGACCCGGTCAGGTGATCCACCGCCCTCATAGCCCTGCGCTGTCATCCTGCACATCTGATCCTCCAGCGCATCCAAGCCCGCCACATGGCCCACACGCCCCTGTTCGTACAACGCTGCCACAGGTTCGGCGCGCGCCACCTTGCCCTTGCTGGCATGCACAGATTTCAGCGCTACCAGCGGGTCCACCCCGCGAATGACCTCACCAACCATCTGCCCGCCCTGATTGACCTCAGCCACCAACAGGTCTGCACCGTACTGCTCCATCGCGCTGATCGCCGCGCGGGCCCAACCGGTTGGCGTCGCTCCTTGCACCGTACAATCGGCCAGCACCACCGCCCGCCAGTCCTGTACCGGGCCGTGCGTTTGCGCACCCACAACAACAATCCCACATTCATCTGACGCCGACCCACTTGTCGTGGCCGGGTCCAATCCGACCACAATCCGGTCAAATTCCGGCAGCTTACGCACACGACCTTCCTCCAGCATCGCTGATGTCCACAACGCCCCCTCGGCATCCGCCAACAACACGCCGTCCAACTCCTGGCGCCCCAAGCGTGTCCCGCGATAGCGCGCGCGCACTTCCTCCAGAAAACTGCCCGCAAGGTTCGCCGCATTCGCCTCGGTTGGCGCATGGGTCACCACCGTTGACGGCGACTTCAATAAATCCTTCAGCACGCCTACGTTACGCGGCGTTGTCGTCACACAAACCTGCGGCTGATCCCCCAACCGCAAGGCAAACTGCAACTGGTCCCACGCCTCTTGCCCGCGTTTCCATTTCGCCAGCTCATCCACCCAAGCCGCATCAAACTGCGGCCCGCGCAGCCCCTCAGGGTCATGCGCCGTGTGCACCGTCGCCACCGCCCCGTTTGGCCAAACCAGGCGTTTCCGTGTCGCCTCCCAATCAGGTCTGCGGTCTGCTGGCGAACAGGCCAATATCCCGCTATCGCCAAAAATCATCACTTCGCGGACCTGCTCAATGGTCTCACCCACCAGTGCCACACGCCTGCACTGCCCCGCATCCAGCGGCTTAGGCCCCTCAACGACGGACCGCACCCATTCGGCTCCCGCCCGCGTCTTACCCGCACCGCGTCCCCCCATGATCACCCATGACCGCCAATCCCCCTCAGGCGGCAACTGATGCGGCATAGCCCAGAACTCGAACAAAAAAGGGAGAGCTAAAAGCTCTCCCTCATCCAGATCATTCAGAAACTGGTTTTGTACCACCACATCGGCGGAGCCGATCCAACTTGCCCCCGATCTGATCCCGTGCCTTGGCAAGATCAAGGGCATACCCCCCGCGGGCAATGCCCGCTTGTCTGTTTCGACAGTCATTTAGATAGGTCTCCACCTTCGCGCAGGTCCCAACCATACTGGTTACTTTACCAACCACCTTGGTCGCTGCAGTTTCGTTGATATCCTCCCCGGACAGCACCTGTTCTTTCAGGCTTTCTATTTCGCGACGCAGGTCGCTGATTGCATTCTTCAGCGAACAAAGCAGTTCTTCGCTGTCGGCAATCTCTTGCTCCGGGGTAATCATGGTCATATGTGCTCATACCTCTTGTTGGATTTCTCCAACCGAGTAGACACGAAAAAACGGCCAACGGGATGTACCCCGAGGCCGTTTGCCCAGGTCTTCTAGCATGTCACAAGATGTACATCAGACCGCACGCAAAGTCAATAAAAATAAGGTTATCAAAGACTTACATCGCCGTCACGATGCTGATGTAATGCATTAACCGATGGCCGCGTAAGGTGGGGCTTTCCCCACCTTACGAAATCCAATCAATTGCCACCGGTTGAGGCATTACCCGCTGCCGCCGCACCGCGTTCGGCTTCAATCTGCCGCCACCGTGCAACATTTTCGTTATGCGCGTCCAAGGTCTCGGCAAAGGCATGGCCGCCAGTGCCATCCGCCACAAAAAAGATATAGGGGCTGTCATCCGGTTGCGCCGCCGCCATCAGGCTGGCGCGTCCCGGATTTGCAATGGGTGTGGGCGGCAGCCCATCAATCACATAAGTATTCCACGGTGTTTCCTTGCGCAGCTCAGAGCGCCGCAAACCACGGCCCAAAATGCCTTGCCCCTTGGTGATCCCATAGATAACCGTCGGGTCCGTTTGCAGACGCATCCCTTGGTTCAAACGGTTTACAAACACCGCGGCCACTTGGCCACGCTCTTCTGCAACCCCGGTTTCTTTTTCAACAATGGATGCAAGTGTCAGCAAATCTTCGGGGCTGCTGATGGGCAAGCCGGGTGCACGCGCTTCCCACGCAGCGGCCAACAATGTTTCCTGCGCCGACTGCATCTGTGCGATCACACCGGACCGGTCATCACCCGGCTTTACTTCATAGCTATCAGGCGCAAGCGCGCCCTCGGCAGGCACGGCATCCACCGCACCGTCTAATACCTCAATGCCCTTAAGCGCTTCAACCACCTGCCAGCTGGTCACCCCTTCGGCCATGGCAATCCGAAACCGCGTGTCGGGCTGTTCTTTGATCTTTGTATACTCTTCCGGCACCTCGTCCGCACCCGGGGTAAATTCTGCACGCTCCACAAAACGGCTGGTTGCTGGGTCCAGTTCGCGCACCTGCACAGATACCCGGTTAATGCCAATACGGTACACAACCTCGGTGCCACATGTGCTGGCCCCGCCCTTGGTCACGACGTCAACAATCCCTGACATTGAGGTGCCGGGCTGCACCAGAAAACTACCCGCTTTCAAATCACCGGTTTTTTCCTCGTAATCTGCACCCATCCGAAAAATCGCTGACGATGTTACCGCGCCCTGCTCCTGCAAATCACGGCTGACCTTGCGCATGGTCGACCCACGATCAACCTGCACACAGATCGCCTGTTCCAGCGGTCCTTCAGCGGTATACTGCCCTTTGCCCCATAAAATCACGCCGCCAAGCAGGAACAGCCCAACAATCAGAAACGTCACAGCATTGGACGCGATATGTCGCCACATTAGGACACTTTCCCAAACAAGACGCTCGCATTGGTGCCACCAAAACCAAACGAGTTGGATAGGGCAACATTGATTTCGCGTTCAACTTTTTTGTTTGCGGCCAAGTCGATCTTGGTCTCAATCGCCGGATTGTCCAAGTTGATCGTCGGTGGGGCCACCTGATCGCGGATCGCGAGGATCGAAAAGATCGCTTCAATCGCGCCCGCAGCACCCAGCAGGTGCCCGGTGGCTGATTTGGTTGATGACATCGTGACCTTATCCGCCGCGTCGCCCATCATCCGTTCAACCGCGCCCAGTTCAATGGTGTCTGCCATCGTTGATGTGCCATGCGCATTGATGTAATCAATGTCTTTCGGCTCAAGCCCGGCATGACGCAAAGCAGACCGCATGGAGCGTTCCGCCCCATCGCCATCCGACGCAGGCGCGGTGATGTGATAGGCGTCGCCAGACAGGCCGTATCCCAACACTTCAGCATAAATCTTAGCACCACGTGCCTTGGCATGCTCATATTCTTCCAGCACGACAATCCCGGCACCTTCGCCCATGACAAACCCATCCCGGTCCGCATCGTAAGGGCGGCTTGCCTTAGTCGGATCATCGCCCCGCTTGGTGCTCAGCGCTTTGCAGGCGTTAAACCCGGCAATGCCAATCTCGCAAATCGCAGCCTCTGCCCCACCTGCAATCATCACATCGGCATCGCCAAACATGATCAACCGTGACGCATCGCCAATCGCGTGCGCGCCGGTGGAACAGGCCGTCACCACCGAATGGTTCGGCCCCCGAAATCCGTATCGAATCGACACTTGACCAGAGATTAGGTTGATCAACGCACCGGGCACAAAGAACGGGCTGACGCGGCGTGGACCTTTTTCGGCCATCATCACAGCGGTGTTGGCAATCGAATTCAACCCACCAATGCCCGACCCGATCAATACGCCTGTCCGGTCCAGATCTGCGCGCTCTGTTGGCATCCAACCTGAATCCTCAACCGCTTGCTGCGCTGCCGCCAGACCAAACATAATGAATGTATCAACTTTGCGCTGCTCTTTAGTCTCCATATAAGTGTCTGCATTAAACGTCCCGTCACTGCCATCCCCCAAAGGGACTTCACAGGCGTACTGCGTGACCAAATTACTGGCATCAAAGCCGGTAATCGGCCCGGCACCAGACTGACCATCAAGGATCCGGCTCCAGCTTGCCTCGACCCCGTCGGCCAATGGCGTCACCAGTCCCATACCCGTCACAACTACTCTGCGCATATCCAAGCCCCTTGGTATTCTTTTCGTGTTGGCTTGCTATACCTTGCGCGGGGTCCGGTGATCAAGGGTCCAGGATTTTTGATATGCGCGGATTTACACAGCCATCTTTGGCTTGTGACGCAGGTAAGGGCCGCAAAAACGGCCCCTACGCCCCTACCGTGCCGCATCAGAGCACTCAGTTCCCCTGACTGGGTACTTCATCAATGCTATACGCATCCACAAACACAGAATCTTCGACTGCCTTAAGGGCCAGATTGGCCTCATAAAACTTACCCTCATTGATCAGTTTCACTGCATCATTCACGTGCGAAACTGTCTTGTTCAGGGGGATGATCGCCGCCGAAACGGTGACATCAACATTGGCCAATCGCAGCACCTCAATGGCTTTCACATTATCACCATTGGCCAGATGCCCATTTGCTTCTTCAATCGCCGGCTGTTTTTCTTTTGAGGGCAGAAATCCCTCAACCAGCGACACACTGCTGTCAAAGGGCAGATACATCTCACCCTCATCACTGGCTTTGGCATTTTTCAACGCATAAGACTCCACGTTCTCCTTGGCTTTGACCAGATCACCCTGTGCCGTCATCACCATGTTCTTTGCTACATCAACATTGCCATCAAAAATGGCTATCCGAGTGGCGCGAACATTTTTTAACGCGTCATACACCTCGGCCATCGTTTTGATGGTGGTGGCTTTTGTCTGCTCGGCCGCAACGGGGGCTTTTGTTTCCTCTGCATAGGACGGGCCGACCAATGCCGGGGAAACCACCACAAAGGCGGACAAAGCGAGTGCGGTTACTTTGGTATTCAGGTTCATGGTTCGGGCTCCTTTTGAATGAATGCCCCGTCTGTTGCCGGGACATCATCAAAATAGGAGGCGTATTTTACATACGTGATACACTCACATTACAAATCCGCAATGCCTGCACTTACGTCAAACAGGCGGCCCCTTGCGCGTCATCAGTTGCACAACGTCGCCCTCAAACTCGGTTTCGCGCAGCGGCACATAGCCAAGGGCAGCAGCGATTTTGAGGGAACCTGCATTGTCAAAGTTGATCATACAAACCGTGCGTCCCGCAATAACCCGGTCAAACCAATCATGGGCCGCGCGTGCGGCCTCCAGCCCCAAACCCATGCCGTGCGACCCCGGTTCCAACACCCAGCCCGCCTCTGGATAGGGGTCAAAGTCTTCGCCCAGACTGCGGGTGCCAAAAAAGAACCCGGTCTGACCAGCCATCGATTTTTGTCCATGTACCTGAATGGCCCATTGGCCAAACCCGGTGATCTGCCAATGCCCGGCATTGCGCAAAAACGCATCCCATGACCGCGATTTGGGCCGTGGTTCCCCGCCAATATGGGTGACAACCTCAGGCATGGCCCAGATTTCAGCAAACCGACCAAAATCCTCAGCACGCATGGCGCGCAGTGTGATACGGGCGGTGTTAATGGTTGGAATGGTACGCGACATGGGGGTGAATGACCTTCACACTTTAAAAAGCTGCTCTGGCCGATCAATGCGCTGCCCTGCGTGCTGCTTCAAGCCCTACTAACGCCGTGTAAAACAAAAAAGCTGCCGCACATTAAAAAACGGCGTCATTCCGCAGAGGAAATAACGCCGTTTAAGAATTTAATTGCCGATGGTTATCAGCGAACGCTTATTGCGCAGCGCTGATGAACTTTACTGCATCGCCGAATGTCTGGATGTTTTCGGCTGCGTCGTCAGGGATTTCGATGCCGAACTCTTCTTCGAACGCCATCACCAGCTCAACTGTGTCGAGGCTGTCAGCGCCAAGATCGTCAATGAATGACGCATTCTCAACTACTTTGTCCTCTTCAACACTCAAGTGTTCTACAACGATCTTTTTCACGCGGTCTGCGACATCGCTCATAAGTAAGTCCTCATCTCTTCGGGTCTAAGCCCATATTGCTGTCCGCACACCATAGTTGGGTGATTGAACGATGCCCCGTCTTCTGGGGCGGCTCTGTTTCCTTGTCTGCACAAGGTTTATGGTTCTTGTTCGCACAGGCGCTAGGGATCAATCAAGCACCCATATCATCGAATCTGCGCCCCCTTTACCATATGAGGCACGTCTGGCAAACGCTATTGCGTTGCCACCTATAACATGGCCATACCGCCGTTCACATGCAAGGTGGTGCCGGTAACATACCCGGCCTCGGCGCTGGCAAGGTACACAACTGCCGCGGCAATTTCATTTGGATCACCCATGCGGCCTGCGGGAATTTGCCCCATGATTCCAGCCTTTTGGTCATCGGTCAACTTGTCTGTCATTGCCGTGGTGATGAACCCCGGGGCCACCGCATTTACCGTAATGCCCCGGCTTGCCACCTCATAAGCCAGCGACTTTGACATGCCGATCATCCCCGCTTTGGACGCTGCATAATTGGCTTGACCGGGGTTGCCCGTGGCCCCCACAACGCTGGAAATATTCACAATCCTGCCCCAGCGGGCCTTCATCATGCCGCGCATCACCCCCTTACACAGCTTAAACGTAGCGGTCAGATTGACGTTAATCACCGAATTCCACTCCTCATCTGACATCCGCATGAACAGGTTATCGCGGGTGATTCCGGCGTTATTGACCAAGATATCAACCGATCCCATCGCCTCTGCCGCCTGCTTAGGCAGTGCCTCAACCGCTTCCATATCGCTCAGGTTACAGGGCAACACATGGGCACGTTCGCCCAGTTCTGCCTTGAGTGCCTCAAGCGGTTCAACCCGGGTGCCAGACAGGCCCACAGTCGCCCCTTGCGCATGCATCTGGCGCGCAATATCTGCACCGATACCACCAGAAGCCCCTGTAATTAGAGCATTTTTTTCACTTAAATCAAACATTGTCTTTCCTTTATGGAGTAATCTGGGGGCGGGTCAACAACCCAAACCGCCTGATTTCCGCATCTGTCATAAGGTGTATGCCGTTCGCAGGCGCTGCCTGCAAGGTGAACCAATAAAAGGCATCGTCCCCCAACATATCCTCAATATAATCCCGATTCAGCGCATGTTCAGGTGAATCGCGTGGATACTCTATTCCGTCACGAAACCCATCCGCCCACGAATGCACGCCAATCACGGCACCACGCTGCATCGTGCGATTGACGCCAGCTAAAAACAAATCAACGCCGCCAGAGTAAATCTCGCTGTCTGCTTTGAGATGGGTATTTAACCCCAACTCCCGCACACGGTAGGCCATGGCAATCATCGCTTCATCGTCAACAGATCCGTCCACACTTGTTTCAACTATCGTTGTGATCTGCGGGTTGGCCGCGATGATTTCTTCAAATCTGGCAGGCGTCCGGCTGGTGATAATACCTGCCATAAGTAACTGCTCACCTTGCACGTCGAATTCCGTCTTGCTGGTCGCGTCCAATACCAAGCCACAGCTGGTAATAGCCAACACAGCAACCAGTAGGAAATTGCGTAGGATCATGCTCATGCGTCTTTGGCAGCAACAACCTCTGCCGGGGTGCCAATAGGGCGGTTCACACTGTCTTTGTTGATCCGGCGGATCATTCCAGACAGAGCCTTGCCTGCACCGATTTCCCAAAACTCGGTCACACCTTGCTCAACCATCCATTCTACGGAGGTCCGCCAGCGCACCCGTCCTGTGACCTGATCAACCAACAACGACCGGATCAAATGGGATGATCCGACCCCAGCAGCCAAGACATTGGCAACCAATGGCACTTTTGGATCCGCAAAATCAACGTCACCCAGCGCCCGCGCCATTTCGGCGGCGGCAGGCATCATCAATGTGCAATGAAAAGGCGCTGAAACGGGCAGCATTAATGCACGCTTGGCCCCCGCTTCCTTGGCCAACTCAACAGCGCGTTCAACTGCGGCTTTGTTACCTGACACCACGTTTTGTGCCGGGTCGTTTTCATTGGCGACCTGACAAATCTCACCCTGTGCTGCGTTTTGGGCAATCTTTGCGGCCTGTTCAAAACTCAAACCCAGAATCGCGGCCATCGCGCCCTCGCCCACCGGCACTGCCGCTTGCATCGCCTTGCCACGTATCCGCAACAACCGCGCCGTGTCCGACAAAGAAATCGACCCCGCCGCACATAGCGCTGAATATTCACCCAAGCTGTGTCCGGCAACAAAGGACGCCCGGTCAATCCCGACCCCTTCGGCCTCAAGCGCGCGCATGGCCGCCATCGACGTTGCCATCAACGCGGGCTGGGCATTCTCTGTGAGCGTCAGCGTTTCGATGTCACCGTCCCAGATGATCTGTGACAATTTTTGCCCCAAAGCGTCATCAACTTCATCAAACACAGCTTTAGCGGCAGGATAGGCATCCGCCAATTCCTTGCCCATGCCGATGGTTTGGGCCCCTTGGCCGGGAAATACGAATGCAATGCTCATGTTCAACCCCTGTTTGTTGCTTGAACAAGATGTATCGCGCACCGCCCGCGCAAACAAGTCTGCACGCAAACTGTGCGGCAATTGCCATTGAAGCGGGTCTGCGTTGCCCATAGTTTGCCGCCACATCAGCAAGGAGCAGCCACATGGCCCTATCAAATACCGCACACCGCTATGGCGGGGTTGCCAAAACCTTTCACTGGGTCACGGCCCTGCTGATCCTGACGCTGATCCCCGTTGGACTTTATGCCACCGACCTGCCTCACGACACAGCCGAGGAACTGGCCCGCAAGGCGTGGTACTTTTCCCTGCATAAAACCTTGGGGGTCACGGTATTCTTCGTTGCTGTAGGTCGGATTGTCTGGGCCATTAGCCAGCCAAAACCGGGCCTGTTGAACGCCGACCACAGGGTCGAAAGCTTTGCTGCCGAACTTGTCCATTGGCTGCTGTATGCTGCGCTGGTCATTGTTCCGCTGTCAGGCTGGATAGGTCATGCCGCAGCCGCCGGGTTTGCGCCAATCTGGTGGCCGTTTGGTCAGGGGTTGCCGCTGGTGCCGAAATCCACTGGCGTTGAACACTTCTTTAGCGCGCTGCACTGGGTATCTGGCAAGATATTGATCGCCGCCCTTCTGTTACACATCGCCGGGGCGCTTAAGCACCACGTCATTGACCGCGATGCCACCTTGCGCCGTATGTTGCCCGGCGAACCTGCGATTGGTCCACTGCCTGCGCAACACCAAAGCCGCGCACCGCTCTATTCTGGCCTTGTGGTCTGGGCGCTGGCGATACTTTTTGCCTCAGTTCTGGCCACGCGCGGGACCGACACTGCCACAGCCCCAGACGCCTTGGCCCAAGTGGCCTCAGACTGGCAAGTGCAGGACGGCACAATTGAAATCACCGTTGTGCAGTTCGGCTCAGAGGTCACAGGATCCTTTGCCGATTGGACAGCGGCCATCACCCATGATGAAAACACCCCAACCGAAAAAACAGGGGACGTCACAGCCACAATCAACGTCGCATCCCTGACCCTTGGCTCTGTTACTCAACAGGCGTTGGGGGCAGATTTCTTTGACACAGGAACCTACCCCACAGCCGTTTTCATAGCCGACATTCTACGGGTCGCTGACGGGTTTGAGGCGGTTGGCACTTTAACAATCAAAGAACACAGCGTGCCAATCACCCTGCCCTTTGGCCTTTCAATCAATGACAACACGGCAGAAATGCGCGGCGATCTGACCTTGGACCGCCGGGATTTTGGCATCGGTGACAATATGAATGATGAAGAAAGCCTCGCCTTTCAGGTTAAGGTTCACATCACTCTAACGGCAAATCGCGGCACATAAAAAAACCGCCGGGATCAGGACCCCGGCGGCTCTTAATTTCTCAGCAGATGAGGTCGATTATTCGGCCTTCATCGCCTCAATGGAAATGGTCACAGCAACTTCATCACTGACGTAGGGTGCGAATTTGCCAAGATCAAAGTCAGAACGCAGTACAGTTGCGGTGGCATCAAAACCGATCCAAGGCTTGCCCGCCTGCGGGTGATCGCCCTTTTGGTTCAGCTTGGCGTCCAGAACAACGGATTTTGTCACGTCGTTCATGGTCAGATCACCGGTGATCTTGGCGGTGTTCTCGCCCGTCACTTCGATACCCGTTGAGGCAAAGGTAACCATGTCACCCTCTGCCGCGCCGAAAAAATCGTCCGACATGAAATGGCCTTCACGCTTTTCCCAGCCTGTAAACATCGACATCACTGGCATTGAGACACTGACAGACGATGCCGCAGGATCGGCCTCATCAAACATGATTTCACCGTCAAAGCCCGAGAACATGCCGTAAGTGGTCGAAAATCCGAGGTGCTGATAGCTGAACAACACTTGGCTGTGGCTTGCATCCAGCACGTATTTATCAGCGGCAACGGCGCTGGTGGCCCCAAGGGCAAGGGCGGCGGCGAATAGAACGGATTTCATTTTGGTCACTCCATGTTGGACAATAGCTGAAGCTTAAATGATGGCTTTGGCAAAATTTGCAATTCAACAACGCTCAACAACCTATGCGCGGAAATGAACATGAAAGGCGCAAGCCAAATGAAAAACACCCCGGCGTGACCGAGATGTCGAAATCATTCACGATGTTATGGCACAAACCAGATCGGATTTAGGCGATTTTGCCCGCCGCCCGCAACCCGGCCATCAGGCTGGTCATAGAATTCTGATCCGCCAATGACACCTCTGCCAGCAGAACGTCATTGCTGTCCCAAAGACGTACATGCACGCCGTCCCTTTCAGCACGAGACAGTTCAGAAAAACCACAGCGCTGCAAAACCACATTTTTGCCATCCCGTACGACCCGTACCAAACGTACTTCACGGCGGATGGTATCAATTTCGATTTCTGGCGTCCGAGGCTTTGCGCTTGATTGCATCAACCCGAGCCCGGCCAAACCCGCGGTGATCGACAGGATCAATTTGAACAACATCAGATCGTTTTCCCAGCTTGCACCGGGGGCAACCCAGAGACCCAGGGCCGCAATCACCAAAGCGGCACCACAGAAACGCTGTGCTGCGCGCACCAACATGCGGCCCCCATCAGCGATACGCACAGGTGCAAGTGCAGGCGCAGTGGCTTCGGCATTCATGAAATCAGCTGTTGCAGTCATTGTCTTGGTCCCTCGTTCTGTCATTGTTTTTTTGTTGGTTAATATTTGATTCAACAAAAAGACCAAAAAGGGGCAGACCTGCGGCGCGGGTGCGGTCATGTCGTGAAAGATTGCGGCACGTGGCCCGAGACATTGGGCAAGCAGCGCTCACATTTTGGTTTGGAATGCTGACATATTGTTAGGAGCTCTCACATTCCGGCGCAGAATTGTGAGCAGCTCTTGCACGATCCTATGATGCGTGTATATGGACCCTTCCTTTGCAAAGTTATGAACCGCGCAGACTCTCGTGGTGGGGCCGCAAAGGATCAAGCCCTGCCTATGAAATGCGCCTTGATATAAATAGGAGAGCACATGCCACTATATGAGCATGTCATGATTGCGCGTCAGGATTTGTCCAACACGCAAGCTGAAGGCCTTATCGAACATTTTGGCACCGTTTTGTCAGACAACGAAGGCAAACTCGTTGATAGCGAGTACTGGGGCGTCAAAACGATGGCCTACAAGATCAACAAAAACCGCAAGGGCCACTATGCCTTCCTGCGCTCAGATGCACCTGCATCTGCCGTACAGGAAATGGAACGCCTGATGCGCCTGCATGACGATGTGATGCGTGTTCTGACCATCAAAGTTGATGAGCATAAAGAACTGCCATCCGTTCAGATGCAAAAGCGTGACGAGCGCCCGGACCGTGGCGAACGCCGCGAGCGCCGTTGATCATCAGCTTGATAAAAAGGACATAAACCATGGCTGCAAAACCATTTTTCCGCCGTCGCAAGGTCTGCCCGTTCTCAGGCGACAACGCACCGGCCATCGACTATAAAGACACACGTCTTCTGCAACGCTACATCTCTGAGCGTGGCAAAATCGTGCCGTCCCGTATCACCGCAGTGTCTGCGAAAAAGCAGCGTGAATTGGCCCGTGCCATCAAACGCGCCCGCTTCCTCGCCTTGCTGCCCTACGCCGTGAAATAAGGAGAAAGCACATGCAAGTAATCCTTCTGGAACGTGTGGCCAAACTGGGCCAAATGGGCGACGTTGTTGACGTAAAGCCGGGCTTTGCGCGCAACTTCTTGTTGCCACAGGGCAAAGCGCTGTCAGCGTCAAAAGCCAACATCGAAGCTTTTGAAGGCCGCAAAGCGCAGCTTGAAGCGCAAAACTTAGAGTCCAAAAAAGAAGCCGAAGCGATGGCGGACAAGCTGAACGGTCAGCAGTTCATCATTATTCGTTCTGCTTCTGATGCGGGTGCATTGTACGGTTCTGTCACAACCCGTGACGCCGCAGAGGCATCTACCGAGGCTGGTTTCACCGTTGACCGCAAGCAGGTTGTTTTGATCGCACCGATCAAAGAACTTGGCGTTCACGATGTATCCGTCGTTCTGCACCCCGAAGTTGAAGCCACCATTCAGTTGAACGTCGCGCGTTCCCCTGAAGAAGCTGAACTTCAGGCATCTGGCAAGTCCATTCAGGAATTGGCCGCGGAAGAAGAAGCAGAAGCAGAATTCGAGATCGCTGAATTGTTCGACGATATCGGCTCTGCCGCGTCTGACGACGATGATCTGGCCGACGCGGTTGAATCATCTGCTGAGGCATCTGAGAACGACGACGCGAAAGCGTAATCTCTTTGATCTGATTAAAATGAAAACGCCGTGCAAGGTTTCCTTGCACGGCGTTTTCACATGAACAGCCTAAAGCGGCATAGCCCCATAATGATGCGGTCAGGTCACTTCAAAACCCATGTAAAGCGACGTTAAGAGGCTGTTACAACTGCTTTTCCATTTCAAACCGCTCAAGGCGCTCGGTTCCTCTCAAAACGCTTTCCCTCTTTATCTGGGTATAACCAACGGCTTTAAAAGCCGTTTCTGCCATCAGGCTGGCATGCACCCATATACGGTGATGGCCAAGGTCAGTGGCACGCTTTTCAATATGTTCATGAAGTAATCGAAAAAGCCCGTGCCCACGATGAGCAGGAAGAACAAAGGCAAAATCCAAGTATCCATTCTTTTCCAAGCTCATAAAAGCGACGATCTGACCATCCACTTCTGCAAGGATAATGTCTTGCTTTTTCAGCCGCTCATTCCACATATCCCCTGCCCGCGGCGCACTGATCCAGGCAGTTTTTTGAGCGGCTGAATAGGGGCTAAATCCCGTATGGATCGCATCGAACATGACTTGCCCAAGCCCGTCATAGTCAGACGCTTTGGCCCAACGAAAAACTTTCTTTGTCATGACGTGATACCTTCAAGACCCAATCCATTTACGGGTTAGCGATTGTGACTTAATGGCACAATATACACTGAAGAATTTGGCGTGGGAGCCGGTGCACAAGACACATGCTATGCCAAGGCGTTGGCCGCTAAACTTTCTATTGGCGGTCCCCCGCCTAGGGCCGCGCGACTCTTCGCGCATATAATCCGCCGCGCTTGCCGGAATCACTTCACTCAGCAATGAAACGTCAGTTCAACAACTGACAGATCAATCATGTCCCATCACACCCGCCGTGCCGTCTTGGCCCTTCTCAGTGCCACCACCATATCCGCGTGTAGCGCCACACCCTCCGTGGCCCCTGCCCCTGCTGGTCCGCCGCTCTATCCCAACGAAACGCCCGAGCTGCGCCAGCAGATCAACAAATGGGCTGACTTTTATGACGTCCCGCGCCCCCTTGTGCATCGTCTTGCCATCCGCGAAAGTACCCACCGGCCCAGCGCCCGCAGTGGCCCTTACTATGGTTTGCTGCAAATTCTGCCTGCCACAGCGCGCAGCATGGGGTTTCAGGGCAAGCCGTCCGATTTGCTCAATGCCGATACCAATCTGAAATACGCGGTCAAATACCTGCGCGGCGCTTGGCTGTTGTCTGATGGCAGTCACGATACGGCGGTGAAATGGTATTCACGCGGCTATTATTACGAAGCAAAGCGTCGGGGCATGCTGGTGGAAACCGGCCTGCGCAGCGGATAAAATCAATTTAATCTTGTCATAGGGCGCACGCAAGCACACGATATCGGTACTCCATCACCGAAAAGGAACGCTGCCATGACTCTTCGTCTCAATCGCCGTCATTTCCTCGCTGGTTCAGCCGGGTTGCTGGCCCTACACCCATTTTCCGTCCATGCCGCCGCCAACCAGGCACATTTGCGGATTATGGAAACCACCGACCTGCATGTGCATGTGTTCCCCTATGATTATTACGCGGATAAACCAGTAGACACTGTCGGCCTTGCCCGCACTGCTGCCATCATCGAGGACATCCGCGCCGAGGCGACGAACGCCCTGCTGCTGGACAACGGTGACTTCCTACAAGGCAATCCGATGGGCGATTACATCGCCTATGAACGCGGTATGAAGGATGGCGACATGCACCCGGTAATCAGTGCGATGAACACGCTGGGCTTTGATGCGTCTACCTTGGGCAATCATGAATTCAACTATGGCCTTGATTTCTTAATGAAATCCCTGAACGGCGCGGCCTTTCCGGTGGTCAGTGCCAATGTCGTCAAGGAAATGGGCAGCGACCCCACCAAAGACACCACATTGCTTAATCCTTACGTCATTTTGGATCACACCGTGAAAGACGGCGCTGGCAACAATCATGCCATAAAGATTGGCCTGATTGGCCTTGTCCCACCACAAATCATGAACTGGGACCGCCGCCATTTGGAAGGCAAAGTACAGACCCGCGATATCTTGCAGGCCGCACGTGCCTATGTGCCGCAGATGAAAGAAGCCGGGGCTGACCTGATCATCGCCCTGTCCCATTCGGGCATAGGTGCAGCGGACGAAAGCGACATGATGGAAAACGCCTCTGTGCCGCTGGCCGCAGTGGAGGGCATTGACGCACTCCTGACCGGGCACAGCCACCTGGTCTTCCCTTCTGGCACCTATGCTGATTACGCCGCCGTTGATGCCGATGCGGGTACAATTCACGGTAAACCCGCAACCATGGGCGGGTTCTGGGGCAGTCATATGGGCCTGATTGACCTGATGCTGGAATATGAGGGCGGCACATGGCGCATCGCATCCCATGCAGCAGAGGCACGGCCCATTTCCAAACGCAACGAGGACCGCAGCGTCACAGCACTGGTCGAAAGCGTGCCTTCCATCCTCGCGTCCGTACAGCAAGAACATGATGAAACGCTAGCCTATGTGCGCCGCGCAGTGGGCAAGACCGACGCCAACCTGCACAGCTATTTCGCGCTGGTTGCCGATGATCCATCCATCCAAGTCGTCTCAAACGCGCAGATCTGGTACATCACCCAGATGATGAAAGACACCGAACATGAAGGCTTGCCGATCCTGTCTGCCGCCGCCCCGTTCAAGGCGGGTGGTCGTGGCGGGCCGGAATACTATACCGATGTGCCCAAAGGTGATGTGGCGATCAAGAACGTCAGTGATCTGTACCTTTATCCCAACACCGTGCGCGCGGTCCGGGTGACGGGGGCGCAGGTCAAGGATTGGCTTGAACGCTCTGCGGGCATGTTCAATCAGGTGCAACCGGGTGCCGCGGATCAACCGCTGCTCAACGACAGTTTTCCCAGCTACAACTTTGATGTGATGGATGGTGTGACCTATCAGATCGACCTGAGCCAACCATCCAAGTTCGACCCCAAGGGCGTTTTGTTGGACGCAGATGCCAACCGCATCGTGAACCTGAACTTTAACGGAGCCCCCATCGACCCGGCCGCAGAATTCATCATCGCCACCAACAACTACCGCGCCTCTGGCGGGGGTGATTTCCCCGGTGCCAAGGGTGACACCATCGTGTTCGAGGGCCCAGATACCAACCGCGATGTGATCGTGCGCTATATCGTGGACAAAGGCACCATCAGCCCGCGTGCTGACGCCAATTGGACATTCGCGCCCGTGGAAGGGGCCAGTGTCGTGTTCAACACCGGGCCGAAAGCCATGGACTACATTGATGAGGTGAAAGGTGTCACGCTTGAAGCCGCAGGCGATGGCGATGACGGCTTTGCGCAGTTCCGTATTACGCTTTAAACAAAGCACGGAAACTTTCAAAATTTCCGACTGTTTTCTTTCAAAGAAAACACACTTCATAAAAAATGGCCGCGCTTGAGAGCGCGGCCATTTCCGTTATCCAACTAAGTTCAGTTTACGCGTCTTCGAGCGCTTCAACAGCCTTTTGCAGGTCGTCTTTGCTGATCTCTTTTTCGGTCACTTTTGCTTTTTCAACAATGTGATCAATCACTTTGTCTTCAAAGATCGGTGCGCGCATTTGCTGCTGCATCTGTTGGTTTTTCTGAACAAATTCAAAGAACTGACGCTCCTGACCGGGGTACTGACGCGCTTGGTTCATGATCGCTTGCGTCATCTCCGCGTCTGTCACCTCAACTTCGGCTTTCTGACCCAGTTCAGCCAACAACAGACCCAAACGCACCCGGCGTTCTGCCAGCGTTTTGTGCTCGTCTGTGGTTTCAATTTCGGGATGATCATGGCCCTGAACGTCAGGGTTTTCTTCATGCCACAACTGGTGGGCAATCTGGCCCGCTTCGGCATCAACCAAAGACGGTGGCAGCTCAAAGCTGACCAACTTGTCCAACTCGTCCAGCAGGCCACGCTTCATCACTGCGCGCGAGGCACCCGCATATTCGGCTTCCAGACGCTCCGCGATCTGCACTTTTAACGCAGCAAGGTCTTCGGCACCAAACTTGGTTGCCAATTCGTCGTTGATCTCAGCGGCAACCGGCTCTTTCACTTCTTTGATCGTGCAGGCAAAAACCGCCTCTTTACCGGCCAAATGATCAGCCTGATAATCGTCCGGGAAGCTGACGGTCACGTCTTTTTCTTCATCGGCTTTCACGCCGACCAGTTGCTCTTCAAAACCGGGAATGAATGAATTTGACCCAATAACCAGCGGATAATCTTCGGCAGATCCGCCTTCAAACGCTTCGCCGTCTACTTTGCCGACAAAGTTCATGACGATCTGGTCGCCGTCTTTGGCTTTTGAGCCTTTCTTGCGGGCTTTGAAATCCTGTGCGGTTTCGGCCAGATTTGCCAATGCTTCTTCAACAGCAGAATCTTCGGCCTTCACAACCAGCTTTTCCAGCTTGATCTTACCCATGTCGAGCTCTGGGATATCTGGCAACGCTTCATAGCTCATCTCGACCGAAACATCGTCGCCTTCTTTCCAGTCTTCGTTGGTCATTTTGACCTCAGGCTGCATCGCGGGGCGGTCGCCTGATTTTTCAAAATGCTCGGACATCGCGCCGTCGATGCTTTCCTGCATCGCTTCGCCGATGATCTTTTGACCAAACTGCTTTTTCAGCAGCGCCATCGGGACCTTGCCCTTGCGAAAACCCTTCATCTCGATGGTCGGCTGCGCTTCTTTCAGCTTTTCGTTGACCTTGGCTTCCAATTCAGCCGCCGTCACTGTGATGGCATAGCCGCGTTTCAGACCGTCGTTCAGTGTCTCGTTGACCTGCATGTGTGCTCCATAGAATAAGGCCGCACGAACAGGCGCGCGGACGAAAATTTCCGTCCTTCTATGTGCCTTAATGGCGGCATGCAAGGGGCAGCGCCACCACGGGCGCGTCAGAGTGAAAATAGACCTAAATTTTGGATAGGAATATTCAGCGATCAACCGGTTTCATCCCCCGCCGCCTGCCATGGTCCTAACTATAGCTGCGCGCGGCCTGTTTGCATTTGAACAAAATCCGATTGCTCAAATCAACCATCGCTTCCAATTCAGCACTTGAAAGGGTTTTGCCAGCCTCAACGCTGCGGGCCAGCAGGGCAAATTGGTCCCATAACACCCTTACAGCCACCAGTTTCTTGGCCGATTTCGGGGTTGGTTTTTTGATCCCTTGGGCCACGCCACCCTGTTCCAACGCGTTTTGTGCCTGCTCAAACTCATCTACTGTACGCGAAAGCCGCGCTAACATCGTGGCGTGGTCGACCTTTAGATTCACAAAACAAATCTCTTTTGCCAGTTTCTGCGTCAGCATGGTTTGCCGTCGCGCCAATTCAATGGTTTTGGCATACCCAGTGCCGATCCCATCCCCGTAAACCGCCTCAATCGTAGCAAGCAAAGCGTTTGACTGAGCAAGCAAAGGATCACTGAGCCGTAGAATTTGTGAAACCGGCACCGAATGCAGATCCCCTGCCCCAACCTGCAATGTGGCGGCCCTGTAGGTCCGGGATATCGCCTGAACATTCTCAAGCGCCGCAAGGATTTCAGCATTGTCCTCTGCCAGCAGCCCCATGTTTTCGTCGCCAGTACGCAATGCCTGCATGGTACTGTCAAACACATCGGCAGAACCGCGCGCCTTGTCTGATTCAGACCCCGCATCAATTTGCCCCATCACCAGACAAATTGACCGTCCCATCTGTTCGCTTAACAACCGCTGCCGATCCGCCAACTTGATCTTGTTCTCGGCGTTTTTGCGCGGGCTGATTGTCTGGCCTGTCACCACAGGGGCCGTCAGTGAAAAGGCGAGTATAAAAACACATCGCCAGACAAACTGAACCCATTGGCGCTGCACGATGTACCTTATACGTTATTGACGTGCCGACATTCCCATAGGGGTCTTAATAAAGCGTGATCACCGGTTAAATGGCAGTGGACCGGAAAAACAAAACCAAAAGATACGCGGCATAGCCAATCAGCAACGCCGTGCCTTCCCGCCTGCAAATCCGCCATCCTGACACCGCAAAGGCAACAAGTGCCCCAGTGGCAGCAATCATGATCCAGATATCAAATTCAAAGATCTGATGCGGAATCTCCAAGGGTTGGATCAATGCGGTGACGCCCAAAATCCCCAATATATTAAAGATGTTGGAGCCAATAACGTTGCCAAGCGCCACGTCACTTTGCCCCTTACGGGCCGCAATGACAGAGGTGACCAATTCGGGCATCGAAGTGCCCACTGCAACAATTGTTAACCCAATCAGCGTTTCAGACAGCCCCATGTCTTGGGCCACAGCCACGGCCCCCTGAACAAGACACTTGGCCGCGAAAAGTGTCAGCATCAAACCACCAATAAGCCACACCACCGAACGCGTGGTGCCGACATTCGAAGGGGACACCCCAGTATCCACTGGCACCACATCACCATCCGACTTGAATGCAATCCAGAGATAGACGGTCAATGCCACAAGAAAGGCCGCGCCGCCCAGAAGACCAATCTGTCCGATCATCACCACGGCAAGGCACAGGCCGGTGGCAATGATCAAGGCGGTGCTGTCGCGGCGAAACTTTTGTGGTGCGACCGCAATTGGGGCCATGACCGCGGCAACGCCCAAGATCAGCAGAATATTTGCGATGTTTGATCCCACCACATTGCCCACCGCAATGCCGGGTGCCCCGATCCACGCCGCTTGTAGTGATGTCACCATCTCGGGCATTGATGTACCAAACCCCACGATGGTCAGGCCAATCACCAGCGGCGACACGCCCCATTTTTGCGCCAGCGTCACCGCCCCGCGCACCAGATATTCACCGCCCAAGATCAGGCCGATCAATCCGCCAAGAATATAGAAAAAATCCATGATATTTTCCGCGACCTCACCAATGGCACGTCGCGGAGGTCACGCTGACGTCAAAGGCAAATGGCGACCTGAGCCCACACCTTCAAGGCCACAAAAGAAATAAAGAGATGCCCCGGCGGGCATCTCCCTACACTCACATGCCAAGCGCTTCTTTGTACATTTCCAGCACCGCTTCTTCTTCGGCGATGTCATCCTTGTCGCGCTTGCGCAGCGCGATGACCTTGCGCAAAACCTTGGTGTCATAACCGCGGGCCTTGGCCTCCGCCATCACTTCTTTTTGCTGCTCGGCGAGATCTTTCTTTTCAGAATCCAAACGCTCAATCCGCTCGACAAACTGGCGCAGCTCATTGGCCGTCACGCGGTACGTCGCGTCACCTACGGTATCAATGACGTCGGGGTTGGTTGCTGTATCGCTCATCGCGCGCTCCTTAGGGATTGGGTTTTGAGCCTGACTACCTGCGTGGATTGGCACCCGCAAGCGGGTCTTGCCCAAACCGCGTGTTTGTCGTAGCCATCGCGGCATGGAAAACGCAACGACATCCCCGCTTGAATGGATCATCTGGACAGGTACCGCCCTTTCGTTAATCGGACTTGCGGGGCTGATCTGGTGTATCTTCCGGGTGGCCCGGGCCAAACGCGCCAATCTTAATGATGATGCCATGCGCGCAGTCTTGAAAACAGCGATCCCCATCAACATGGGCGCGCTGTTTTTATCTGCCATTGGGTTGATGATGGTTGTCTTGGGCATCTTCTTGACCTGAGCCTGAGGCAAAACGCCCGCTTGCAACATATGCAAAAAACACTATGTTTCCTATAACCAAAAAGGAGACCTGCAGATGTCCATTACCCTGCCCACCGTTTCCCCAGATGTCACTGCGTTTTTTGATGATTCCACCAATACCGTCAGCTATGTGGTGAAAGACCCCGAAGGGTCTGCCTGCGCCATTGTCGATTCCGTGTTGGATTTTGACCATGCCGCCGGACGTACTGATACCGCCTCTGCTGACAAGATTATCGCCCATATCATCGCACATAACTTGCAAACCCAATGGATATTAGAAAGTCACGTACACGCCGATCACCTGTCAGCGGCCCCTTATCTACAGGAAAAACTGGCTGGCAAGATTGGTATAGGCGCGCAGATCACCACGGTTCAAGACACGTTCGGCAAAGTCTTTAACGAAGGCACCGAATTTCAGCGTGACGGCAGTCAGTTTGACGCATTGTTCAAGGACGGTGATAGCTTTCACATCGGACAGATGCGCGCCGATGTGATGCATACACCAGGCCACACCCCCGCCTGTCTCACCTACGTGATTGGTGATGCGGCCTTTGTGGGGGATACCTTGTTCATGCCTGACTTCGGCACCGCCCGTTGCGACTTTCCGGGCGGGTCCGCCCATGATCTTTATACGTCGATCCAACGTATCTTAAGCCTGCCCGATGCCACCCGTATTTTTGTGGGCCATGACTATAAGGCACCGGGGCGCAGTGAATTTGCTTGGGAAACCACCGTTGGCGCACAAAAGGCGGCAAATGTACATGTTGGCGGCGGCCAGAACGAAGATGATTTTGTCGCCCTGCGGGAAACGCGCGATGCCACGCTGCCCATGCCCAAACTGATTGTGCCCTCCTTGCAAATCAACATGCGCGCAGGACATATGCCAAAAGCCGATGACAGCGGCACGGTGATGCTGAAACTGCCCATCAACAAACTTTGAGAGAACACTATGGAACCGGATTGGATATGGGGCCTTATCGGAGGTCTGCTGATAGGCTGCGCTGGTGCGCTCTATCTGCTGGGCAATGGCCGCATCATGGGGGCCAGTGGTATCTTGGGCGGAATGATTGACGGATCAGCACGCGGGGCTTGGCTGGAGCGCGGGGCGTTCTTGGCTGGATTGGTGGCAATCCCGGCCGTGCTTCAACTGCTCAGTACCCCTGCGATCAGTACAAATCTGACATCGAACATCACGTTGGTGGTCCTTGCGGGCCTGCTGGTGGGTCTTGGCACCCGCATCGGCAATGGCTGCACCTCCGGGCACGGTGTTTGCGGCATCTCAAGGCTCAGCACACGCGGCATTGTCGCAACGCTGGTTTATATTGCAGCCGGGGCGGTGATGGTGATCGTCCTGCGCTCCGTGATGGGAGGGATTTGAGATGCGCATCCCCATTGCCTTTATCGCTGGTGGTTTGTTCGGTCTCGGGCTGCACCTGTCTGGCATGACCGATACGGATAAAGTTCAAGGGTTTCTTGATTTCTTTGGCGCATGGGACCCAACACTGGTCTTTGTCATGGGCGGCGCGATCATTCCGATGTTCATTGCTTGGCGGCTGACCGATAATCGCAAACCTGTGGTCGGCGGGGATTTTCCAACCACACCTGACCCGCTATTGGATCGTCACCTGATCCTTGGTGCGGTGCTCTTTGGCATGGGATGGGGTCTTGTTGGTCTTTGCCCCGGTCCGGCTCTTGCGTCCCTCACTTACGGCGGTTTAGGTGGCCTCGTGTTTTTACTGTCGATGATCGCTGGCATGGCATTGGCCCCAAATGCCAAGCGACTGCTGGACAGGACCCGCGCAGGCGCTTAAATCGGGGTATGGATATTCGTCAGCTCACCCCCCGCTATTTCGTCAGCCCGCAAATTGAACCGGGTGATATGCCCGCCCTGCGCGAGGCTGGAATCACCCGCATTCTGTGCAACCGCCCCGATGTTGAAGTTCCGCCCAGTCACAACGCCGTGGCGATTGAGGCGGCGGCAAAATCAGCGGGCCTTAGCTTTGCCGTGCAACCCCTGACCCACCAGACTTTTGTGCCAGAGGTGATCGCCAACAACCGCGCCTTAGGGGTAGAGAGCGACGATGTCGTGTTGGCCTATTGCGCCTCAGGCACTCGGTCGACAATCGCTTGGGCGCTGGGGCAAGCGGGACAAATGACACCTGATGCCATCATCGACGCGGCCCGTGCGGGTGGCTATGATATTGAGAACATGAGGCAGGTCCTTGGACAGCCGTTTGCGTAACTGACTGCCGTTATCCGACTTTTGAATTTGACAGCTCTGTATATTCATCCTCCTCGGAAAATCCCGGTAGATCAGACATATCCGGCATTGGCGGCAGATCGGGTAGTTCGGACATATCCGGAAGTTCGGGCAGGTCCGGCAGGTCCCCCACCGGATCATCCATTTGCAGATTTGCGATATCCAACATCGGTTCCGGCGGCATGGCGTCGCCCATGGTATCGCTTGCCCGCGTCCCGGTGCCGTCGCCGGACACATTGGGCAAGTCCAAGTCTGCGCGGTCGCTGGCCCGACGTTTGGGCGTTGTGGCTTTGCTCTTTTGATGATCCAGCCGCAATGCCCGCACCCCATCAACCTGACCCAAGGTGCCACGGCCAATGCTCAGCCCGGTCATGGTCAACACCCGTGATTGATCAAACGCTGTTACCCCCAGCGTCAAAACATCCCCCACTGCAAGCGCGCTCACCCCGCTCAGCGGCAGGGTCAGACGGGCAAGGGCAATATTCAGGTCAACATGCAGCGCCATGACGGCTTCGTTCATTGATTGATCTTGTCGCCGGTCAGCCCGACGCCCCGCCGTCGGGCCCGCGCCTTCGGTGACATCAATGTCAGGTAATTTGCGCGCAAGGGGTAGACAGAGGATAATTTTGCCCTGTCTGGTCCCGCCGGAAATATCAACGGTGATATGTATCACCTGATATTCAGGTTCCTCCAATGTCATTTGCAACAATCTGGCGCTGTCTGCGCGGGTGCCAAAACATATCCCCTGCAACAGCGAACGGTCATCATCGGTTTCAGGCAGCAAAGCCGCCCGTTTCAGCAAAGCATCCAAAAACGGCGCGCAGATTGCAGCGTCCGTCGCTGTGAGGGTCCGGTTGCCGTCACTGGTGTCCGGCATGACCTTTCCCATGGTCTGCTGCTGGATCAGAGCACCCACCAGCATCGGGTCAAAAACCGCTGCCGCCCGCCTGCCTAACGGGGCATCCAGCGACATCAACAACGCAGGTTCTGCAAACAGTTCAGATAATTCTTCGCCGTCACGTTTTTCCATCCGCACGCCGATCGCCGCCATCGGCAGGTCAAACATGTTATCGGCAACTTTGGCCAAGGTAATGCGCAACGCTTTGGCCACCGACATTGACCGCGTTTGGTGCTCGACCCGTCCGGCCCGCGCCTTGCGGTGCAGCGCGGATTGCGATGGATCGCGTTCCGTGTGTTCGGGTGTTTGTGCCGCCATAATCTGCTGGTCTTGTCCCATCGCCTCCATCCGCGTTTTGCGGACCCTGCCCCCGTCATAGACGCTGATTGGTTACCAATGCCTTTATATCAGGGCGGAAAGGACAGGTTTTTCGGCGCTTGAGGGCGCGGCAGTAAGGGGCAAAGTCACCCGAAATGCTGTGCCTTCTGCCTGCGGTAAATACGAAATATCGCCGCCCAGCCGTGTCATGATCTCGTGACAAATGGCCAACCCTAAACCCGCGCCTTCACCTTCCACACCACTGATCCGAAAGAATTTTTCAAAAATCACCGCCTGCGCGTCCGCCGCAATACCGTCACCGTTGTCGACAAAATCCAAGGTCAAGGTCTGTGCATCACACTGCGCATGAATGGTCAGTTCCGGGTTGTCCGCCCGACAATATTTCTGAGCATTGGCAACAAGATTGATAAACACCTGCCCAAGTCGGTCAACATCGGTGGTGATCGACATATCATCGGCCAACGGGTCGCGATACACCTTGAGCGGCCGGGTCGAGGCCGCAAGCGCCGTCACCACGGATTGGTCCAGAACGTCGGCCAAATTTGCCGACCGAATGTTCAGGGTCACCTGACCGTTTTCCAGTACCGACAGGTCCAGCAAGTCATCCAGCAACCGGGTCAGCCGAATGGTCTCAGAATGGATAATCGAAGCATAGCGGGTCTTGTCAGCCGCCTTCATCCCTTTGGCATCGCGCAGAATTTCGGAAAACGACCGGATCGACGTCATTGGCGTGCGCAGTTCATGGCTGATCTGGCTCAGGAAACTGTCCTTTTGCAGCGAAAGCTGTGTCAGCTTTTCGTTGGCTGTGCGCAGCTTCACAGCAGTCTCTGACAATTCGCGTGATTTCGCCTCAAGCTGGTTTGAATATTCCAACATCTGCGCGGATTCGTCTGCTACCGCCAACAGGTCCTGCACAGACACCGATGTGCCACCGACAATCTGTGCCACCATCGCATGGGCCGTCGCCGCCCCGACCGAGGCTGCCAGTTCACGTTCCAACGCCTGCACAAATTGCGGGGTTGGTTCCGGCAGCACACCCGCAACCCCCTGCGCCTTTGAATAGGCCCCAAAGAATGTACGCGCCTCTGCGGCCCCTAAAATCCGCTGTGCCATGATCATCAGGTCTTCGCTGCCCGCAACAGAGGCGGTCCAGCCGCGCGTCGGGCTGGAGTGGTCAAAGACATTGACAAACTGCGCACCCTGCAACCGTTCAACTGGGTCTGGAAAGGTGAACAGCGACACCACCCCAAAGACAATCGTGTTCATCGACAGGCTCCAGACCACCGCATGCACTGTGGGGTCCAATCCGTCGATCCCAAACAGCGCTTCGGGCCGCAGCCAACCGATACCGACCAGACCTTGTTCAAAAGTCGCAACGGACAATGCGGTGCCGGGGCCAAAACTGGGCAGCAGCATCGTGAACACCCAAAAGGCAAACCCGGTGCCAAGCCCGCACAGCGCCCCCATGCGCGTCGCCCCCCGCCAGAAAATACCCCCCAGCAGTGCTGGCAAGAACTGCGCCACCCCGCCAAAGGAAATGGTGCCGATTGCCGCCAGGGCCCCACTGCCGCCAGAGGCGCGGTAATAGAGATATCCCAGCGCAATAATCAGCAAAATCGACAAACGCCGCGCAAGGATCACCACATTGCGCACGTCACCTGATTGCGCCGCACCTTCTTGCCGCATCGTCAGCCAGATCGGCATGACGATATGGTTGCTGACCATCGTACTCAGCGCGAGGGTGGCGACAATCACCATCGAGGTGGCCGAAGAAAATCCACCTAGAAACGACAACATCGCCAGACCATTTTGCCCCTGAACAAGCGGTAAACTGAGGACAAACAGATCGGGGTTTGATCCCGACGGCATCAGATCAAGGCCCACAACGGCAATCGGCACCACAAAGAGGCTCATCAACATCAGATAAAGCGGGAAGGCCCATGACGCGATTTGCAGATAGCGTTCGTCATCGTTCTCAACGACCATCACCTGAAACATCCGTGGCAAGCATAAAAATGCCGCTGCTGAGAGCATGGTCAGCGCAACCCAGCGGCTGGGTTGGACCTGCCATTCGCCAATCGCTGAGGCGTCGATGCGGGCCAGTGTTTCGCTCACGCCCCCCGCCAGCCCCCAGACCACAAAGATACCAACAGCCATCAGTGCTACCAGTTTCACCACCGCCTCTACCGCAACAGCAATGACCACGCCGTGGTGGCGTTCGTTCACGTTCAGGTTTCGGGTGCCAAAAAGCACGGTAAATAGCGCCAAACCGGTTGCAACCCAGAACGCCGCTTGGCCGCGGTTGATCACCTCATGTTCGGTGCCCACCAAGGCCGTATCAGGTGCTGCAAAGATTGTCAGGGAAAGCACAACAGATTGTAATTGCAGCGCAATATAGGGGGTTACGCCAATCACCGCCATGATGGTGACAACAATCGCCAACGTGTTTGACTTGCCGTAGCGCGATGAAATCAGGTCAGCAATTGATGTGACACGCTGGCTGCGTCCGATGCGCACCAAACGTCGCAGGATCCACCACCATCCGATCATCACCAATGAGGGACCGAGGTAGATTGTGAGATACTCCAGACCGGACCGCGCGGCATAGCCTACCGCGCCGTAAAACGTCCAAGCGGTACAATAGATCGACAGCGATAACGTATAGACCAGCGGCGACCGCAACAGCCACCCGCCCTGCCCGCGCAACGCGGCGCGTTCTGCCAAAAAGGCCACTAAAAACAGCCCGGCCACATACAGCAGGCAGACAAAAATAAGCTGGTTAAGCGAAACCATCAATCCGACCCGGGGGCTGTCACATCAGCGGTGCCAGCACCGTCGCCGGTACGCCGCCACAGTGCCCAAGCCGCCAAAACTAAAAGACCCCAAATGCCAAAAATATAACGCAACGCAACGCTGAGCGGCACCGGATCGGCACCGACTTGTGCCGTGCCATCAGCGCCCGGCCACAAAAGCGGCACCATCCAAAGTGCCAAGCCCAGAAACGGCAAAAACCGCGCCGCGTCCATCATCCGGCGGACCCGATACCCACGTCGTTCCAAAAATATCGGGTTGCGTGCCATCGCCTAGCCCCGCATCATGTTTGGGTTAATTCGCGCACAGCATCCAGCATGTCGGCGTTGGAGAACGGTTTGGTCATGAAACGGCTGACACCGGCCTTTTCGGCCATCTCACGGTCACGACTTTGGCCGCGTGCCGTCAGCATCAAGATCGGCAGGTCATTAAATGCGGGGTCAGCACGCAATTCGTGCAAAATCTCAAATCCACTTTTTCCGGGCAGCATCACGTCCAACATGACCAGATCAGGCATGACTTTGCGGATCACATCCACCGCCGCTGTGCCATTGGCCAATGTTTCAACCCGCCACCCTTCTTGTGACAGCAAAAAACGGATGGCCTCGGCGATGTTTACTTCATCCTCGACCAGCACCACATGTTTGCCCATCGGCATTGATCCTCCCCCTCGTGCAGCATCGCCCTTGTCTGACGCAAGGTGCGGGAGCCGCTAAAGCAGGATGCACCGGAACGGCGGGTCTGTCAAAGCAGATAGGGTGTTTTGAGCCCGTGCTAAACACCCTGTGCCAGAATAGACGGTTCGCGGCGTGCCCCACAGCCATCGTGCGGACAAATGCGGCAGGTTGATCCGACCAATTGCGCCTGTGCCCGATCTGATGGTGCCGGGACCAGCAACATAACGGCCTGCACAAGCGGCGGCGCGTTGTAGGACGGCAGGCCAACGGTTTCGCTGGAGGCAAAACAATCAAACTGGGCTTGGCCTGCCCCCTGCTGAGATACCCGCGCCGCGATCACGCTGCCCGATTGCCCTAGGGCTGAAAAGAGTGGCCACAGCGGACAACAGGCCCCATGCCGTGGCACGGTAAAGGCTTCGATTGATTTGCGAAAAATGACGGTGCCGGAGCGGTCACACACCACCAATCCTGCCCCATGTTCGGGCAGTGCTGCCAATCTGCGCAACACCCGCACAACAGGTTGATGCAAGGTGCGGGCAAGCGTGATGGGGTCTGACCCCACCTCTGACACCGCCGCGCGTAAATCAGCAATCGGCAACTTTGTTGCATCGCGGGCGACCTGTTGTAAAACGCCTCTGGCAATATGTTTTGCGGCCAGTGATTGCAGCCCCGCAGCGTCAGAAATCAACGCCTCAATCGCGTTTTCAACATCTGCACCAGCTTCCAAACCCGCAAACTCGAAACCATGGGTTGCTAAAAAGCCCTCAACCTCTTCTTGTGGCGACCCGCTAGTGTCAGATGCGTCCGGGTCCGCATCCAGATAGGCCACCAGCGCCTGCGCACTGTCTGACAAGCGGCGGCTGTCTTCGTTGATGTTGGCGTGGAACCGATCACGCCATTCCGGTTGCAAGGTTTTTGTTTCAGCAAGGATCGACGCGGTTGACCGGATCGCCGCGGCGGTGGTCAACAATTCGTGCATCGAGGCCGCCAGATGCGGATCATGCGCCAAACGGTCGGTCAGTGCCTCAATGGTTTGTTCTAACGTCGCAATGCGCCTTCGGGTACTGGCCAACACATCTGCCCAACCGGGAAACCGCCCGGCAAATTCATCTGCGCGCGCGGCGTCCGGCCCGCTTAACCCTGCATCCATTGCCGCCTCTCTGAGCGAGGCAATCAGCGCCGCTTCGGCCCCTTCTGTCAGCGCCTGTGGTTCCACCCCCAAGGCGGCCGCAATGTTAAGCAGCAATTTACCACCGATTCTGCGGCGATTATGTTCAATGAGATTGAGATAACTTGCCGAAATTCCAATTTCGCGCGCCAGATCGGCCTGCTTTTGGCCTGCCATTACGCGCCGTTCGCGAATGCGACTGCCTGTTAACGCTTCTCGTGCCATGCCTTACCCTCACATTATCGCGCAATATCAATGGGTTTCTGCGCTGCAACATCACTAAATTTACAGATTTTTAAGTATATTTGCGAATATATTTACAGAATAGTTGTGTTTATCAAGGGGCTTATTGATCCGTTTTCACTTTACAGGCGATAAGATATTTGCACCTCTGTGCCACGTGCGTCTGTTCAACGAGATAGGCGTGCAGTTTAAACAATTGGGAGGAATTCATGTCATTTTCTAAATTGACGCGTCGTGGTCTGATCAAAACCAGCGCTGTAGCTGGTGCGGGTCTTGCACTGCCGACGTATCTGCGGGCCGACGGCCACTCAGGGTATACAAACGCACCACAAGGTGACACCGTCACACTGGGCTTCAACGTGCCACAGACTGGCCCCTATGCCGAAGAAGGCCTCGACGAACTGCGCGCGCAGGAACTTGCTGTTGAGCACCTGAACGGGATGGGCGACGGCGGTATGATGAACACGTTCAGCTCAAAAGCGCTGAAGGGTAACGGCATCTTGGGCAAGAAGGTTACATTCGTAACTGGCGACACACAGACAAAATCAGACGCGGCGCGTGCCTCTGCTAAGTCGATGATCGAAAAAGACGGCGCCGTGATGATCAACGGTGGGTCTTCCTCTGGTGTGGCTGTGGCTGTTCAGGGTCTGTGCCAAGAAGCGGGCGTGATTTTCATGGCCGGTCTGACCCACTCCAACGACACCACGGGTAAAGATAAAAAGGCCAATGGTTTCCGTCACTTCTTTAATGCGTATATGTCTGCCGCTGCTTTGGCACCGGTGCTGAAAAACGCTTATGGTGCGGACCGCAAGGCCTATCACCTGACAGCCGATTATACATGGGGCTGGACACAGCAGGAATCCATGCAAGCCGCCACCGAAGCCATGGGCTGGGAAACTGTGAACAACGTGCTGACGCCACTCGCGTCCACTGACTTCTCGTCCTACATCGCGCCTGTGCTGAACTCTGGTGCGGACGTTCTGGTTCTGAACCACTACGGCGGGAACATGGTGAACTCGCTGACCAACGCGGTTCAATTCGGCCTGCTGGATAAGGAAGTAAACGGCAAGAAGTTCGAGATCGTTGTGCCGTTGTATTCCGAATTGATGGCCGCTGGTGCGGGCAAAAACGTTGAAGGTGTTATCGGCTCCATGAACTGGAACTGGCAGCTTCAGGACGAAGGCTCCAAAGCATTCACCAAGTCGTTTGGTGAAAAGTACGGTCGCCCCCCATCCAACTCTGCACACACATGCTATGTTCAGACGCTGCTTTATGCGGATGCGGTTGAACGTGCGGGCACATTCAACCCTTGTGGCGTTGTTGAAGCACTGGAAGGCTTTGAATTTGATGGCATGGGCAACGGTCCGGTTCTGTACCGTGGCGACGACCACCAGTGCTTTAAAGATGTGTTGGTGATGAAGGGTAAAGAAAACCCATCAAACGAATACGACACACTGGAAATCGTTGAAGTCACACCGCGTGCACAGGTCGAATATGCACCTGATCACCCCATGTTTGCCGGTGGCGATTTGGGCAAGTGTAACCCTGGCGCGTAATTTCACGTAACAGCCAAGACCTTAGGGCGCGTGAGCGCGCGCCCTATCCCCCTCATCCGGCTTGGGTGTAGGCCCGGGCACGACTGAATAGTCATATCTGCATAATCCAAAAGGTGGGGACCATGGACGCAATTCTTCTTCAAATTCTCAACGGCCTCGACAAGGGATCCGCTTATGCGTTGATCGCCCTTGGATTGACGCTTATTTTTGGCACACTCGGGGTGGTTAACTTTGCCCACGGTGCCTTGTTCATGATCGGTTCCTTCTGTGCGGTAACCTTGCAGAAAATCCTGACACTCAGCTCCGTCGCGCTGAGCGAGACAGAAAAAGACTTTCTGGGAAACCCGCTGAAGGTTGAGACGCCTTATGTAGAAAGCTGGTTTGGTCCGGACATCGGAGCCAGCATTATTGACTGGTCTGTGCCGCTAGCGATCCTATTTGCGATCCCGGTGATGTTGGCCATTGGTTTCATCATGGAACGCGGGCTGATCAAACACTTTTACAAACGCCCCCATGCGGATCAAATCCTGGTGACCTTTGGTCTTGCCATCGTTTTACAGGAAGTCATCAAATATTTCTACGGCGCAAACCCTATTCCAACCCCGGCCCCGGATGCCTTTGTGGGTAGCTTTGATTTTGGGCCGTTGCTGGGCCTCGACTCGTCCATCGCCTATCCTTATTGGCGCTTAGTCTATTTTGGCTTCTCCACTATGATCATCGGAGCCGTGTTTGCCTTCTTGCAGTTCACCACTTTTGGTATGGTTGTGCGCGCTGGTATGGCGGACCGTGAAACAGTTGGCCTTTTGGGCATCGACATCGACAAACGGTTCACCTTTATGTTTGGGATTGCGGCAGCTGTCGCAGGCCTTGCAGGGGTGATGTACGCCCCGATCAACTCACCTAATTACCATATGGGCATGGACTTTCTGGTGCTCAGCTTTGTTGTCGTGGTTGTGGGCGGCATGGGCTCTTTGCCCGGCGCGGTGCTGGCGGGCTTCATGCTCGGCATCCTCGAAAGCCTGTCATCCATGAATGAAGTCAAAGCCATCATCCCCGGTATCGACCAGATTATCATCTATGTGGTCGCCATTATCATCTTGCTGACACGTCCCCGTGGCCTAATGGGCCGCAAAGGTGTGATGGAGGAATAAGCAATGTTCGGACTACAAAAACCTGACGCCCGCCTGCTGATTATTGTCGCAGTCATGGCGCTCGCCGCCCCCTTCATTCTGAACCCGTTTCCAACAGATTCAGCCATGGCACAGTTCAACGCGGGCTATCCTGACCTGATGCAACGCTTTGTGATCTTTGGCATTCTGGCAATTGGCTATAACCTGCTGTTTGGCCTTACAGGATATCTCAGCTTTGGCCACGCTGCCTTTTTGGGTGTGGGGTCTTATGCCGCGGTCTGGATGTTCAAGCTGCTTGGCTACAACATCATTCCGGGCATTTTCCTCTCCATTATCGTGTCTGCGGTATTTGCACTGGCGATTGGTTATATTTCGTTGCGGCGATCAGGGATCTACTTCTCGATCCTGACATTGGCCTTTGCGCAGATGTTGTTTGCCATCGCCTACTCAGACCTGATTGGCCGCTTCTTTGGCACCCCCATCACCAACGGTGAAACAGGCTTGCAGGTCTACACTTCTGACCCGCAATATTTTCATAGCGAGAACATGCCCAACATCCCGCATGTGTTCGGGTTCGAAATGCAATCGACCTACACCTTGGATGTCGCAGGCTGGAGCTTTGATTTCTCGCTGGGCTATTACCTCTGTGCCATCATAATGCTGCTGGCTTTCTATCTGGCCATCCGCATCTTCCGCTCACCCTTTGGGTTGATGCTGCGTGCGGTCAAATCAAACCAGCAGCGGATGAACTATACTGGTTTGAACAAACGCCCCTATACGCTGGCGGCCTTTGTGATCTCTGGCATGTATGCGGGCCTTGCTGGCGGCTTGCTGGCGTCAATGGACCCTCTTGCCGGTGCCGAGCGGATGCAATGGACCGCCTCTGGCGAGGTTGTTTTGATGACGATCCTTGGCGGCGCAGGCACCTTGATTGGCCCCGTCCTTGGTGCTGGTTTCATCAAGTATTTTGAAAACATCTTTGCCAAGATCAACGATACCGTTCTGCACAGTTGGTTTTCGTTCCTGCCTGACGGGCTTGAAGACCTGATGGTCACGCTGATCCATCCCTTTGTCGGCAAAGGCTGGCATCTGACACTGGGTCTGTTGTTCATGCTTGTGGTGATCTTCCTGCCGGGTGGCCTTGTCGAAGGTGGCCAACGCATTGGGCGCCTGTTTAAACGCAAAAAATCATCGGACGATTCGGCCGATGGCTCAACAACCCCCGCTGAATAAGGAGCGTACGCAGATGGCCATTCTTGAGGTAAAAAACGTCGGCAAACGCTTTGGGGGTCTGCAAGCCCTTGGCGATGTGAACCTGAACGTTGAAGAAAACACCGTTCACGCGATCATCGGACCCAATGGCGCAGGCAAATCAACGCTGTTGAACTGTCTGGTCGGCAAACTGATCCCTGATACCGGGTCAGTGATGTTTGACGGACAATCGGTGCTGGGCCGCAAACCCTATGAGATCAACCAGATGGGCATTTCACGGGTGTTCCAAACGCCCGAAATTTTTGGCGATCTGACGGTCTTGGAAAACATGTTGATCCCCTGCTTTGCCAAACGCGATGGCGCGTTTCGGATGCACGCCATCGAAAGCGTGCATGATGAGAAAGAAATATACGACAAAGCCATGCACATGCTCGAAGACATGAATTTGGCCGACAAACGCCATATGCATTCGGCCTCGATGTCGCGCGGTGACAAACGCCGCCTTGAGATCGCAATGTGCCTGAGTCAGGAACCGCGCCTGTTGTTGTTGGATGAACCCACCGCCGGGATGGCGCGGGCTGATACCAATAATACCATCGACCTGCTCAAGCGGATCAAAGAAGAGCGCAACATCACCATCGCGATCATCGAACACGACATGCATGTGGTATTCTCATTAGCGGAACGGATCACCGTCCTGGCCCAAGGCACACCGCTGGTGGAAGATACACCCGAGAAGATCAAAGGCCACCCAAAGGTCCGCGAAGCTTATCTGGGCGAAAGCCAAGACGCCGCGTAAAGCGAGGGTGGACGATGCGTCCACCTTACACCACCACAGTAAGCTGGGGCCCTGCCCCACCCCCGCGAGAGGAAAGACAATGAACACGTCCACTATGGAAAAAAACGCCAACCACGCCGCCACCGCCCCGGCCTATCTGTCAGTCTGGGATTTGCATGCCTATTATGGCGAAAGCTATATTGTGCAGGGTGTCACTTTCAACGTCCACGAAGGCGAAATTCTGGCGCTGCTGGGCCGCAACGGTGCTGGCAAGACGTCAACCTTGCGCGCCATTGCCCGTCTGGACAGCCCCGAAGCCCGCAAAGGCGAAATCTGGCTGGACCATCAATCGCTGCACAACATGAAAAGCCATCAGGCATCTGCGGCGGGTATTGCGCTGGTGCCCGAAGACCGCTGCATCATTCCCGGCCTCACGGTTGAAGAAAACCTGAAACTTGCCCAAATCGCGCCACCGATCGGCTGGTCGTTGGAACGGATTTATGACCTTTTCCCCCGTTTGGGTGAGCGTAAATCCCAAGAAGGCACCACCTTGTCAGGTGGCGAACAGCAGATGCTTGCCATCGCCCGTGCCTTGGCGCGCGACATCAAGGTGTTGCTGCTGGATGAACCCTACGAAGGTCTGGCCCCGGTGATCGTTGATGAGATTGAAAAAACGCTATCGCTGATCAAAGAACAGGGTATCACCACGATTTTGGTCGAACAAAACGCCGTGCGCGCCCTGAAACTCGCGGATCGCGCGGTGATTCTTGATACCGGTGGCATCGTTTTTGACGGCACCGCTTCTGAGGTGTTGGATAACGCTGAATTGCGGGCGGAATATTTGGCAATTTAAGCGCCGCTTTGCCAATTCACCCTTTCAAAAAAACCTAAACCGGAAGGCCGGACTGGGCGTTCCGCTTTATTTTTGCCGCAACACTCGCCCCGCGCGCCGGAATTTTCGAAAATTCCGAACCGGAAAATTCAAATTTTCCGCGCCCACCAAATGTCACTGGCATAACATCTCTCGCAGTTCAGTCTTCAGCACTTTGCCATAATTGTTTTTTGGCAATTCAGCGATCCGCAGATAGCGTTTAGGCCGCTTGAACCGCGCGATATGTGCCAGACAGAGTGCATCCAGCTCGGTCTCTGCCACGTCCCCCACCACAAAGGCCACAACCTCTTCGCCCCACTCCGGGTGCGGATGCCCAACGACCGACACTTCGCGCACAGCAGCATGCATCAACAACACTTCTTCGACCTCACGCGGATAGACATTTGATCCGCCTGTGATGATCATATCCTTGCTGCGATCTTGCAGGGTCAGATAGCCTTCAGCATCCAGAAACCCCATATCACCCGTCATCAACCAGCCGTTTTTTAACGTCTTTTCCGTGGCTTGGGGATTGTTCCAATAGCCCGGCATCACGGTTTGTCCGCGCACCATGATCTCTCCGTGGGTGCCGATCGGCACCGGGGTGCCCTCCGTATCACCAATCTGCACTTCAACCGCTGACTGCGCCCGCCCCACCGAGGCCAGCCGCGCGCGCCAGCGCGGATGGCTCCGGTCGGCAACGTCCTCTCGGGACAGTGCGGTGATCCCCATCGGACATTCCCCTTGCCCATAAATCTGCACAAAGACCGGCCCGAAACAATCCACCGCATCAATGATATCAGCGTTATACATCGGCCCCCCGGCATAGACGACGGTGCGCAGCCCCGCGCCCCGCGTGCCTGTCAAACGGGCACTGTCGGTCAGCCGTTTCACCATGGTTGGCGCTGCAAACATATGCACCGATCCAAAATGCGCCGCCAAATCGAATATTTCGGCGGCCTCAAAGCCAGCCGAGGCAGGACAAACATGCCGCGCACCGGCCCGAACATGCATCAGATTATAAATGCCTGCGCCATGGCTCAAAGGGGCCGCATAAAGTGCTGCATCTTCGGCCCGCACCACATCCGCGTCGACCTCGTAACACAGGGTCATCGACAGCAGCATCTGATGCGTCATCATCACGCCTTTTGGCTTTCCCGTCGTGCCAGAGGTGTAAAACAACCACGCCAGATCAGTGCCCGCACGATGCGCAATCGCCGCGGTGCCTGCCGTTTTCAACACCTGATCAAACGCGGTGCCGGGTGCAATTATCATCTGCGCGCTGATATCCGCTTGGGTTAACCCCTCGGCCAGTTCAGCAGAGGCAAAGACCAGATCAATACCCGCATCATCAATGATATACGCCGCCTCGCGGCCATGCAGCTTGGCGTTAATTGGCACCACGGCGGCCCCGGCCATCCAGATGCCATAAAACACCATCAAGTATTCTGGCACGTTCTTCATGAATATCCCGACCCGGTCACCCGGCACTACGCCTTGTCCGTGTAGCCATGCGGCAACAGCCCGGGCACGCGCTTCAAATTCGGCGTAGTCGGCAACCTGATTAAGGCCCAAGAACAACGCGGGCCGGTCTGGTGACATTGCGGCACGGCGCACCAACCATTGGGCTAAGTTCATGCAATTATCCTTTTTATAAGCCACGCCCGGGGGCGAAAAATCACCTTGGGTAACTGGCGGCTTTCCTTGCCGCACCCCATGTCATATAAGCATCGCAAATGTCAGGGCATGCAACAACAATGCCAGCACACAATTGTTGAGGAAAATATGACGAAAAACACTCATGATGCAGATGTCGCTTTTATTCGGGCACTGGCTGAATTGCTTAATGAAAACGATCTGACCGAATTGCAGGTCAAGCGCGACTATGCCGAAGATGACAGCCTGAATGTTCGGGTCAGCCGCAAACCCCCACAACAGATCATGGCACCGCAGCAAATGCAGACAGCCCCTGCGATGATGGCAGCCCCGGCGTCCGCCACACCATCAGCAGCCCCCACAGCTGACGCAGCAGCAGACCCTGCGGATCATCCCGGTGCTGTGACATCGCCGATGGTTGGCACGGTCTATATGCAGGCAGAGCCAAGCTCCCCAGCCTTTATCACCGTTGGTGCATCGGTCTCAGAAGGCGATACATTGCTGATCGTTGAAGCGATGAAAACCATGAACCACATCCCTGCCCCACGTTCCGGCACCATCAAACGCATCATGGTCGGTGACGGCGATGCAGTCGAATTTGGCGCACCGCTTGTCATCATCGAATAAGGCGGTTCACATGTTCAATAAAATCCTTGTCGCAAACCGAGGCGAGATTGCCTTGCGGGTGATCCGCGCTGCCCGTGAAATGGGCATTCAGTCTGTCGCGGTGCATTCCACTGCGGACAGCGACGCGATGCACGTGCGGATGGCGGACGAATCTGTTTGCATCGGTCCACCGTCCAGCCAGCAATCCTATCTGTCGATCCCCGCCATTATCGCGGCCTGCGAAATCACCGGGGCCGAGGCGATCCACCCCGGCTATGGGTTTTTGTCTGAAAATGCTGACTTTGTGCAGGTGATCGAAGACCACGGTTTGACGTTTATTGGCCCCACTGCGGAACATATCCGCATTATGGGCGACAAAATTTCTGCCAAGGACACGATGAAAAAGCTAGGTGTGCCTTGCGTACCCGGCTCTGCAGGCGGCGTTGCCACACTGGAAGCAGCCCAGAAATTGGGCGAAGAAATGGGGTATCCTGTCATCATCAAAGCCACGGCTGGCGGCGGTGGCAAGGGTATGAAAGTTGCCCAATCCGCCAAGGAAATGGAACGCGCCTTCCAAACGGCGCGCGCCGAGGGTAAATCAAACTTTGGCAATGACGAAGTTTACATCGAGAAATATCTGACCACCCCGCGCCACATCGAAATTCAGGTGTTTGGCGATGGCAAAGGCCGCGCTGTGCATCTGGGCGAACGCGATTGTTCGCTACAACGCCGCCACCAAAAGGTGTTCGAAGAAGCGCCCGGCCCTGCCATTTCTGAAGAAGAACGTGCGCGGATCGGTAAGGTTTGTGCCGATGCGATGGCCGACATCAACTATATCGGTGCGGGCACGATTGAGTTTCTCTATGAGAACGGTGAATTCTACTTCATCGAGATGAACACACGGTTGCAAGTGGAGCACCCGGTCACCGAAGGCATCTTTGGTGTTGATCTGGTGCGTGAACAAATTCGGGTTGCCGCAGGGCTGCCGATGGATTTCACCCAAGAGACCCTCAAAATCAATGGTCACGCCATCGAAGTGCGGTTGAATGCCGAGAAACTGCCAAATTTCCGCCCCTCACCCGGTCGGATCAGCCAGTATCACGCCCCCGGTGGTCTTGGTGTGCGGATGGATTCGGCGCTTTATGATGGCTATTCGATTCCGCCTTATTACGACAGTTTGATTGGTAAACTGATCGTTCATGGCCGCGACCGCCCCGAAGCGCTTGCCCGTCTTAGCCGCGCCTTGGGCGAGTTGATCATTGACGGTGTTGATACCACCATTCCACTGTTCCACGCCCTGCTGGCAGAAGAAGCGGTGCAAACAGGCAATTACAACATCCACTGGTTGGAACATTGGCTGGAAACAAACCTCGGCGAAGCCTGATTTGGTATGTCAGATCTGACGCCGGAGGTACTGTTACACGGCTATTCCATTGGTATTTTTCCAATGGCCGAACACCGCGACGACCCGGAGATTTTCTGGGTCGATCCGCGCCGTCGGGGGGTTTTGCCGCTGGATGGATTTCACCTGTCGCGATCCTTGGCCAAAGACATGCGACGGACCAAGTTTACCGTTAAGTTTGATCAAGATTTTGCAGGCGTTGTTCACGGCTGTGCTGATCGCACGGACACTTGGATAAATACCGAAATATTTAATCTTTACAGCCAGTTGCATAGCAACGGCCATGCACATTCAGCCGAAATTTGGGAGGATGAAACCTTGATCGGCGGTGTCTACGGTGTGACACTTGGCACTGCATTTTTTGGTGAAAGCATGTTTTCACGGCGCACAAACGCCTCAAAGATGGCGCTGGCGGCATTGGTGGATCGTCTGAAACGCGCCGGATATACTCTATTTGACACGCAGTTTCTAACAGAACATCTTGCATCACTTGGTGCAGTGGAAATCACACGCGGTGCCTATCACGCGCAGCTGGATTTGGCGAAATCGGGGCATGCTGATTTCACAGCACCGCCGCCCGCATCCCTTTATGATGTGGTGCAGCGCATGACCCAAACATCGTAACGCTGATGTTCCATCGCTGACAGCGCGGGTGCGGATGCGATCATCCAACCGGAAAATACAGTGCCCACCTTGCCCTTTTCGGATATTTCCAATTCTGCATAGGCATTGCCGGACGGGTTGCCCGCCGGATACCGACAGTCGGACATCACAATCTGAAGATTACCTAATGTCTTGGATTGCCCCCGCTGCATTTCAATATCTGTGGTCTGGCCTGATGTTTTATCAAGCGCGCGCAGCACCCCGCCTGAGGCAGAGGCCACCTCTTGCGCAGCCAAAGGCGAGGCCAACATAGACAGCAATAACAAAGACTTCCACATCATGCAGCTTCCTTCGAGGACATCAAATCGGGATATCGGACCAGTGGTCAGCGCTTATTCCGGCGACCACGCATCATAATCGGAACGGTCTGCTGGTTTGGCCTGACGGATTGACCCAGCAGGCGCATAGGCCATCGCGGTGCCTGTCAGGTTCTCAATATGGGGCTTTTCCCATTTCTTATGTATCAACGGCTTGTCGGTGGGGGGCTCATTCCACGTATGGTGCAGCCATCCATGCCAATCAGGGCTGATCCGGCTTGCTTCCATTTCACCATTGAAAATCACCCAGCGTTTGCTGGAATCCGCGTTGCGGTAATAAATGTTACCCTGATCATCCTCGCCCACCTTAGTGCCCTTGCGCCAGGTAAAAAGCTGTGTGCCAAGTGTCTGACCATCCCACCATGTGAGCGCCCGGAAAATTGTATTGAGAATGCCCATCAAAGGTCTCCGCAGTTGTTGTCTGGTTTATGCACCATGCACGGCACCGCGTCCAGCCTGCGCAGAAGTGTTGCCGCAAAGACTCCTACCTCTAAAAGTCAGCACAGTTTTTCACTCCTCCCCCTTGGCCTGTTAACTCAGTCGCCTTAATGTTTCCAAAACGGAGACAATCACCATGGCAGCAAAGATCAGCACTCCTACCCACGTAGCCGAATGCCACGGCGTCAAAGTGCCGGACAGCCCGATGATGACCCCAGAACGCGCAGAGCGGATCAATGCCGCGCGCTATGAAGGTCAGGAAATTGCCGGTGCATTGGAAGTCATCCACCCCGGTGACCATGTGCTTGAACTGGGGGCCGGGCTTGGCCTTGTGGGGGCAATTGCTGCGAAAAATGGCAACCCCGCCAAAGTGTTAGCCTTTGAAGCCAACCCGAACCTGATCGAACATATAAATGCGCTTTATGCGTTGAACGGGCTGAGCAACCGCATCGAAGTCCGCAATGAAGTGTTGATCAGCGCGCCGGATGCGCCAGAAACCATGCCGTTTCACATCCGTAATTCATACCTAGGCTCATCGCTGATCGACACGGACCGCCGGGCCACCACCCGCGTTGACGTGCCAACGGCGGATTATGCCAAGATTCACAGCAATTTTGAACCTGATGTGTTGTTGATGGACATTGAAGGCGGCGAATTGGAATTCCTGCGCCATGCCAGCTTGGACGGTGTGCGGGCCATTGTGATCGAATTTCATCCCGAGGCCTACGGCATAGAAGGCATGCGCGAATGTAAATCCATTCTGAAACGCGCCGGATTTGGCAAAGTAGAGGGCCATTGCACCCGCCACGTTTGGACGTGCACCCATGATCCAAGTCTGACGCCGCCACTGTCTCAATCGGGGTGGGCCACTGAAAAACAGACCCTCGAAAATGCCGTTGTTGTGCCTCCGACTGAGCAGAATTTTGTGCAAGCCGCAGGTGTACTGCGCGCCGATGGCAGCTATTGCAGTTCCGGCGCGCTGTGGCGCAATGGTCGGGCGCTGACGGTTAAGCCGAAAATGCCAGCCGAGGATATTGAGACCCGCAAGGGCACATGGCTTTGGGGTGGGTTACTGTGGATGCATTTTGGACATTTTCTGGTCGAAAGCACCGCACGGCTTTGGGCGCTGGACAACCTTGATGAACCCATTGACGGTATCCTTTTTGCCCCAAAACGCCCGCGGAACGGCAGCGAAGTACATCCATTCCAGCACGAGTTTGTGTCACTGATGGGAACAGATGCGCCTGTGGTTAGTCTGGATGCCCCCACCCGCGTTGAGCGGCTGATCGTTCCCGGTCAGGGCTTTGGTCTGGGGTCACTGATTGAAGGGACTCAAAGCTACCGCGATGCCATCGCACGAAACTTTGCCAAAGATATCAAGCCAGAAGGTCCCGATAAGATTTACATCAGCCGAAGCCAGTTGCCCGCCGGGCGTGGCAATTTGATTGGTGAGGCAGAGCTTGAAAAACATCTGGCAAAACAGGGTTATACGATTTTTCATCCCGAAAAGCATGACCTGACCAGTCAGATTGCAACCTACAAAGCGGCGCGTCAGATCATCGCCGCCGAAGGGTCCGCCCTGCATCTGCTGGCGATGGTGGCGCAAGCGGACCAGCAGGTTGCAATCATCGTACGCCGCCCCTCAAGTGCCACCGTTCAATTGCAAAAACACCTCAAATCCTTTGCCGAGATTAAGCCTTTGATGCTCAATCAACTTACCCGGTCATGGAAACCCACAGGCCCCGCCAAGTCGCGGTTGTGGATGGGCGAATTGAACATGCCCGCGCTGCAAAAGGATCTAGCGACAGCAGGGTTTATCAAGGCCAGCAAGACCAAATGGAAATCGCTGAGCCGCGATGATGTTAGCGCCCGTTTGGGTGAAAAGTTCGAAGAAGTGGTTTAACCCGCGTCTGGCATCAGGGCTGTGACCTCAATCTCGATCCGGTATTTCGGGTCGATCAGCCCACATTCAATCATCGTGGCAGCGGGCGGATTGTCGCCAAATGCCGCCAAAAGCAGCGGCCAGCAGGGCTCAAATTCTGCACGGTCCGGCAACATATAGGTGACGCGCACCACATGCGCTAAATCAGTTCCAGCGTTTTCGAGCGCCGTTTTGATAATTTCTAGGGCTGTTGCGCATTGTGCAACCACATCCGCACCCTGCCCCACAGTGCCCGCAACATGGACAAACCCGCCCGCCACCACCGCGCGGCAATAGCCAACTTTGCCTTCGAATTCGCCGCCTGAGTGAATGCGTTTTATCGTCATGCTGTGTTCCGCCGTTGGTTTAAATAAAAAAGGTGGGCCATGGCCCACCTTTTACGTTCTTCGTCTAACGCTTCCGTTGCCTTAGCTTGCGGTAGCAGATTCTTTTTCTGCATCCGCATGGATCATCAGTGGTTGCGCGTCTGACAACACCGCTTCTTCGTTCACCACAACTTCGGTGACGCTGTCCAAACCGGGCAGGTCAAACATGGTGTTCAGCAAAATGTCCTCAAGGATCGACCGCAATCCACGTGCACCCGTCTTGCGTTCAATCGCGCGTTTTGCAATTGCCGCCAGCGCATCGTCGGTGAAGGTCAGCGTGGTGTCTTCCAACTCAAACAGGCGCTGGTATTGCTTGACCAACGCGTTCTTTGGCTGGGTCAGGATGATGACAAGTGCGTCTTCGTCCAGATCCTCAAGCGTTGCAAGAACCGGCAGACGGCCGACAAATTCTGGGATCAGACCGAATTTCAACAGATCTTCTGGTTCCAGATCAGTGAAAATTTCACCAACGCCGCGTGCATCTTTGTCACGCACATCCGCCCCAAAGCCCATCGCAGACCCTTTGCCACGTGCGGCAATGATCCGGTCCAGACCAGCAAAGGCACCGCCACAGATGAACAGGATGTTGGTCGTGTCCACTTGCAGGAACTCCTGCTGCGGATGCTTGCGCCCCCCTTGCGGCGGTACAGAAGCGACCGTGCCTTCCATCAGCTTCAACAGTGCTTGCTGAACGCCTTCACCCGATACGTCACGGGTGATCGACGGATTTTCGGACTTACGCGTAATCTTATCAACTTCGTCGATATAGACGATGCCGCGCTGCGCACGCTCAACATTATATTCCGACGATTGCAGCAGCTTGAGGATGATGTTTTCAACATCTTCGCCCACATAGCCCGCTTCGGTCAGTGTTGTGGCGTCGGCCATTGTGAACGGCACATCCAGCGTCCGCGCCAGGGTTTGGGCCAGCAATGTCTTGCCGCAACCGGTTGGGCCAATCAGCAGAATGTTGGATTTCGCCAGTTCAATTTCCCCACCCTTTTGAGCGTGGTTCAAGCGTTTGTAATGGTTGTGCACAGCAACCGAGAGCACCTTTTTCGCGCTGGCCTGACCGATCACATAATCGTCCAACACATCACAGATGTCCTTGGGTGTTGGCACGCCGTCTGTAGATTTCAGGCCGGAAGCTTTGGTTTCCTCGCGGATGATATCCATGCACAACTCAACACATTCATCACAGATGAACACGGTTGGCCCCGCAATGAGTTTTCGCACCTCATGCTGGCTCTTGCCACAAAAGCTGCAGTAGAGGGTATTTTTGCTGTCGCCGCCGGATGTATTCGCCATTTTAACCCTTTCAGGTCATCGTTTTGAGACTGCCCCATTCGGGGTTATTGCGATTTGGGCCTAATCCTAGGCCAGCGCCCCCGGCGCTACAATCATAAAATCTAGAATTACAAATACAATCTAAGATTGCAAATGCATTCTACTATTGCGAACGCAGTGCCGGGATCAGAATTTATTTATCCTTTTTGCCCTTTTTATCAGCATCAGGATCATCCGCTTTGCCGCGGCTTTCAACGATCTCGTCGATGTGGCCCCAATCTTTGGCCTCATCTGGGGTCATCCACAAATCACGATCCAGCGCTTTTTGAACAGTTTTTAACGTTTGACCGGAGTGTTTGACATATAGTTCATACATCCGCTCGCGGGTCCGCTCAATGTGGCGCGCTGAAATCAGGATGTCTTCGGCTTTGCCTTGCGAACCACCAGATGGCTGGTGAATCATCACTTCGGCATTGGGCAGCGCGAAACGCATGCCCTTTTCGCCGCCGATGGCAATGACCGACCCCATGGAAGCCGCCATACCGCAGATCAGCGTTGATACCTTGGGTTTGATGTACTGCATGGTGTCATAGATCGACAGACCTGCCGTCACTTCGCCACCGGGCGAATTGATGTACATGCTGATTTCTTTTGACGGGTTTTCCGCCTCAAGGTGTAGCAGCTGCGCAACAATAAGATGGCTCATCCCGCTGTGAATCGGGCCATTTACAAAAATAATCCGTTCTTTGAGCAGTCTGGAAAAGATGTCGTAGGCACGTTCGCCCCGGCTGGTTTGTTCAACCACCATAGGAACAAGCGTGTTGGTAAAGGTGTCGATAGGATCGTTCATATGCGCCTGCCTGAATTGCTGTTCGCAGGACCATACCCGCAAAACCCTTACACAGAGATTAGTCGCGTAGGATTAGGGGTTCAAGGGGGGCCAATGGGATCAGTTCCCCTTGAAGTAGTTTTATTGAATCTTCTTACGGTCCCGTTGATTTGAGATATGCAATCACAGCATCAACGTCTTTTTGCTTTTTCAGGCCCGCAAAGGACATTTTTGTGCCCTTAAGATACTTTTTGGGCTTGGCCAAGAAGGCGGCCATTTCATCATCGGTCCAAATCAATCCACCCTCAGCCACTTTTTTCAGTGCGTTGGAATATTTAAACCCATCCACGGCCCCGGCTGGCGCGTCTACAATGCCCGTCAGGATCGGGCCAACCCGGTTCCGAGCCCCCTCACCCAGTTGATGACAAGCCTTGCATTTCTTGAACACTTTTTCACCTGCGGCCACCAGTTCAGGGTCAATTCCGGCTGGCTCAACGGCGGCATCCTGTGATGCCTCGGCGGTTGTTTCAGGATCATCTGCACTGGCATCGGTCTGCGCTGCTTTGGCTGCGGTTTCTTCTGGTGTGACGTCCAGCACTGCCGCACGCATGGTGATTTCCACACTGTCTTTGCAGTTTTCCATGCACGGCGCGCCCGTAAACACCGCCAATTCAGTCTCATACCGATCGTCAGGTTTGAACGCATCCTCATTGGGCAATCGCGTTTCAGCAAAGTTCTCTGAGGTCAGTTCAAAATCATCGTCAACTTCGTCATTGAGATACAAAAGATACGCTGTGATGGCATAGACCTCATCAGGCTCAAGCGACTGCGCTTCTCCAAATGGCATCGCGCGGTTCACATAGTCAAAAACCGTCGACAAATAAGGCCAATAGCTGCCAATGGTTTTCACGGGGCGCGCATCTGTCAGTGTGTCTTGACCACCCGCCAACACAGGCCAGCGCCCCGCCCCTTCGCCAAACACCCCGTGGCAAACAGAACATTTTGCGGTAAAAATCTTATCACCCTGCTCTACCGTGCCGCTGCCTTGGGGCAGACCCAGACCATCGGGGCGTACATCAATGTCCCAAATGGCAACTTCCTCGGGGCTGACCGACTGGCCCAAACCAAGGGGTTCTGCGACGACAGGTCCGGCCAAGAGGGCAGTCAAACAGACGCTTTTAAGAAATCTCGACATTTTCGGCCCTCCCGTTAGCGTCCACAGCCCATGTCTGGATGCCGTTGTTATGATAGATCGAATTGACGCCTCGAACCTTGCGCAGAGCATCCTTGGTGGGCTGCACATAGCCGGTACTGTCATGGGCACGGCTTTGCAGCAGTAAGGGTGATCCGTCCCAATCAAATTCATAATAAAACCGATGCACGGACTTCATCAGGCTTGGCCCGTCGATCCGCGCCTTGTGCCAGTTCATCCCGCCATCAATTGAGACATCCACCCGTGGAATGGTGCCACGACCAGACCATGCCATACCGGTCAAAACCGTTGGCCCCGGCCCATGGGTGATCGGAGCCTGAGGACTGGGGTTGGTGATCACGGATTTTGCATCCATCGCCCACGTAAACCGCCGCGCCACGCCGTCGGCCAGCAGATCGGTGTATTTGCTGGTCTCTTCACGCTGGTGCCACGGTTCATCGCCAACCTCGATCCGGCGCAACCATTTGATCCACATGTTGCCTTCCCAGCCCGGCACAACCAGCCGCACGGGGTATCCTTGTTCCGCGCGCAGTGCTTCACCGTTCATCTTGAACGCGACCAGACAATCCTCCAGCGCCTTTTCCATCGGGATCGACCGTGTCATGCCCGCAGCATCCGCGCCTTCGGCTAAAATCCATTTACCAGAAGACTTTACGCCCGCTTCTTCAAGTAACAGTTTAAGTGGAACGCCGGTGTACATCACGTTGTGAATCATGCCGTGGGTGAACTGACAGCCATTGAGTTGCGAGCCGCGCCACTCCATCCCGGAGTTAGCCGCGCATTCCAAAAAGTACACATGGTTTTCACGCGGGAACCGCTTGAGGTCCTGCATGGTAAAGGCCAGGGGCTTGTCCACCAACCCATGGATCATCAACCGATGCTCTGCCGGATCAACCTGTGCCACCCCGCCGTGATGACGTTCAAAGCACAAGCCATTGGGGGTGATGATGCCATCCAGATCATGCAGCGGGGTAAAGTTGATCGACGATATCGGATCAGCCGTCAGCCATTCAACGCTGCGCCGTTTCACGTCTTTTTCAAATTCCGATGGCATACCGTAAGGCGCATGATCAACGCCCACCCCCAATTCCTGCATCCACGGTTGGATCTTAATGGCAGGGTCTTTGGCAGAGGCCGCTGTCGCCAACCCTGCCCCGGTTGCCGCAGCCCCGGTCAGAAACGCCCGTCTGCTTGGCTTTTGGTCTTTAAATGAAAATGTCATGGCGGTTTCCCTACATATATACAAATTCAACTTATTGAATTTAATAGGTCCTGAGAACCCCAAATCTGCGGTTTTCTAGTCCGGATTCTAATCTGGCAACACGACTTCTACGGCGGCGCGATCCCTGACATCGACGGTGCCCATTTTGCTGATGTGACCTTCCACCACATCCCAAATCGGTGGTCCTTCGGTGCCTTCATTCACGGATGCCCAGCCTGCAACGACATAGCTGCGCGCAGGGTCAATGGGGTCACCTGTTGACAGCATGGTCATCCCGCTGATCCTTTCGCCCTGCGGCTTGGCGATATCCATCTTGAACCCCATACCGCCCACACGCACCATGTCGCCGCCCTGCTGGTAATAGGGATCGGGGTTAAACAGATTGTCGCCAACATCCTCCAGCACCACTTTCAGGAATTCACCTGTCATTTCAGTGCGGTAGGCATTCGGATAGGTCATTGAGGTGACGTTAAAAATATCCTCGCGGGTGATGTCTTGGCCCGGCAATATCGACGGCCCCCAGCGCACGCCCGGTGACAGCGCGATTTCGGCATCGCGTTCTGACAGCAGCGCGTCACAGATCAGATCATCCCATGACCCGTTGAAATTGCCGCGCCGATACAGCAGCCCATCAGATTTACCCACCACATGAGTCAGATCATCAATAAAGGGTGCCCGTTGCGCGTCTATCAAGGCGGTGACTGCCGGGTCCGGTGTGATCAGATCGCTGAAAATCGGGATCAACTTGTGTTTGATGCCCATCATTTTGCCATCGCGCACGTCCAGATCGACGCGGGAAACAAATTTGCCGTTGGACCCAGAGGCGATGATATGGGTTTGCCCGATCAGTACGGGTTCGGGTAGTGCGTCATGGGTATGACCGGACAGGATCACATCAATGCCTTTGACAAGGCCGGCCATTTTCTTGTCCACGTCAAATCCATTGTGGCTCAGACAAACCACCAGTTCCGCCCCTGCCGCGCGCACCTCATCGACCATTTCCTGCATGTGCTCATCACGGATACCGAACGAGTATTCGGGGAACATCCAGCCCGGATTGGCGATGGGCATGTAAGGGAAAGCTTGTCCAATCACAGCAATTTTGACACCACCACGTTCAAAAAACTCATACGGCTTGAACAATTCCGATGGTTCATCCCATTCCGCGTCAAATATGTTCTGGCCAAGCGCGGCAAAGGGCAACCCCTCGACAATCTCCTGAACCCGCTCAGATCCAAGGGTGAATTCCCAGTGGAATGTCATTGCATCTGGCTTGAGGGCATTCATCACGTTGACCATGTCTTGGCCTTGGGTCTTGAGACAGGTCATCGACCCATGCCACGTATCACCACCATCCAGTAACAGTGCATCCGGGCGGTCGGCGCGGATTGCGTTCAACACCGTTGACACCCGATCAAGGCCACCGACCTTACCGAACGCCTGAGCGTGGGTCACAAAATCATCATAGGTCAGCGCGTAATCCATCGGGGTGCCGCCACCGACACCGTACCGGATGCGGAAATCCTCGCCCGTCAGATGCGGTACCTTACCCCTGTTTTTACCCACGCCAATGTTCACAGAAGGTTCGCGGAAATAGATCGGTTTGAGCTGCGCATGGATGTCGGTGATATGCATCAGCGTCACATTACCAAAAGTTTCAAACTCCAGCAGCGCGTCTTGGTCAAATTTGTCTTGGGCGGCCAGCCTTGCCCAATTGCCAAAACCAGAACCGCCATAGATCGAGGCCGCAGCCATGGACATTTGCAGAAAATCACGACGTGACAGCATGGGTCAGGCTCCATTCACTAGGCAAAGAGAGGGTGTCCCTTTGCGCGGTTAGGCGCAAAAGGTCTTATTTCATAATTTATTTTCAATCAGTTACGGACGGAAGGTGCCTCAACCGACAATCCGTTGCCACGGCTTGCGACATAAAGCTCAAGTGCGATAAACTCTGCGCTGCCGGGGCTGAATGTTTCGGCACGTGTATCGCGGATACAGCCTTTGAACCGCGAATGTGATCCGTTCAGCTTGGTATTTTTCAGACGGTAGACCGGAAAACCATTGATCTGACCTTGGCTCAGGTGATCGGCACGGATCATGTTGCCAAAGTTGTCTTCGTGGCAATTCGCGCAAGACAGCTCAAGCTGACCGTAGCGGGTGTAATACATCTCTTTGCCCTGCTCCCACGTGCTTTGGGCCGGGCCGTCAATCGCGACATTCACAGGCATGCCACGCGATTGCACCGAAATCAGCGCCTCCATCGAGATAATGTCAGTCTTGTCGTATTTCCAAGCGTCCGCACCCATCTGATTGGTGCGGCAATCGTTGATCTGCATCGCCAATGTGCGAACCTCTTCGGCACCATCGTTCCACTTGGGGTACGTGGCGCGTACGCCTTTCATGCTGGTTTCAACATCGTCGTGACAGGATGCGCATGATTTGCCTTCGGACCCGTCAACGGTGTTCCAGGATTCGATTGCCTGATCGACAAAGATCATGCCAGAATTGTCGAAATCATCCATCTGCAAAACTTGTGTTTCATCGGACCGGAACCGCCAGCCTGACAAGACCTCATCCCCCAGCGCCCCTTCAAGGTGGGCCGGAGCCGGTACTTTGGTCATGATCTCAATGTCACCATTGATCACCAGTTCCGCATCCTCATCCGCAAAGCTGGCCATTGGTACCGCGACCAGCAGTGCCGCGATTGCTGTCATTGCCTTGAATTTCATAGCGTTTCCTCCCTGTTCCATACGTCGTTGGTTGATCCTGTTCAGGATCAGCCAATCGCGATGGATTTTGTTTCTTCGTAGACGCTTCCGTCGTCGTCATACCATGTGAATTTAAAGTCGCCTGCTTCTGGCACTTGGGCTTCGAATTCAAAGTACGGATTGGTCGACATCGCCGGTTCCATCGCCACATCAATGACGTTCTGACCGTTAAAATCGCAGGTAAAACGGTTGATGATCGACCGTGGAATCAGATTGCCTTCTTTATCCTTGCGCTGACCCGATTCCATGGGGTGGCTGATCAATGTTTTGATCGTCACGACATCGCCAGCGGCGGCTTTTTTCGGGACTTTGACGCGGGGTGTTACACCATCTGCCATGTTTAATTCTCCTGAATAAAGGAACGCGTGGGATTACCCGCCGCAGCCCCCGATTGTAACTTTAACTTCGGCGCTGGTGCGGGCAAATGTGCCGTCCGCCAGCTTGGCGATGGCGACAACATCTTGGCTTTTGGCCAGGCGGATACGTGTTGACGCGCCATGCCGACCTGCCAATGGGCCAAATTTGAATGTGCCTGCGGGCGGCGTTGGGTTGCCCGTGGCCAGCAGCATGATCGCGGTTGCACCTGGTGCATCCACTTCGACGGGCACGGTGTTGCCGTTTTCCGCAATCTCTGGTGCGGTCAGCGTGACGCCTGTATCGGCCATTTCAGCACCACCGGTGAAATCGGCGATGATCAGGTCCACGCCTTCGGTCGCGGCGGCGGCTCCCATTGGCATCGTGATCAAGGCAACTGCGCCCACCCCCAGCCCGAATGTTTCGCGTCTTGAGAAATCCATCATTCTCTCCCTTATTCTTTCAACGTGGCAAGGAACGCCACAACATCTTCGACCATCTGCGCATCCAACAAAGGTGGCAGCGGCTCTGTCGCGGCATCACCGGTATAGGCATCGCCGGGCCGGATATATCCGGTGGTTTTATAATAAGAGGGCATCATCGTGCCCTCGAATGTCATCTTTGAATTGGCCAAAATGCCGCGCAGTTCCGCTTCGGTCCAGCGGTCACCGGCCCCATCCAGCGGTGGTCCGATTTCGCCTTGAAAGGCGATGTCAGCCAAGGCACCAACTTGATGGCATGCCACACAGTTACCTTGTTTTTTGTCACCAACGATCAGCGCCCCATTGGCCGCGTCGCCTGCAACACCGGACAGCGATACCTCAACAGCACCAGCATCATCATATACCACATCCGTGGGTGCGACCATGTCAGCCGCCGCCATGCCAGCACATGTCGTGAATGCTGCCGCTACGATCCAATTCGTCTTGGGCCATTTCATCATTGCAATCGTCTCCTCCCGAGTTCGATCACATCTGCGTGTGATCTTGTTATCCCAACCCTAAGACAGGCGCGCGTCAAAGAGCAAGAACAAATTCAAATGTTTGAATGGCTGGTTATCTAATCGGCTTTGCCATTGTCTCGCTCTTGGATACGGCGTGCATGATAACGCTGAAAATCTTCATTCCCATCAAGGGCATAGCGTTCTTCAACCACCCATGTCAGCATGTCCAATGTGGTGCCCGGCCCAAAGGCACCGGGCATGGATGCGACGGCGGCTTGCGGTGCGGTTTTGCCCTCTGCGACCTGTTTATCAATGAACATCATCGTGGGCGTGAACAGAATCCCCCACTTACGCGCCATCGCCTTTTCGCTCAGCGTTTCGCCGTCAAAATCGGTCACATCAATGTCGCCGTGCAGGTTAAGCTGCACCACGAAATAGTTCTCAGTGATGTAATCAGCGACGTTGGCTTTGCTGAAAACCTCTTCGTGCATTTTGGTGCAATAAATGCAGCCACGCTGTTCAAACATCACCAACAGGCGTTTACCTTCGTCATTCGCTTCGGCCAAATCCTCGCCAAGGTCTTTGAAAGTGTCACGCATCCACGGGGCCTTGTGCAGGCCGTCATCGCCCAATTCCGCCGCCCAGACCGGCAGCGCGATCAGCGTGGCGCAGATAAAAGATAAAAGTCTCATGGCAGTCTCCTTTTTTGAATTATCCAAGTGTGGTGAAAGACGGGAACCAGCGGATCATCACATCAGCGATCCAGCGCACCCCGCCCGTGACGATCAACACCGCGAACAAGATCAACATCGCGCCCATGACCTTTTCGACCCGCGCCACCAATGCGCGGTTGCGGGCGGCCCAATTCAGGAAAGGTTTGGCAAAAATTGCGGCAATGATGAACGGCGCGGTCATGCCCAAGCCATAGAACAACAATAACAAACCACCGCGCCAAATCTCTCCCATGCCCGATGCGATCATCAGGATGGATGCCAGCGCCGGGCCTACGCAGGGTGTCCAGCCAAAGCCAAAGGCGAGGCCCATAACGTAGGCACCCCAAACGGATGTGGGGGCACCGCCCGCCTCCAGCCGCGCCTCGCGGTAGAGCAGCGGCACTTTAACCACGCCCAGAAAATGCAGCCCAAAGACCAGCAGAATGGCAGCGGCCACCCACGACAGCGGTACAAGGTATTGTGCAAACACCTGCCCCAGCGCCGTGGCCCCCATGCCCAGCATCACAAAAATACTGCTGACCCCAAGTGCAAACAGCACCGATGACAATACCAGCCGCCGTTGCGCACCCGGTGCAATTTCGCCATCGCCGCGCAGCTCTGACACGCTGAGGCCGCCCATGTAAGACAGGTAAAACGGCACCATCGGCAGGATACAGGGCGTGAAAAAGCTGAGTATGCCCGCCAGTATCGCCCCTGCAAAACTTATGTCGAACATCGGCGTGACTTTCCTGTGCTTGATCTATTCACATATTCAAATTACGTTGAGTGTTATCCATTCGTCAATCAGGCTTACCCAGATGCGCGCGCTTTTTGCCCTCACTTTCGCGGCTTTGACTGCCCTGCCAGCTTGGGCGGTCGAACTGGTGATGGTGGATCAGCGCGGGTGTATTTATTGTGAACGTTGGGAGGCTGAAATAGGCCCGATATATCCCAAAACCAGCGAAGGCCGCTTTGCCCCGCTGCGCCGCGTCGACATCCGCGCGGTGTCTGACGACGTGACCCTGAAACGCCGGGTGGTTTTCACACCGACGTTTTTAGTTGTTGAGGACGGGGTCGAGCTTACCCGTCTCGAAGGGTATCCCGGCGAGGCGTTCTTTTGGCCCTTGCTGGATGAAATTCTGCGCAAAACCACCCAATACACAGGAGAAACGCCATGAAAAAACTTGCTTTGACGTTGTGCCTTACGGCCAGCACCGCATTTGCCGGGGCCGATGATGCCTTTGTTGAATTTCGTAACCTAAAGCCGGAGTTCGCGTTGCAGATGGCGCAGGCGGCGATGGATGCCTGTCAGGAACAAGGGTTTCAGGTTGGCGTGACTGTGGTGGACCGGATGGGAGTGCCGCAGGTGTTCATCCGTGATCGTTTTGCGGGCGCACATGTGTATGAGACATCGCGCCGCAAGGCGTGGACGGTGGTGAGTTTTCGCACCAACACAAGTGATCTGGCCGCAACAACCCAAGCCGGCATGCCCGCCTCTGGCATTCGCCACCTCAGCGAGGCTTTGCCGCTGGGCGGAGGGTTGATGGTGCAGGATGGCGACGGTGCGCTGGTTGCAGGCATCGGGGTCAGCGGCGCGCCAGGCGGTGACGCGGATGATATTTGTGCGCAGGCGGGCATAGATGTTATTGCCGATGAAATCGCGTTTTAAGTTACCCGACCCAAAGGACTGATTATGGCCCTGCCCGTTATCACACCTGACATTTCTGACGAAGACATGGACCGGATGCTGGAAAATGCCGTGACGGCGTCCAACTTCCTTAAGGCAATCAGCCATGAAGGCCGCCTGATGATCCTGTGCCATTTGGTATCGGGTGAAAAATCTGTGACGGAACTTGAGGCATTGATGTCAGCACGCCAAGCCGCCGTCAGCCAGCAACTGTCGCGGTTGCGTCTTGAGGGGCTGGTGATCCCCCGCCGTGATGGAAAAACGATATATTACCGTCTGGCCAATGACCGCCCGCGCAAGGTGCTCGAAGTGGTTTACGAGCTGTTTTGCAAAAATGATTGACCTTTTGGGGCAACCGCTGATGGTGGCCTTGTTGGGCGGTTTTGGCGGCATGTTGTTGGGATTGGCGGCGCGCTTGGGTCGGTTTTGCACCTTGGGTGCCATCGAAGACGCGCTTTATGGCGGCTCTGACACCCGGCTTCGGATGTGGGGGCTCGCAATTGGCGTTGCCATTCTTGGCACCTTTGGCTTGGCGGCAACCGGATTTATCCCGCTTGAGAATGCGTTTTACCTGAGTGTGACGTTTTCTTGGCCCGCCGCCGTGGTTGGTGGGTTGCTCTTTGGCTACGGCATGGCACTGGCTGGCAACTGCGGTTTTGGCGCGATTGCCCGATTGGGCGGTGGTGATCTTCGGTCCTTCGTGATTGTGCTGGTGATGGGCCTTGCCGCCTATTCCACGCTCAGCGGCCCTTTTGCCTTTGTACGCACCGCACTTTTCCCCAGATCTTTGGACGCAGGCATACCCGATGGCATGGCCCATGCCACGGCGGCGCTCACGGGGGTGCCGGTTCATACCGTCGGACTGATGATTGGGATCATTATTATCGTTTTCATGCTCTGGTCTGCGTCGTTTCGCCATGACAGATCAGCGGTGGTTTGGGGAACCGTTGTTGGGTTGGCCATTGTCAGTGGCTGGGGCAGCACTGCATGGATCGCCGCCCATGGCTTTGCCCCGCAAGCGTTGATCTCGCATACCTACGCGGCTCCGGTAGGCGAATCTGTATTATACGCAATGCAGGGGTCCGCGCGTCCCTTATCCTTTGGCATCGGGTCGGTTGCGGGTGTTTGGATCGGCGCTTTCATTGGGTCGCTGTGGCAAGGGCATTTCCGCTGGGAAGCCTGCGAAGACCCCCGCGAGCTGCGCCGTCAGATCATTGGCGCGGGCATTATGGGGGTTGGGGCGGTGATCGCCATGGGCTGTACCGTCGGGCAAGGCATCTCTGCGGCCTCGACCCTTGCGTTCAGCGCCCCGGTCACGCTGATTGCGATCTTTGCCGGCGCGGCAATCGGTCTGCGCCAGTTGATCGAAGGATTTGGCCGCGCCCGCGTCTGAACTGTCATAAAGCTGTGACAGACTTGAGGCATCTAGGGCGCAACCGAAGCCACCAGCAAGGAAGCTGCTATGACCCGTCGTGACATTCTGAACGATTCCAGCATCGGCAATAAAGCCGAGGCCTACGAAGCCTTTGACGACATCCCTACCAACCCAAACCTTGGCCGCACCATTGGCGATGTGATCAATGCGCGCTATGGCCGCCGCGACATTCTGCGCGGCATGCTGGGGGTTTCCGCAACCACCGCGCTTTTTGGAACTGCTGCCCTTATCGCGCCCAACAAGGCAGCGGCCGCATCCAAAAGCCGCTATGTCTTTGACGAACTCACATGGGGCAATGACGCGACGCACCATGTTGCCGACGGTTATGACGCGGATGTTCTGCTGCGCTGGGGTGATCCCATCACCGCTGATGCGCCGGAATTTGATGTGATGAACCAGACGGCGGCGGCCCAGCTTAAGCAGTTTGGCTACAACAACGACTATGTAGGTTTTGTGCCGCTGAACGACGATGGCACGCGCGGATTGCTGTGTGTGAACCATGAATACACCAACGAAGAGGTGATGTTCCCCGGTCTTGGCCGTCAGGACAAAGATGGTTTTGCAGGCATGACGCCGGAATTGATCGACATCGAAATGGCCGCGCACGGCGGGTCGGTGGTTGAGATTGCCCGTGATGACGCTGGCGCATGGCAGGTTGTGCGGGACGGCAAAATGAACCGCCGGATCACCCCGCTTGATACCGCGATGACCCTTGATGGTCCTGCCGCAGGGCATGCCCGAATGCAAACAACCGATGATCCCGAAGGTCTGAACGTTATTGGCACCTTGAACAACTGTGCGGGTGGTTTGACGCCCTGGGGCACGTGGTTGATGGCCGAAGAAAACTTTCACGGATACTTCTGGACCGACACACTGGACGCTGACGGCAAACCGGACATCTTTGCGCATGCGGATGCGGCACAGATGAAGCGCTATGGCGTGCCGGGCATGTGGTACGCATGGGGCAAGCAGTATGATCGGTTCAACATCGACAAAGAGCCAAACATGCCCAATAAATTTGGCTGGGTGGTCGAAGTGGACCCGACGGACCCGACATCAACCCCTATCAAACACACTGCCATGGGCCGTTTCCGCCATGAAGGCGCTGAAACAACCATATCCACCGAGGGCAAATTGGTTGTCTACATGGGCGATGACAACCGCTTTGACTATCAATATAAATACGTCTCAAACGGATCGGTTTCTGATGACCGCGCCGCCAACTCCGCCTTGTTGAGCGATGGCACGCTGTATGTTGCGCGTTTTGAAGAAGACGGCATTGTTAATTGGCTACCCCTTATCCATGGCACGGGTCCGTTGACGGCTGAAAACGGGTTCAACGACCAAGGGGATGTGTTGATTGACACGCGGGTCGCAGCAGATTTGCTGGGGGCCACCCCAATGGACCGCCCCGAAGATGCGCAGCCCCGCGGCGACGGCACCGCTTACATCATGTTGACCAACAACAACAAACGCAAAGCGGGCGACACCAATGCCGCCAACCCACGCCCCGACAGTAATTTTGGCCATATCATTGAGATCAAAGAGGACGGCGGCGACCATGCGGCACAATCGGGCACGTGGTCGATCTTGGTTAAATGTGGTGACCCGGCGATTGCCGATGTCGGTGCGCAATGGAATCCGGAAACATCTGAAAACGGCTGGTTCGGATCACCAGATAATGCTGCAATGGATGCCGATGGGCGGCTGTGGGTCTCAACGGATCAAGGCAGCAAATGGGGAAAAACGGGCAAATCTGACGGGCTTTATGCGGTGGAAACCGAAGGCGATGCGCGCGGCACGTCCAAGCTGTTTTTCCGCTGCCCGGTGGGCGGTGAAATGTGCGGGCCGTATTTCACAGATGATGGTGAGACCCTGTTTGTCGCGGTCCAGCACCCCGGCACCGATGGCACCAAGGATCTGGCTGGTTTTGAGCGTGAAAGCACGTTCGAAGACCCGGCAACCCGCTGGCCTGATTTTGACCCAGCCATGCCACCGCGCCCTGCCGTGGTGGTAATCACCAAGAAAGGCGGGGGAAAGATCGCAGTTTAAGTTCAGAAGTTTATACTGCGACCTTCATTTCAGTACCTTCAGGCCTCGTTGCTTTCGCGGCGGGGCCTTATTTGTGGCTCAGGCAGTCAACCATGCTTTCGACCATCGCGCCCAGCAACGCCGCATAATGCCCAGAATACCGGGTCTTGTTTGACACCGGTACGCAAGGCGCTCTGGCGTTTGATCGGCATGATCATGACCACGGGCATGACCATTACACTCACGATCACGGAAGCAATTTATGTTAGATGATTTTGCCCTGCCTGCATCGCTGTCACCGCTGGTCAGGCGGGGGTAACACTGGCGTGGTAGGCGACCTGCAATTGGACTTTTCACACAGCGATGATGCAGGACAACAAACGATGGCGGAAAATTACGTGGAACTCCGCCCTTCAGAGGTTTATAAAATCAATTATATATCAGTAATTTACGACCCTTACCTCACGTTGATTACTGCTGTCGCCTCAATCTCAACCTTCGCCTCATCCTCGATCAGCGCCGCCACCACAACCATCGCCATCGCCGGAAAATGCCGCCCCATCACCTCGCGGTAAGCCCGGCCCACCTCGGCCTGTGCTGCCAGATATTCGGCCTTGTCGGTCACATACCAAGTCAGACGCATGATGTCTTCGGGCACGCCACCCGCCGCCTCGACCACAACACGAATATTGCGTAACGCTTGGGTCATCTGACCGATAAAATCATGGGCCTCGAATTTTTGATCTGCGGTCCACCCAATCTGTCCGCCGACAAACAAATGGCCATCTGCGCTCAGCATGCCATTGGCATAGCCTTTAGCCGCGGCCCAGCCTTCGGGTTGAATAATACGGTGTGTCATAGCGTTATCCCCCTGCCGATCACGTTACACGGCCACGAATTTTATAGGCATCATCGTCCCACAGGTCATTGTCCATCACATCCTTGATCACCGCCACTGCACGGCTGACGTCACCCGCATCCAGATACAGCGGTGTGAAACCAAACCGCATGATGTTTGGAGCACGGAAATCGCCAATCACGTCGCGGACAATCAGTGCCTGCATCGCGGCATAGCCTTGTTCAAACTCGAACGACACCTGTGATCCACGCACCGCACTGTCACGCGGGCTGGCCAAGGTCAGTTGCGGCACTTGGGCCTCAACTTCCTCAATGAATTGTTCCTGCAAGGCCACTGACGCTGCGCGCAGGTCGTGCATATCAATGCCATCCCAGACCTCCATGGCAACTTCTAACGCTGCCATTTGGAGGATCGGTGGCGTGCCGACGCGCATCCGTTCGATCCCCTTGGCAGGGGTGTAATTGAGATCAAAATCAAAGGGTTGCCGATGGCCTAACCATCCGCTGAGTGCCGGTTCAACATTGTCGGCCAGATCGGGACGCACATAGATAAACGCAGGCGCGCCGGGGCCACCGTTGAAGTATTTATAGGTACAGCCAATGGCAAATTCACAATTGGATCCGGCTAGATCCACCGGAATTGCCCCTGCCGAATGGGCCAGATCCCAGACCATCACCGACCCGTTGTCATGGGCCTGCGTGGTGATCGCCTTCATGTCATGCCTGCGACCAGAGCGGTAATCCACCTCTGTCAACATCACCACCGCCACATCATCGGTGATCGCGCCTGCAACGTCACCCGGTGCCACGGTGCGCAACTCATAGCCCTGCCCCAACAGCCCTACCAAGCCTTCGGCAATATAAAGATCGCTGGGGAAATTGCCGGTGTCAGACAGGATCACCCGGCGGTCTGGCACCATTTTGACCGCGGAGGCCAAGGCCTGAAAAACCTTGATGGACAAGGTATCCCCCATCACCACCGACCCCGCCTGTGCGCCGATCAGCTGACCCACCATGTTGCCGACTTTTTCTGGCAGCGCCATCCAGCCTGCGTTGTTCCAGCCTTTGATCAGCATTTGTGCCCATTCGTCCTGCAGCACACTGGCAACCCGATCCGGTACGCCCTTTGGCATCGGACCCAGCGAATTACCATCCAGATAGATCATGCCATCAGGGATGATAAACGCTTCTTTTCTCAATACATTTGCCACTTACAACACTCCTCTAACGTTCCACAATTCCGGGAATAGTTCGACCTCAAGCATCTTACGCAGATAGCCCACGCCGCTGGTCCCGCCCGTGCCGCGCTTGAACCCGATGATCCGTTCCACGGTGGTGACATGGTTAAAGCGCCAGCGCCGGAAATAATCCTCAAGATCGACCAGTTTTTCCGCCAATTCATAAAGTTCCCAATGGGTTGCGGGGTCTTCATAAACACGTTGCCACAGGTCTTGGACCTCTTGCTTTGCCGCCCATGCTGTTGGTTCCGGCGCGCCCGACAGCGGATCAGCGCCCAGTCGCGTGCACATCAGATCAATGGCCACCTGATACAGACTGGGTTTTTCCATCTCTTCCACCAGTGCCGCATGCGGTGCTGGTGTGTGTTCGTGCAGCTTGGTCAATGCTTTGTTGCGGTTGCCCAGCAGGTATTCGACCAACCGGTATTGATAAGATTGAAACCCCGACGACGCCCCCAGATGCGGACGAAACGCGGTGTATTCGCTCGGCGTCATGGTGCGCAACACATCCCAGGCGGAATTGAGTTGTTCAAATATCCGCGCGACCCGGCTCAACATTTTGAAGGCCGGTTGCAGATCGCCCGATTGGATCGCTCGACGCGCCGCGGTCAACTCGTGAATGGCCAGTTTCATCCACAACTCAGATGTCTGATGCTGGATGATGAACAACAGCCCATCATGGGCCATGTCCAATGGGTTTTCCACGGTTAGGATTTGGTCCAACCCAAGGTAATCGCCATAGGATTTGTCCTTGGCAAAATCCATCTTCGCCCCTTTTGAGGCTTCATCAAAACTGCTCATTGTTTTTCTCTCAATGCAAAGCGTTGGATTTTTCCGGTCGCGGTTTTTGGTAGCGCATCAATAAACCGAATGTCGCGGGGGTACTTATAGGGTGCAATTTCTGCCTTAACATAATCCTGCAAGACTTTGATTGTGATTGAATCTTTTGCCACACCCACCGTCAGTACCACATGCGCTTGGACGATTGCACCGCGCGCTTCATCCGGGGCTGCCACCACACCGCATTCACTGACAAACGGATGGCTAAGTAAGGCTGCCTCGACCTCAGGCCCGGCGATGTTATAGCCCGCTGACACAATCATATCGTCATTTCGGGCGGCAAAATGCAGGTAGCCGTCTTCGTCCATGATGAAACTGTCACCAGTGATGTTCCAGCCATCCTTAACATATCGTTCCTGCCGATCATCGCCAAGGTATCTACATCCCGTCGGCCCGCGCACCGCAAGCCGCCCGACCGTGCCACGTGGCACTTCTGAACCTGTCTCATCAATCACCTTGGCTTCATAGCCAGACACCGGTTTACCTGTGCAGGCCGCCCGGTGGTCGGTGAATCGGTTCGAGATAAAGATATGCAACATCTCAGTCGCGCCAATCCCGTCCAACATCGGTTTCCCGGTCTTTTCCTGCCATTCGTGATAGACTGGCGCAGGCAGGGTTTCGCCCGCTGACACCGCGGCCCTGAGGGATGAAAGGTCGGCCCCCGCTTCCATCGCCTGCAACATGGCGCGATAGGCTGTTGGTGCGGTAAAGCACACCGTTGCTTTATATTTTTCAATAATTTCAATCATGTTCGGCGGACTTGCGGTTTCCAGCAATGTCGCTGCCGCGCCAAACCGCAGGGGGAAAACCGCCAAACCACCAAGCCCAAAAGTAAATGCCAAAGGCGGTGATCCAACAAAGACATCCTCTGGCGTGACGCCCAGCACTTCACGCGCGTATCCGTCTGCAATGATCAGCAAATCGCGATGAAAATGCATTGTGGCTTTGGGGCTTCCGGTGGTGCCTGAGGTAAAGCCCAACAGGGCAACATCGTCTTGCGCAGTCTTCACCGCATCAAACTGCACCGGTTTTTCCAGTGCCAAACGGTCCAGTTCCGCATCATGGTTTGAAGTGCCGTCAAAACCAACGACGGTTTTCAGGAACTTTGACGCCTTGGCACAACTTGCCATTTCATCCATCAATCTGGTGTCACACAGCGCATGGCTGATCTCTGCCTTGTCGACAATCGCAGCCAATTCGCCCGCCCGCAGCATCGGCATGGTGTTGACCACCACTGCCCCTGCCTTGGTTGCTGCCAACCAACAGGCCACCATCGCCGGGTTATTGGCACTGCGGATCAGCACCCGATTGCCCGGTTTCACCCCTAGGTTTTCAACCAAAGCGCGGGCCAGTTTGTTGGTCCAATCGGTCAGTTCCTTGTAGGTCCGCCGCCGCCCATTGCCGATTAGGGCAGTATGATCGCCAAACCCTTTGGCAACCATGGCGTCGGTCAGTTCCACCCCAACATTCAACTGCTCTGGGTAGTCAAATCCATCCAACAGCAAGTCCGGCCATTGATCCATTGGCGGCAGATTATCGCGCGAGAACGTATCGCTATGTGCTGATGGAAATAACGTCATGTCATACCCCCCAAGGTTTGGCGCGCGATCACCACACGTTGTACGTCTGACGCGCCTTCATATATCCGTAAGGCTCTGATTTCGCGGTATAACCGCTCTACTGTTTCGCCTACACGCACCCCGTCGCCGCCATGCAGTTGCACGGCCATATCAATGACTTTCTGAGCATGTTCGGTGGCAAACAGCTTGGCCATCGCCGCCTCGCGGGTGACACGCGCAGCCCCCATATCCTTGGCCCAGGCGGCCCGGTAGATCAGCAAGGCGCTGGCATCCACGTCCACTGCCATATCGGCAATGCGCCCCTGTACCATCTGTAAATCTGCTAATGGCGCGCCCTGAACCTGTCGCGTATTGACCCGTGCAATCGCCTCGTTCAGCGCCCGGCGCGCAAAGCCAAGAGCGGCGGCAGCAACGGTTGAGCGGAAGACATCCAGCACCGACATCGCGACGCCAAAACCCTTGCCCGGCGCGCCAATCATTGCAGAGGCTGGTACCCGACAATTATCAAAGCGAAGCCGTGCCAAGGGGTGCGGTGCCATCACCTCTAACCGCTCGACAACCGCAAACCCTGCAACACCCGCTGGCACGATGAAGGCGCTTAAACCCCGCGCACCCGGGGCTTCGCCCGTGCGTGCAAAAACGGTATAGACATCCGCGATGCCGCCATTGGATATCCAGGTCTTTTCGCCATTCAGGACGTAGTGATCGCCGTCCAATGTGGCGGTCATGGTGGAATTGGCGACGTCTGAGCCCGATTGCGGCTCCGTCAACGCGAAGGCCGAAATTGCGGTGCCGCTGCGGGTCTTTGGCAACCACGCCGCCTGCTGCTCCGGGGTGCCGGACAGCGATATCGCGCCCGTGCCAAGCCCCTGCATCGCAAAGGCAAAATCAGCCAAACCATCATGACGTGCCAAGGTTTCGCGGATCAAACACAGGGCGCGGACATCCAACCGTTCGTCTGCCTCAGCGCCGGAATGCTGCAACCACCCAGCAGTGCCCAGCATCGCAACCAGTGACTGACAGGCCGCATCGGTATCACTGTGATCCACCGACACCAGTTCGCGACCTGCCCAAGTGTCCAGCGCTTCGGCCAACGTCTTGTGGCGCGGCTCAAAAAACGGCCAATCCAAAAAGCTGCGGTCAGACATGGTGCTGACCCGGTACATTCACCTTTTTACAAATACCTCTGCGCGCCATTTGCATCCTCAATCCCCTTCAAAAACCGGGCGCTGCTTTGCCACAAACGCGTTATACGCACGCTCAAAATCGCCAGTTTGCATGCAGATTGCCTGCGCCTGTGCCTCGGCCTCTATCGCCTGTTCAATCGACATCGACCATTCCTGCGCCAACATGGTTTTGGTCATCATGTGGGCAAAGTTCGGCCCCGCCTGAATTTGCTGCGCCAATTTCAACGCCTCCGTATCCAGATCAGCTCCAGCCACCAAGCGGTTGAAAAACCCCCATCTTTCGCCTTCGCCCGCCGACATCGACCGGCCAGTATACAGCAGTTCTGCCGCGCGCGTCTGGCCAATCACCCGCGGCAGGATCGCACAGGCACCCATGTCACATCCCGCCAACCCGACGCGGGTGAACAGGAAGGCGGTTTTGGCCTCAGGCGTGGCAAGCCGCAGGTCAGAGGCCATTGCAATGATCGCACCAGCGCCCACGCAAATCCCATCAACGGCCGCAATCACCGGTTTTCCGCAGTTCACGATGGCCTTGACCAGATCGCCTGTCATCCGGGTAAAGCGCAGCAGTTCCTTCATGTTCATCCGTGTCAAAGGCCCAATGATATCATGGACATCGCCACCAGAGCTAAAGTTGCCACCGTTTGAGGCAAAGACCACCACATCAACATCATCGGCATAGACCAAATCGCGGAACCAGTCGCGCAATTCGGCGTAGCTATCAAAGGTCAGTGGGTTCTTGCGGTTGGGCCGATCCAGCCGCACGGTGGCGATCCCTGCGTCGATCTCACACAAAAAATGTTTCACATCACTGCGCATCGGCTTTTTCCTTTTCTTCGGCAAGCGCGGCAAAGGCATTGAGCCTGCTTGCCATGGCACGGGCCTCTGCCGCACTGACACCGTCCAACATGTGATCAATCCAGCCCTCATGGGCCGCCGCTTGGGTGGCAAATTCGGCTTGGCCTGCCCCGGTCAACCGCAGGATCATCGCGCGGCGATCACCTGGCACTGGCACCCGCTCCACCAGACCTTCTTCGGCAAGGCGGTCTGCTATGCCCGTCACGTTGCCATTGGACACCCGCAGCACACCGGACAGCTGGCTCATCTTTAATCCTTCGGGATGGCGCGACAGGGCGGCAAGCATGTCAAAGCGCGGCAGGGTTGTTGCAAAATCTTGCCGCAGGTTTTCGCGCAACTGCCCTTCGATCCCGCGCACGACCTTAAGCAGGCGCAGCCACAGGCGCAGGCGTTCTTTTGATGTGCTCATATTTCACCCCCGGACAAGGACAGTGTATGGCCGTTCACAGCGCCAGCAGCATCGGAGAGCAGATACAGGACAGCCGCGGCAACTTCATCAGTCCTGACAAATCGATTCTGTGGGCTGGCGCGCTGCAAGATCGCCCGCGCCTCCTTGGCGGATTTGTCAGTGCTGTCGGTGATGTTCGCAATGGATTTATCCAGCAACGGCGTGTCAATGAACCCCGGACAGATCGCATTAACGGTGATCCCACTGCGCGCCAGTTCCAGCGCCAGGGCGCGGGTCAGACCCACAACACCATGTTTAGCCGCCACATAACCCGCCACGTAAGGATAGCCCTTTAGGCCAGCGGTAGAGGCCACCGCAATCAATCGGCCCTGCCCGGCTTCTTTCATATCGGCCAGTGCCGCCTGCCAGACGTTGAACACCCCAGTGACATTCACCGCCAGCATCTCGGTCATATCTTGGGCGGTGATTTTATCAAACGGTGCGGAATGCGCGGCCCCGGCATTGGCAATAACGCCTGTTATTGGCCCTTGCGCCTCACGTGCAGCGGCAAAGGCGGCTGAAACGGCCTCAACATCCGTCACATCACACATCTGATACGGCAGCGCTTGCGCGACCAATGGTTCCTCGCGCCGCCCCATGATGGTCACTTTGATCCCGGACAGTGCAATCGCCTGCGCAATCGCCGCACCAACCCCAGTACCGCCCCCGGTCACGATCATATGTCCGGTTTCTAGCGGCGGTCGGGCAACGGGTCGGTGTGTGCGAACAGGATGTGCCAAATGCTTTCCCCAAAGTCATATGGGGGAAGCCTATGAGAGGTCTCTTTATATTTCAAGTTAAAATATTTTATACCTAAACTATTATCTGATCCGCAGGCCTGTTTTTGCATCAAAGAGCATGATCCGCCGCACCTCAAAGGTGATGTCGACGGTGTCGCCTTCGCGGGCGCGGTCGTCACCTCGTTCTTCGGCGATGATCTTTTCCCCGGTGGGGGTATCAAGGTGCAGATAGCTGACCCCGCCCAGCGCCTCGGACAGGTCCGCATGCAACGCACCTTTGCCGGTATGCACCTCAATATGTTCGGGGCGCAGACCAACCGTGACATCGGCGCCATTAGGTGGCAGTTGCACCTGCGGCTGCACGGTTCTGCCAAGTGCGGGCACGTCGACGGCACCGTCTTTTACTGTGCCATTAAGGAAATTCATCGCAGGCGAGCCGATGAAACCCGCGACAAAGCGGTTGTCAGGATCACGGTACAAATCAAGGGGCGCACCTACCTGTTCGATCTTGCCTGCCCGCAGCACTACGATCTTGTCAGCCAGCGTCATCGCCTCGACCTGATCATGGGTCACGTAGATCATCGTCGCGCCAATTTCCTTGTGCAGACGTGCGATTTCGACCCGCATTTCGACGCGCAGTTCGGCATCAAGGTTCGACAGGGGTTCATCAAACAGGAACACTTCTGGCCCCCGCACAATCGCCCGGCCAATGGCCACCCGTTGGCGTTGGCCACCGGACAGATTTGCAGGTTTGCGTTTCAGGTAGTCATCCAGTTTCAAGATGTCCGACGCAGCCCCAACCTTTTTCGCGATCTCAGCCTTAGGCACGCCGTTCATGCGCAGGCCAAACCCCATATTTTCGGCCACTGTCATATGCGGATACAGCGCGTAGGTCTGAAACACCATCGCCACGCCACGCTCTGACGGGTCGGCATTGGTCACGTCCCGTGCGCCAATGCTGATCTGGCCTTCGGTGGTCTCTTCAAGCCCTGCGATCATCCGCAGCAAGGTGGACTTGCCACAGCCCGACGGCCCGACAAAGACGCAGAATTCCCCATCTTCGACAACCAGATCAATACCGTGGATCACTTGCACATCACCGTAGCGTTTAATGGCACCGTTCAGTGTTACACCTGTCATTTGCTTTATGTTCCTGTCTGTTGAAGAGGATGATCACCTGGAAAACGCCAGGCCTCGGCCTGTTGCCCAATAGCCTGCGCAGCGCCCTTGAGGTCAGGCACCAATGCATCGAGTTTTTCATAGCTGGTTGTTTGAGTGGAGCCGGTAATCGACAGCCCCCCCAGCACTTTGTCACGTCCGCTCAAGATCGGCACTGCGATACAGATGATTCCCGGCTCGTGTTCCTCGCGGTCATAGGCATGGCCGCGGGCAACAATATTCACCAGCTCTGCCTTTAACACATCCGGGTTGGCCAGCGTCCCTGCCGTAAAGCGGTGATAGCTTTGTTGCGTTAGCGCGCGCTGCTGTTCCAGTTCCGGCATAAAAGCGAGCATCGCCTTGCCAACCCCGGTGCAATAGGCCGGGCCAACCTTGCCCGCTTGGCTATACATCTCAACCGGTTGCGCAGCGTTGCGTTTATCGACGTAAAGCACCTGCCCGTTGTCCAATTGCGCCAAATGTACCGTTAATCCGATCTTGGCGCTTAAGCTGTCCAGAAAGGGACGCGCGATGGGCGCAAGGCTGCTTTGCGCCCAGGCCGCATGGGCCAACCGCACAAGGCGCACGCCCAATGAGTAGGTTTGATGTTCGGTGTCATATTCCAACAACCGTTGACTGGTCAGGGTTTGCAGGAACCGATAAAGTGTTGCCTTGGGAAATGGGCTGGCTGCCAGCACCGCACCAAATCGCACCGGGCGGCCAAAGGCAGCCACCTGATCCAGAACATCCATTGCTTTACCCACTGTGCCGTCGCTGGACATATGGACCTCCTCCCTTGGTGTGAATGACACTCTTGATGGCATCAACCCACTTGACAACCATGGCAGGTTGCGGTGTAGTTTTCAATATATAAAACTAGGTTTCAAATATTGGAACCATTAAATCGTCTGGGAGGACAATCATGACTTTTAGAAAATCACTTATGCTTGCTGCATTGGCTGGCTCTACCATGCTGGGCGGCGCTGCATTTGCAGATGGCCATGCAAAGCTGTCTGGGGACCTCAAGATTTTCCTCGACACCTCCAACCCTGCGCCACGTGCCGCAATGGAAGGCATGATTGCGCGTTTTGAAGAAAAGCACCCTGACCTGAACGTCGAAACCACCGTGATCGACCGGGAAGCGTATAAAACGCAAATCCGCAACTTTTTGACAGCCGACGCGCCGGATGTGGCCACATGGTACGCCGCCAACCGCATGCGTCCTTATGTTGAGGCCGGCCTGTTCGAAGATGTCAGCGACCTGTGGGAAGAGGACATGTTCAAAGAAGACCTCGCCTCTACCAAGGGTGCGATGACCATTGATGGCAAGCAGTGGGGCGTACCGTACACCTATTACCAATGGGGCGTCTATTACCGCGAAGATATCTTTAAGGAATTGGGTCTGACTGAGCCAACCACGTGGGATGAAGAAAAAGCCAACTGTGCCAAGATCGTTGAAAGCGGGCGGGCGTGTTATACCATCGGCACCAAGTTCCTTTGGACGGCTGGTGGCTGGTTCGACTACATGAACATGCGCACCAATGGTTTTGATTTCCACATGCAGTTGTTGCAAGGCGACGCGTCTTGGGAATCAGACGAGGTCAAAGCGACGTTCACCAACTGGAAAGAGCTGATCGACATGGGCGGTTTCATCGAAAACCACCAGACGTATTCGTGGCAGGAAGCCCTGCCGTTCATGGTGAATGGTGAAGCCGCCGCATACCTGATGGGTAACTTTGCTGTGGCACCCCTGCGTGAAGCAGGCCTGACCGATGATCAGCTTGGTTTCTATCAGTTCCCAGCGATCAACCCGGATGTTGAACTGGCCGAAGACGCGCCAACAGACACGTTCCACATTCCGTCAGCCGCCAAGAACAAAGACGCCGCACGGGAATTCCTGCGTCATATGGCAAGTGCCGAAGAGCAGACCATCATCAACGGTGGTGAAGGCTTGGGTCAGCTTCCCGTCAACGCCAAGGCGTCTGTGGATGATGATAAATTCCTGAACAAGGGTTTTGCGATGTTGTCCTCCAATAGCCCCGGCGGCGTTGCACAGTTCTTTGACCGTGATGCCCCTGCTGAAATGGCCAAGGTTGCCATGGAAGGTTTCCAGGAATTCATGGTGAAGCCTGACCAGTTGGACAAAGTTCTGGCCAAGCTGGAACGCGCACGCGGTCGTATCTACAAGTAAACTGGTTGAGGTGCACCAATGGGTGCACCTTACCGATCTTGAAGCGAAAGTGGGGTGCAGCATGCCTGCACCTTACTCCTTACCCCCCTGTTATCCGCCGTAAGGTGCAGGCGTCCTGCACCGCCACCCGAAGGATATAAAATGACCCAAGCAGCCCTGCCCGTTACTTCAGCGCCCGCGCGTTCTTATTGGCAACGCAATCAACAAACCCTTGCGCCTTGGCTGTTCATGGCCCCCGGCATTTTGTTCTTTGTGTTTTATGTCATTTTCCCGGTGTTTCAGTCATTCAACCTGTCGCTTTATGATTGGGACGGTTTGGGTGCCAAAGAATACGTCGGCCTGCGCAATTACGAAGACCTGATGTACGAATTTCAGGATGGGGATGCGTTTTACACCTCGCTCAAGAACAACCTGATCTGGCTGGTGCTGTATCTGGCGGCGATCCCGGCGGGCCTGTTTATCGCGCTGTTTTTGAACCAGACGGTGACGGGCATTCGTCTGTATAAATCTTTGTTTTTCTTTCCTTTTGTGATCTCTCAGGTTGTTGTCGGCCTTGTTTTTACGTGGTTTTACGATCCCGCCTTTGGCATCTTGAATGTCGTTTTAGCGTGGGTTGGTCTTGGCCCGGTCAATATATTGGGCAACGAACATACCGTCACCTATGGCATCATCCTCGCCGGGCTTTGGCCACAAACGGCCTATTGCATGATCCTGTATCTGACGGGCCTAAACGCCGTGAACCCAGAACAGATCGAGGCCGGGCGGCTGGACGGGGCCAAGGGGTTTCGTATGCTCTGGCATGTGGTGCTGCCACAACTGCGCCCCGCGACGTTCATCGCTTTTGTTGTGACCATCATCGGCGCGCTGCGGTCATTTGATTTGATTTCCATTATGACGGGCGGCGGGCCGTTCGGCTCCTCCCGCGTGCTGGCCTATTACATGTTTGAGGTCGCCCTGTCCGAATACGGGTTCCGCATGGGGTACGGTGCCGCCATCGCCGTGGTCCTGTTTGCCATCATGATGGTCTTTATCGCCTACTTCCTATGGTCGATGTACCGCGAGGAGAAACGCTAATGTTCCCGACACCACTGGAAAAGCGCGCCCCCGCCGCCAAGACGACCTATCAACTGATCTTGCCACTGGCGTTGATCGCATGGCTGTTGCCGCTATTGGCCGTCGCTGTGTTCTCGGTCAAACCGGGGGCGGATTTCACCAATGCGAATTATTGGGGCATGCCCTCGTCGTTCGACTTTTTTGAGAACTACGGTCAGGTATTTTTCAACTCTGACATGCCGCGCTATTTGCTGAACTCCGTGTTCATCACGGTGCCGACGGTGATTGGTGCGGTCACCCTTTCCGCGATGGCAGGGTTTGCCTTGGGCATCTACCGCTTCAAAGCGAACATCTGGATATTCTTCATGTTTGTGGCGGGTAACTTTGTGCCATTTCAAATCCTTATGGTGCCGGTGCGTGATCTGACGCTGGACCTTGGGCTTTATAATACCAAGACCGGGCTGGTGCTGTTTCATATCGCCTTTCAAACCGGATTCTGTACGCTGTTCATGCGCAACTTTATCCGCGCGCTGCCGTTTGAATTGATTGAAGCGGCGCGGGTTGAAGGTATCTCGGAAATCAAGATTTTCTGGTACGTGGTGCTGCCGCTGATGAAGCCCGCTTTAGCCGCGCTGTCGGTGCTGATTTTTACCTTTATCTGGAATGACTATTTCTGGGCCGTGGTGCTAACCCAAGGGCCAGAAAGCCAACCTGTGACCGCTGGCATCACCGCCTTCAACAGCCAATTCCGCGCGATGTATCATTTGATGAGCGCGGGCAGCATTGTGGCCGCCCTGCCCCCGGTTGCAATGTTCTTTCTGATGCAAAAACACTTCATTGCAGGTCTGACGTTGGGTGCCGTTAAATGATCCAGACGACTGTTAGCAAGACAACCATCAAGACATGGCGGTTGGACGATGCGCGCCAGACACTTGCCATTGCCAGCACCAATGATCGGTGTCCGCAGGTGATCTATTGGGGTCCTCCCCTGCCCTTGGGCGAAGACCTTGAGGCGGTGGCGGCGGTGGCGCAACTGGATGTGACGGGCGGCATGTTGGATGCGAACCCCGATCTGTCGCTCTGTCCAGAAGCCGCACGCAGTTTCCCCGGCCAGCCCGGCATGATTGTGCGCGACGCGGCGGGTGAGCGATTGTTGCCAAAGTTCAAATTGCGCGATGTGGCGCAGGATGAGACCGGTATGGTGATCACCTGCGCGGACACGGTTAATCGGCTGACCTATACCGCCGAAATGCGGCTTGATCCCGAAACACATGTCATCGTGATGCAAGCGCGGTTGAATGCGGACCGGGCGATGCATCTGCATTGGCTGGCGGCCCCGGTTTTACCTGCGCCGCAAAACTCGGACGAAATGATTGATGTTGCGGGCCGCTGGTGCGGCGAGTTTCAGTTGAACCGCACCCAATGGTCGGCTGGCATTCGTTACCGGGAAAACCGAACGGGCCGCACAGGTCACGAACATTTCCCCGGCCTGATTGTGCCGTGTCGCGGGGCCACCAACACCACTGGGTCGGCCTATGCGTTCCACTATGGCTGGTCCGGCGGGCACCGGATGATTGCCGAAGAATTGCCGGACGGACGTCGCCAAATCCAATTTGGCCATGCCGCCCGGATGGAAACCGCGCCCTCACATGAATTCCGCACAGCGCCACTTTATGCGGTCTATAGCGATGATGGTCTGAATGGTTGCGGCATTTCCTTTCAACGGCATCTGCGTGACCGCGTGGTGACATGGACCAAACCCGGCACCCCGCGCCCCGTGCATTACAACTGCTGGGAAGCGGTCTATTTCGACCATGATGTGCCTAAGCTGAAAGACATTGCCAGCCGTGCTGCTGCCCTTGGGGCCGAACGATTTGTGTTGGATGATGGTTGGTTCGGGCTGCGTGATGATGACACATCGTCACTGTCAGACTGGGAAGTTGACCCGCGCAAATACCCCGATGGCCTTGGTCCGCTGATTGACCATGTCCATAGCGAAGGCATGAGCTTTGGCATCTGGTTTGAGCCGGAAATGATCAACCCGGACAGCAATCTGCACCGCGCCCATCCTGATTGGGCACTGGGGGCAGAGGATCAGATTTTGGGCCGTCAGCAAAAGGCGCTGAACATGGCGCTGCCGGAAGTGCGGGAATTCTTGTATGACCGCATCGCCGCCCTGCTGTCCGCGCATCCGATTGAATACATCAAATGGGACCACAACCGCGTGTTGCCGCAACCGGACGCCGAACAGACGCGCGGGTCTTATGCGCTGATCGACAGGTTGCGCGCTGATTTCCCGCATGTAGAGATTGAAAGCTGCGCCTCGGGTGGAGGGCGAATTGATTTTGGCATCCTCAGCCGCACGCAAAGGGTTTGGCTGTCGGACAGCAATGACGCGTTGGAGCGGTTGCAGATGCAGCATAACGCAGCACTGTTCCTGCCCGCCGCCGTCACAGGCAGCCATGTGGGGCCGCGTCGCTGTCACACCTCCGGGCGTATACTGGACATTGAATTCCGCGCTTGGGTTGCCGCACAACGTCATATGGGGTTCGAAATGGATCCGCGCGAATTGGACACCCGCGAAACTGAAGTTCTTAAAGACGTGACGGGCTGGTGGAAAGAAAACCGCGACTGGATGATGAACGCAGATATCATGCGATTGGAATCTGCGGACCCATCGGTGGTTGCAGAACAACAATCCGCGCGCGATGGCCACCGGTTTGTGGTGTTTGCCGGCAAGGCTGGCACCTCGTCCCAGATCGCGCCACGGCCCTTGCAACTGACCCGGCTTGACCCAGACGCCCGTTACAGCGTCAGCCTGCGCAACCGCGGCTCGGCCGCAAGGTTGTCACGCGGCACGTTGACGTTAAAGGATGGCCCCGTCATCCTGACCGGGACTGCCTTGATGTACAATGGCTTGACCCTACCCTGGAGCTTTCCAGAAACCATGTGGATCGTCGAAGGCGAACGCCTGTGACCTGCCCCCCAGCCCCTATCACCATCCCTTTCGGAGCCGTATTATGACCCAGATCGCAACATTTCATGACCTGCAAGGCAAGTCCGTCTACATCACCGGTGGTGGCTCTGGTATTGGTGCATCCTTAACAGATGGCTTTTTGGCGCAAGGGGCGAATGTCACCTTTATCGGCAGATCCGATGCCAGCGCCTTTGTCGCGGATATGCAGGCCAAACACGGGCGTGCGCCATTGTTCCTGCAAGGCGACATCACCGACGCGGACCGTCTGCAGGCAACCATAAAAGAAGCCGCTGACACCTTTGGTCCCGTTGAGGTGCTGGTCAGCAATGCCGCAAATGATCAACGCCATGCAATGGCCGAGTTGACCCCTGAACGCTGGGACGAGCTGATGGCGATCAACCTCAAGGCTTATTTCTTTGCCGCCCAAGCAGCGGCACCGCACATGCAGGCCAAGGGGGCCGGTTCAATCATCAACTTCAGCTCCGTCAGCTATATGATGGGCAATGCGGGCTACCCTGCCTATACGGCCGCGAATGGTGCCATCACCGCGCTCAGCCGTTCTTTGGCACGTGAACTGGGGCCAGATGGCGTTCGGGTAAATGCGCTTGCGCCCGGCTGGGTCTTGACCGAAAAGCAGCTTGAGAAATGGGCCACCCCCGAGGGCCTTGCGGAACATCTGGGGCGGCAATGCCTCAAGACACATCTGGTGCCACGTGATATTGTGGATGCGGTATTGTTCTTGGCCTCGGATGCCAGCCGGATGATGACCGGACAATGTATGGTCGTTGATGGCGGCACAGTCACAACAGGATAAACGCATGAACACCCAAACCACAGAATGGATCGCGGTCGACTGGGGCACCAGCAACCTGCGCGTTTGGGCGATGCAGGGCAGCGAGGTTTTAGACCGCGCACAGTCAGATGCGGGCATGGGTGGGTTGAACCGCGATGGCTTTGGCCCGGCCCTTGGTATGCTGATTGATAACTGGGATGTGCCTGCGACAACGCCTGTGGTGGCCTGCGGCATGGTCGGATCACGGCAAGGCTGGGTCGAGGCACCCTACCGCCGTGTGCCCTGTGCGCCGCTTGGTGGTGACTTAATCAAAGTGCCGCAGACCGACCGCAACGTCAGAATTATTCCGGGCCTAAAACAAGACACCCCCGCCGACGTGATGCGCGGCGAAGAAACCCAGATCGCTGGCTTTTTAGCGCTGAACCCCGGTTGGGACGGGGTGATCTGCCTGCCCGGCACCCATGCCAAATGGGTTCAGGTCAGCGCTGGCGAAGTGGTCAGCTTTCAAACCTTTATGACCGGTGAATTGTTCGCGCTGATCGCAAGCCAATCGGTGTTGCGCCATTCGGTACAATCAGGCGACTGGGATGCAGATGCCTTTGCCGAGGCTGTTTCTGACGCGATGTCGCGGCCTGAAAAACTGGCCGCACGGCTGTTTTCGATCCGGGCCGGGGATTTGCTGCAAGCCACCCCAGCGGCAACATCGCGCGCCCAACTGTCCGGTGCCTTGATCGGGGCAGAGCTTGCCGCCGCGCGGCCCTATTGGTTGGGTCAGAACGTGGCGATTATCGGGGCGGATGCAACGGCCAAACATTATCTTGCAGCGCTGGCAGCCCAAGGGGTTCCGGCAACCCTAGCGGACGCCGAACGCATGACCCTTGCAGGTCTGACTGCCGCTTATCGAAAATCAAAGGTATCCACATGACCCTGCCCCTTATTGCGATTTTGCGTGGGATCACGCCCGCTGATGCCTCCGCTGTTGCGGGGGCATTGATTGACTGCGGTATCACCACCATCGAAGTGCCGCTGAATTCGCCTGATCCTTTTGACAGCATTGCGGCGATGGTTCGGGATCATGGGAGCCGCGCGGTCATTGGGGCGGGCACCGTGTTGACAGTCGATCAGGTGGACGCTGTCGCCAAGGCGGGGGGCACCTTGATTGTCTCGCCCAATTGCGATGTGGCGGTCATTCGACACAGCAAATCACGTGGTTTACAAAGCTGGCCGGGGGTTTTCACCCCGACCGAGGCATTCGCGGCCCTTGGTGCCGGGGCTGATGGACTTAAGCTGTTCCCCGGTAATATGGCCGGGCCCAGCGGGCTATTAGCGATGCGGGTAATTCTGCCAAAAGGCACGCTGGTTTATGCGGTTGGTGGTGCCGGGGTCGATAACTTTGACGATTGGATTACAGCCAGCGCAGATGGCTTTGGCATTGGGTCGGCGCTGTATAAACCCGGCTTGTCGGTGGAGAATGTGCGGGGCCGCGCTATGGCGCTGGTCGCGGCCTATAAGGACGCAACAAAGTGACGACATTTGATACGCACCAATGTCAATTGGGTGAAGGGCCGCTTTGGCACCCCACACTTAAGGCGTTTTTCTGGTTTGATATTAACGGGAAAACGCTATTTTCCCGTTCTGGCGAAACGGTACGCAGCTATGCCTTTGAGGAACATTTTTCGGCGGCAGGTTGGGTTGATGATAACACCTTGATCATCGCCTCTGAAACCGCGCTCTGGCGGTTCGATATCGCCACAGGCACCCACACGCCCCTGACCGCGCTGGAGGCTGACAACCCGGTCACCCGGTCCAACGATGGCCGGGCCGATCCTTGGGGCGGGTTCTGGATTGGCACAATGGGCAGATCTGTTGAACCTCAGGCCGGAGCGATCTATCGCTATTACCGTGGTGAGTTGCGCAAGGTGGTGGCGGATATAACCATCAGCAATGCCATCTGTTTTGCCCCAGATCGCAGCCATGCCTATTACACCGACACCCCGACCAAACAGATCATGCGCGTGGCTTTGGACGCGGCAACCGGGTGGCCCAAGGGCGATCCGGTGGTTTTCATTGACTTAAACGCAGACGGGTTGAACCCCGATGGCGCGGTGACAGATGCCGCTGGCAATATCTGGGTCGCGTGCTGGGGGGCGTCACAGGTTGTGTGTTACGGTCCGGATGGCACCGCGCTGCGCCAAATAGATGTCGCCGCCGTGCATACCACATGCCCCGCATTTGGCGGTGCAGACCTGCGTGATCTCTATGTGACGTCGGCAACCCAAGGGTTGGACAACCCCAGCTCTCAGGATGGCATGACATTTTGCATCAAAGACGTGGCGCAAGGGCTGCCGGAGCCACAGGTGATCTTATGAAACGCAGCCTTGGGGTGTGTTATTACCCTGAACACTGGTCTGATACCATCTGGGCCAAAGATGCCGCAGAGATGGTTGAGGCAGGGATCACTTGGGTCCGTATTGGCGAATTTGCATGGTCACGGCTGGAACCAAAGCCCGGCGTGTTTGCATGGGACTGGTTGGACCGCGCGATTGCAACGCTTGCAGATGCGGGATTGAAAATCGTGCTTGGCACCCCGTCTGCCACCCCGCCGCGTTGGATGTTGAATCACTTCCCCGATATGTTGGCCGTCGATGCCGCAGATCAACCGCGCAAGTTTGGATCACGCCGCCACTATTGCCACAGTCATGTCGGTTACCGCGACGCCGCCGCCCGGATGGCCGCCGAGATGGGCAAACGATACGGGCGCGATCCACGCATCGCCGCATGGCAAATCGACAATGAATATGGCTGCCATGACACGGTGCTCAGCTATTCTGACGCCGCGCGCACCGCCTTTCGCGACTGGTTGGCGCAAAAGTATCAAAGCACTTCGGCCTTGAACCGGGCATGGGGCAATGTGTTTTGGTCGATGGAATATGAATCCTTTGACGACATCGAATTGCCGAACCTTACCGTGACCCAGGCCAATCCGTCCCATGAACTGGCCTTCCGCCGTTTCAGCTCGGATCAGGTGGTGGCGTGGAACGCGGCACAGGTTGCGGCCTTGCGCCCGCTGACCGACGCGCCGTTGATCCACAACTACATGGGGCGGGTGTTGGATTTTGATCATTTTGCACTGGCCCGTGACCTCGATATCGCGTCATGGGACAGCTATCCCATTGGCTTTCTGTCGGATCGGCTTGAGAGAACGCCCGAGCACAAGGCGCGTTATTTGCAACAGGGTGACCCCGACATGCAGGCGTTTCACCATGACCTGTACCGCGCCCTGAACCATGGCCGTTGGTGGGTGATGGAACAGCAGCCCGGCCCGGTGAATTGGGCCCCCTACAACCCTGCCCCCCTGCCCGGCATGGTGCGTCTGTGGACATGGGAGGCATTCGCGCATGGCGCCGAAGTGGTCAGCTATTTCCGTTGGCGGCAAGCGCCCTTTGCGCAAGAACAGATGCACGCGGGGTTGAAACGGCCCGATGACGGTGCCGCGCCGGGGTTGGCAGAGGCCGCAACAGTTGCTGCGGAAATGCGCGACATGCCGGATGTGCACAACGCCCAAGCCCCGGTGGCGCTGATCTTTGATTACGCATCCGACTGGGCGTGGAATGTGCTGCCGCAAGGCGCGGATTTCAACTATTTCCGACTGGTGTTTGATGCCTACCGCGCGGTGCGGCGGCACGGGTTGTCGGTTGATATCTTGCCTGCCGATGGGGCGGATTTGAGCGGGTACAAACTGGTGCTGGCACCTGGCTTGGCTACGATGCCTGACGATTTAACTGCTGCACTTACCGCCTCTGACGCAGCCTGCTTGATTGGGCCACGCAGTAATCTAGTGACAGGCGAACTGTGTATACCCGTGCCGATGGGGCCGTCCCTGCCGGGGTTGGACGCTGTGGTCACGCGGGTTGAAAGCCTGCCACCCGGCATTTCACGACCCGTTGAGGGCGGCGGTGCTGTGGTGCAGTGGGCGGAGACCGTTGAAGGCGATGCGAGGGCAGTGATGCGCGGCACGGATGGCACGCCCGTTTTGGTTGCTCATGACAATTTGCAGTATCTTGGCGGTTGGCCGGACGCCGCACTGTGGGACCGCATCATTACAAAACTCGCGCAGGACAGTGCATTGCCGCTGACCCCTATGCCTGACGGATTGCGCTTGCGTGATACGGTCACCCATCGGTTTGCCTTCAATTATGGACCCGAACCAGTGACCTTTGCGGGTCAAGAGATTGACGCGGCGGGCGTAGCGTGGTGGTCTTTGTAAGCGCGGGTATTTCCGAGCAGAACAAAGGGATCAGCCACAATGAACTGGGACGACTTTCGCGAACGGGGCAAAGATGCCGCCGATTGGGCCGCTGATTATCACGCCACTCTACGGGACCGCCCGGTGCGCGCGCAAACCAAACCCGGTGATATTCTGGCGCAACTGCCGCTGTCGCCCCCCGATGCAGCACAGCCCGTTGATGACATTCTGGCCGATCTGGAAAACACCATCATGCCGGGGATGACCCATTGGCAGCACCCGCGTTTTTTTGCGTATTTTCCGGCCAATGCCGCCCCGGTGTCGGTGCTGGCAGAATACTATGTCACCGCCATCGCCGCGCAATGTATGCTGTGGCAGACCTCGCCCGCCGCGACTGAGCTTGAAACCCGCGTCTGTGATTGGATGCGTCAAGCGATTGGCCTGCCGGAGGGGTTTGCAGGTGTGATCCAAGACAGCGCCAGCACGGCAACCTTGTGTGCGGTGCTGACAATGCGGGAAAAAACGCTGGAATGGGCAGGCAACGCCAAAGGGTTGGCGGGCCAACCGACCTTGCGTATTTATTGTTCGGCTGAGGTGCATACCTCCATTGACCGGGCGATTTGGATTGCCGGGATTGGCGAGGCAAATTTGGTACGCATTCCAACCCATGGGCCGACACGGGCCATGGATGTGAACGCCCTTCAAGCGGCCATCACGGCTGACCGTACGGCGGGTCATTTACCCGCTGGGATCATTGCATGTGTGGGGGGCACCAGCATTGGCGGCACCGACGATATTGCCGCAGTGATGGATGTTGCAGAGGCAGAAAACCTTTATACGCATGTGGATGCAGCATGGGCCGGATCAGCGATGATCTGCCCTGAGTTTCAGACGATCTGGGCCGGGGTCGAACGGGCAGACAGCGTGGTGTTGAACCCGCATAAATGGCTGGGTGCGCAGTTTGATTGTACCACGCATTTTCTGCGCGACCCGACAACCTTGGTCAAAACCTTGGCCATTCAACCGGAATTCCTCAAGACCTATGGCGCGGATGGCATCATCAACTATTCTGAATGGTCGGTGCCTTTGGGGCGTCGGTTCCGAGCGTTAAAACTGTGGTTTTTGATCCGCGCGCACGGGCTGGACGGGCTACGCGAGATGATCCGCAATCATGTGACATGGGCACAGGGTTTGGCCACACGATTGGACGCCACGCCAGATTTCGAGATTGCCACCACCCCGATGCTATCGCTGTTCACCTTTCGCTATGCGCCGCCGGGTGTTGATGATCTGGACGCGCTCAACCACAACTTGGTGCATCGCATCAATGACGATGGCCGAATTTATCTGACACAAACCCGCGTTGACGACACATTTGTTATTCGCTTTCAGGCAGGCGCGTTCACCTGCACGGCGCAAGATATTGATCTGGCCTATGATGTGATTTGCGAGCTTGCCAAGGTGGTCAACCCGTCAGTGCAAACCTAACAAGGCGGGCAATTGCGCCATCGTCGCAAAGGAGGTCGCGCCAAACTGCGTGGCATCTGCACCCCCTGCCACGGGTTGATAGCCAAAACACTGCATGCCCGCAGCCTGGGCCGCCGCCATGCCGCTGGCGCTGTCTTCGATCACAACACAGTCACCCGGGTCGGCACCATTGGCCTTGGCCGCGTGCAAAAACACATCTGGTGCGGGCTTGCTGTGGCCAATGTCATAAGCCGAATAATACCTGTCACCAAATGACGCCAGCAATCCGGTGCGCCGCAGGGTGATTTCCATCTTGGCGCGCGATCCATTTGAGGCAACACAGATGGATATCCCGGCCCTTGTCAGGCGTTCAATGACCGGGCCAATCCCCTCAATCGGTAAAACAGACGCCTCCAGCGCCGCCAGCGCCTTTTCATAGAACCCGTCTGGCCAATCACTTGGGATCGGCACACCTGTTTCGCGCATATACCGGGTGACATCATCGCGGTGTTTGCCAGTGAAACGTGCTGCCGTTTCATGATAGCTTAGCTGCGCCCCAGCCGCTGTCAGATAACGCCAAAGTACTTGATTAAAAATTGGTTCAGAATCAACCAACACGCCATCACAATCAAAAATGACCAATGCTGGCCGCTTTGCCTGCATAGATACTTCCTTGTTTTCCATCCGCTTACGGGGTGACCATCGTCACGCCGGGAATGCGTTGAATAGCTTCCATATCCTCGTCATAGAGCTCGGACATTTCGTCGACCAGTTCTTCGGTCCAGCCGGGCATATCCAATTCTTCCTCAATCTCATCATCTAGGGCAAATTTGTCCAAGAATGCCGCAATCACCCGGCGCTTTTGGATTTCAGTCATTTCTGGATGATTGTCCAGATAGGTGCGAAACCGCTGCATCCCCTCTTTCGACATGATCGACGACAACAGATCAAAACCGCCCGCAATTTTTTCGTGCAATTCCAAACCCGCAATTTCGCGCACCACCTGTGACCAAATCAACGGCAGATCCTCACTGCACCAGACGGTGATGGTGATCTCGGGCGCGGCCTCTCGGATCAGGCCAATAGTATCGGACCAGCGCAGATCAAGCGGTGTGCGGGTGCCCCAAAACGCGGCGTGTTTTTGATCCATGGCCGTGCCATACAGGATCGGCACCAGTGAGGCCGGGTTGCGAATGCCGAGGAATATTTCAACCTCATCATCTGGGAAAAGGTCAGCCATATTCATCATGCGCCGCGGTGCGTCACGGTATAGGTATCCTTCCATGATCGCGGTGGCCGGGGTACGAAAGAAATTTGGATCAGACAGAACCAACCTGTCGGCAGAAGCATCATCAAGTGCCGCATCCAGCAAGATTTCCCGCGCGTCCGGCCCCGCCGGCGTTTTGTGCATCGCGTTTAATGTATCACGAAACAAGCCTCGAAAATTGCTGGGCCCCGGCACGGATATACCGCGTTTGGCAAAGTCATCTTTGTTGCGAAGTAGACATTTGAAAAGCCGGTCTTCTTCGGTGTAATGGGCGCCTGTGTGCAAGGCCAGCTGCATGGTATCTGCTCACATTATGAATGATGTCTCGTTTGAATAGCGGGTTCGGGTTCCGGTGTAAAACTGCAAAGCTCTTGATGACGGCCCGCACCCAACTGTGGGCGCGCACCTTGAACTGAAACGGCCCGCTGATGCCGCCGCTGACATGGATCCCTGCGCTTCAGACTGGGATGTTTGCCTTGACGGTTACCACCAAAGCCGCTGCCTTTGGATCGGGTGACACCCCCGTTCAAATTCCTCGTAAAAGAGTGCTTTAGGTCTCTTGCATCCGTTTCGATCATCTAATAAAGAACGCCCACGCAATCGCGGCACAACGCTGTTGAGAGCTAAGACGTTATACAACGTCGCCCCTATAGCTCAGCTGGTAGAGCAATTGATTTGTAATCAATAGGTCCGCGGTTCGAGTCCGTGTGGGGGCACCATTTCAAACTTTCCCGCTTCAAAGTCGTCTAAAGCCTTGAAAGGTAAGGCGGTTTTAGCGGTTCGATAACCCCCATTTCGGGTGTATGGCAATCTGTCTGCAAACACGAGTTTCAGCACTGCCCGCTTGTCTTCAAACCGCCCGGAAGCCCATAGTTTACTGGGGTTTGCGAGGAAATCGAAAGCGGTTCGATAAACTTGCTCGAACGGGGCAAGAGGTTTGCCGCAATTCGCGATTTTCTCGGTCAAAAACGTCTTTTGTTCTTCCATTTCGCGCAAGCGCGCTTCGTAGGCTATGATCAGAGTATCGCTATTTGTGTCGATCAGGCGGTCCAAAATTTGCGCGGCCTTGCGATCCATGTGCGCTAACTGGCGTTGCATAGCTTGTTTTTCGTCTTCCCTAGATTGCAAGCGGGCGTTCCACAGGTCGCGGAACATCTCGAATGCCATGGCAAACAGGCTTGCACTTGGCTTGAGTTCGCCCAGCAGCACCTCAAACTCGCCTTCGATCTTCTCACGGCGGATCGATTTTCGGTGATCGACGCAGCCTTTGGTGTCGCACAGATAATACGGATACTTGGCGCTACGTCCTTTCGACCAGCAAGCGGTCATGGGCTGCTCACAGTGCCCGCAAGTGACGAAACCCCGCAGCGGGAAGTCTTCGTTGAGGTCTTTGCGCGCTGGGGCGTACGCTGTCTCGTTCAGACGCTTTTGCACCGCTTGATAGGTTTCATAACTCACCAGCGGTTCATGCTTGGCAGGCACCAAGTGTAGACCCCACCCTGCATGCGTCAAATAGCCCGCATAGATGGGACGACTTAACAATTCCAGAACACGGGTTTGATGGACGTTGCCCTTACGATCTTTTGGAAAGGCAGGTTGAGCCTCTAGGTAGCGTTTGACCTCTGTCTGCGTTTGCAAACGGCCCGATGCGTATCGCTCAATAACGTCGGCGATGATCGTCGCGACAGGTTCATCGCGCACGAGAATTTTACCGTGGCCGGATTGGCTTTCATATCTGTAACCCAACGGTGCGTTGAACACGCAGTAGCTGTTCTGCATGCGTGCGCGCATCCGGTTCTTGGTTTGCTCGCCGTTTTTCTCGCGCTGATGTTGGGCCACACTGGCAAGCATGGGTAATCCCCCCATTTTTAATGGGGCCCAGCCGTAGAATTCAGGCGGCTGTTTTCAGTTTCATAACGGGTGTGAT